>CAVWHH010000020.1:0-182093 GCA_963754785.1 uncultured delta proteobacterium | reverse complement strand
CAATTGTAAATACAATTGTAACTACATCAAAGTTATGCTATGATTGAGTTATGAAAATAATTAAATGGGACGAAGAAAAGAACAAAATCCTTAAGAAGGAAAGAGGCGCCTCATTTGAAGAGATATTGGATTCAACATTCTTGGGTGTTCAAAAACACCGTACAAGAGATAATCAAATGGTTTTGTTATATGAATATGAGAAATATGTCTGGGTAGTACCCTGCGTTGTAGAGGACAAATATATTTTCTTGAAGACAGTGTTTCCAAGCCGAAAGTATACAAAAATATTTAAAAATAAGAAGGTGTAACATGAAAAGAATCAGATTAACAAAAGAAGAAAAAGAAGTTGAAGATGCTCTGTTAAGTGGTGAGTTCAAGCCGTTAAAAGGGAAGGAACTGGAGAGAGTTGAAAAAGCTCTCAAGGCAAGAAAGAAAGATATAACGATGACTATTAGGGTCAATAGTGAAGATATTGAAAAAATTAAACATAAGGCAAATAAACTGGGTGTAAAATACCAATCGTATATCTCGGAAATTATACATCAAGTTGCCCAATAGATGATCTATTGAGCTATATGCTATAGTAAAAGCGACAGAGCGATCATTGCGGTTCGTCTGATTTACCGGCAATGCATTGTTTCAAGCTGTAATCCTTAGATCTTTTATACTATGGAGGATACTCGCCTTGCGGTTGCTTTAACGCTTACTCGAACTGACCCACCTTTGCTCAAAATAACTGACCCACCGATTAGAGATATCCAGTTTTCATAGGTAACACCTCCAGACCATTATAAGCGGTATCAATAAAAAATTTCCCACCCTTCAACAGTTGCCTCACCCGGATCGGGTTGGCGTATTTGATTTTTTCGCCGCTGTTGCCCCTGACACTGTATAAACTATCAAAAACAAAGGGGGTGCTGCCGGTGACCAAACAATGCCTTTTCTGTGGAAAGTTTTTCACCCCCGATCACCGGGTGAAAAAGAAGCAGAAGGCATGCTTTGACCCGGAGTGCAAAAAGAAACGGAAGAAGGCCGCACAAGAGGCGTGGGTCAAGAAGAACCCCGGCTACTTCGCCGATCACTATGAGGCTTACGTGAAGTCATGGAGACAAAAGATAAAAGACGAGATACGCCCCGTAAAGCAAGTCCAGAAGCTGATTCTCCTTATACCGGACGGGATGATAAAAGACGAGATCACCTTGAAAAGGGTTGGTGTAAGGACATTTGCGGCCGCTGGATACGGATAGGGCATGATAAAAGACGAGATGGAACGGACCTGTGTCTTCACGTTATTATCTCCACCATGGACGGCAGATACCTCCGGGAGATCAAAGAAATAGAAATTGCCCATCTCAATCTCCGCTATGCGCATACAAGGGTTGCACGGCCCGCAAAAGTTCTCGCGCTGACGGCCTCCATCGAACGTATCGGACAGATTGTCCCCGTGACCATTTTGGATACCCTTGTTCTGCTCGACGGCTACCTGAGGGTCATGGCCCTGCGGCGCTTAAGAAGCGACACGGTCATGGCGGAAATCTGGGAATGTAAAGAAGAAGAAGCCCTGACAGAGATGCTCGCCAGGTCATGCAGCCGCAAATGGGATCTTCTGGAGGAAGCGGCCCTTCTTGTGGAGCTTCACGATCACCATCATCTTTCTCAGGAAAGGATCGCCTCTATGGTGGGACACAGGCAGGGATGGGTCTCAGGACGGCTGGCCCTTTACCGCTCCCTCTCTGAAGACCTTATAGAATTGATCCGGAAGGGGTCCGTTTCTACCTGGACCGCCATGCGGGTAATCATTCCCATTGCGCGCGCAATACCGGAGCATGGGAAGACCCTTACAGAGAATCTTTCAGGGGCGTGCGCATCCACGCGAGAGATGGCGGAGTTCTTCCGCCACTACCGGAAGGCCACCCGGAGGCAGAGGGAAAACATGGTGCATGAACCGGCTCTCTTCTTGAAATCCGTCAATGCCAGAGAAGAAGAACGGATGAGCAAAACCTTAAAAGAGGGACCGGAGGGCAAATGGCTTCATGATTTGAGGATCATTGCCCACATGCTCAAAGGGCTCCTTAAGGATATCCCCCTTCTGTTCTCCGGAAGCCAGAGCACCCTTGACCGGCGTGTTCTGCTTACCGCCTTCGGAGACAGCCGGAAACAATTTATGGAACTCGAAAACGCAATCGGGAGGCATCATGATTATCGAGGAGATACGGCAGGCCATAGTAAGTTTGTATCAGCGGGGGATTCACATCAGGCAGATCGGCCAGATGTTAAAGATCTCCCGGAACACGGTAAGGGATGTGATCCGTGGGAAGCAAAAATCACACAGGGAATCTTCCCGTGAGGAACTCTCTTCGGTAATCCGTGATGTATTCTCTGCCGTATCCGGCAATGCAGTCAGGGTCAAGGAGATACTGGAAGACCAGGGCCATACCGTCCCTTACAGCACCCTGACCCGTATAGTGAGAGACCTCGAACTCCGGGATCGGAGAAAGCGCTCGGGTACATACACCCTGGGCCCAGGACAGGAGATGCAGCATGACACCTCTCCCCATCAGGTAATTATCAACGGGAAGAAAGTGAGAGCCCATTGTGCCGGGCTGGTACTGGCCTACTCACGAAAACTCTTCATCCAGTACTATCCCTGCTTCACCCGCTTTGAGGCACGGGTCTTTTTGGATGCCGCCTTCACGTTCATGGACGGCGCCTGCCCTGTATGTATTATTGACAACACGAACATCATAGTGGCCCGAGGCAGCGGCCCCGATGCTGATATCGCCCCCGAGATGGAACGGTTCGGCCAGATATACGGAGTCAAATTTGTTCCCCACAACATTGGCGATGCCGACAGGAAGGCACGGATCGAGAGAAACTTCTCCTACATAGAAAATAATTACCTCGCAGGCCGCACCTTCCGGGACTGGCATGATCTGAACGAGCAGGCCATACGATGGTGCAAAGACGTCGCCAACCAAAAAATAAAACGCTCCCTCGGCATGAGCCCTGAAGCCGCATACCTCATGGAAAAATCTCACCTCATCCCCCGGCCTTTCTACATCCCCCCGGTCTATCAGACCATATATAGAACGGTGGATGTGGCAGGCTATGTACAGATCGATACCAACCGTTATTCGGTGCCGGAACGTCTGATCGGCAGGGATGTAGAGATCCATAAATTATGGGACCGGATAGAGGTCTTCTTCGCAAATCAGAAAGTAGCCGATCATCCGAGGCTCCTTGATAAACGGGAGGCCCGGACAACCGCATCCGGCCACCATCTTCCCCTGAACAAACAAAGGGTGCACAGCGGTCCCTGCGAGGAAGAAAAGGCCCTGCTCGGTCATTATGAATGGCTTGACCGGTTTGTCGGGGAGCTGAAAAAGCGTTCAAAGGGGAGAGGCGTCAGGCATTTACGGAGACTTTTGAACCTGAAACGCACCTATCCCCCGGAGGCATTTGAAAAAGCCATCGGCGAGGCCACCCATTACGACCTGTATGACCTGTCCCGCATAGAGCAGCTGATCCTCTCCCATGTCGCCGGAGAGTTCTTTACCATAGAGGATGAACTGTGAACCGGAAGCTCCATGAACTCCTTTCGCAGCTCAGACTCAAGGGCATGGCGGAAGCCCTTGAGCGGGAGATCGAAAGATCGGAAAAAGAGGGTTCCCCTGTCTCGGAGGTCGTAGAGCGTCTCTTGCTGAGTGAGCAGGTATACCGCCAGAACCAGAGCCTCCTCAATCGGCTCAAGGGGGCAAAAATCCCCTGGGAGTGGACGCTCAAAACCTTCCCCTTTGGCAGGCAGCCTGGTGTGAGCAAGGCACAGATCAATGAACTCTCAGGGCTTGCCTTCGTGGAACGTAAGGAGAATATCGTCTTTATAGGAAACCCCGGCGCCGGGAAATCGGGCCTCGCCATAGGGCTTCTGCGCCAGGCGCTTCTATCTGGATACAGGGGAAGATTCTACCACGCCCAGGACCTTCTTGACGAACTCTACGCCTCTTTGGCAGACCGGTCAAGCCAGAAACTCATTCATCGCCTTTGCCACTATGACCTGCTTGTCATTGATGAACTGGGGTATCTTACCTTGAAACCTGAACAGATCAACGCCTTCTTCAAACTGATGGGGGAACGCTACGGGAAAAAATCGACAATCCTGACAACGAATTTAGACTATCCGGAATGGTATGACCTCTTCCAGAGAAAGAGCCTCGTCGACGCCCTTCTGGACCGCCTTACACACCATTGCATTACAATACGCATCGATGGTCCCTCTCTGAGGACATCTCCTGATGGCAAAGGGAAAGTCCATACCAAACCCTGATCTCTGCCGCTATTCTCTCTCATATCTTTCAAACCTTCCTGTTCGATGCCTGTTCTTTTGTCTTCGAGAAAAACTAAAGACTTATCAACTGCGCATTGTGAGGATCATTTTTGATGAGTACAAAAGGGTCATTTTTGATGAGCGGCGAGGGGTTGTGACCAAGGCCCTGTTCCGATCCTTGTTCCTTTTTTTTAACCCCCATTCTGCCTATATTTCATTCTATCCCCCAAAGACTCCGCGAAAGGAGGCAGCCATGAAACATAAAAGAAGCGGTATCGTTACACTCTTATTCAGAAGTCCAATCACCGTGAGAGAATATGTGAGAGCTACCGGTTCATATTACAGCGTTTTTCCTCTCTCTATGCCGGTCACCCCGTTGACTCAATACGAGCCGATGAGGTTTACGACTTCTTGGAACAGAGGACAAAGGATCTGGCCAGATCCACCAAAAAATTACAGCTACGCCCAGGTCAAGGCCTTCTTCAACTTCGTCATCGGGAAGTGCTGCCCGGACATGAAGAATCCCTGCAGCGCCCCTTTGTTGTCGAAGACCTTCAGGATGCCCAAGCAGGCCCCGAAGGTGGTTCTTGATAAGGAGGTTGTTGATGAGATGATCTACAATACGAAGAACCCAAGGAACAGACTTATGCTGGAGCTCATGGCCCGGTGCGGCCTACGGATTGGAGAGCTGTTCGGCCTCAGAGTATCGGATTTCTTTGACCGGAAGTTTGCCATCAACACCCCCAAGTCAGGTAAAGAGGGTGAGGTGGCCTTCATGCCCGAACCGATAGTAAAACGGCTCAATGATTTTATCAAAAGCAGGCAGCTCTCCCCTCACGAGCACATATTTCCGGTCTGTTACTCCAAGGCCGGAACGTTCGTCAGGAAACTCGGAGCTCGGCTCAATGTGGTCCTTTCTCCCCATGACCTTAGGAGATACTCGGCCACGTATGCGAGTCGTAACGGAGTACCGTTAGAAATCGTGTCTAAAGTGATACTGAGATATCAAGACCTGAAGACGACACAAGTTTATCTGGGCAAGGTCAGTGAACATGAAGCCATACGGTGGATGGATATCCTTCACGATAAGTAACCTATGCTTACCAAAAGAAACATGCGGGGATCTTTGGGGCATCGCGGAAGAGGAGAGAGCATGTTGTTCACGCCAGAATTAAGTGTCCTCGTTTTTTGACTATAATTTGCACTCCGCCTGTTTTTTTCAAGGTACAGCATTTCAAATAGTGATCGTTGAATTATCGTTCTGCTGAAGCTGTTTAGTTGTAGGTACTTTTCAAGTACGGACTACTTCCTCAGTTATGTCCTCACTAGATATTCACTATTTCAAACGGTAGCCATAAAAAGGCCTTTGTCAAGAAAATAAATCTCTGGAGTTTCCTGAGTTTTTCTCTACCATATTCCGCAAGCTTTTGAGAATACATGCATCGGCGGTTTCGATATGTTTACCGGTCTGTTTTGAAACGAAGATTCCTGACTTTTCTATTCCTTCTGTTATAACAGATCGTTTATCTCTCGCCCTAATCAAAAGTGCGGATTTGTAGATACTCAACATTTTTCCCAATCAACGGAGTTTCAAAAATTGGTGTGAGCAATTCTATTCATTGCTGTAATCAACGAAAATGGATTTACGAACAAAGTGCAAGATTTGAAATCTTCATGGTTTCGGAAGCCTTGGCAGGCAACCATTACAATTATCCGCAGAACTGTCAGTATAGGTTTTTAGACCTCAGAACAGTTATGTCAGAAAAATCAGATAACGACCCTATTTTGACACATTTTTCTTAATTATCTGACGTCAAGTTAGGGTATAGTCTATATTGAGTTCTGTTTATTTATTTTTTGTTAGTTACATGTGTTAATAGCTGCCCGAGCAGAAGGCCTCTTTCGGGGTAGTGGCCTTTGTTTTTTGTGGCTATTTTGTGTTTATTAAGTGCGGCCGTAGCAGTAATAATGCAATCAATGGACGTAATAGTAACACCTTTCCCCCTCCATTGCTTGTACATATCCCCCGCCTTTTTTGCTATTTGCATTGTAACTGATTCAATGTTACATGCATTGACAAAGTCTTCCGTAACATCTTTTTCTGTGGCTCTCATGCCTGCGTAAAGCTCGTATACCGAAAGGATACTGAGAAACGCCATATTGTTGTTCCATAGTTGTTCTAAAAGACGCGCTGCTTCCTCTGATCCTCTCAGATAGTCTATTGCGATGTCAGTATCAATCAGAACGCTTTGCATAGGTTCTCCCATTTTCTGATCGCAGTTCGTTTACTATTTCGGTGCTCTTCTTTTTCCGATCAGCCCACATACCGCGGCTCTTCAATGCCTTTTCGACTTTCTTTCTCCTTATATAATCCCCGATAGCTTCTGTTGCCAATGCGCTGAAGTTATCGGAAAGATCTTTCGCCTCTGCAAATAAAGCATCCGGAATGGTAATCGATGTTTTTGCCATTGATAATGGCCTCCTACTTAATAGTAGGATATATTAATCTTATTGTCAAGTAATACTGTTATCGATTACCTACTATAATCCATGGTCCACCGCATGCCAATCACGAGTGCGCATAAAACCCCCCTCAAAAACAACGAACGAAAACCACGGTTGCGGCCCTGTTCGAACGGTATCAAAATAGTGAGCATAAAACAAATGGTTTGTGCGCACTGCACCTACGAAGCGAGCATACACCGAAGATATAAAAATTGATGTACCACAAGAAAGCAACTGCCAATAGTTATTTATAACTTTGTGGCCGTCTCTGACCTGCCATCTCATCGTCTTTTCGTCCCTTTTTTTCCAAAAACTCTCTCCTGCCGGGCCCGACCTCCTATCGAGCAATACCCAAAAAACATAAATATGCAAACACTAACGAGAACCCGACAACTTAAGTTCTATCTGTGGAACATAGTGCGGAAAGAAACGCGGAAACGTCAGAATGGAAAACAGGACCATTACATTCCTTTTGGAAAAAACGAAAAGACAGCTTACAACCCCAATGAACGATTGTCTGTATGACTTTTTTTTGAGAAATTTGAAAGGAAAGGCGCAGTGACAAGGCTTACGCAGAAACTCAGAGAGGACAGGCTGATTTTCGGTACAAGTTGCGCCACGAGAATTTCAAACCGTAATATTGCGAGGTGCCTAAAAACGGCTATTGAAAGGGCAGGTATCGATAATTTTACATTCCACACCTTCAGACATACTTTCACCACCCGTGCGGTAAAGTCCGGCAGGGATATCTATGAGGTTGCAAAGGTACTCGGGGTTAAGGATTTGCGGGTTATGCAACGCTACGCAAATTTTCACAGTGTGAGGGGCGAATTGTTGTAGAATCAATCGGGAAGACAGGATTTGAACCTGCGACCCCAGCGTCCCGAACGCTAACCCAAGCACGACGGAAAGCCTGAAAATATCAGCTTTTATCAATAACATCCCTCAGCCTCGCTTATATTCATACTATAGTATGTTTACTCGAAAATAGCCGTTTTAGGAACCAGTTTTTCACAAAATTTTCACAGTCACACGTACAAACCATGAGCGGACAACGAAGCCCTCCCTTTTGTGAGATTGCCCTCCCTCGTGCGCAAGATACCTGTTTGCATGGCTGATGTGTCGAGCGACATAAGGGTTCATCCGGGTGATGAGTTCTTCCGCACCTTGGCATTTTCCCTGAATGTGCAACCTTTCAATCCGCAGTTCTTCATGATATGCCCAATGCATATATGTAGGTAAAACATCAACCCTTGCCGTGAACGCTTGGCGAAGGAAGAAAGCTCGTTAAAGAGTTGTCCAAAGATAGGACTGAAGCGATGAAAGGAATTAAGTACACTCTCGACCGAAGAGTGACCAGAGAAAACCCAATCAAGCATTCAGGAGAAGACACGAAGACGATGTTCCCCGGTAAAGATTTCATGATAAAGTGCTTACCGGCTTCATCACGCAAGTGGTCTTCTCGCAATGATTCGGACAGAACACCTATAGTTGATTTCCAAATGAAACGTGGATACATTTCAGTATCTTTCCTCTATGAGCCGATGGATGGTTTGCCTAATTCTTACAAGAAATGTGCAAGTAACAAACTATAATCCACACATTGATACTCTCTACGAATATGCTCTGTTTCAACTTGTAATCGAGAATCCTACGATGCCGGCAGAAAGGTCTATTTCATTCTTGACAAGAAGTTGATAAGGCTTTGGCGTGAATTCTCGCAGCGATGTTCGTGATACCCTTATTTTCCTGTTTGGGGGGGGGTGGTTGGATTGGCTCACTGATCCTGAAGATTGGCCCTCTTCATTACCGTGTCTGCTTTCTGCTCGGAGGTGCATATTCTTAACCCGAATAATGCATTTGCCTTCAATTAGCCCTTAACAAAGAACCTCCTTTTGCAGTAGAATCAATCGTCTTCAAACAACAGACCCCATGCAAAAGGAGGAACAAAACTATGCACCAACATTCTACCACAATGCCCCAAGTAAACAAAGTGAGAATTGCCTTTACCAAAAGGAAGATGACCGCCTATGGAGGCTTTGCCCTTCTTGCCGCATTCTTTGAACGAATCGGATTGGGAGAGATGATCGAGAAAGCCATACCGATCACGGAATGTTTTCCGAACGGTATGGGGGTATACGGAAAGGTAGCCGCCTACATCGCCATGGTCTTTGCCGGTGCGGAGCGTTTCTCCCACCTCATCTATTTGGGTAACAAGGATGTTTTGGCAAAGATCTTCGGGGTCAAAAGATTCCCCGATGCGGCAACGACCCTCACCCGGATGTTCGGTAAGCTTAAGAATCTCAAGACAGCGGACATGCTCTCCCGTAACGTATGGGCATATCTTACGCACCTCATTCCCTGGACGACGATTGGGGAAGACTGGCTCACCTTCGACTCAAGTGTGCTTGTCCGGTATGGGGAACAGGAAGGGGCAAAGAGAGGATACAATCCTGCCAAGCACGGGCAGACCGAGCCATAATCCTCTTTTGGCTTTTCTCAACAGGAGTAAGTACGTGATCCACCTCTGGAACCGCTCCGGCAACACCGCCTCATGGAACAACATCCTTGCCTTCTTCACCGATTCCTATGAGCGTATTCGTACCCGTATCAGGGTACTGGGTGTCATCGCCGACAGCGGGTTCTACCTCAAGCAGTTCATCGAAACACTTGAGGAGGAACACCTCACCTACATCATTGCGGTCAACTCATACAACCCATCCAGCGGCATATTTATTCCCTCACGGACTGGAAGGAGATAGCCAAAGGGCTTTCCGTATCGGAGTTCTCCTTCATGCATCCCTTCTGGGGAAAAGAGAGACGCTACATCGTGGTCCGGCAGGATATCATCCACAGAAACAAGGCCATGGGGAAAACATTGCCCCTCTTTGCGAACGAGATCGAGATCAGAGACTACCGCTTTAGCGCCTGGATCACCAGTTCGAATGAGCCGCCCTATGACGTATGGACCCTGTGCAAGCCCCGGGCAAACGATGAAAATACCATCAAGGAACTCAAAGAAGACTTTGCCTTGGGCGGCTTCTCGATGAAGAGGTTCTATGCGGTAGAGGCGGCGATGCTTATGAGAGTTCTTGCCTACAACCTCTTTGTGCTTTTCCGGGAGGAATTCTTTGGCACACGAGAAAGAAGGCAGCACCTCAAGACCATACGGTACAAGTACTTCGTCCTTCCTGCACAGATGGGAAGCGACGGCAGAGACACTATTCTCCGGATATCGGTACGAAGCAGGAAGGCACGGGCAAAACTCTCGTACCTGTTTACCCGCATCAGACAATACATTCCGAGCCTCGATCTCAATTGCACTGCAGTTGGGGGCACCTGAAGGTACACAAAGGGGAGGTGGGCCAAAAAACCGCACCAGTAATAGTCATTCTGAGGGGTTATACGGAAAAGCCTTGTCGGGCCTTAGGCTATAGGTGTGTCAATTGTAATCGCATTTTTCGGGTTAACTTTGACCATGGTATTCAAGCTTGGCCTTGAAGCACAGAAAACATGGAAAAGGATCAAGGGATCGATGCCCAAGCGCAAACAGAAAGCAGAAAGAGGCTGCAATGACAGAGAGGATATATGCTGTTCTAATCATGGATGGTCTCACCACTGATTAATGTTGTTTTTGGCTAGTTTTGCGCTGACTTAAGAAGTGCTAACAGAAGAATGGCCGGTTTGGGTTTACACCCCCTTAATGCAAGCGAACGGGGACATTGATCGGAACCATAAGTTGATCAAAAAATCAGCTTATGGTTCCAAACGGCACGAATCAACATATGGTTCCATTTTATTAAAAAAATACATGGGAATAGAACTTTCGCTACTTTAGACAGGACAAGGATTTGCGGGCGGTATGGAAGCGAAATGGAAACGAGCAGAATTGTAGGTTAACCATAACCTAACACAACGCTCAACCATAACTTTACTCAAGCCGTGCCGCCATCTTGCTTACTATTCTAACAGCCCTTTCCAGGTCAAACCCGGTAAAATCTTCTCGGCGAAGTACGGGCCTAAGCTGCGAATCAAGCTGCCGTCTGAGAAGATCGAGACGGGCACCGGTAAGATCAACGGGGTCATTACCGGGTACAGAAAGCTTTTTCTTTACGAGTTCAACAAACGCGTCATCCATGGGGTTGAGTCCCAGAACACGGACCGCATGGTCAATGTCGTAGAAATCCCGGATGGCGATCTCGCGTCGCGAAATCGCAGCCCTGAACTTTTCAGCCATGGCTTCCTCAAAGGAAATGCACGGCAAATGCAACGGTTGTATCATGGCCTTGCCCGAAACAGGATTGAGGAGGATGGTTTTTGCAGAACTCATAACGGCTGGCTTACAAAGGGGTTCCCGTAACCCTATCTCGATCTTGATGATTTCCTCCCGTTCTCCCAGCAAAGACCGATAGCCGACAACAGCAACGTATTGCGTGGAGCTGTTCGCGCCGGTCAAGGATTGAATGATGTGAAAGACATTGCGTTCTTCAGACAGGGAGTCAATGCATGTTTTGAGCGGTATAGCCTGCCTGCTTCGCTCTGAGCGTGATGCATCTGCGGCCATGGAAATCACAAAATCCAGGTCTTCGCTGAGACGGTAAAACCCTGCATACACCTTGGCGAGACAGGTCCCTCCCTTGAAAACCAGTGCGTCGTTGGCTGACATAAGGTACTTGAGCAGCAGCGTGCAGAAGTAGTCCTTTTCTATCAGTCCGGGAATAAACAGCGTTTCTGCGGCAGTGAAATTGACGGCCTCCCGGAATAAAACAGGGTCTTCATGGACAAGAACAATTCGATCATCTTCAGGCATTTTCATTAACTACAACCCCCCAGCGACGATTGATTGTCCCCCGTTTCGGTTTAGTGGGAATCCACGGTATGAGCCCCGTCGAAGGATTCAAAGCACCTTCCAGCTTCTTGAGTTGTTTCTGTTCCACGCCCTCGGTTTCGAGGAGAGTACCAATGCGCCGGATCGTTCCTGTATCGCCGAAACGTAAAGTGGCCTTCGTCAACTCCGCAGGGTTGATACGTCCGGCCTGCAGTTCGGTTCGTATCCATGCGTATGCCCTGGGCAGACCGTTGAACCGGGCCCAATCGTAAACCGCATCAACAAGGGTGCGTACCCTCGAGGAATAGATGGCTATGAGCCCCTCCTGTGTTCTTGTTTCTTCAGTATCGCCGAGTCGACTCGCGTTGACCTTGATAAGTGTGAGCGTCACGGCGCCGATGGTCCTTTCGCCGGAAATCCGGTTATTGTACGCATAGACCCTTGTCGGCACCTGTTCATCAAAGCCGTAGCGATTGAAGGCGTTGGGCCCGCAAATCTGGTAATGACCCTGCTGTTCTTCGATGAGCGTGTTAAGGGCAAGGATTTCACCGGGAGTCCACTTACCTCCAAGGGGGAAGCGCTCAGGGACAAGATAGAGGCCCCTCTGTACCCGAGCGATTATACCAGCTCTTGACAGACGGCTCAGTAGTTTACGTTCCTGATCAGGCGAAAGATCAAGAGCCGCTCCCAGGATTCCAAGCCGCACCACTCGCAGACGTCTCATCTGAGTATAGGCAAAGAATTGTGTTTCCAGTCTCCCCAGTCTTTGTTTCATAAGTGTATTGTATTTTATAAATAATGCTCTGTCAAGGTATTTGTATGAAATAGTATGTACAGTTAGCGATACATCTTTGCAATATCTGTGGATTGGAAGCATTAGGAGTTAATGAGAGATTTATTCGGTTACTCTTAAAGGAATTTTCTGATATGAAAGGAAAATTTGATCTTGTTAAAACAGTCCCTGAAAATAAAACATATATTTGGCAAGAGTTATACAAAGGCTATAATAAAGAGTTAGGCATTGATTGCTTTTTTGCATTAAGAAAAGACGAGAATCAGTAACTCTTGTAGTTATGCAGCCTAATCTCAATAACTGACCTGTCCTCAATAAACCGGGTCAGCTTCCGTATTAAATCTTATAAAAACACTTTGTTCTTAATGCTCTATTTCTCTCAGCAATTTTTAGTTTCTAAGCGTCTTGAATTGTCAACGGCAGGTGACTGCAACAGCCGCGAAGTTCTTCCTAAATCATCAATCTGCATACCTTTCAAAACTGTGAAGATTTCAAGTGGCATTACGTAAGAGTGCCCTTGCCGGAAAATTTACTTGACTTCTGTACCACAATGCATAAACTTTGGGTGTACCTGAAAAAGCCATACCATCCGTGAGGATGGGACGGAAAGCTCAAGGGTCTGTAGTTCTCTATATCTTTGACGCTTTACCTCAGATAGCCGGGTTGCCAGGCAATAAATTAAACGTATAGGGTTATGTTTTTGTCTTGTATCCTTCTCCTATACCAAAGACCTGCATGTAACGGGGTCACCGGAAGAATGGGGAAAGGAATTGAGAGAAGATAGCGTGATTGGTTAGACTTCTGATACAGAGAGGGTTAATCGTGTAAAACATGAACTCATCGAGGAGGATGTAGTATGAGAAAGTTTTTGTACGGACTACTTATATCCACATTTCTGATTTATACTTTCGGCACAGCCCACGGGGCCGGAACACCCGGCACCGTCAAGTGGACCTATGCCACAGGAGGTCAGATCTTCACCGCCCCCGCTATCGGAACCGACGGTACCATCTATGTGGGGTCAGGTGACAAGAACCTCTATGCCATAAATCCCAACGGCACCTTCAAGTGGTCCTATGCCACAGGGTCTTATGTCGACTCTTCCCCCGCAATCGGAGCCGATGGGACTATCTATGTGGGGTCATACGACCAGAACCTCTATGCCATAAATCCCAACGGTACCTTCAAGTGGTCGTATGCCATAGAAAGCTCGATCAACACAAGCCCCTCTTCCCCCGCTATCGGAGCCGACGGTACCATCTATGTGGGGTCAAGTGACAAGAACCTCTATGCCATCAATCCCAACGGTACCTTCAAGTGGTCGTATGGCATGGGAGGCATAGTCTGCTCTTCCCCTGCAATCGGAATCGATGGTACCATCTATGTGGGGTCGCAGGATCATAGCCTCTACGCCATCAATCCCAACGGCACTCTTAAGTGGTCCTATCCTACAGGGGACGAGGTCGAGCAGTCCCCCGCAATCGGAGCCGATGGCACTATCTATGTGGGGTCAGACGACAATAGCATCTATGCCATCAATCCCAACGGTACCTTCAAGTGGTCGTATGGCATGGGAGACATGGCCAGTTCTTCCCTTGCTATCGGAGCCGACGGTACCATCTATGTGGGGTCATATGACAAGAACCTCTATGCCATCAATCCCAACGGTACCTTCAAGTGGTCGTATGGCATGGGAGGCAAGATATGGTGTGCCCCCGCAATCGGAGCCGATGGAACCATCTATGTCGGGCCAGAAGGCCCTGACTTTTATGCCATCAATCCCAACGGCACCCTCCAGTGGTCGTATGCCATAGCAAACGCAAACGCGACCGAGTCCTGGCCCGCAATCGGAGCCGATGGAACCATCTATGTGGGGTCAGATAACTCTAACCTCTATGCCATCTACAGCTCGTCCTCAGGGCTCGCGAACTCGCCTTGGCCCATGTTCCATCATGACCTTAAGCATACTGGCTTCTCCGGTTCAATATTGTACGGGAACTTTGGATCAGGCGGTCTCTGGCAATGGAACGGCACCACATGGAGCCAGGTCAATGCGGTTTCTCCGACAAGTATGGTAGCCTCAGGTTCGCTCCTCTACGGGAACTTTGGATCAGGCGGTCTCTGGCAATGGAACGGCACCACATGGAGCCAGGTCAATGCGGTTTCTCCGAACAATATGGTGGCCTCCAGTTCGATATTATATGGAGACTTTGTATCAGGCGGTCTCTGGCAATGGAACGGCACCACATGGAGCCAGGTCAATGCGGTTTCTCCGAACAATATGGTGGCCTCCAGTTCCATATTGTATGGAGACTTTGGATCAGGCGGTCTCTGGCAATGGAACGGTACCGCATGGAGCCAGGTCAATGCGGTTTCTCCGAACAATATGGTGGCCTCCAGTTCCATATTGTATGGAGACTTTGGATCAGGCGGTCTCTGGCAATGGAACGGCACCACATGGAGCCAGGTCAATGCGGTTTCTCCGGCAACTATGGTAGTCTCAGGTTCGCTCCTCTACGGGAACTTCGGAGCTGGCGGTCTCTGGCAATGGAACGGTACCGCATGGAGCCAGGTCAATGCAGTTGGTCCGAACAATATGGTGGCCTCCAGTTCGATATTGTATGGAGACTTTGGATCAGGTGGTCTCTGGCAATGGTATGGCACCACATGGAGCCAGGTCAATGCGGTTTCTCCGACAGCTATGGTGGCTGGCCCTTAAGGCCTGAAGTAAGGTCACCGAATGCGCCATAGATTCGGCGTATCGGTGG
Organism: uncultured delta proteobacterium; assembly: GCA_963754785.1. Classification (GTDB taxonomy): domain Bacteria; phylum Desulfobacterota; class Syntrophorhabdia; order Syntrophorhabdales; family Syntrophorhabdaceae; genus PNOF01. Next base: position 166,875 of record CAVWHH010000020.1, on the reverse strand, counting down.
CCTTCTTGTTGCTATTTCTATCCACAATCATTTATCTCTCGCCCTTATCAGACATTGAGCATTTATAGGCGTAAGAGAGACTCACCCTGCAGTTCTAAAAAGTACGCAAGAACCAGATGAACCACAATTGTTGGGTAAAAAAAGGACCCGCCGTTTCAGTCTTGGAGGACAAGACTTAACCGATCTTACGGTCGTGAAACGGCGGGTTTGCTGGCTGTTAATATGAGATCGTCAGGGTAACCGTGTCGGCGTAAGTTGTACCCGCCGGTGTGTTTTGATAGCTCGCTGCCAGAATGGATCCGCCCAGGCCAAGGCGCACGTCATTTCCTGTGCCAAATCCCTTGCCTGTACCGGCATTCGTGCCGCTTGGGGTTCCACCGCTATTATAGACACTGCACGTAAACGTATAGTTCATGGTGTCGGCACTTGAGTCCTTGAGCGTGCCCGTGATACCCGGCACTGCACAGGTCGCGGCGCTTCCTCCAGCATTCGCACTCACTGCCGTGACCGTAAAGGGGGTTCCTTTCGAGCCAAAGACCGTTGCATCCGTTACGGTCGCCGCTATGGGTCCGGCTAAGGACGGATCGATGGAAAAAGACAGGCTCCCTGTGGTTCCCGCCTTGCACGTACCTATTACCGTTCCCGAAACATTAACGGTCGGTGTAATTGAACCCGCGAAAACAGACCCCGCTACCATGCTCATTAACATTGTTACTGCACCCGCTACTAAAAGTAACTTTTTCATTTTTTTGTCCTCCATATTTTTAATTTCATGAGAAAATTTGTTCATAGCCTTCAGGTAAGCAAGAACTATGCCATATCGATGTTTAATTGTAACCCATTGATATTATAAATTATTGTTCCTATAAACAACGCTCACGTATGGGAAGGCCTACATTATTTGTGGCTTTGGCTACGTTCAGCTAAAGACCTTCAGTCTTTCCTGAAATCAACGAAAATGAATTTCTGAACAGAATACAAGATTATAAAGCGTAATCCTCAGTTCTTCATCGTACGCCCAATGCGATATAGGTAGGTGCTACTCAACATTTTTCCAGTCAACGGACTTTAAAAAATTGGTGTGAGCAATTCTATTCATTTTTTCCTGAAATCATCAAGCTGTATACCTTTCAGAACTGTGAAGATTGGTACCCATATAGGTAAAAATATTTTATGTCTTATCTTTACTTTATGTGCTTTTATTGCGTCCAAAGTTAGCGTCTAACTAGGTAACGTTGAGGCTCGTAGATCTCCTGATTAATCGTTGTGGTGGATTGTTGTGCTTTTGCAACCCGTGCGGTAAAGTCCAGCAAAGATATCTATGAGGTTGCGAAGGTACTCGGGGTTAAGGACCTGCGGGTCATGCAACGATATGGAGTTATAATCAAATGTTGTGTATGAGAATAAAAAAGACGTATCCTTTATGGATTCATCAAATCCCACAGTGCTCCCCTCTGGAGAGGGGTGAAAGGAAGGATACGCCTTATGGAAAAGAATGAATGTAAACAGGAGAAAAAGCAAGTACAAGATGACTCAACAAAAAGTTTCCTCGAAGAGATTATCCGTGAAGGAGCACGAAGGCTGCTGCCCATTCCGATGAAGTCGGCCACGTTTTATGACCCAAGTCGGCCACCCATTCCGGAGCAAGCCGGCCATCTGTTATGATGAACCCGGCCACCCCCCGTCGGAGCCGTCAGGCGACGCTGGTAGTTTCTTTTACTTCATATCTTCCTTTTGTGTCAAGGATGTTTTTTTCTTTCTCATCGATTCTCCTTTTAGGTGTATCCTGTGGGCGTTATGGATCAGTCTGTCAAGAAGGGCATCGGCGATCGTGGGGTCGCCTATCATCTCATGCCAGTTCTCTACCGGCAGCTGGCTCGTAACGATAGTTGATGCCGACCCATGCCTGTCTTCAATTACTTCCAGAAGGTCTCTTCTTTCCCCGTCAGTGAGGGCGGCAAGACCGAGATCGTCAAGGATAAGGACCGATACCTTCGCCAGTCTCGCCAGTGTTTTTGCATAGCTGCCGTCGGCTCGTGCTATGGCCGTGGTGTAGTAGAGCTTCGGAGTCCTGATATAGAATGCGCTCATTCCCTCTCTACATGCCTTATGGGCCAGTGCACAGGCGATGAAGGTTTTTCCCGTTCCGGTCGGTCCCTCGATAATGACGTTCTGGTGTCTTGTTATCCACTCGCAGGTCCCGAGACGCATGATTACCGATTTATCGAGACCCCTGGGGGTACGGTAGTCGATGTCCTCCATTGAGGCGGATAGTTTAAGCTTCGCAGTATCGAGAAGCCTCTTCATCCTCCTGTTTTCCCTGAAGAGACACTCCGCGTCGACGAGCATGGCGAACCTCTGCTCAAAGGAGAACTCGTCCATATCGGGCTGCGCCATCTGGTCCTTCAGCGTTTTTGTCATGCCGAAGAGTTTCATTGTAGAGAGTTTTTCAAAGGTCTGTTCGTTTAACATGGTCATCTCCTTTTATTGATAGTAGGTCTTGCCCCGGACGTTCTCGTGGATGATGGCGGTCCCGGAAGAATGCTCCAAAAGAAGATCCTTCCCGTCGAGATTATTTTTCAGGATCGACTCCACGCTTCTATAGGAATATGCTTTCATGGCGAGTGCTCTTTTGCATGCGTCTTCCAGTCTCTCAATCCCGTATCTCCTTCCCAGTCTCATGATGCCGAGACAGGATCTGAAGCCCTGCTCGGGATGAACCTTCTGTTCCATGATCTGTGTGACCAGACACTCGGTCGATGGTCCTGACTTTGCCGCCCACTTGATAATGCGGGAGGGGCTCCATTCCAGATAGCGTTTATGTGATTCCGGCATATGGGCGGAGAGCGTGGTATGTCTGCCGGGAAGGTGGCTCCGCCCATGGGAGGCCACCCTTCGTCCCTTGAAGAGGATCTCTACCGTGGCCGGCGTGATCCTCGCCTCCACCGTTTCCCCTCTCAGCTGATACGGGACGCTGTAGTAGTGATGGTCTACTTCGATATGATAGTCGATATTCACTTTGTGCTTCTCCCACTCGGCATACTCATACCGTCTCTCGGGAAGGGGCTTCATGGCGGGTTTGTCGATGGTGTGAAAGAGCTCCGTTCTCGATACCTTGAGTTTCTGTAAAGGGCGGGTATTGAGCTCTTCGAGCTTTTCCCTTACTGCCTTTCTGAGTTCTCCGATACTGAAGAAGGTATGATTACGGAGAGCAGCCATGATCCATCTTTCTGCGATCAGCACGCTCGCTTCGACTTTCGCTTTGTCCCGTGGTTTTTTCACCCTGGCCGGGATGACGGTTGTACCATAGTGGAGAGCCATATCCTGATAGGTGGGATTGAGATCCGGTTCATACCGGCAGGGTGAGGTGACGCCTGTTTTGGTATTGTCGGGTGTGGTAATCATAGGAACTGCCCCCATGAACTCAAACGTGTGGATATGGGAGCTTATCCAGGAAGGGAGGCTCTGGGAGAGGACCGCTTCGGCATAGGTATAGTTGCTTGCCCCCAATGTTGCCACAAAGAGATATGCCGGTGTGGTCTCGTGGGTTGCCGGATCATGGATGGGGATCGTATCGCCCGCATAGTCAACGAAGAGTTTTTCTCCTGCTTTATAGTCCTGCCGAAGGGAAATGTCGAGCGTCTTTTTCCAGTGACGGTACCTGAGGCAGAACTGGCTGTACTGATACCCATCGGGGTTTTCTTCTTTGTACTCATGCCATAAGCGCTGCATGGTGACATGCTTTCTGGCGAGTTCCTTGAAGAGATAGTCGAAGGAAGGCATATTCCTTCTTTCCACACAGAGGGGGACGGTAGACGGGAACAACAGGTTTTCGAGAGAGCCCTCATCGAGGTCCTCGGGAAGGGGCCAGGAAAGTCCTGCTCTTTGTGCCCGGTCAAGGTAATCCTTGAGGGTGCTCCGGGCGATCCCCAAGCTCTTTGCCGCCTGTCTCGCTGTGAATCCGTTGTGCCAACAGAGCCTTAATACTTCTTTGATCTTTCGCATAGATAATCTCCTAAATGCCATTGTCGCTCCTTACATTTTTTGAAGAAGTGTAACGGCATTATTGTGAATTTATCCAGCGTCTTTTGGGTTCCGTTAGGGGGTGGCCGGGTTCATCATAACGGGTGGCCGGCTTGGATCATATTTGGTGGCCGGGTTCAATCATAATCGGTGGCCGGGTTGGATCGGAATACGCAGGCTGAGAACATGAATTTCCGGGGAAGAAAAATAAGAAGTTCCTGCAACAGCATGCGGGGCAGCATTTCCCTTCTTTTGTGTCTTGCCGTCTACAAGTCCGGAGAACAAAAGAATGACAAAAGATGAAAAAATCAAACAATGATACCAACATAACCTAAATTCCCGCCGAAATTATAACAAGGATCGTGCAACAAACATTATAGATTAAGGCTAAAGGCAATTTTTGCTTGACTTTTCTACCCATTCATTGGTAGAATTATACCAATGAATGGGGTGTTTATATGTCGCTTGTCTATGTGAAGAACAAGAACAATGGCGTTACATATGTTTACGAATCATCCGGGTACTGGGATAAGAATAAACAACAGGCCAGGAATAAACGAAATTGTATCGGCAAGCTTGACCGGGTAACTGGCGAGTTTGTCCCCTCCAAACGCCTTGATCCCCAGCAGGCGGCGGTCCGGGATCCCGCGGTCACCGCATCGGCGCAGATCGTCGGCCCAGCGGTTGTGTTGGATGAGTTCTCCAAGCGCACCGGTCTGGAGAGATCGCTGAAGTCCTGCTTTCCCGATACCCACCGGCAGATCCTGGCGATGGCCAACTACCTCGCCATAGAGGGTGGAGCGCTCAGCTATTGCGAATCCTGGGCAAAAAGCCATGAGCCCGCCCTCGCGGCGTCCTTGGCAAGCCAGCGCATAAGCGAGATACTCTCCTCCATCGGGACCGACGGCAAGCAGACCTTCCTTGCGAAGTGGATAGGCAAGGTCTTGAAGGACGACTACATCTGCTACGACATCACGTCGGTATCGTCGTATTCGGAACTCAACGAATTCATCAAATGGGGTCACAACCGCGACAGGGAGAAGCTCCCCCAGCTCAATCTCGCGATGCTGTTCGGCCAGAAATCCGCGCTGCCGGTGTACTACCACCGGGTACCTGGCAACATAAACGACGTCTCAACGCTGCGCAACCTCGTGCTGACCTTCAAGGCACTGGAGGTCAAGCGGCTGCACTACGTGATGGACAAGGGTTTTTACAGCAGGAAGAACGTGGACGCTTTGGTTGAGAACCGCGACCGATTCACCATGTTGGTGCCGTTGAGCAATAAATGGCTGCTGCAAGCCATAGACGACATCCACAAGACCATCCACGGTCCTGAGGGATACCGCAAGCTCGATGACGAGGTACTCTATGTCCATTCACGGTTGTATCCATGGGGGAAGGAGAAGCGCCGCTGCTATCTGCATTTGTACTACAACGCCACCAACCGGGCCAAGGATGTGGACAAGTTCAACGAGGAACTGCTCCAGTACAAGGGCGAGCTCGAGTCGGGCAAGCCGGTGGCCGACCACCAGAAGGCCTATGACGACTTTCTCATCCAGAAGACAACCCCCAAGCGCGGACTGCATGTATCTTTCAACTCGGAGGCGGTGAGCCAACACATCAGCCGCTACGCTGGTTTCCAGGCGCTGCTCTCTAACGGGATCAAGGATTCGGTGGAAGCCATGCGGGTCTACCGCGACAAGGACGCAGTGGAGAAGTGCTTCGACGACCTGAAGAATTCGCTCGACCTGAAGCGGCTGCGGATGCATACGTCGGCGACCGTAGACGGAAGGCTTTTCGTGCAGTTCATAGCTCTGATTCTCATCAGTGCGATACGCAAGGAGATGCGCTCATCGAAACTCATCGAGGAATACACGGTGCGCGAACTGCTGCAGGAGATGAAGACGTTGACCAAGGTTAAATATTCCGGGAAGTACGGTCATATCCTCACAGAGGTGACCAAGGCGCAGCGGGATATTCTCAAAGCCTTGGATATCCAACTCCCTGGCATGGCATAGGTATAATTTTTCCGGGAAATTAGGTCATAAGGTGGAGAGCTTAAGAACCACGGTGGAGACGGTTGGCAAATTTTCGCAGTGTGAGGGTGAATCGCTGTAGAATCAATCGGGAAGACAGGATTTGAACCTGCGACCCCAGCGTCCCGAACGCTGTGCTCTACACCATACTGAGCTACTTCCCGAGGCTATATACATACCATGATTTACCGGAAAAATTCCATTGATTTTTCCCCCACAATCATGTAACTTATTTCACATTTCGAAGAGGAGGGAATTCAATATGGTGGAAAAAAAACCTGTTCACATTACGGACTTAACGTTTCGGGATGGCCATCAGTCGCTTTTCGCGACGAGAATGACAACAGACGATATGCTTCCCATAGCCGAAAAAATGGACAGTATTGGTTTTTATTCTATGGAAGTATGGGGCGGCGCTACCTTTGATGTGATGACCCGTTTTCTTAACGAAGATCCTTGGGAACGGGTGAAACTTCTCAAGCAAAAAATGCCCAACACGAAACTCCAGATGCTCCTTCGGGGACAGAATCTTGTCGGATACAGAAATTATGCCGATGATGTGGTTGAGGCCTTTGTCGAGAAGGCCGCCGAAGTTGGTATTGATATATTCAGGGTTTTTGATGCGCTCAACGATGAACGTAATTTTATCGCCGCTTTCAAGGCTATTAAAAAATGTGGAAAACATATCCAGGGCTCTATTTCTTATTCGCTTACCGAAAAAAGGCTTGGAGGGCCCATCTTCAACATCGACTACTACGTAGGAAAGGCAAAAAAGATCGAGGATATGGGAGCGGATTCTTTCTGTATAAAAGATATGGCGGGGATCATCTCTCCCTATGACGCGTATGACCTTGTCTCCCAGCTTAAGGCGAACATCTCAATCCCTGTTCATATCCATACGCATTACACGAGCGGTATGGCTTCCATGGCCCTTCTAAAGGCAATAGAAGCGGGCGCTGACGGTGTTGACACCTGTCTTGCCCCTTTTGCCATGAGGTCTTCCCACTGTGCTGTGGAGCCCTTGGTGGTAACATTGCAGGGAACTCCTCATGAAACATATTTTGATCTTGAGACCCTCGCAGAAATCGACGAATACCTTGAAACCATTGTTCCTAAATATATGAATTTTGCCGATACGACACGTTTCTCCGTTATCGACATCGGTGTTCTCATGCACCAGATACCGGGTGGCATGATCAGCAACCTTGTGAGCCAGTTGAAACAGGCAAAAGCCATCCACAGACTGAAGGAAGTTTACGAAGAAATACCGGCTACACGGAAGGACCTCGGGTTCCCTCCCCTCGTTACCCCCACGAGTCAGATTGTTGGCGTGCAGGCTGTCTTCAACGTTGTTGCGGGCCGCTACAAAATGATCACCAACGAAGTCAGAGACTATTTCTACGGATTATACGGAAGGCCGCCGGCGCCGGTCAGCGAGGAGATCAGACAGAAGGCCCTGAAAAACTACGCGAAAGGAAATACCCCTATCGACACGAGACCGGGCGATGTCATCGAACCGGAACTTCCTAAGGCGAGAGAGGCGTTGAAAGGTATCAGCGAAGACATGGGCGACATTCTCATTTATGCCCTGTATCCTATGACGGGTCTCGAGTTTCTCAAGAAGAACCGTAAACCCTTCTGATCAGGGGACCTGAGCCTCGAAAGAAGGGACGGAAAGCCGCAGAACAAAACCAGGCAACAGACTTGCTGCCTGGTTTTTTATACAGAACGATAGTGGTACGGAAGGTTGTCGACGAAGTCATCTATCGGTCCAAGAAATGAAGGGACAGGTTGATAATGGAACTCCGGGCACGATGCGGTCTCAGGGTGGGAGAGGTACTCCGGTTGATGGTCTCCGATGTAAGGGGCAGAAAGCTCCTTTTGAGGAAACCGAAATAGGGTCGTGAAGAGGAAGTGGCCTATATGCCCGAGTCTTTGGCAATACGATTGAAAGACTATGTATCAGCGGAATCTCAACGCGGGTGACCGCATCTTCCCGATCTGCTACTCGACGGTAAGATCATTTATCAAAAGGCTTGGGTATAAAGTGAATGTTCGAGATCAGGCCCCATGGCCTGAGAAGACACTCGGCAACCCATGCGAGAGAAACGGTATTCGTCTTGAGGTCATCTCAAGGGTAATCTTGAGACACTCGGATCTGAAGACCAGCCAGATGTATTTAGACAACGTAACCGACACCGAAGCAATCAGAAGGATGGATGTGCTCTATAACCGGTAGGAAAGAAACAAAAAGGGGCCTCCTTCCATTGATTAACAGCACTCCTCATTCATTTACCGCAGGTGATCATGTGAACCGGACAACGTTCTTAGATTCTTTCTGTATGGCCTTCCAGAGATCCAGTCTGGTTTGCATGGCAAGCCAACTTTCCGGCGATGTATTCGTGGCCTTCCCGATGCGGACGGCCATCTCGGGGCTGAGGCCGCATTTGCCATTGACTATTTCGGAGAGGGTCTTTCGAGAAACACCCAATCCTTCTGCAGCTTCGCTTATGGTGATTCCCAAAGGCTTCATCACATCCTCTAAAAGGACTTTTCCGGGATATGTCGGTTGTCTGCCCCGCATGTGTCACCTCCTCAATGGTAATCTCGATAATCAACAAAAACGGCATCTTTCTTTTCAAATCGGAAGGTTACGCGCCAGTTTCCGTTTACCCAAACCGACCGGGTTCCTTCTTCTTTTTCGATCATCTTATGTGATGTGTATGCAGGCAAATTCATATCACCCGGCGAGACAGATGCATCGAGTCGATCAAGAAGACGGGCAAGTTTCTCGGCATGGTCCGGAATAATCCCCTTCTTGCTGCCGGTCTCAAAGAACAATTGTAATCCCTTGCGTTTGAAGGATTTGATCACAGCTCCAATTGTAACTCATAGGGTTACATTCGTCAAGGCTTTTTTTGTATCATGTGTGACTAAGATTGCTGACGGCTATTGTAACAGGTGCTGCTTGAAATCTTCGTAATCTCGGAAAACTTGGCGGGCAACGATTAAGGAAATACGTAAGAACCGGATGAATCGTTTCTTATTCATGTTTTTGATTTATTGAAAAAACATAGCCGCTATAGTATTCTACACAGGTGAAAGAGATTGTCATTGCCCTTGGAGCAAAAGAGAATATCCAGGAAGACATACACGTTCTTGCCGGCGAACTCCACAAGGACCCGCAAATCGTCATAGCCTCAGGAAAAGACATACGGAAAGCAGTCATCGAGATGGCCTCAAACATGTTTATCAATGAGAACCTCGTACTCGTCATCATCGATCCGGACGGTGACCTCGCCGATGAACTGAAAGGGCACCTGGAAGGGCTTAAAGAGAGGATATCAGTCGTCATCTTTATGACGGGTGCTTCTGATAAAATTGCGGAACGTATCAAGGGGAGAGTGATCATCCTTGAACAGGACAAGGAGAAACGTCTCAAGGGAAAAGTGCGGAGTTTTCTCAGGAAGTACGGGAAGAAGATGACGGATAAGGCCTTTGATCTTCTCGGAGAGCGTATCCGGGACGAGTCCATACTGGAATCCGAGTTGATGAAGCTCATCGCTTACGTGGGAGATAAACAGACCATAGAGTCGAAGGATATAAGGGCCATTGTGGCCGAGACCCATGAGGATACCCTCATGTTACTCTTTGACGCTTTTCAGAAGACGGACAAGAAGGAGATGCTCGCCGTTTTTGAAAACCTCATGGAGAATGGTCAGAACATCCTTGCCGTTCACAGCTATCTCGTGAATCAGATACGGCTTCTTCTGCAGACAAAAGACATGGAAAACATGGTCGATGAGCGCTCGGAATATCCCGTTTTTGCCAAGGCCTTCAAACATTGGAAAGAGGGTCTTGATATGAAATCTTCGGAGAAAAGGCGTTATCTTCCCTTTCAGCATCCATATTATGCCTACAAGTTGTCCAAGATAGGACAAAAGATCACAACAGGAGACCTCCTTGCCTTTTTTGACATGCTTACGGATTTCGATGTGCAGGTCAAGAGCGGTACAAAGTATGACCGCGTACGCATGGAATACGGTCTGTTAAAGGCGTAATATGCTCTGGCTCCACATTGTTCTTTTCCTTCTCACTATCTGTTCCACCCTCCTTGTGGGAGGTTTCCTTTATAGTTTTGCCATTATGACGATCCTTCTTTCCCATGAGATGGGCCACTATGTCATGTCGAGAAAGTACAGGGTACCGTCGACGTTGCCGTTTTTCATCCCCTTTCCCATGGAACCCTTCGGCACATTTGGCGCTATCATCAAAATGAAAGGGACCGTGACCAACAAACAGGCGCTCTTCGATATCGGGGTCGCGGGCCCTCTGGCCGGTTTTATTGTATCTCTGCCCTTTATTATTTTGGGAATCAAATTGTCAAAAATCCAGCTTGTCATAAAAAGCGCTTCTTATGAACAACTTGGAAACCCGTTGCTCTTCAAAATCCTTCAGGGCATCCTCATAGGAAAAATACCGCAAGGTTTTGACCTTGTCTTGCACCCTTTTGCCTATGCCGGCTGGGTGGGGCTCTTTGTTACCGCGCTTAACCTTCTTCCCGTGGGTCAACTCGACGGAGGCCACGTGCTCTATGCTGTCTTTGGGGACAGGAGCAGAACGATCTTTCGCGTGATCATCGCAATACTCCTTTTGCTTGCAGTTTTTTATAACCCGGGATGGTTGCTTATCTCTATCCTCCTTTTGATTTTCGGCAGACATCATCCGCCGCCCTTCGACACGGAGACAGGCCTTGACAATACAAGAAAAATCATCGCTCTTGTTGTGTTCATTATTCTTGTACTCTCCTTCATTCCCGCGCCCTTTCCGGAATTCAACAGCGCGAACATCTTCACCATGTTCAGGAAAGGCGGAATTTTCAGATAAGCTTTAAGGAATATTATTGTAAACCTGCAACCAGGAGTATTGCTCAGTGATCGGGGGCCAAAGATTTGGGTTCAAGGATCGGGAGTCAGGATCCGGACCACTGAGAAAATATGTCGAAGAGGCCCGGGGAGGCATGCGACTAAAGTCCATTGAAGAACGCCGATCAGTATTATACCAAGTTGCATTCAAAAATAGCCCCCAGAGGGCACCCGGGCGACGACGTGGCAACAAAGGTATATGAATGAAGCAAGCTTGGTATTAGAGTTTTTTCAAAAGCATTGAGCCGCTCGAATATCCGCCGCCGAAAACGGTCACAACGATAAAGGCATTTTTGCGAAATCTGTTCCAGTTTTGAGAAAGGGCGATAATCGTGCTTGCGCAGCCTGTATTGCCGGTGTCTTGTATATTGGTGATCATTTTTCCATTGCGCAGCCCCAGGCTTGTAGCTATGCCGGAGATGATTCTCGAATTGGCCTGATGAGGAATAATGTGGTCTATTTGCTGCATGGTGAGATGGTTCTTTCTCAGGATGTTTTCAACTTCGGAAACCATATACCTGCTCGCGTTCATGAAGATGTCTTTCCCGTATGGCATTTGCAAGCCCCCATCGTTGGGTCTCAGACAGACTGCCTCTATACCTTTCCCGATATGGGCAAGCCCCGTCGTGTTGACGTCCACAATCTTTATATCGTTTCCGGATATTTTTTCTTTGGAAATGAACACGGCCCCGGCTCCGTCGCCCCACAAATGGCCGCATTGTTTGTCCTCGTCGTCACTGTAGGCCGTATTATGTTCGGAGGCAACAACAATAGCGCGCCGTGCTTTGTTTGTAGCGAAATATCCCTCGACGACCTCTACGGCGTTGATAAACGATGAGCAGGCGGAAGAGACAGAGACGACTCGTGCTCGTGGAATATCGAAATAGCCCTGTACAGCGTGGGCAAGGGTCCCGACGGTATCATAAGGCGTATATGTAGCCCCGACGATGAGATCAACATCCCTGAGCCGATAAGGAAGCATGTCGATAGCCGCTTTAACTGCTTCGATGGCCATTGTGTTCGTGTTCTCTTCAGGGCCGGCTTTTGGTCTTTTCCTAATCCCTGACCGTTTATAGATCCATTCGTCACTGAGGCCGACTAATCTCGTATAGTATTCGTTGTGAACGACGGTTTCCGGCAGATAGTATGATGTTGTATTTATATACATAGACGTTGACGGAGGCAAGCCCCTTATATCCTTCATGACTTGCTATATCAGTCATGGTCTCGGTCATCTACCCGGAAATGTCATTTAAAAAAGTTTAGAAAATCATTGCCGGCTGGTGCGGATTACAACATATTACATTTTACCAGCCCTTCTGTCAATCGGAAAGTGACCCTGGAGTTTCCCGTATATCTGCCAGGTTATCACACTGTTTGATAGAGCGGAAGGGCTCATCACACCGTACGCGGGTCAGATAGGTTTAAACGATACGCCAGATTGTTGCCTTGGCCTTTGTGCTCATCGGACAGTTCGTGAAAAGCATCATCGGTTCTTTGCCGAATTCTTTTGCCACAATGAGAAATAACGGATGGTCATGCTTGGGCGGTTCTCCGGGACAGACAATCGCAGCGGATGGTAACCTTCGGTTCTTTCCTCATACCTCATAACTGCTTCGTCAGGTGAAAAAAGGGCACAAGGCAATATCAGAGCAATGCTTTCTCTCACCCGTATGAACGGGATCTCTTGTGCGGGTGAGACGGATAACAAACCTTTTTCCTATCCTTCTCAAAAAGCTTGTCAGCGTGCCCCGGTGTCTGGGGTAAATTCGCAAGTTCCTCAAAGCTTGCGCGACATTTCGTGGTTAAAGCTGACGTTGAAGTGCGCAAGACGCAACAACACGGGATCAGTATCCTTAAGATCGCGCGTATTATCGGTAGACGGCAGAATAGCTACGACAGCACCCGGAGCCGTTACTAAGCCCAGTGTGACAGGAAAAAGAGGAGAATGGGCGTTGTAAGAAGCCCTATCACAATAGAGTAAGAGACGGAGCTTGCAGCGAACTCCGTATCCAAACCGGTGATAGCGGCGAAGGCTAACGTAGTGAATCCCAAAGGCGCGGAGCAGGCAATGAGAACAACCGCCCGGTTAAGACCCTCTACCCGGAAGAGAAACACAAGCAAAAGGGCGAGGAGAAATCCCATCACTATTCGCAGGACAATCGATACAAAGGTTGGACCGGCTTTAATGACTGTGGGGCTAAAATAGATTCCAAGGGAGAGCATGACCAGGGGGGTCACCGTGTCGCTAAGCAGGTGGAGGAAACTCAAACAAACAGGAGAGAGCGGCACCTTTGCAACATTGAGGATGAGTCCCACTACCAGGGCGTAAAGAAGAGGCGATCGGGCAATGATCTTCAGCATGCTTTTTGATCCCTGCGTGGTTCCATACCTGTTGGCGCAGTAGTAGGCAACGGTATAGATCATGATGTTGTTACCCACATCAAATATCGAGAGCCTAGCTATGGCTTCCGGTCCGTAGACAGACAAAAGAAAGGGGAGGACGAAAGTGGTATTGATGATCATGGGGCCGACGATGAATACACCCAGCGAAGGGTCGGGAAGATGAAAGGACCGACCGGTGGTGTGAACGATCGGAAGGGTGACAAGAGTAACGATCGCGCAGATTAACGGAAGATAGATGAGATTCAAAGAAAGTCTTGTGTGGACAACTGAGAGCAGGATGAGCGGAGGAAGTGCGATGTAGAAAACGAGCTTCAGAAATATCTCCGCATGTTCAGACGTGAAGAGCCGTCGCTTCTTGAGAAAAAAACCCAGAACAAAAGTGAGCAGTATAGGCACTATCTTCGATAAGATATCATTCAACTCAAGTTGTTGCATTCTGACCTCTTAGGGACCCGGGCATTACTTAGTGCTCGTAGAGCCCCACGGGAAATCCTCTTCCACACAGGGCTTTGCTTCGGTATTGGTTTTCAAGAGAAACAAGTAGTCGATTACATCACACCGTCGTCTGGTTTCTTACAGTCATTTCGACCAAGCCCAATCAGCTGGCTGAGTCTAAAGGATCGTGACCGACACCTTTTTCTCGCCTCTCCTTGAGGAGCCTCCCCTTTCAAAGATTGTAGAAAACGAAAGATCATGAGAAGTGAGGAAGAATTACATTTTCTCAAATTACCCTGCCACTATATAGTGCTTGTAAATATGGTTACCATGCATTATAGTAAAAGTACATAGCAAAAGTGCACGCCGAAGTGCCTGTCCCTCATTGTCAGCGAGGAGTTTAATCAATACCGAACAACGCAGTTCAATACCGCCGATTCCTTGAAGATCAGTGAATCTCTGAGATTTTCCAGGAGATGAGGACAACATTATGGAAAGAAACTTACTGATTATAAAACAGGTTGAAGACGAAGGGCCCGGATTAATAGAGAAGATTTTTACCACCCATGGGTGGGCTATTGAAACCATCGAGCTTTCCAGAGGAGAGGAGCTGCCTTCTGGTTTTGATGAAGTCGGCGCGGTTGTGGTTCTGGGCGGGCCCATGAATGTGCACGAAGAAGCAAAATACCCCTTTCTCATAGAGGAAGAACATTACATCAGGAAGGCCCTTATCGGGGAAATTCCCTTGCTCGGTATTTGCCTGGGAGCGCAGCTTCTGGCAAAGACCTGCGGAGCAAGGGTGAAAAAGGCCCCACAAAGGGAGATTGGCTGGTGCAGAGTGAAGAAAACCGGAGAAGGGGAAAATGATTCCCTCTTCAGCAAAAGTCCCGATCACATGCAGGTTTTTCAATGGCACGAAGATACCTTTGATATTCCCGAAGGAGCGGTCCTTCTTGTTACGGGCAAGGACTGCAGAAACCAGGCTTTTCGGGTTGGACAGAATGCGTATGGTCTCCAGTTCCATATTGAAGTGACGGAGGATATGATACAGAGCTGGTTTCAGTCAGGCGAAGAGGCTTTCGTTGAGAAGATTTTGAGCGATACAAGAAACATCAAAGAGAAATATGACACGCAGGCAGACCAGATTCTTTTGAATTTTATGCATATCACCGAGACGTCTCTGAAGCTCCGAAAAGTCATCAAGCTTTTTGTTGACGAAGGAAAAGAGGCGAGAAAGAGGCGACCGGCTTTATGGTGGAACTCACGCGAGCGGGTATTGACAACAACAAAGGACGATGAGGATCGTCGTTAATCTCGTGGCGTAAATCTATTGACAGGTGTTCGGTCGGGTGGTATATTTTATGCCGTTGCGGTACAATGAGGTGCCGTGGTGGATGTACGCTTATTATGACAGGGGCGTCTCAAGGGACGCCCCTTTTTTGTCAAGAAAAGAACGATAGTTTTTGACTATTCGCTATCGGCCATTTATCGGGAGTTAAAAGGTCAGGGAACATGGATCAAAAAAGTGCCGGACTTAACATTGCAATCTTCTTTTGTCAGCAAATCGATGCACAGCAGGATGTGAACAGGCGTACATTCGAAAAGGAACTGGGCCCTCGGATCAGATTTTTCCCATTGCCCTGCAGCGGGCGCATCGAACCTCTTCACCTCTTGCGTGCTCTGGAATCAGGCGCCGATAAAGTCTACCTTATCACCTGTCCTGAGGGGGCGTGCCGTTATCGTGAAGGCAATTTCCGCGCGCGGAAACGTCTTGCATTTGCCCAGGGGCTCATCGAGGAGATTGGTCTCGAGCGGGAACGTCTTGAACTTATACATCTCGAAACGGGAACCAAAACGACCATCGACGAACTGGCGCAGGGATTACTTGCGCGAGAAGCGCTTGTCGGTCCTTCGCCCGTAGCCCCGATGAACAAAGGAAGGAAATAGGTTTTCACAGGCTTTGCCTGTGGAGGGGGCGACTACCCATGCGGGTTTTAGGCATGAGCCCACGTGGTATAGTGGATAGTACATGGTGAATGTGGTGAATAGCCAAAAGCCAAAAGTGGTTGAATATAAAATATCACCCCTTGGCTCATTCTTGAGCGAGAAGGGGAGGCTTAAGAGGCTAAACCACGCAACACAAAATGGCTTTCGCCAGGTACCCGCGACCCGTGACGATGTTCAAGACCGGGGCCAAGCTTAGCGGGTGGCACGAGGGGGCGATGCGAGCCCCAGAAAAAAGGAGTAAGCATGATTACCGCGGAAAGAAAACCTTTATCTGAGATCAAGGAGATGATCGCACCCTACAAGAAGATCATTGTCGCAGGCTGTGGCAGTTGCGTGGCTGAATGCGCATCAGGCGGCGAGAAGGAGGTGGGCCTTCTCGCTTCGGCGCTCCGCATGGATGCCTCCAAAGAGGGCCGCGATCTGGAAATCAAAGAGATCACTCTGGACCGCCAGTGTGTCTATGAATTTATCGATCAACTGACGGACCTTCTCGATGGCTATGACGCCGTACTTTCCCTCGGGTGCGGAGCCGGCGTACAGGCGGTTGCCGAAGTCTTTCCTCGAGCGATCATCGTTCCCGCCCTCAATACTACCTTCATCGGTGAGACAAAGGAGGCAGGTCTCTGGATTGAGAATTGCCGTGCCTGTGGCGACTGTAAGCTCGGATATTTTGCCGCTGTCTGTCCTATTACCCGATGTTCCAAGGGGCTTTTCAACGGTCCCTGCGGCGGTTCGAAGGACGGAAAATGTGAAGTTGATCCTGACACGCCCTGCGCGTGGCAGCTCATCGTGGAGCGCCTTGACGAGAGGGGCCAACTCGATCTTTTAGAAAAGGTATATCCGCCTGCCGACTGGTCAAAACAGCAGGGTAAGGGACCCAGGAAAATCAAGAGGGAGGACCAGACAACATGAAAGCCGGAAGTCGTCTGAAAAGGATTCTACAGAAAGGTCATTTCGCCGTCACCGCCGAATGCGGTCCCCCGAAGGGCGCCGACCCCAAGGCCGTTCAAAACAAGGGCAAGCTGCTCAAGGGTTTTGTCGACAGCGTTAACGTAACCGATAACCAGACCGGCGTTGTCCGTCTCTCCAGCCTGGCTTCCTGTGTGCTTCTCGGTAAGATAGGCCTTGATCCTGTGCTTCAGATGGTTACCCGTGACCGCAACCGTATCGCCCTCCAGTCTGATATTCTCGGTGCATCGGCGCTCGGTATCCGTAATATCCTCTGTCTGACAGGCGACCATCAATCTTTTGGAAACCAGCCTCAGGCAAAGGGCGTATTCGATATAGACTCCGTCCAGCTTGTGAAGCTCGTCCGTCAGATGAGAGATGAAAGTCTTGTCCTCGGTGGAGAAAAACTTTCGATGCCGCCGGACCTCTTTATCGGGGCCGTGGAGAACCCCTTCGCAGACCCTTTTGCCTACCGGGTCATCCGTCTCAAAAAGAAGGTTGATGCCGGCGCTGAATTTATTCAGACGCAGTGTATTTACAACCTTGGCCGTTTCAAGGAATGGATGGACCGGGTCAGAGACCGGGGCCTCGACAAGAATGTTTACATACTGGGTGGCATTACGCCCCTCAAGTCGGTCCGTATGGCGGAATATATGCGAACGAATGTTGCCGGTATGGATGTGCCCGAAGAAATTATTCAGCGAATGAAATCTGTCCCCGCCGGCGAGCAGCGCAAGGAAGGACTCAAGATTGCCGTTCAAACGATTCAGGAACTCAAGGAGATAGAGGGCATCCAGGGCGTCCACATCATGGCAATTGAGTGGGAAGACGCGGTACCACAAATTACTGAAGAAGCTGGGCTCATTCCGAGGCCTGACGTTTAAGAGGAGTAGAACAATGCCCCTGAAATATCATATAAAGACCGCGCAGGTGCCGAACAGATTTCCGGCCATTACAAAATCCGGCGTGATCGCATGGGAGGAGGGCTGTCTCAAGTGTCCCCGCTGTGTCAAAAAGGATTGCGTCTATAAGGTATACGAAAAACGCGCCCTTGACACTCGGCAGATGCTGGATTCCCTTGACAGCGTCTGCAAAGACTGCTTCAGGTGTGTTCAGAACTGTCCCAACCGGCTTATCCAGAAAGGACTCAATCCCTTATACAAGGCCCTTGGAGATCACTACTGGACCCCGGAGATCATTTCCGGCCTCTGGTTCCAGGCTGAAGGCGGCCGTATTCCCGTTTCGGGCGCGGGATATGGTGGTCCGTTTTCAGGTTCCGGTTTCGATGCCATGTGGACCGACATGTCGGAGATCGTCCGTCCAACGAGAGACGGTATCCACGGACGTGAATACATCAGTACCACCGTCGATCTTGGCCGGAAAGTGATGGCCCTTGAATTCGATGTTCACGGTAAAATTACGTCGCAGCCCCCGCCGCTTATAGAGATACCTCTTCCCATTCTGTTTGATATGCTGCCGTGGTCTCCGCCGGTAAAACAGATCAAACTTGCCTTCCTCGAAGCCGCAAAGGCTCTCGGTACATTTGCCGTTATCCGGCAGTCCGAACTGAGTTCCGATATGGAGAAATATCTCTCCAACACCATCCTCTTTGTTGACGGTGACCCAACTGCCCTGGAAGCAGCACTTCTTCAGAGACTTTCCATCGTCGAGATTCCTGACAGCGAGCAGGCCATGGCGGTTAAGCATGGCCTGAAAGAGAAGAATCCCAGCCTTGTTATTTTCATCAGAATGCAATTGGCCGCTGATACATCGGGGCGCGCGGTCTGCCTCGCAGAGGAAGGAGCCGAAGTGCTCCATCTCGTGTCCGATGAATACGGCATGGAGAAGGCCGAGGACCCCCTCTTCATAAAAGAGCGGATGAAAGAAATACACCTTCGTTTTGTCGAAAAGGGCATGAGGGACCAGATAACCCTTGTCGGAGGCGGCGGCGTAGCCATGGCAGAACATATGGCAAAGCTCATCATCTGCGGAGCCGATGCTCTCACCGTCGATATTCCGCTTCTTGTGGCGATGGAGTGCAGGGTCTGCCGCCGTTGCAAGGAAGGTGTTCCCTGTCCTGTGGAGCTTGAAGGCGTTGACCCTGCCTGGGGCGCCGCGCGGATCGAGAACCTGATTGGGTGCTGGCACAACCAACTTCTCGAGATTATGGGCGCCATGGGGATGCGCGAAGTGCGCCGTCTGCGCGGGGAAATGGGTCGCGCAATGTTCTTTGAAGACCTTGAAAGAGAGATTTTTGCTACCATGGGGAAAAGGGGTTAGTCGATGTCACAGGACAGAAATACATTTGTTTTTCCTGAGATAAAGCAAGCGCCGAGCCGCTTCCGTAACGCCCTTGGCAAATATCGTGTTGCCATAAGCAAGGCCTGCAATAACTGCGGACTCTGTCTTGAGCTCTGTCCGTATGGCGTTTATAAAAAAGGGACGAAACGACCGAAGGCCTCATCAGACCACTTGTGTCTCGGATTTGCCTGCGTGAGGAACGAGTTCTACTGCGTGGGCCGGTGTCCCGAAAAGGCAATCTCCCTTACCCTGAACCCTTCCTTCGAAGTCTTGGGAGACAGGCGTTGGCCAGGAGACCTTCTGGCCAGCACCTGGCATATGGCTGCTACAGGTATGATACCCCATCAGGGCCTCAACTATAAGACCGGCGATTCGGGTGGTGGATTCGACAAACTTCGTTTTGTCTTTCCGAAGACCAAAGACAACGGGATCAGTGAGGATGAGATTTCAACAGCCATAGAACTCAACCGTTCTGAGGACTCCCGCCCGAAGATTACGATCCCCGTACCATTCTATCTCGGCGGCATGTCCTTCGGTTCCGTTAGCATCGTTACGATGCTCTCCCGCGTGGGCGCTGCAACCGCCCTGGGTACCTTCTGCTGTACAGGAGAGGGCGGTTATCCGGAAGAATTGATACCTTACGACGATCACATCATCACCCAGGTGGCTACAGGCCTCTTCGGCGTCAGGGAAGAGACTATCAAACGGGTCCGCATCGTTGAATTCAAGTATGCCCAGGGTGCAAAACCAGGGCTTGGCGGGCATCTTCTCGGCGATAAGGTAACGCCCCGCGTCGCGGTCATGCGTGAGGCTGTGGCCGGAAGCGCTCTCTTTTCACCCTTTCCCTTCCATAGTGTCTATTCTGTCGAGGACCACAAGAAACATGTGGACTGGATCAAAGAGACAAACCATAAGGCCCTTGTATCGGTCAAGGTATCGACGCCCACGGACGTGGACATGGTGGCCGTCGGGAGCTTCTACGCGGGGGCGCACATTGTTCAGCTTGACGGCAGTTACGGCGGAACCGGAGCGGCGCCCGATATCGCAAAAAAGAACATCGCCATGCCCATAGAATACGCCCTTCCGAAGGTACATAAATTTCTTGTGGCCGAGGGCATACGTGACAAGATCACCATCATCGCAAGCGGCGGCATTCGCTCTGCCTACGACATGGCGAAGGCCATCGCCATGGGCGCCAACGGGGTTTGTCTCGGTACGGCCGATCTGGTCGCCCTCGAATGTATCCGCTGTCATCACTGCGAATCAGGACGTGGTTGCGCGAGGGGCATCGCGACAACCGACGAAGAGCTGACGAACCTCATGGAACGTGAGTGGGCCACGCAGCGGATCATCAACATGTACCTCGCCTGGCGTAAGCAGCTTGTACAGATCCTCAAACGTTTCGGCATGAGAAGCGTGACTGAATTGACGGGACGTTTCGACCTTCTCGCCCACCTCGATTACATGAAAGAGGGAGAGATCGAGGGTGAACTGGATGCATAAAAACCGGGGCGCTGCAATGATACCGCTTCATTCCCGTTACTTTTTGCGGGCCACGGGTTTAGAACTGAAAACAAAGTGTTCGTTAACGATGGAGTTCCGATATGAGTAAGAGGTCTTTCGCGCAAGAGATCATTGATGGCCGCTACGCCCTTCGTGAAGCGGCGAAAGAGATAAAAAGGGAAGGCATGGAAGCGGAGGAAGGTGGCTGCGGCGTCACGGGTTTTGCCTGTAACATCCCCGTCAGCGGGAAGCATATCTTCGCGCCTTCAGTTCAGATGCACAATCGCGGGAACGGCAAGGGCGGCGGACTTGCCGCTGTGGGCCTCACCCCCAAAAAACTGGGCGTCGATCAGAAGACCCTCGACGAAGATTTCCTCCTTCAGATCGCTCTCCTCGACGAAGCGGTCCTTTCCGAGTTGGAGACGAGGTTCATCAAGCCCATCTTCAGGGTCGATCATGAGGCCTTCATCGATACCGTCGACGATTATCGTGATATCAAAGGGCTTGAGGTAAAGCCACCTCAGGTGAAACGTTATTTTGTCCGGGTGAAGCCGGAGGCACTGGCCGCATTCCAGAAAGAACGGCGTCTTGAAACGCTCCCCTCCGATAAGGCAGAAGAAGAATGCATGTATCAGAATACCTATCAACTGAACCTCGCGCTTTACAGCGCCCTGGGTGACAAGAAGGCCTTTGTCCTCTCTCACGGCAGGAACATGATGATCCTGAAGATTGTCGGTTACGCCGAACAGGTGGCCCAGTACTATAAGCTCGAGAACTTCGACGCCCATATCTGGATTGCCCATCAACGCTACCCGACCAAAGGCCGTGTGTGGCACCCCGGCGGGGCGCACCCATTCATCGGTCTCGATGAAGCACTCGTCCACAACGGCGACTTCGCGAATTATTACTCGGTGTCGGAATATCTGCGCCAGCGCAACGTGTACCCGCTCTTTCTGACAGACACGGAAGTTTCGGTCCAAGTCTTCGACCTCTTAAACAGGGTCTATGGTTATCCTCTTGAATACATCATCGAAGCCCTGGCCCCGACAAGCGAAATGGACTTCGATCATCTTCCCGAGGAGAAACAGCGCATCTACCGGCAGATACAGGCGGCACACATCCACGGTTCCCCTGACGGGCCATGGTTTTTTATCATTGCCCGCACCGATGTGAAGAACAAACAGTTCCAGCTTATCGGCATTACCGATACGGCCATGCTTAGGCCCCAGGTCTTTGCGTTGCAGAAAGGGGATGTGGAAATCGGCCTCATCTGTTCGGAGAAACAGGCCATCGACGCGACGCTCGAAAGCCTTGCCAAGGAAGACCCTCGTTTCGGCACCATCGCCGACCATTATTGGAACGCGCGGGGCGGAAGCTACACGGACGGCGGATCCTTCATATTTTCCGTCAGGGAATCATCCCCCGGTGTTATGGGCCTTACGTGCTCGGACAAGTTCGGTCGCACAATCGATGTACCGAAAGATCAGGTGCCCCTTGATTTCACCGTGCCTCTTTCTCGACGTCCGACCTGTCATGTGGACCATCTGAAAAATATTGTGAGGGAGTTATCGCACAAGAACATTGGAAAACTTTTTTCAGACCTGAAAGAGTACCTCCCAAAATGGGACTATGCACGTTTCCACACATACCTCGATCTTCTTCTGGCGCTTGCCGAAGAGGATGATCTCAAAGCGTCGGTCATCAGTCTTCTCACCTTGCTTTTTGACCGGCGTTTTCCCTTGGGCGCCAAGAGGCGTCGCAGCATCCTCCAGATGGTCTCAATGACACTCGATTCTATTTTCAGGGCGGTCCCCATGATTAGCGATACAGGGACGGTCATGTACGGGCGCCGGATCGACTTCGCGAACCGCAAGGCACTCCGCGGTCCCGAGGCTAACGAAAAGGTCCTCGTTGCCGACGCGGGGCTTTTTGAGCCCGAAGGTGATGACTCTTTCGCAGGCCTCATCTCGGCGGCCTATGAACTAGGCTGGAGGCAGTTTGTCTGTTTCGGCCATCGCGGTCAACGTTTCCTGGGATGTGGTTTTGGCCCCAACTCACAAGGGGTGCGGATCGATGCCTATGACTCCACGGGCGATTATCTTGCATCAGGCATAGACGGTCTTGAACTCTATGTGCACGGCAATGCCCAAGACCAGCTCGGACAGATAATGAAGTCAGGCAAACTTGTCGTATACGGTGATGTGGGACAGACGTTCATGTACGGGGCAAAGGGCGGCGAAGTCTACATTATGGGAAACGCGGCGGGCCGTCCGCTTATCAATGCCGTGGGAAAACCCAGGGTCGTCATTAACGGCACGGTGCTCGATTTCCTCGCGGAGTCATTCATGGCTGGAGATCCGTACAACGGCGGAGGCTTCGTCATCCTCAACGGGCTTACTTTCGACAAAAACAATAACGTGGTCGCTCAGGACACGCCCTATCCGGGATCGAACCTCTTTTCTCTCGCATCCGGCGGCGCGATCTTTGTCCGCGATCCCCACAGGAAAATTGTCACGGAGCAGTTGAACGGCGGAGAGATACTGGCTTTTACTGAACGAGACTGGAAGCTAATCTTCCCCTATCTACAGGAAAACGAACGTCTCTTTGGCATCTCTATTGCTAAGCACCTTTTGACCGTTGATGGGAAGAAGATGAAACCAGAAGAGGTCTACCGGACAATTGTTGCGGTGAAAATATCGGTGCTGACGAGCGTGAACAGGGCACTCATGATGAATGAGGAGTGGGAAGAAGAGGATTAGACCTCCAAAGCAGGCTCACTGGTCTCATGTTTTCGCGCCCGATCTTGTTGTACCACACCTTGTTCAGTTTCGACGTACCGTGAAGCATGCGTGTGCACTCCCAAGGCTCGCGAGCCTGATCATCCATCGGAAATCGCTTGGGCCTGATAAACGTAACGTGAGTTCGCAAGGCATCCGCTTCGCATGAGACAATACAAATACACGCGGTATAAAAAATTTTGGTTCGGGAAATGATCAGGTTGGGATTTGTGATACCGAATGAAAAAATATCCCCCGGGATTGGCCTTTGAACACAAAGGTGGCCCGAAAAGCCCTGTTGTAAAAATATCAAAACAGGAATATCAAAACTGTTGACACAGAGATACAAATTGTTTAAAATGAGTAACTATTTATGATATTGAACAGAGCATATATGGCGTACGATAAAGCGTTCGACGCGGATCGTGTTCACTATGATGAATTATTTTCATGGCCCTTGTCAGAGAACGCAACGAAACGCACGGGACGGACAATCAAAAATCACAGGATCAGAATACAGTAAATCATGGATACGATAAACTTAACGGAAAAGACTGATTGGGCCTTTATCGAAGAAGTACGAAAGGAAAGCGGGGAGAACCCTTCTCTCTGCTATCAGTGCGGCAACTGCACGGCAGGATGTCCGTATACACAGTATTTTGACTATCCGGTAAGCATGGTCATGAGACTCTTGCAGGCCGGGCAAAAAGAGACGATCCTCAATTCAAAGTCAATCTGGCTATGTGCTACCTGTGAGGCATGCACCACGCGATGCCCCTGTAATGTAGATGTAACGCACATCATGGACACGCTGAGGATTATAGCGAGACGTGAGGGCAGGGTATCGGAGAAGGACGTCAAACTCTTCTACGATTCATTCCTGGATTCCATGAAACAGCATGGCCGCATGTTCGAAATGGGCATTATCCTGAGCTATAAACTCCGGTCCGGCCATCTCATGGGCGATGCCGAACTTGGACCTGCCATGATGAGCAAAGGCAAGATACACCTTCTGCCCAAGAAGATCAAAGGCGCCGACAAGGTGGCAAAGATTTTTACGAGGTTCCAGGAAAAAGCGAAAGAGAAGGCGAAAAAGAATGGCTGAGACAAAATACGCGCACTTTTGTGGGTGTTCGCTGGAAGGTACCGCGAAGGAATATGATGACTCACTGAAGGTCGTCATGAAGGCCCTCGGGGCAGAACTTGTGGAACCCGATGATTGGAGTTGCTGCGGCTCATCGCCTGCACATACGATTGATTATGTTTTTGCCGCGGCCCTCGCGGCCCGGAACCTTGCCATCGTGGAGAAAATGGGGCTTCCCACGATCACCACACCGTGCCCGTCGTGCCTCATGGCGTTCAAGAAGGCCAACCACGGTATGGCCGACGAGACATTCAAAAGAGAAGTGAACGAGCTCCTTGATGAGCCTTATAACTGCGGTGTCGAGGCGAAATCCTCCCTCCAGGTTATTTATGAAGATATCGGTCTTGAAGCCATTGCTTCGAGAGTTACCCATGTGCTGCCCGACCTCAAGGTTGTTCCCTACTATGGATGTATCCTGAACCGGCCCCCGGACATCGCCCAGTTCGATGATCCCGAGAACCCGGTGGCGATGGATAAACTCCTCTCGGCCCTTGGTGTCGAGGTCCGTGATTTCGCTTTCAAGACAGAGTGTTGCGGTGCGGCATTCAGTATGCCCAAACGCTCAATGGTCAACGAATTGACTTACAAGGTCCTCTCCATGGCCGTTGACGCTGGTGCGAACTGCGTCGTTGTCGCTTGTCCGCTTTGTCAGCAGAACCTTGACCTCCGTCAGGGGCAGGTGAACAGTCTCATGGGATCGAAATTCAATCTCCCCGTGCTCTACTTTACGCAAGTCATGGGGCTCGCGTACGGCTATTCTCCCAAAGAACTGGGTATGGATAAGATATTCGTGAGCGCCGATCGCCTCATCAGGCGCGTTACCAAAGAGGAATATGAGAAACAGAAGGCTTCAGAAGCGTTAGCAAAGAAGGCCCCCAAAGCGAAAGCAAAGGGAGCAATGGAAGAAATAAAAACAGAGGAGACCTGATCAATGCGGGTTGGCGTATTTATCTGCCATTGTGGGAGCAACATCGCGGGCACTATCGATGTTGCGAAAGTAGCAGCCGAGGCGAGAAAGATCCCCGGTGTGGCCTTCGCAACGGACTATATGTACACCTGTTCCGAGCCGGGCCAGGACGAGATCAAGGCCGCTATCAAGCGGGAGGGTCTTGACAGGATCGTTGTCGCCGCGTGTTCGCCCCGTATGCACGAGAATACTTTCCGGAAGACCATCGAAAAGGCCGGTCTCAACCGGTATTTTCTGGAGATGGCCAACATCAGGGAACATGTCTCCTGGATAGGCCTTGATAAAGAAGCCAACACCACAAAGGCATTGGAAGAGGTCATGATGGCCGTTGCCAAGGTCCAGCAGGATAAACCCCTTTATCCGGCGTCCTTCAAGATCAACAAACGGGTCATGGTCATCGGCGGCGGTGTCGCAGGCATGCAGGCGGCCCTCGACTGTGCCGACGGCGGCCTCGATGTGATCATGGTGGAGAAGAGCCCGGCCATTGGCGGTATGATGGCGCGGCTCGACAAAACTTTTCCCACAATCGACTGTTCCATCTGTATTTTAGGGCCAAAAATGGTCGATGTGGGCCAGCATGAGAAGATAAAACTCCACGCCTATTCGGAGGTCGAAGAGATCAAGGGATACGTGGGCAATTATCAGATAAAGATTAGAAGAAAGGCGGCATATGTGGACTGGACGAAATGCACCGGCTGCGGCCTTTGCATGGAGAAATGCCCCACCAAGAACGCCTACGATTACTTCAATTTCGGGGCAGCGCCGACACGCGCCATAAACATCCCCTTTCCACAGGCAATCCCGAAAAAGGCCAAGATAGATCCCAAATACTGCCGCCAGTTTACAAAGGGTAAGTGCGGTGTCTGCGCCAAGGTCTGTCCTACCGGCGCCATTAACTATGAACAGCAGGACGAGATCATTACAGAGGACGTAGGTGCAATCGTCGTCGCCACAGGGTATGGACTTCTCGATCAGGAGAGACTCCCCGAGTATGGCGGCGGCAGGTATCCCGATGTTATTTCCGGCATCCAGTATGAGCGGTTCCTCAACGCTTCAGGCCCCACATCGGGCCACATCATACGACCATCAGATCACGAAGAGCCGAAGACGGTTGTCTTTGTCTCCTGCGCGGGCTCCCGTGACAAATCCATTGGTGTACCGTACTGTTCCAACTTCTGCTGCATGTATATCGCCAAACAGGCGATTCTCACCAAAGACCATATCCCCGATTCACAGTCCTATGTCTTCTATATGGACATCCGTTCGCCGGGCAAAGGCTATGACGAATTCACGCGGCGTGCCCAGGAGGACTATGGGGTAAAATATATCCGTGGCCGCGTATCGAGGATTTACCCGAAAGGAAAGAAGATGGTGGTCCAGGGGGCCGACACGCTTCTCGGTACACAAGTAGAAGTGGAAGCGGACCTTGTTGTGCTCGCCACTGCCGCCATCGCGGCCGATGGGGCGCCACAGATGGCGGAGAAGCTCCACATCTCCTATGATACATTCGGATTCTACGTTGAGAGTCATCCCAAACTGAGACCCGTTGAAACGAATACGTCGGGTGTTTTTCTTGCCGGCGCGTGCCAGGGCTTGAAAGATATCCCGGCATCGGTGACGCAGGGAAGCGCCGCGGCAAGCAAAGTGCTCTCGCTCTTTTCGAAGGACATGCTCGAATCCGATCCGGCCATTGCCCAGGTCAATATCAATACCTGTGTGGGCTGTTACAAATGCCTCAAGACCTGTCCCTTCGGCGCTATCGTTGAGGATACCCTGCGCAGCGGCAAAAAGGTTGCCAAGGTGATCGAAACGGTCTGTGCCGGTTGCGGCGTCTGCACGGCCACCTGTCCCTGCGGCTCCATTCAGTTACAGCATTTCACGGACAACCAGCTCCTCTCGGAGGTTAATGCCATATGTCAGACGTAGCATCAAAAGAACTGCGGATCGTCGGTTTCCTCTGTAACTGGTGTTCATACGGTGGCGCCGATACGGCCGGCGTGGGACGGTTCAAACAACCGACAGATCTGCGCATCATCCGTGTCCCCTGTTCGGGGCGTGTCGACCCTCTCTTCGTGGTCAGGGCCCTTCTCACCGGGGCGGACGGTGTTCTTGTTTCCGGTTGTCATCCCCGGGATTGTCACTACTCCGAGGGCAACTATTACGCCCGTCGGCGACTTGAAATGTTAAAGAGGATGCTTCCTTTCGTCGGCATCGATGAGAGAAGGTTCCATTATACCTGGGTTTCAGCCTCGGAAGGCCAGAAATGGCAGGAGGTTGTGACCAACTTTACGAAACAGGTCCATGGGCTTGGTCCACTCCACGAGAACAAGGAGAAGACAGCTTGAGCACGGAAAAACTAAAAGAAACCATACAAAGAGTATTTCCCGATGTTGAGACCGTCATCTGCTGGCAGGAAGGCTTTGATAAGCTCCATACGACGCCACTTTTTATAACCGCGGCCCACGAGACTGATAAAGCTGTCTGGAACGCACTCTGTGTCCAGAACCTCGCCGCCTGCCTCCCGTCACAGAAGAAGAAATCTGCTGTTGTGGTCAAAGGTTGTGACAGCAGGACCATTGTCCAGTTCATGCAGGAGGGGCTCATCGACAGGAATAACGTCGTTATCATCGGTGTTCCCTGCAGAGGCGTTGTGAGCGTCAAAAAGGTACTCAAGGCAATCGATTTTCAACCCATCGAGGACGTGACGGTATACGACGGTACAGTCGTTGTGAAGACGCCGAAAGGGGAAACAACCCTGAATGTTTCCGATGTCTGGCCCGACAAGTGTAAAACCTGCCAGTATCCCACGCCGGTCATCTATGATTACCTTGTCGGCGATGCCATTGAATCAGACAAGCCCGCACAGAGTGTCTATGAAGATGTCCGTGAATTCGAGACCAAAACGCTCGAAGAGCGCAAGGCATATTTCGATAAGGAATTTTCAAAATGCATCCGCTGCTATGCCTGCCGCAACGCATGCCCCATGTGCGTCTGTCAGGATAGCTGCATCGCCGAGACACGTGACCCTCACTGGATAACTCAGAGATTGACGCTCACAGAGAAGACCATGTTCCATATGATTCATTCTATTCACCTCGCGGGTCGCTGCGTGGAATGCGGTGAGTGCGAGCGCGTCTGCCCCATGGATATCCCCGTGGCGAAGATAAAGAAAAAGATCAACGCCGGAATGAAAGACCTCTACGATTATTCCACAGGGGTCAATCCTGATGACAAACCACCGATGTACACATTCAATGTCGATGAAGTAAAGATCAAGGAGCATAAACTCTAATGGCGAAGACAGGATTTCTTCCAAAGGAGAAGATAAAGGTATTTCTCGACGCGTTGAGCAAGGACGCTGTCGCCCAGGTGCCCGTCGTGGAAGGTGACGTGGTTTCTTTTCAACCCTACACGCCGGATGTCGCCATATGTTTGACGAGACCGGCCAATACACCACCGAAGGGTGTTGTCTTTCCCCAGTGCGAAAAGCTGTTCTCCTTTGCATACATAAAAGACCCCGAAGACCCGAAGAAGATGAGCGTCGCCCTCAGTGACAAAAGGGAGTATCCCAGGGTAGTCATTTTCGGATGCCGCCCGTGCGATGCCAAGGGTTTCACCATTTACGACAGGCCCTATCTTGAAACCGACACGTCAGACCCCTATTACCGGGAACACCGTGACAAAACGACCGTTATTTCGCTTGCCTGCCAGACGCCTTTCGCGGGATGCTTCTGCGTGGCCGTCAATGGTGGACCGGCGGACAAGACTGGCTCCGATGTCCTCATGACCGATGTGGAAAAGGGGTATTATCTCGAATCACTCACTGAGAAAGGCGACACGATACTCGCGTTTCCCATGATTGAAGACGGCGCATCGTATGAAGCGGTAGCGCAGAAGACACAGAAAGAAGCTGCGGGAAAAGTGAAGAACTCATTTGGAGCGAACGCCACAGAGAAGGTCAACCCGAAACTCTTCGATACGGATACGTTCTGGCAGGAGGTGGCGGCCAAGTGCATCAGTTGCGGCGCCTGCACCTACCTGTGCCCGACTTGTTATTGTTTTAACATCACCGATGAGCAGGCCCGTGACAAGGGAGAGCGCTTGAGGACGTGGGACTCCTGCATGTTCCAGCATTTCACACTGGAGGCGAGCGGTCACAATCCGAGGCCCCTTAAATCACGGCGGCTCAGGCAACGCGTGGGCCATAAATTTGTTTATTACCCTGAAAAATATGACGGTGTTATCGCCTGCTGCGGCTGCGGACGGTGTATCAGACACTGTCCGGTCTCCGTTGATATCAGCGAGATCGTTGGGTACCTGAAAGACCCAAAACAAGACCCCAAGACGTGGGTTGAACGGAACACAAAGGCTTAAAGGACGGGAGTTTGTAATATGTCAGAGAATTACCAGCACAAGAACCCATATCTGCCTGAGATAGCGACGATCACGCGGATCATCGAGGAGACGCCGAACATCAAATCTTTCCGGGTCGTTTTCAACGACGCGGAAAAGATGAAGACCTTCAGATACGAGCCGGGTCAAGTGGGACAACTCTCTGTCTTCGGTGTCGGCGAATCGACTTTCGTCATCAATTCACCGCCAACCCGGATGGAATACCTCCAGTTTTCCGTCATGAAGGCAGGCGAGGTGACAGCGGCGCTTCATCAGCTTTACGAAGGCGATCAGATCGGCGTGAGAGCGCCGCTCGGAAATTGGTTCCCCTACGAGCAGATGAAAGGAAAAAACATCCTCTTCATTGGCGGTGGCATCGGGCTTGCGCCTCTTCGCACGCTCATCCTCTACATGCTCGACAACCGTGCCGATTATAAAGACATTACCATTATCTACGGATCGAGGACGCCCCCCGACCTCTGCTACAAGGACGACCTGAAAGAGTGGGAAGAACGATCTGATGTGAATCTCATCCTCACCGTTGATAATGAATTCCCCGGTTGGGAGAAAAGAATCGGTTTCGTGCCCACGGTATTGAAAGAAGTGGCGCCGAAGCCGGATGATACCGTTGCCATTACCTGCGGACCGCCGATCATGATCAAGTTTGTCCTTGAGGGGCTGGCGGGGCTGAAGTTTCCGGCGGAGAATATTGTGACGACGCTTGAGGCGAGGATGAAATGCGGGATAGGGATATGTGGCAGATGTAATATGGGACATAAGTATATATGCAAGGATGGGCCGGTGTTTACGCTGGCGCAGTTGAATGAGCTACCCGAGATTTAGAGGCTAAGTAACGTCAGTGATAAATGAGGCGGGCATGTGCCCGCCTTTTCTTATCACCAACGCGTGTGTCTGGCCTTGCTCTTTTGGGGCCTAACGCCCTCAATTGCGAGGTCGCACAATGCTTTATGGAGTGCTGCTTAACCACCGGCTGGCAACACCTTATCTTTTGTGCTGTATCAGATCCTCCATATGCCTTCGCCATATTGCAAGACGGGAAGAAAAATGGAGCGATGATCAATCAGTTGAAGATTGATTACAGAGAAGCGTACGTCAAAAAATAGGGTTAATTCCGAGGTGGATACTTACGAGAAATTGTGATGTTTTTGTTTTCCCTGAAACAATCTGCATACCTACCCTGTATAGAGGTTCTTCATAGGAGATCGTTGAAACAACAAAACCACCTATTGAAGATGTGCCCTTGGGACACTTCACCGGCACCTCAAACATTTCCTGAGTTAGACCTTTGTCGGGGTTCGTGACAACGATCTGCAGAACGAGATCGTCCAGATCGTCACATGCTACATTCGTCAAGCTGTAGACAAGGGTTACCGGCAATCCACGGAAGACAGGGTTTGGTTGTGCGCTGACAAATCCGGCGAGCCCCGACACCTCCACCGAGCTACTGCCGCGTGACAGTGCCCCTATTTCTTCGTCAGAAAGGAAGATAGTACCCTCGACTGGTTCGGTTTCTCCGGTGTCTTCTGGAGTAACCACGATCTCAGCAACGGTTTCGTTTTCGGGATAATCGGTAAAACTTTCTTTGATGATGGCCTCAGGGATAACGTGCTCCCCGTCTTCAACGGGAATCATGACATCGGCAGGCCCTTCATGGCCGTAAGGTTCCGAGGGCGTTTGAATGAGATCGTAGTCGACGAGAGGGTGCTCCACGGCCGCTTCGATAGAGACTTCAAGGGACAATTCTTCGGCGCGAGCTTCCCCTGCGGCCTTATCCTGGGCAGGAATTTCTGGGGTGTCTTGTACCAAAGACTCTGTGGGTTGCTCGTGACAAAGATCCTCCTCAAGGTCCTGCTGAACCACACCCTCCTGATCAATCTCGATGGGAGCCACACATTGAGAAGGCTCCTGTGAAGACTCTTCTTGTTGTGGGGGTTTAGCCATATCGATTGCAAAAGACACGCAAGGAAACTGATCGGCTAGGGCCTCAGCTTCAGGAGTTAAGTCTAAAGACGCAAGCAAAGCAGCTTCTGAGGAATCCAGTGCAATCGTGGGTGCCTGTGTTTCCTCTGCAGGAACCAAGTCGACATAATCAGCGGGTATTACACCCTTTTCTAGAACGAGATCTTTGGTCCCCTGATCGCCTGATGCCTCTTCTTTGTTTCTTTTAATGGGAAACAGGTCACTTTCACGAACAGCGGTCCCCAACGGGTCAAGGGAGACCTCCTTGGTGACTGTCTTTTCCCTAACAGGGCTGGGAGATGTGTCTTGGGCAGTGTGCTCGACTGTGGGAATGCCAACGCTGTGCTTCGCTTTTTCCTTGGCCGGTTCCCCGCCAGTAACTTCATTCGTTTCGGATCCGATACTCCGCGGCTTGCCGCGAAGGACTATCTGCCTTTGGTCCTCAATACCCCGCTTCTTGCGGCGGGGTAGTTTATTGATCTTTTTCTTTCCTATGAGAGCCTTTTCTTCCAACTCTTGTACCGGCGGCTCTTCCCTCTCCGTCTTCCCTGCCTCGGCGACGCGCACCTCTTTCTCGCCCGGAGGAGGGGCGGCCTTTTCTGGGGAAGCCAAAGGGCAGGGTTCTACGTCAGATCCCGGGCTCTTCTCTTCTTCCGTTTCAGCGTCCTCTTCCATGGTATCCCGAGGATAATTGACGGCCAGGCAGAGCGGTATAATATGCACCTCCAGTTCAACTATCTCACCACCGACAACGGTGATTTTATGGGACTGTGTAACATACCCGGTCTTGGAGAATGTTATCCGATGTGCACCGGGCTTGATATCAACGATAGTGAAACCCCCTTTTTCATTAGTTTTTGCCGATGAAACGTTCTTCAAGGTTACCGAAGCGTCCTCAACCGGCCGGTAGGTCAACCTGTCATAGACTATCCCGGTAACGCCCTCAGATGCCGCTGACGATTTATGAGAGTCATCATCCTCATGAGGACTGAGAGTACCCTTTTCGCCTCCGCTCTCTAATGGGTCGGTAGACGGCAAATCGTAAACGTCGTACCGCTCACGAACGGTCCAGGCTTTCTTGTCTGACTCATCGGTTTCGTGTTTCAATCCATCCGCCTCCGGGAATTGTACAGGAAATGTCCACGTAGCCTTGCTCTTTTGAGTGGTTTGTGCAGCTTGAACGTGTTCTGAGAATCGGTGTCCACAGGCAGGCTATCAATGCGCATGCTCCATATGTTGTTTCACGGGCAGGGACACGTCCCACAATCAACGAGGGGCACAAGACTGCCAGTACCGATAGCCACACTGACAAAAACCACGAAAAAAAACACGGGTGGTTCTTTCAATCATTCTCAAATGACTCAAACACCTCCCCTTGGCCTACTCCCCATATGTGTCATCATCATATACTGACATAAATACTCTCCGGGTGTGATGATAGGCATCACAACGTCAGGCTACCATGTTTTAATGCCATGGGGCAAGGGGAGACCTATGACGCCCCATTTGCCGCGGCTCCCAGGGGGCGGGGACGCCCTAAAAAAACCTCAGCGCACCCGCTCTGTTGCATATCGAGCGAACCGACACTTACGAAGGATGTGCTGGCCGCACATCGAGCAGGAATGGTACCCGGCCCAGAAGGAATTCCACGCTCTTTTGACAGAGGGTGCACGTGAGCGCTCATTGGTATCAGATGAAAAATCCATATCTTTTGACTATCTAAAAGGTGATGGGAATGGCAAGTGCTATGACTGGGTTCCTCACAGGTAGGAGGAAAAAGGTGTTCCACAGACGTAGACGAAGAGGCTCGGAAAACTCCGGTCCCATTCATATTGCTTTTTTTTAATACCACGTTATGTGCTTATCGAGTAAGCAAAAAACCATGATGATCGCGCACTCATTTGCCTAACCGTCAACAATAAAAGGAGGACACTATGAAAAAGTATGGCGCAGAGTTTTTCGGGACCTTCTGGCTGGTCCTTGGCGGATGTGGCAGCGTGGTGTTGGCTGCCGCATTTCCCAAAGTGGGTATCGGTCTGCTTGGCGTTGCCCTGGCCTTCGGTCTGACCCTCCTGACAATGGCTTACGCCATCGGACACATATCCGGGTGCCACCTGAATCCGGCAGTTTCTGTGGGTCTGTGGACCGGCGGCCGTTTTCCGGGAAACCAACTCCTGCCTTACATCGTTGCCCAGGTCCTGGGTGCGATTGCAGCGGGCGGCGTCCTCTATCTCATTGCCAGATGTGAGGTGATACCAAACGAAGCGGCACAGACACGTAAAACAAAAGACTACCGTGGAGACGACTCATTTCATTCGGTGGAACTGCAAGCTTGAGGATGCAAGGACGGTACGGTGTTTCGGACAATATCAGAGCCCAACCGAGATTAAGGGAATGCGAATTGGAATAACATCGTTTTCGGAATGAGCCGAACAAGAACACGGTTGTTTATTGATTACTATTTGTATATTTATTTGTAGTAATCCTGGAGAGCCTTAACCTTGATGGATCCCTTCTTCATAATCTCGATGGCGTTGACCACTGCCTGGGCTCCGGATAAAGTTGTCGTGTAAGGTATCTTGTATTGAACAGCCCCCGATCTGATGAGGACCTCGTCGGCCTTGGGGTTCCTGCCACTCGGCGTGTTGATGATGAAATGGACCTCACCGTTCTTGATCATGTCGACAATGTGTGGCCGTCCCTCGGAAACCTTATTGACGAATTGGACATCTATACCGGTATTAGCGAGGACCTTTCCGGTCCCTTTCGTGGCACAAATTTTAAAACCGAGATCAGAAAGCTTTTTGGCGATAAAAACAACATTTCGCTTGTCCCGGTTCTTGACGCTGAGAAAGACATTGCCCTCGGAAGGAAGGTTCTGTCCCGCACTGAGCTGTGATTTCCAGAAGGCCGCACCGAAACTGCTGTCAATGCCCATGACTTCCCCGGTGGACTTCATCTCGGGGCCGAGAATCGTATCGATGGCGCCAAAACGGTTAAAGGGGAAAACAGATTCTTTAACGGCAACATGATCGATCTCCAGTTCTTTTTCGATGCCGAGGTCGGAAAGTTTCATACCCACCATGAGCTTCGCGGCCACCTTCGCCCACTGGACGCCCGTTGCCTTGCTCACAAAAGGCACGGTCCGGCTTGCCCTGGGGTTCACCTCGAGGACGTAAATGACATCGTCTTTTACCGCGTATTGGATGTTCATGAGACCGATTACATCGAGCCCTTTCGCCAGTTTATAGGTGTCGGTTTTGATCCGTTCGATGACATCGTCATTGAGCGAATAGGGGGGAAGGGCACAGGCGCTGTCACCGGAGTGGATGCCCGCCTCTTCGATGTGTTCCATAATGCCCGCGACCACGCATTTTTCTCCGTCGGCCACAGCATCCACGTCGATCTCGATGGCGTCTTCGAGGAACTTATCGATCAAGATGGGTCGCTCAGGAGATGCCTCCGCGGCCTTTTCCATGAAGGATTCAAGGTCGTTCTCGTTGTACACGATCTCCATGGCCCTACCGCCAAGCACATAGGAGGGCCTTACGACAACGGGATAGCCTACAAGGGCCGCTATCCCTTGCGCTTCTTCAAATGAAATGGCGATGCCGTTCTCTGGCTGCGTAAGGTGCAACTTTTTCAGAAGCGACTTGAATTTGTCCCTGTCTTCGGCAACATCGATGCTTTCAGGTGTTGTGCCGATAATCGTGACACCCGCCCGTTTAAGCGGCACAGCGAGATTCAGGGGCGTCTGGCCGCCAAACTGAACGATAACGCCATCGGGTTTTTCGCTCTCGGCAATATCCAGAACGTTTTCAAAGGTAAGGGGTTCAAAATAGAGCTTGTCCGATGTGTCATAGTCGGTGCTCACCGTCTCGGGGTTGCTGTTTACCATGATTGTTTCATATCCGAGGTCCCTCAGTGCAAAGGCCGCGTGGACGCAGCAGTAATCAAATTCAATGCCCTGGCCTATCCGGTTGGGTCCGCCGCCCAGGATCATGATCTTTTTCTTTTCGGAAGCCCTCGATTCATCTTCCAATTCGTAGGTCGAATAATAATAGGGAGTGTATGCTTCGAACTCCGCGGCGCAGGTATCAACAAGCTTGAAGACACTCTTGATACCCTTTTTCAAACGATCGGCCCGCATCTCTTCTTCGGTTACGCCGATAATATCGGCCATCTGTCTGTCGGAGAAGCCGTATCGCTTGGCCTGTCTTAACAGCTCTTCCGGTAAACCGTTCCGTGCGGTGTCCAATATGGGCAGTTCTTTCTTGTGGCTCTCCAACTTCTTTTCAAACAATACGATCTCTTCAATGTTTTTCAGGAACCAGGGGTCTATCTTGGTGAGATCGTATATCTCGCCCACGCTCAAGCCGAGCCGCAAGGCATGACGTATGTAGAATATGCGGTCGCTGTTGGGCGTAACGAGTTTCTTTTTGATATATTCGGGATCGTCAATGGCGGGCAACCTGTCATTGGTGATACCGAAACGGCCGATCTCAAGAGACCTCAAGCCCTTCTGGAGAGATTCCTTGAAGGTCCTGCCGATTGACATTGCCTCTCCCACGGATTTCATGGAAACAGTGAGGGTTTCATCGGCGCCCTTGAATTTTTCGAAGGTGAACCGAGGTATTTTGACGACGCAGTAATCGATAGTCGGTTCGAATGATGCGGGCGTCATTTTTGTAATGTCGTTGGGTATCTCGTCGAGCGTATATCCTATGGCGAGTTTGGCGGCTATCTTTGCGATAGGGAAACCCGTCGCCTTCGACGCGAGGGCAGAGCTTCGGGAAACCCTGGGGTTCATCTCTATGACGACCATCCTGCCCGTGTACTGATTGATGCCGAATTGGATATTGGAACCGCCCGTCTCAACGCCGATTTCACGGATGATCCGGATGGAAGCGTCCCTCATGGCCTGGTATTCCTTGTCGCTCAAAGTTTGGGCCGGCGCAACGGTAATGGAGTCGCCGGTGTGGACGCCCATCGGGTCAAAGTTTTCGATGGAGCAGATGATGACAACGTTATCCTTTCTGTCCCTCATTACCTCAAGTTCATATTCCTTCCAGCCGATGACCGATTCTTCGATGAGGATCTCGCTGATGAGGCTGCTCTCAAGGCCTCTTTGCGCGAGGGCTTCGAACTCTTCGATGTTGTAAGCCACGGACGCGCCGGTACCGCCGAGCGTATAACTTGGCCGTATGATAAGCGGGAAGCCGATCTCTTTTGCCACCTTCCGTGCTTCCTCGATGTTGTAAGCAAGCCCGCTTTTCGGTATATCGAGACCGATCCTCTCCATGGCGGCCTTGAACTCTTCCCTGTCTTCGGCTTTTTTTATGGCGTTGTAGTTGGCGCCGATGAGTTCAACGTTGTACTTGTCGAGGATGCCCCGCTCCGAAAGGATTGTGGCAAGGTTCAAACCTGTCTGACCGCCAAGCGTCGGAAGGAGCGTATCGGGCCTTTCCGCCTTGATGATCTTTTCGAGGACCTCCGGCACGAGAGGTTCAATGTAGACCCGGTCGGCCATATCGGGATCGGTCATGATCGTCGCGGGGTTGCTGTTCACGAGGATGACCTTGTATCCTTCTTCCCTGATGGCCTTACAGGCCTGGCTTCCGGAATAGTCAAATTCACACGCCTGGCCGATGACAATGGGGCCTGAGCCTATCAGCATTACGCTCTGTATGTCAGTTCTTTTCGGCATTATCTCTTCTCTCTATCTGTGATCATCATATTTCTAAATTTGTCAAATAACCCATAGGAATCATGGGGGCCGGGGGATGCCTCGGGATGGAACTGAACGGAAAATATGGGCAGTTTCTCGTGCTCGATCCCTTCGACTGTTTTGTCATTGAGGTTCACATGGGTAGTCCGAACAGGATGTTCCTTAATCGAGTCCACATCCACGGCAAAACCATGGTTTTCCGATGTTATGTATACCTTTCCCGTGGCGACTTCCTGAATGGGCTGGTTGGCACCCCGATGACCGAATTTCAGTTTATAGGTTTTTCCTCCATAGGCAAGACCTAAAAGCTGCTGCCCGAGACAGATACCAAAGATGGGTAATTTTCCAAAAAGCTTTCGTATCTCTGTGATCGCATAGGGCACGCCCACAGGGTCTCCGGGGCCATTACTGAGAAGGACGCCGTCGGGCTTCATGGCGAGAATCGTTTCAGCCTTCTCGTATGCAGGAACAACGATGACTGTGCACCCGACTTTCCGTAGCATTCTCAGGATGTTCATCTTGACGCCGAAATCCAAGACCACGACCCGGAGGCTCACGGCTTTTTCTTCCCGATCCCCGATCCCCGGTTTTTCTCCCGCGTTGAATTCATAGGTTTCTCTGCAGGTGACCTCTTTTACGAGGTCTATACCCACGATTCCCTGAGACTGACGGGCCTTCCGAACGAGGCTTTCGGGATCAAGATCGCTCGTCGATATGATGCCCTTCATGGCGCCGCGGAGTCGAAGATGTTTTGTCAGCGCCCGGGTATCGATTTCCTCAACGGCAAGGATGTTGTATTTCCTGAAATAATTCGCGAGGTCATCGGTGGCCCGGAAATTACTCGTGATTTTACTGAATTCACGGGCAATGAAACCTTCAACTTTTGGACCGGCCGATTCCACGTCTTCATCGTTCACGCCGTAATTACCGATGAGCGGGTAGGTCATGGTGACGATCTGGCCTTTGTAGGACGGATCGGTCATGATTTCCTGATAACCTGTCATGCTTGTATTGAAGACTATTTCGCCTTGTTTTTCGCCTTCTATACCGAAGCCTTTTCCCTCAAATACCGTACCGTCTTCGAGGGCAATGAGCGCCTTCATCTCTCCCCCTTGCATGCTGCCACGCAAATGCCGCATATGTGGTGACCTATATTTCTTTCTTTTCTGAACCGGTTTAACATCTCGTAGCATCCTTTATGATCAAAACGTTCTGCACTCTCTTTTATCGCGGAAGCAGGACAGAAGGGTAGGCAGGCCACGCAAACCCCGCAGCCCTTCTCAAGAGGTTTGCCTACCGTAAGAGGCATATCGGTAAGGACCGTATTGTACCTTACGTGAGCGCCAAAGACCGGGTGAATGAACAGGTTGTTCCGTCCTATCCAACCCATACCGGCAATGACTCCGATATGTTTATGCGAGATATGGCCTTTCTGCTCCTGCCAGTCAATAACCTGAGAAGCGGCAAAGGGCAGGGCCTTGTGACCCCGCTTTTCAATTTCTCTAGACAGCAGATATCCAATCATGTCGAGCCTGTAATTGAGCTGCCGGTAATGGTGGAGGTAAAGCTGGGTTGGCCCATCGGTTATGGTGTCCAGTACACTCTTCGATACTGCGAGGCCAAAGGAGATGGCAAATGGCAACTCCTCTTTTATCTTATTGTCGAGACCGACAAGATCTCTACCATAGAGCGACATATCTCCAACACCAAAGGCGTCCACTTTCAATGCTTCGAGACAGGCCGCTATCTCCTTGTTGCAGTTCTCCATCATTCTTCAATATCCTGGCACTAAACTGTATTTCGCATCAATGCGTTTTGAAACTGTGAGACGGATACGGCGCTTAACCCTTTTCATTTCCGGTTTCAATATACCGGACCATATGATGAGCGGCCTTGCTGCCGGCCGTTCTTACAATACTCCCTTCTTCTTGAAGTGTATCAGCAAAGCCGTGATGGAGGCCGGAGTGACACCGGGGATGCGGGATGCCTGGCCAAGGGTGAAAGGTTTCACTTTCGTGAACCTTTCCACAACTTCCCTCGAAAGACCGGATATTTCCTTGTACTCTATGTCCGAGGGGATCTTCCGATCTTCCAGCTTTTTGCTTTTCCGCACCATGTCCATCTGTCTGTCAGTATAGCCACGGTATTTTACATTTAACTCGACCTGATATGCAATATCTTCTTCAAGATCATCGAAGCCCATCCCGATACGTTTTACTTCTTCGATGGTAACCTCCGGTTTTTTCAGGAGTTCTTCAAGAGTCACAGGGTTCTTGATTGGGTCCATGCCGTTCATTCTCAGCATCTCGTTTGTATCTCTTGTCGGTTTCAGACGGACGGAGCGCAGCATCTCGTGGGTTTTCTCTATCTTTGC
Source organism: uncultured delta proteobacterium (assembly GCA_963754785.1). Classification (GTDB taxonomy): domain Bacteria; phylum Desulfobacterota; class Syntrophorhabdia; order Syntrophorhabdales; family Syntrophorhabdaceae; genus PNOF01. The sequence goes on along the minus strand of CAVWHH010000020.1, from coordinate 126,929 downwards.
CTTTTTTTCCAAAACTCTCTTGTAACGAGCCTCGTTTACGACTCCTGTGCGGTATCCTCTCTCAGTCAGTCTCAGGTCTGCATTGTCCTCCCTCAGAAGGAGTCTGTGCTCCGCCCGGGAGGTGAACATCCTGTACGGCTCATCAACGCCACGGGTGACAAGATCATCGATCATAACGCCGATGTATGCTTCATCCCTGCCAAGGATGAAATCTCCCTCATCACGCGCCCTCAATGCCGCGTTGACGCCTGCCATCAGGCCCTGAGCGCCCGCTTCTTCATATCCGGTGGTGCCGTTTATCTGACCGGCAAGAAAAAGACCCTCGACTCGTTTTGTCTCCAGCGTCGGGTAGAGCTGTGTGGGAAAGGCGAAATCATACTCAATGGCATAGCCGGGGCGTGTAATTTCCACCCGCTCAAGGCCTTCTATGGTCCTGAGCATGGCGGTCTGAATATCAAGAGGGAGACTGGTTGAAAGACCGTTAGGATAATACTCGATGGTATCGAGTCCTTCAGGTTCTACGAAAATGCGGTGGCGCTCCTTTTCGGCGAACTTTACGAGCTTGTCTTCGATTGAGGGACAGTATCTGACCCCGGTGCCCTTGATTTTTCCCGTATAGAGAGGCGACCTGTCAAACCCTCCCCGTATCACATCATGTGTTTTCTGATTGGTGTATGTGAGCCAGCAGGGTACAAGTCTGCCGGTGATCTTTTTCGTGAGAAAAGAGAAAGGCAAGGGCGGGTCATCGCTTAACTGAGCTTCCATCTTCGAAAAATCAATGGTTCTCCCGTCAAGCCTCGGGCAGGTGCCGGTCTTGAGCCTGCCCAATTCGAGACCAAGGTCTCTCAAACTCTGAGCGAGGCCCACGGAGGGGAGATCGCCCATCCTCCCCGCCTCGAAGTGTTCAAGCCCAACGTGGATAAGGCCCCTTAGGAATGTTCCCGTTGTGATGATGATCGTTTTTCCGAAGAATCTTTCACCCCAGCGTGTTTCAACACCACTCACCGCACTGTCTTCAACGAGAAGCTTCTCCACAATACCCTGTCTGACAAAGAGGTTATCCTGTTCTTCAAGACGCTTCTTCATTCTCAGGGCGTACCGGGATTTATCGGTCTGGATGCGTGTTGCCCGGACAGCAGGCCCTTTTTTCATGTTGAGCACCCGAAACTGGATGCCCGTGGCGTCTGCGTTGAGCCCCATTTCACCGTCAAGGGCATCGATTTCCTTCACGAGATGTCCTTTCCCAAGACCGCCCACAGCAGGGTTGCAGGACATGTAAGCGATATGGTCGAGATTGATCGTCAAAAGAAGTGTTTTGACCTTCAGACGGGACGCCGCAAGAGCGGCTTCGCAGCCCGCATGACCTGCTCCTATGACGATGACGTCGAAGTTTTCCATGGTCTTGTCGTACCGAATAAGCGGCCCTATATTATAATAGGAATAGACTGTATTTTCAACAGCTTCCTGGGAGTGATCAGAAATACAACAAGAGGAGGCTTCCGATAAGTTCCTATTCAATTTTTTTTCACAACGTGTTACCATTTTACCGAAGTTTAAAAAGGAGGGGTCGATATGGAAGAAATAGCAATCGGAAAGGTAGTGGGGTATTTCGGGAAGATTGGGGTCGCAGCGATTCAAATTAATGACAACGAGCTAAAGATTGGCGACAGGATAAAGATTAAAGGGCATGTAACGGATTTTGAACAGGAAGTGGAATCAATGCAGGCGGAACATGAAAATGTGGAAAAAGCCATGGCTGGTTCTGATATCGGAATTAAGGTGAAGGAGAAAGTGAGAGAGCACGACATAGTGTATGTTCTCAGACCGTAAAGCATCATCAAAATGGAAAGTAAGCCATAGCTGACAGATCGGCACTTCTGTGCTATAAAATGAAAAGGCGCAGAAGATAAAAAGGTGAGAAAAAGACAGGCGAAGCCCTTTGGCTCATCCTTGAGCGAGAGGGGGAAGGTTTCGATGGCTTTGTTGATGGAGGGGGCTGATGGCGGCCCCACTAAACGGAGGGCCAATGGAAGAGAAAAGACTTGTGGAAAGATTTAACGACCTGTTTGTACAAACAACCCCACTATTGGAAGAGATCAAAAAAGGGTTTTTTACACAAAAATTGGACCTGTTGAAGCAAAGCAAAGCAAAATTCAGAGATTTACTGAAATCACGAGTGAGCTATTTTCAAAAGATCATAGAGACAAAAGATAAGAACGAGGCGCAAAAACAGTATTTACTCCTCCTGCCCTTGTTTCAGACAATGGCGTTGGCCATTGAAAACCTGATGAATAAGATGGAGACCAAAGTGGAGCTTCATATTCTTTTTAGTGAAAAAGCCCTTTCGGAAATCGAAAAAATTTATTCAATCATGGAGGAACAGTTCCGCGATACCAAGGACTATGTTGTTACGAGAAACCCCGGTCTGAGGACAAATATCAAGGTAAACTGGGAAAAAACATTCAAGTTGACCGATGAGTACGCTCTTATCCATCAGACCAGACTTATAACCGGCGTGTGCATGCCGACCGCCTCTTATCTCTATCTCGATATCATCGACTCTATTAAACGGATCGTCCGGGGATTGAGCGACTTTTCGGAAAAGGTTTAGAATCTTTGCCAGTATCCCGCACTGTTCTCAAGGAAGCCCTCAAAGAGAACACGATAATCGGGCAAATCGCACGCGAATCCTTTTCGGGCGCAGTATATCTCGTGGGTGGAGCACTCCGGGAGATGCTCCTGAATAGATCGCCCGAAGATTATGACCTCGCCTTAACCGATCAAGATGACTTGAGGCGTCTCGAAGCCCTTTTCAAAAGGCCTTCTTTCATACTCGGTCGAAAGCCGATCCAGACACACAGGATTGTTGCCGACAGCATCTGTTTTGACATTACCGTCGTCGAAGGCGCCATTGAGGATGATCTGAAACGACGGGACTTTACCATGAATGCTATCGCCTATGACATATGCAATGATTTCATTATTGATGCTGTTCACGGCATTGAGGATATCGAGAAGGGGATTATTCGGTATCCTGCGAAAGAATCGATCATCAATGACCCGCTGAGAATGCTCAAGGCCATCCGTCATTTCTCAACCCTTGAGGGTTTCGTTCTTGACAGAGAGCTTGTGGAATCAATCACAGAACATAAACACCTCATTCTCGGTACGGCCTCGGAGCGTACCAAGTATGAAATGGATCGGATTATCATAGCCGAAAATGTCGCAGAGGGTATTAAGATGCTGGAACAGGTGGGGCTTCTCTTCGAGATTTTTCCGGAACTCTATGCCTTGAGGCAACTCGATATTGAAAAGAAATTCCTCCTTGAGACTTTAGGCCATACGCTCGACGGTTTCCGCTTTCTCCATCGCTGGAATACATACGCAGGTCTTGACGAGCACGCGTTGCGAAATGTCGGATACGCCTTCCTCTTCCATGATATCGGCAAAGCGCATACCTTTTCCCACGATGAGCACAAGAATCTGGTTCATTTCTTTCACCATGAACGTTTTTCGCAGGATATTGCCTCTCGCATCATGGAGAGACTCAGGTTCAGCACGCATGAAATGAGGACGATTCTTGCCCTGATTGAAAGCCACATGCGGATATTCCTCATCAGCAATAACGAAGTAAGGGAAAAGGCCATCAGAAGGCTCATTTACAAAATGAAGGATCTCACCCCAGCGCTCATTCTCCATACGCTCTGCGATATGTACGGCAGTTCGGGCGGTGTTGACAACCCTTCCACGGAGCAGGTCAAAACGTGCTGCAAAGAGATACTGAATGCCTACGGTGAATCATTAAAAACGCCTCTTCCTAAGCTCCTCACAGGAGATGATCTTCTCTCTCTCGGGTTTGCCCAGGGGCCGTCAATCGGCGGGTGCTTGAATGAAGTATGGGAGAAGCAGATGGCAGGAGAGATAACTGACAGCGACCAGGCCCGTGCATACGCGAAAACCTTCCTTGATGAGATAAGACAGAAACAATGAAGAGGATCGTTACGTCATTGCCTTTACATGGCGGAAAAGCCCCCGCATGGCTTTTCGCAAAAATGAAACGCCTTTCCGCGGCCCTCATGGAAGTCATCGTTCTTGAGTTTGGCCCGGAAGAGTTTTTGCGTCGCATAGCCGATCCTGTCTGGTTTCAGGCAATGGGATGCGTGGTCGGATTCGACTGGCATTCGAGCGGTGTCACGACGACACTCTGCGGTGCCCTCAAGGAAGGGCTTTCCGGCCTGGGGGATGAAATACCAATTGCCATCTGCGGCGGCAAGGCAAAACGGGCCATCGAGACACCGAAAGACATTGCGCTCTATGGAGAGAAGTGGGCCATGGATACGGCGCATTTCGTTTCATTGAGCCGCCTGTGTGCAAAGATTGACAATGCTGCAATCCAGGACGGCTATAGTCTCTATCATCATACGTTTATCTTTACCAAAAGCGGCGAGTGGGCGATCATTGAGCAGGGTCTGAACGAAGAAAAGAAGGATGCCCGTCGCTATCAATGGCTCTCGAAAGATAACCTTGATCTCTTTTCAGACCCCCATACCGGCATTACCTGCGATGGCCGCGGCGATGTTCTCAACTATACGGCAAGACAAAGCGCACGAGCCCGGGGGTCCACCATCGACTTTGTCAGGGAAAATCCCGATACCATGGCAAAGGTATGGAACGAGGTTGCTCTTTCCATGCCTCAGAGGCACTATATATCGACGGGCGATTTTAACGAGAAACGCCTTTACAGGATGTTTCGGACTATCCACGAATCCGGGCCTGAAACCTTCAAAGACCTTATTGAGATACAGGGTGTGGGGCCGCGAACAATCTCCGCGCTGGCCCTTGTTTCAGAGCTTGTCTACAAGACACCACCGAGCTTTGAAGACCCCGCGCGTTTCAGTTTTGCGCATGGAGGCAAAGACGGCTACCCATTCCCTGTGGACAAAAAGACATACGAACATTCGATAGATTTTCTTATGTCCTGCCTCGATAAAGCGAAAATGGGCGACAGGGACAAATTGGATGCCTTCAAGCGGCTTTCGAACTGGTAACCGCACCCGAGATTGGATACAGTACCGGAGCAATAAACTATCTTCGACAAAATCTGTTTATCAGAAGGAAATAGACGTACTAAAGGAATATTTTCATTTAATTCGGCTTAATTATATCGTTATAATTACTAACTTGATGTTGAGGTTAATTGCCGTTACAATCCTCTTATTGACGCAGAAAAAACAATTTACATGTGGACCGGAGACTGGATCTACGAAGCCTCCAGCACAGTCGTAAATCAGTTTTTGCTTATCGGTCTTTTGTGAAATAGGCAAGAAAATCTTCTATCTGCTTAGGAAGCAATTTATGAGGAAATCGAAGTCAAAACCATTTGTGATCGTGAGCCGATTGGTGTTACCGGTTCTGTCGCCTTATGGAGCCAGATATCAAATGGTTCCCATCAGACACCTCAAAAAGGTTATGGCAAGGTTTGCCAACCGAGGTACATAGGAGGATATGCCCATGAAGAATAATGAACGTCTTCAAAAGAAGAATCAAAAAGAAAGTGAGAAGAAATTCTTGGAAGAGGTCATCAGGGGAGGGGCACAAAAACTGCTGCAGGCAGCAAACGAGAATCAGGTGAACGCCTACGTCGATCCAATCGAGTATATTACCGCCGTAGGGGAAAAAGTTTTGAAGATAACAAAAGAACTCTGCGACATAGCGGGGTACGGTATTGATGCGGAGATACAGACTGAAGCGAAAGGGAAAACGGCTGCGAACCACATCCTGAAGGAACTCCAACGTGCTGGCTTGAAAGAAGCTAAATTGGAACCAATCAGGGCAAACAGTCCGTATCCAAAGAAGTACGAGATCACGGTTACCACTGGCCGGCAGGCAAGCCGGAAAATACCTTCCTTTCCCTTACAATGGACTGTGGGCACTCCGGTCGAAGGCACTGAGGGCCAGATGGCGTACGTAGGAGATGGATCAAAATCTAATTTTGATCTCATTGACGTGAGAGGCAAGATTGTTTTGATAGACGAAAAGATGATACGGGGCTACATACCGACTGCCCAGGACAGGGGTAACGACGCAGCGAACGTAGCCATGAAAAAAGGAGCTCTGGCCGTAATTAAGGTAAATCTTCTAATGGATGTACCGCAATTGGCAAAAAACGATCCAACGAGACCACCCGAAAAATTCCCTATCCCTGTGTTCTGTGTCGGTAAAGGCGAAGGTGATTACTTGAAGGACATAATTGGCTCAGGCAAGCCTTATGCCGTAAAAGTAGTACTCGAGGTGCCTCAGAAATCACTTGACGCCTTCAATGTGGTTTTTGAACTGCCTGGGAATGGCGGCACAGATGAGGTCATTTTAGTCGGCACACACTATGACAGCGGTATGGTCACGGGGGCCGTTGATAACAATGCGACCGTAGCACTGATGATAGAGTGGGCAAAATACTTTGCCTTCAGGCCACAAAAAGAAAGATATCGCGACATGATCTTTGCCTGGTGTTTTGGGCATGATTTCGACAACAACACAGGTCACTACCAATTCGCCGAAGCGCACGCTGAAAAGCTGAAGAAAGCAATAGTTTGGGATGCAGACCACGCCGCGGGTGGGATACGGTACGTATGGGACGAAAAAAAGGGCACGATCGTTCCAACGTCCGAGACCAATGAGTTTTACATCATGTCCAATAATTATACCTTCACGAGACTTGCTGCGTTTACAATGGACAAATATGGATTTGTCTGCACCCAGAAACCTTTCACTTCAGCGGCATTGGGTCCCCAATGGGGTATAGCACCTGATACAAGCCCTTGGGTAAACGTGGCCTCCATTCCCATCTATTACCACAGCATGCACGATACACCGGACAAAATTAGGCCAGACCAGGTGAAACGCGCTTATTTGGCGCATATAGAAATTCTCGAAAATATTAACCATACTCCGGAAGGATTTCTCTTTTACGACAACATAAGCAAGAACCCTCCCAACGCTGCTCCTCGCGTCAGGATCGAGGCATTGTCAGACACGGTGAGAGTGGGAGATACGGTAATAGTCTGGAATGATTCATACTATTATCGCCATGACAAAACTGCGTACCATGGTCCCGGCATACCGGAATGGGTTGGGACCAAGTGGGATTGGGGCGACGACACACCGGCAAGTACTGGTGATGCGTACGCAAGGCACGTCTATAGGAACCCTGGAACCTATATAATAACGCTGACCTTCACAGACACAAGGGGTGCTACCGGCACAGACACTAGGGAAGTTGAAGTATTGAGCCTGCCTACTATAGGAGGGATTTTATAGGTCAAGTTGATGTTTACTGTTAAGCTCCCGAAGATAAAATTTATCAGGTTCGTATGGCTCATTTCCTTGAACCAGCAAGGCGTATTGATTCAAAGGTTTTGTGTCTGCCCACTCGTTGAAAATAACTGCTACCGCGCATGTGGTATTCGTGAAGTAATGCACGTCAAGACAAGCTTTCATTGTATGAACCTGTCAATATAGGAGGCAATCTCTTCCGAGGTTTTAAACCTCTCCACGTTCTGCAATTCTACGAGTATTTCCACGCCGGTGTGTTGTTTTTCAGCCTGCTAATGGGGTGACACATTTCTTCTTTTTCCCAGTGAGCATCTTCTGACTCTCGAGCAACAGAGTGCCTCTACTTATTTTCTCAGCACAACCCATAAACCACCTTCCCCGATAATTTCGGTGCTTTGCTCCAGATGGGCTAACTGAAGCATTGGGCGTAGATCCTCTTTTGCGACATGGACACGGCCAAGCTGTTGATTGAGCTCTGCCGAGCGTTTTCCGATACGCTCTATCATACCTTGGGGTGTATGCATGCCGAACCCTCCACCGACAATGGCGATGCCACCTGCCCTTAGGGCACGGTAAATGGCAGACAGGTCAGGCCTGAAAAGGGATGGGAAAAAGAAAGCCCCTCTGAAGATGGCGAGATCAAAAGTTTCCGGGGGAATACCCGAGAGTCCTTCATCGGTTGCCCTTATTTCTACCACATCCTGAAGCCCCAGCCTCTGCACCTCTTCCTGTAACGGGCCGATAATTGCTTCGGGGAACAGGGCCATGGAAAAAGAAGAACCCATTTTACTGCGAGCAAGATCTAATATGAGGCCTGAAAAGGGTCCTATCTCTATAACATTACCATCATTTCGTCCGTACAGATCGCCTACCTGTTTGGCAAGATAGGGTCTGACAGGCCCCCAGAGGCGGTTTAACTCAATTAAAGCGTGTTTATCCATAGTTTTGCTCAATGCCTGTCGCTATATATCTCATGAAACTCCTCATCTCTGCCTATTTTTATGAGTATTTCTGACCTGCTCCCCTCTATTGTACACCTCTAAGGTTAGTTACTCCACTATAGAATTATTGAATTCCATTTGTAATCTATATCGGAAGGAGAGTATAACAAAAACAATTACAGCATCACTTTCATATGTTCATCTCATACTATCCACGTTTAATAGTAGAAATCGGTTTAGCCATGCTTAGTACCTCCGTTTTACCCCTAATACCATACCAAAACAGCATTGTGTTACCCCCCTCGACTATTTTGCGATGGTTAACGTTTTCAAGAAAAGCCCTACACGTCACTTACTGTCGAATATCTTTACAATAGTTTTCTTTTGAGATTCTAGCATATTTGTATAATCCTTTTGATTCAAGTAGCTAAGATAGTGGTATAGTTTATGCAATCACAAATGCATCAGGCGGTGAGAAGGAACTGTACTGTGAAAAAACTATTGGTAACAACTATTAGACTTTTTCTTCTATATTTGGGGTTTTGTTTCTTTCTCTGCTTATTGCCTCTTATCAATCCCCTTTTAAATGATTTCTCCCTCTCGTTCGTTAGTGGAGAAAGCATGCTCCCCACTATCAAAGAAGGAGATTTGGTTATTGGTCGCCGCTATGAAGCAGAAAAAGATGGATTGAAAAAAGGTATGATTGTGAGATTTTGGGAGGAAGAGAACAAAGAAACAATCAGTATTCTGCATCGTGTTATTGAGGTGTCAAAAGAGGGAGTCATAACGCTCGGGGATAACAACGAATCAATTACCGACGGCTTAATAAAGTATTCACAGATCCATTCCATATACTGTTTCAAAATACCCTTCCACTATCTCGGGGTTGGGGAGATAAGGTCATTTCTGTTTTTATTTACCGATACAATGAAAGAGAACTTTTTAGGCCTGCCCGTTTGTTTCTACTTGATTTTTTTTCTTCTTTTAGAGGGTTTGTCTTTAGTAGCCTGGAGGGAAATTCAGAGAACATGAAACAAATAGAAAGATCAGGAATTTGGCAATCCAGTACATAGTTATTTTGTTGCCATATATCAGACAAATTACTATTCTTTGAACTGGTAATGTCTGTTTTTGTGCATATTGCGATCCAACCCGGCCACCGATTATGATTGAACCCGGCCACCAAATATGATCCAACCCGGCCACCGATTATGATTGAACCCGGCCACCCCCTAAAGGAACCCAAAGGACGCTGGATAAATTCACAATAATGCCGTTACACTCCTTCAGAAAATGTAAGGAGCGACAATGGCATTTAGGAGATTATCTATGCGGAAGATCAAAGAAGTATTAAGTCCCTGCTGGCATCAGGGCAAAGCTCGACGGACCCAAGAAGGATCGTTTTTCCGGATTGAAACCAAAGCATATACCGTCAGGTTGAACATGTTGTTAGGCCTTATCATCATTTTCCCCATGATACGACATTTATTCTCTGCTGAAAGGGCTGTAATTAGTATAACTATTAGAAATTGATATGCCGCTACAAGGAGAAAACACTTTAACGCTTACTCGAACTGACCCACCTTTGCTCAAAATAACTGACCCACCGATTAGAGATATCCAGTTTTCATAGGTAACACCTCCAGACCATTATAAGCGGTATCAATAAAAAATTTCCCACCCTTCAACAGTTGCCTCACCCGGATTGGGTTGGCGTATTTGATTTTTTCGCCGCTGTTGCCCCTGACACTGTATAAACTATCAAAAACAAAGGGGGTGCTGCCGGTGACCAAACAATGCCTTTTCTGTGGAAAGTTTTTCACCCCCGATCACCGGGTGAAAAAGAAGCAGAAGGCATGCTTTGACCCGGAGTGCAAAAAGAAACGGAAGAAGGCCGCACAAGAGGCGTGGGTCAAGAAGAACCCCGGCTACTTCGCCGATCACTATGAGGCTTACGTGAAGTCATGGAGACAAAAGATAAAAGACGAGATACGCCCCGTAAAGCAAGTCCAGAAGCTGATTATCCTTATACCGGACGGGATGATAAAAGACGAGATCACCTTGAAAAGGGTTGGTGTAAGGACATTTGCGGCCGCTGGATACGGATAGGGCATGATAAAAGACGAGATGGAACGGACCTGTGTCTTCACGTTATTATCTCCACCATGGACGGCAGATACCTCCGGGAGATCAAAGAAATAGAAATTGCCCATCTCAATCTCCGCTATGCGCATACAAGGGTTGCACGGCCCGCAAAAGTTCTCGCGCTGACGGCCTCCATCGAACGTATCGGACAGATTGTCCCCGTGACCATTTTGGATACCCTTGTTCTGCTCGACGGCTACCTGAGGGTCATGGCCCTGCGGCGCTTAAGAAGCGACACGGTCATGGCGGAGATCTGGGAATGTAAAGAAGAAGAAGCCCTGACAGAGATGCTCGCCAGGTCATGCAGCCGCAAATGGGATCTTCTGGAGGAAGCGGCCCTTCTTGTGGAGCTTCACGATCACCATCATCTTTCTCAGGAAAGGATCGCCTCTATGGTGGGACACAGGCAGGGATGGGTCTCAGGACGGCTGGCCCTTTACCGCTCCCTCTCTGAAGACCTTATAGAATTGATCCGGAAGGGGTCCGTTTCTACCTGGACCGCCATGCGGGTAATCATTCCCATTGCGCGCGCAATACCGGAGCATGGGAAGACCCTTACAGAGAATCTTTCAGGGGCGTGCGCATCCACGCGAGAGATGGCGGAGTTCTTCCGCCACTACCGGAAGGCCACCCGGAGGCAGAGGGAAAACATGGTGCATGAACCGGCTCTCTTCTTGAAATCCGTCAATGCCAGAGAAGAAGAACGGATGAGCAAAACCTTAAAAGAGGGACCGGAGGGCAAATGGCTTCATGATTTGAGGATCATTGCCCACATGCTCAAAGGGCTCCTTAAGGATATCCCCCTTCTGTTCTCCGGAAGCCAGAGCACCCTTGACCGGCGTGTTCTGCTTACCGCCTTCGGAGACAGCCGGAAACAATTTATGGAACTCGAAAACGCAATCGGGAGGCATCATGATTATCGAGGAGATACGGCAGGCCATAGTAAGTTTGTATCAGCGGGGGATTCACATCAGGCAGATCGGCCAGATGTTAAAGATCTCCCGGAACACGGTAAGGGATGTGATCCGTGGGAAGCAAAAATCACACAGGGAATCTTCCCGTGAGGAACTCTCTTCGGTAATCCGTGATGTATTCTCTGCCGTATCCGGCAATGCAGTCAGGGTCAAGGAGATACTGGAAGACCAGGGCCATACCGTCCCTTACAGCACCCTGACCCGTATAGTGAGAGACCTCGAACTCCGGGATCGGAGAAAGCGCTCGGGTACATACACCCTGGGCCCAGGACAGGAGATGCAGCATGACACCTCTCCCCATCAGGTAATTATCAACGGGAAGAAAGTGAGAGCCCATTGTGCCGGGCTGGTACTGGCCTACTCACGAAAACTCTTCATCCAGTACTATCCCTGCTTCACCCGCTTTGAGGCACGGGTCTTTTTGGATGCCGCCTTCACGTTCATGGACGGCGCCTGCCCTGTATGTATTATTGACAACACGAACATCATAGTGGCCCGAGGCAGCGGCCCCGATGCTGATATCGCCCCCGAGATGGAACGGTTCGGCCAGATATACGGAGTCAAATTTGTTCCCCACAACATTGGCGATGCCGACAGGAAGGCACGGATCGAGAGAAACTTCTCCTACATAGAAAATAATTACCTCGCAGGCCGCACCTTCCGGGACTGGCATGATCTGAACGAGCAGGCCATACGATGGTGCAAAGACGTCGCCAACCAAAAAATAAAACGCTCCCTCGGCATGAGCCCTGAAGCCGCATACCTCATGGAAAAATCTCACCTCATCCCCCGGCCTTTCTACATCCCCCCGGTCTATCAGACCATATATAGAACGGTGGATGTGGCAGGCTATGTACAGATCGATACTAACCGTTATTCGGTGCCGGAACGTCTGATCGGCAGGGATGTAGAGATCCATAAATTATGGGACCGGATAGAGGTCTTCTTCGCAAATCAGAAAGTAGCCGATCATCCGAGGCTCCTTGATAAACGGGAGGCCCGGGCAACCGCATCCGGCCACCATCTTCCCCTGAACAAACAAAGGGTGCACAGCGGTCCCTGCGAGGAAGAAAAGGCCCTGCTCGGTCATTATGAATGGCTTGACCGGTTTGTCGGGGAGCTGAAAAAGCGTTCAAAGGGGAGAGGCGTCAGGCATTTACGGAGACTTTTGAACCTGAAACGCACCTATCCCCCGGAGGCATTTGAAAAAGCCATCGGCGAGGCCACCCATTACGACCTGTATGACCTGTCCCGCATAGAGCAGCTGATCCTCTCCCATGTCGCCGGAGAGTTCTTTACCATAGAGGATGAACTGTGAACCGGAAGCTCCATGAACTCCTTTCGCAGCTCAGACTCAAGGGCATGGCGGAAGCCCTTGAGCGGGAGATCGAAAGATCGGAAAAAGAGGGTTCCCCTGTCTCGGAGGTCGTAGAGCGTCTCTTGCTGAGTGAGCAGGTATACCGCCAGAACCAGAGCCTCCTCAATCGGCTCAAGGGGGCAAAAATCCCCTGGGAGTGGACGCTCAAAACCTTCCCCTTTGGCAGGCAGCCTGGTGTGAGCAAGGCACAGATCAATGAACTCTCAGGGCTTGCCTTCGTGGAACGTAAGGAGAATATCGTCTTTATAGGAAACCCCGGCGCCGGGAAATCGGGCCTCGCCATAGGGCTTCTGCGCCAGGCGCTTCTATCTGGATACAGGGGAAGATTCTACCACGCCCAGGACCTTCTTGACGAACTCTACGCCTCTTTGGCAGACCGGTCAAGCCAGAAACTCATTCATCGCCTTTGCCACTATGACCTGCTTGTCATTGATGAACTGGGGTATCTTACCTTGAAACCTGAACAGATCAACGCCTTCTTCAAACTGATGGGGGAACGCTACGGGAAAAAATCGACAATCCTGACAACGAATTTAGACTATCCGGAATGGTATGACCTCTTCCAGAGAAAGAGCCTCGTCGACGCCCTTCTGGACCGCCTTACACACCATTGCATTACAATACGCATCGATGGTCCCTCTCTGAGGACATCTCCTGATGGCAAAGGGAAAGTCCATACCAAACCCTGATCTCTGCCGCTATTCTCTCTCCTATCTTTCAAACCTTCCTGTTCGATGCCTGTTCTTTTGTCTTCGAGAAAAACTAAAGACTTATCAACTGCGCATTGTGAGGATCATTTTTGATGAGTACAAAAGGGTCATTTTTGATGAGCGGCGAGGGAAAACAATATTATTTATTGTAAAGATGACATCTTTTTCTTCTAATATTTGTTATAAGCTTGTATTTATTTACCTGACTTTACCCTCAATTATGCACACTACAGAGGAGAATCGCAAGGATGGCCGAAAAATAAGGTCGTTGAATAAGAAAGAGCTTGACAAGACTGAATTGTAGTGTATATAATATACACTATGAGCTTCATACGGAAGATAAGACGGGGGGATTCGATTTACCTTGCCGAGGTGGAAAATGTAAGGGTGGGCGACAAGGTGATCCAGAAGCATATTCGCTATGTGGGCAAGGAGGTGGACGATACACCGATCTTGACAGGATCGGTGGCGACCTCAACCGTAGATCGGGTGACGGTTTACGGTCCCCTGTTACTGCTCGACGAGATAGCGAGACACGTTGATCTGTCTGGGATCTTGGGGGACTATGGCGAGTATTTGTTGAGCCTGGCCTACGCCCACTGTGTTTCGCCAGATAGCCTCACCGGGATGGTAGACTGGTACCAGAAGACCGAGATCGGGAGTCTTCTTGCTCTTTCGGACCTGACGTACAAAAAGTTGATCGAGGCACTCGATTCAGTGGAGGAAAGAGAACAAGACATCCAGGAGAGGCTCTTTGGCCGGGTGAAAGAGGTATTAGGTCTTGCGCCCAAGGGATATTTTTACGATATCACGGACATCTATTTCTACGGGCTCTGTTGTCCCCTGGCCAAGCGCGGGCGCAATGCGGACGGGAGGAAGGAGCGGCAGATGCAGATCGGATTGGCCGTGACACAGGGAGAAGGCATTCCCGTATTTCATAAGGTCTTTGAGGGGAACATTTTCGATGCGAAGACGTTGCCGGATATTCTTCTTCACTTTCGGGACCAGGATATCAAGGACGTCTGCATCGTATGGGATCGAGGGGTTTCTTCCAAGTTGAACATCAGAGAAGCCAAAGAGATGGGGTTTGAGGTACTGTGTGGGCTTCCGTTGAAAGCGGGTCTGAAAAAGGTGGCGGACCAGCTCCTGGGGGAGGAGATCGTCTCGATGAAGCACCGGGTACGACTCAAGAAAGCCACCTTTTATGTGAAGAAGACGAGGTACCAGATAGACGGACTTGACGGCTACCTTGCCGTTTGCCTCAATGAGAAAGAGAAACAGGCGATCCGCGAGCGCAGATACGATGAGCTTGATCATGCCCTCCACCAGAAGAAAGGGATCAAAGAGGGATTGAAGAAGTACCTCAGTGGGGGTAAGCTCAACGACAAGGCGGTGGCATGGGCGGAACGCTATGACGGGATCTCGGTGATCTTTTCGACGAAGGATCTCAGTGAGGAGGAAATGGTCAAGGGTTACTTTGAGAAAGACACGGTAGAGAAATCCTTCCGGTGCATGAAAGGTCTCTTGGAGGTGGATAAGGTAAGGTTTTGGCTGGCCAGCCGCGTCAAGGGACACGTCTTTGTGTGCTATCTTGCCTATCTGCTGCTCTCGGTCCTTGAATACAAGCTGAGAAAAATAGGCATGAAGGCAGCCGAGGCACTGGAAACCATGGAGACGATGTACCGAGTATATATCACAGACCCAAAGTCAGGAAACAAATTCGTGAAAACGGTCGTGCTCAGCAAAAAGCAGGAAGACATCCTCAGGGAGATTAACCCGCGTCTGTTGAAGAAATGTAGTGTATAAAATCGAGGGAAAAGTCAGGTTATTTAAATTAGAGGCCCTTTGGAATTTTGGAAGCCATCAATCTTTTTCGGTCTAGCTTACGTCCATCTACAATAAAAGTGCCATCGCCGACGGCGTGGACAGTTCGTTTTTCTTTACGCGAGGTGTCAAAGTATGCCGCACCGGCTTCGAGAACGACAATGTTGTGTTTTTTGATGATGTCGACGACGGTACACTCGATATTAGCGAGGCATTCTTTTATCAATGGTGCTTTTACTATTCTACCTTTTATGGGAGTGAGCTTGAATTGGGTAAATTTGTCTGTATTAGCACCGGAGCATGTGCCTATTCCAACGACTTTATCAAGCATATCAACCGTGGGGACTGCAATAACACACTCCTTTGTTTTCCGAAGAGCCGTAAAAGAATAATTCCATTCTCCAGTGGTCATGGCAAAGATCGGTGTGAAATCTAAAACCATTGTCCATGAAATCGTCATGAGGTTGTCCTTCTTTCCATCATTCGTTGTAACGAGGACAACGGGCCCCGATTCCAATAATGTAAAGGCTTTACTAATTTTTAATTCTTCCATAGGAGCATCTCCCTATAACTCTTTCGGCCTAACCCATTAATATAGCAACTTGTCTTCTTATGAATACTACACCCATTAGTCTAAAGATAACAAGCCACGTTTTGATGTTATAATATTATATCCTATTTAAGTAGTTAGTTTCTTTATAGGACATCACTGTAAAAAGATCTGTGTTGCTGTGCCATTTGAGATGGTCAAGAGCATTTGTGCACATCATGGAGAACCACAGATAACGGAAAGAAATACATACTCGTGAGTTGGAAAAGAGAACTGATTTGATCCGCGAAATGAACGTAGGTTTTTTCACGACTGAGAAGGAAGCTCGCTCCGAAAAATGCTGTCGTCATGTCTTCACTTAAATGTGATACCCCACTTAGCCGTCAGCCTCTCTTTAACATCAACATTGACAAGGCTCAATGGCCACTCACCTCTCAGGATCCGGGAAAGTTCCTCAATGGGGGTTGTCCACATTCTGGCTTGGGACTCAGGTGAATTTCCCGCCTGATGGCCGGTAAGGATCACGTTGTCAAACTCAAAGAGGCGACTGTCTGCTGTGGGCGGATCAGGATCCGTCACATCGAGTCCTGCTCCCGCGATCATTCCGTGCTCAAGGGCAGTGTAAAGCGCCTCTTCGTCGATGATGGGTCCACGGGCTGTATTGGTGATGATGGTCGTGGGCTTCATCTTCTTGAATTGGTCGATCCCGATCAGGCCTTTTGCTTCGGCGGTCAGGTTTGCGTGTATGGAGATATAGTCAGCCTGTGTAACCAACTCATCAAGGGCAACCTGCTCTACCCCGTGTTCGGCGAATATGCGCTTGGGTACCGGCGGATCGTATGCCAGAACCCTCATGCCGAAGCCTCTCCCCATAGGCACAAGAGCCCTTCCCGCATTGCCAAAACCGATAATCCCAAGGGTCTTACCCTTCAGGATCTGCATCCGAGCCAAGGCCTCAGGGCTTGCAGCGGGAAGCTGTTTCCCCCCTCTTACCCGCCGATCAAGACCCGTGATCCATCTCGCACACCCGAGCAGTAGAGCCATGGCGTGTTCCGCAAGCTCTTCGCTGGTTAAGCCCCTCAGATTAATAATACCTATGCCAAGCTCAGTGGCCACTTTCAGATCAATAGCCTCGTAGCCTACACCCATGGTCTGGATAAACCGGCACTTTTTGAGCCCTTTCAATACCGCGGGGGTGAAGGGATAGAGCCGGACCACGGTCATTATATGATCTGAGTCGTGGCAGGCTGCCAACAAATCTTCCTCAGTTTTAACTCTATCATAAAGAAAAAAGTCTCCCCCGGCTCGCTGCACGCGGTCCGGAAAACCGACGGGAATTTTGCCTTGATTCATCACAAGGCTTACTTTGTAAGTCATAAATGGCCTCCTACTTTTCGAGAATAATTCAGGCTCCCTTCCTTTCGACCGAGATGCTTCTACCCGCCTTCTTCGGTTCTCCCTCTCTTGTACGGGGAAACTCCTTCCTCAAGAGAGTGACCTGCCCCCATCTATTGTACCACGCTCTCAAGTTAGTTTCCCCACCAAGTAATTCCGACCCCAGGATAAATTAACAATATGATTGAATACCAAGTTGTAATGTTGTATATCGAGATTAGGTCCTCAAAACTCTCTTTCAGGAAGCTATACGTACGCGATAACAGCTGCTACTGTTCACCGTGAATGTTTTACCTTTATCCATCATTACCGCATGAAGTCCGTACCCGTGCCTGCAACAATGCTGCATGCTTGCAAACGTGCTGACGCATGCATGTCATTGACAAGGGGGTACGGTCATGATAGGTTTTGCCCGTAGAAATCAAGTTTGCATGGAATACCGTTTCTGCCAAATAGCTGCAGAAACCAGGCGAAGGAGAAATACGGATGGGACTATTAAGGGTTGATATGAGTAAATGCAAAAAGGATGGGATTTGTGCAGGGGAGTGCCCTTCCGCCATCATCAGGCTGGAAGGGGATAACGGCTATCCTGATATCGTTCCGGGTGGTGAGCCTTTATGCTCGTTTTGCGGACACTGCGTGGCCGTGTGTTCCACCGGGGCTCTTAGTCATGAAAGGATCCCGATTGAAGATTCACCTATAATAAAGAAGAAACTCGAAATCAATGAAGAACAGGCTGTGCAGTTCCTGCGATCTCGCCGCTCGATTCGTTTCTATGAAGACAAGCCCGTCGAACGGGAAAAGATCCAGAGGCTCATTGAAGTCGCGCGCTACGCACCAACGGCCGGCAATCTGCAGCTCGTAAAATGGCTTGTCCTCAGTGACAAAACCGTGATCAATAAATTGGCTGGCATGACAATTGACTGGCTTCGTCAGCTCCTGAAAGATAATCCGGGTATTGCCAAAGCCTACCCGCGCTATCTATCAATCGTGGCGGAATGGGAGTCGGGGCATGACTCGGTGCTCAGAAATGCTCCAATACTGGTTGTAGCCTCAGCTCCGAGGGAAGCGGCAAATGGCTTGGTGGACGTGACCCTGGCGCTCTGCTATCTGGATCTGCTGGCTCCGACCATGGGGCTCGGAACCTGCTGGGCCGGTTTGCTTCAAGGGGCTCTGCTTTCTTCACCATCTCTGAGAGAAATTGTGGGGATTCCTGCGCAGCACTCGCACCATTATCCCATGATGCTGGGATATCCGAAGGTAAAGCATTACTTCCGGCTTCCTGAACGAAAACCGCCCAAAATCAGCTTTACGTGAGGATAGAAGATAAAGAACTGCAACCGTGCTAAAGTCTTTGTGGTAAGCTCATGGCAAGTGCCATTACAATGTTGGCCAGACAGGTTATCGGGAAAATGCAGACTTCAGTGGGGGTATCTCGTTCACCTGCAGGTAAACCAAATACAGGAACTAACAAAACTTGCCTATTGAAATAGAGAATAACACAATCTCTATGACCAGTGTGGAGCAACCATGCCAGA
Source organism: uncultured delta proteobacterium (assembly GCA_963754785.1). GTDB lineage: Bacteria > Desulfobacterota > Syntrophorhabdia > Syntrophorhabdales > Syntrophorhabdaceae > PNOF01. Next base: position 108,142 of record CAVWHH010000020.1, on the reverse strand, counting down.
ATGAAATTAACCCTTATTTACCAAACAAGCTATCGTCGGTAATGGCTGATTTGATGCTCCTATCCTTGAAATCATCCCCCTCGACGATCTCATATGAATCGTCCTCTTTTATCCCCGCCTGTTCTAAGGCCTCCTTAAGAGAAGGGGCATCAACGGTAATATATTCTGTATCATTCACCCGAAACTTATATTGAGACATAGCAAGCCACCATGTTTAATTTTAGCATATCCTATTCTCTCTTGCACTGTAATTTACGCCGAGTCGTCGGGTGAGACAGAGGGTAGAGAACCATTTATCAGTAAGTTTTTCCAACTGTGACAAAAAGTCAATGGATTACGTGAAAGGATCAAGGGGGCTCCAGGGTGCCCGGCACTGCAGACGTTTGGGGTTCAAAACCTCCTGAGCCTGCCATTTTTACTCCACTCTTCTCTTTCCGTTTTTGTCGCCGGCAAGTCTCTGTTCCCTTACCCATTCTCATACTCGGAAACGCCAGGCCGCATTCGCTGGTTTTATTTTGTGAGCAACACGGGACATTTGGAACCTCTGAGAACATTACGGGCTACGCCGCCGATAAGGTATTTTGCGATGCCTGATCTCCCCAGAGACGCGATCACAATCAGGTCGATCCCTTTCTCTTTTGCCTCCTTCAATATCTCTTCGTAAGGAACACCTTGACGGATATTGGTGGCTACCTTTATCTCTTTAGCCTGGGGAAATTTGTTAAGCTGATTCCGCAAGTTTTCTTCTGCCTCATCCCGGGGAAGGTCCGCGATCTGCTGCAACACTTCCTGACTGAGACCAAGAGCAAAGCCTTCGCCGAGGCTGTAAAGCTCCTCGTGGATAACATTGAGAAGGAAAACTTCCGCGTCATATTGCTTCGCTATATCGAGCGCCTGTGCTAATGCCTTGTCTGAATATTCCGAAAAATCAGTTGGTACAAGAATCTTGGTTGGCATGAGCATCTTTTATCACCTCCTCGGAACGTAATCTGTACATCTAATTTAATTATAGCAGTTTTCAGTGACCTTCGTGTACTTCCAGTGATTTCATCTTTAACCATCTGTTGGTATTGCAACCCGTCAATGTCACCCAACCTTGCATCTGTCACGGCGCAGGAAAGATGACGAAGAATTCCACTCGAACTCTTCGACGCGGGTGGGGTTATGGAAAGGTGAATCTTACAGGAAAGACCTGGGTCTTTCGTTCTCGAGAAGGTCAGGGGCAAAGGAACGGTTCGGGGTGTTCGTTTGTCTATAGTTGCAAAGAAGTTCAAACGATATTACAATACAATCTAAATCGCGACACACAAAGGACATCAGAAGATATGAATACAGGATCATCACCACCTGAGAGGCACTCAACCTTCGAATTTATCGGAAGGGCTTTTCGTTACAGGAACTACCGGCTTTTTTTCGGGGGCCAGGGCGTTTCCCTCATCGGAACATGGATGCAGCAGATAGCCATGAGCTGGCTTGTGTACCGCTTGACGAATTCCGCCTTTTACCTTGGCCTGATAGGCTTTACCGGCCTGGCTCCTATGTTTTTTCTTGCCTCCTTTGCGGGGGTCTTTATTGACCGTATACACCGCCGTAACCTGCTCATCATTACCCAGTCACTGGCTACAGTTCAGGCATCCCTTTTGGCATTTCTCACTTTAAGCGGTCATATACAGGTCTGGCATCTCGTTCTCTTGAGCCTCTTCCTTGGAACAATCAACGCCGTCGACATGCCGGCCCGCCAGTCCTTTGTCGTGGAGATGGTGGAAAACAAAGAAGACCTGGGGAACGCTATCGCGCTCAATTCCTTCATGTTTAACAGCGCACAGTTGGTGGGTCCCTCAATTGCCGGTCTTCTGGTGGCAGCCATAGGGGAAGGACCTTGTTTTCTTTTGAATGCCATAAGCTTCCTTGCCATTATCGGCACACTGCTCGCCATGAGGATACCCAGGCGAACGAGCGAAACAAAATCCGCTTCCCTCTTGCATGAGTTGAAAGAAGGGTATCGATATGTCCTGGGTTTCCCGCCCATTCTGTATATCCTCCTCCTTTTGGCCCTCACAAGGTTGGCGGGAATGCCATATATGGTCCTTATGCCCATTTTTGCCAGAGACATCCTTCATGGAGGACCCCATACCCTGGGTTTTCTCATGGGCGCTTCGGGCGTTGGCGCTCTCGTAGGTGCATTGTATCTCGCATCCCGTAAATCTGTAATCGGTCTGGGAAGGGTTATCGTCATCGCTTCAAGCACTTTTGGCGCGGGACTTATCGTTTTCTCTTTTTCCCGTTCTTTCCCACTCTCTCTCGTTTTTCTGCTCTTCACCGGTCTCGGTATGATTATCCACTCGGCTTCAAGCAACACCATCTTGCAGACAATCACTGATGAAGACAAACGAGGGCGTGTCATGAGTTTTTACACAATGGCAGTTGCGGGCATGGTTCCCTTCGGAAGTATCATGGCAGGCAGCCTTGCGAGCAGGATCGGTGCCCCTCACACCCTCATCATAGGTGGTATGATCTGTATTATCGGTTCTCTCTTGTTCTTGAAGAAACTTCCCCTCATCTGGCAGGCAGCGAGACCCGTTTACATAAAACTGGGCATTATACAGGAGATGGCCGCAGACTCGCAGTAAAGGCTATTATGGTTTTTCTGCCGATTAGCAAGATCCTCCCGCAATCGTGGGCAAATTTGAAGAAGAAAACTGCCAACCCGACTATCGAACGCCATGTGAAATCTTCATAGGTTCAAGAAACTTGCGAAGTTAGCTACCCCCGGCAAAGCCCTGATCTTTACCCACTGTGCCGGTGTGGGTAAAGATCAGGGCTTTGCCGGGGGCTTACCAGGTTTAGTTATGAGTAGACGAAGAAACGTTCGGATAGAAGGTAAACATGAGTGTTGATTATTTTATTTGTCTTGAAATTGTAAGTTCCCTATGATAGTCCAAGACCCCTCCTAAGATCCCATGGGGGGGGGGTCGTGTGAAACGTGACGTGGTTGCCCGTTCTACTCGGCTTAATTTCCTGAGGCAACACGACTTTCACACCTTTATCCTCATATAATATAGTTCTTCCGGTTCTTGCATACCTCTTTTTGCTGGGAGGAATATAAGATGTCCCCAAAATTCCCTATGAACCATTAGAGCCTCCCCCATTGTCCGGAGCTGCTTTAGTTGAAATTATCTATTTTACGCTTTATGCTATGCAGCGAACTAAGGGAGGGCTCATGCGGTTTTCCGATATGATTTATCAGAGGCCAGATTTCAATAAGCTGGAATCCGATTTCCGTCAGAAGATAGATGTTTTTGTCAATTCCGATAGCATTGAGAAACAAGCTGGCATCATTAAGGAAATTAACCTCATCCGCGAGGATGTTGATACTGCGATGAGTCTTGCCCGAATACGGCAGACCATCGACACCCGGGATGCTTTTTACGACGCGGAATCCTCGTTTTTCGACGAGAATTCTCCCCGTTATCAGGCCTTGATCGACAATTACTACCGTGTTCTCACAACCTCCCGCTTCCGGCCGGAACTGGGAAAACGTTTCGGAAAGCGCCTCTTTGCCCTAGCGGAGGCGGCGCAGAAAACCTTCAAGCCGGAAATTATGGAAGATCTCTCCGAGGAAAACAGGCTCTGCACGGAGTACATGAAACTTCTCGCTTCGGCACAAATAGATTTCGATGGAAAGAAACTGAATCTGGCAGGTCTTGGACCATATCGGGAATCATCAGACCGGAAAACTCGCCGGGCAGCTTCGGAAGCTTATTTCGGTTTTCTTAAGGGAAACCGGGAAAAACTGGATTCGATTTACGATACCCTGGTTTCCGTCCGACACAGGATGGCCACTAAACTGGGCTTTAAAAATTTCATTCCCCTTGCCTATCTCAGGATGTCCCGGCTCGACTATGATGAGAATATGGTGCGAAATTACCGTGAATCCATCCTGAAGACAATTGTACCAGTTGCCAATGGACTGAGGGAAGACCAGAGAATCCGACTGAACCTGGAGCATCTTTATTATTACGACCTCACCTTCCGTTTTAAAAGCGGCAATCCGAAGCCGCAGGGCAGCGCGAAAGACATTATCCGGGAAGGCAGAGAAATGTACCACGCGCTCTCGAAGGAAACAGGGGAATTCATCGATCGGATGTTGGGCGAAGATCTGATGGACCTCGAAAACCATCCCGGCAAAGCCGGCGGCGGTTACTGTTCCTGGATACCGAAATACAAAGCTCCATTCATTTTCTCCAATTTCAACGGCACATCCGGCGATGTGGACGTCCTGACGCACGAAGCGGGACACGCATTTCAAGCACACATGAGCAAGGATTTTGAAATCCCGGAGTACGTCTGGCCGACCATGGAAGCAGCCGAAATCCATTCGATGAGTATGGAATTCATCACCTGGCCCTTTATGGACCGCTTCTTCGGTCCTGAAGCCGATAAATACCGCTTTATGCACCTTTCCGATGCATTCTTATTCATCCCCTACGGCGCCCTGGTGGACGAATTCCAGCACGCTGTTTATGAAAATCCCGGATTGTCGCCGACGGAACGCTTTATGACATGGCGCGAATTGGAAAGAAAATACCTGCCATACCGGGATTTTTCCGGAAACGCCTATCTTGATGAAGGCGGATTCTGGCAATGTCAGGGGCATATCTATGAATCGCCCTTTTATTATATTGATTACACTCTGGCCCAGATTTGCGCCATCCAGTATTGGAGAAAATTTCAGGAAAACCGAGAATCTGCATGGCCGGATTATCTCAAGCTCTGCAAGGCGGGCGGAAGCGCCGCCTTCCTGAAATTGGTTAGAATCGGCGGATTGGAATCGCCATTCGATCCCGGTGTCCTGGAAAAGACCATACAGCCGGCAAAAGAATGGTTATCAAGAACAGATTCGTCGAGATTATGACGTAAGATCAAAATGCAGAAAAGTATACATGATAGCCACACCAATCTCACCATAAAGGATTGGAGAAGCTTGTCATAATTCTACATCGAGGTTGCTAATCACATGCCCTTTTATCCAGAAAGAGATCTATCCGGGCACATTGCTGGAAAAACTGATCAATATCGCTCAAAGGGTGAGTGGCTGTGAGCCCCCCAAGAATCCATAGGGGGTGGGTGTTGAAGAGAATTAATGGCGTTTGATACGCGAGTAGAATTTTATCGCTTCCACCTGCCAATTGTGCATGGGCATCCGATACAAAATTGAAAGTTATGGGTTGAAGCGGAGCACAAGATGCACATCACTTCGGAGTCCACTACATACAGCATAGCTTAGACAGGTGTTTATCCTGGATATGGACGGTCCTGTTGGTTTATAATAAACTGATATAGGACGATCGGTAGAGCAGGCAAAATAAAGTTCTACCAATCGTTATAGAGTATATTGAGTGCTACGTCAGATATTGAACAAACTGTTTTCGGCATTGCAGCAGAAAATACAAAATAAAGAATATGGTGAAGAAATGATTGAAGAAATTGCGTCAGGCTTTTACAGAATTGAGATTCCTCTTCCCGACACTGTCCTGAAAACCGTTAATTCCTATGTCATCAGGGACGGGGAAGGTAATCTCATCATCGACACAGGTATGTACAACGATGAGTGTTTCAATGCCATGCAGGTAGCCCTGAAGAAGCTTGACGTGGATCGGGAGAAAACAGATTTTTTTGTAACCCACTCTCATGTAGACCACATTGGTCTTGTTTTCCGGTTAATCCATGCCGGGTTGGTTGTATACATCAATGAAGTGGAGGCCGAGATTATTTCTAAAATCAAAACCGGGGTCCTCCAGTCGGAGATCGGGGTTTTTCTTCAGATAAGTGGCTTTCCAGAGAAGGACCCTGAAAAAATCTTTCCGCCTGATGACATACGTCAGTATAGATCGGGAGTTGTTCTCCCTTTCAGGTTTGTGAAAGACAAAGACATCATAGAGAGAGGGGGATACCGTTTTACATGCATAAAGACACCGGGCCATAGCAAGGGACACATGTGCTTGTACGAACCGGACAAGAAAATACTTGTCGCAGGCGACCATATCCTCGGGAATATTACCCCCGGCATCCAGCAAAGACTTGATAACGAGCATCCTCTGGAGGAATACTTATCCAGCCTTGACAAGGTGTATGCCATGGATGTCGATTTTGTATTACCGGGCCACAGGGCCCCTTTCAAGAACCTTAAAAAGAGAATTGATGATATAAAAGTACACCATCAGCAAAGGAATGATGAAGTGCTCGCCATTTTGCAGGAGGGGAGTTGTAGTATCTATGAACTGGCCTCCCGGATGACCTGGAATGTAGACGCTGATTCATGGGATTCCTTCCCTGTTACACAGTCGTTTTTTGCCACAGGAGAAGCTTTCGCCCACCTCAGGTATCTTGAGGAAAAAGGTAAGGTAGAAAGAAGAACAGAAGGACAGATGGCCATCTATTCGCTGCATGAAACCCGTTAATTCCCTTGCATCAATTGAGGAAAGACCATTTCAAGAACCTTTCCCTGTCTGTATTTGTGGGATTTGCCTCACCTATGGATTGATATTCCTGCAAGCCTGATTAAGTTTAAAGGAGAAAGTGACAGGTGTAATAACGATAACCACTTGAAACCTTCACAGTTTTGGAGAGCTTGCCAGTTAAGGACTTCAGCAGTCCGTACTTGAAAAGTATCTACAATTGCTCAGAGTAACAATGACAGTAGTATTAGGGATTGCGACTTGAAAGCGAGTGTTACCTCCACAATATTTTTACATGTAAATATCAGAAGGCCCTTACCCTCATGATCGTCTTTATTCTCTCTCGCAGGTAAGATATCTTGATAATGACATACTCTTGGGGAACGGGTCCGGTCTCTGCTTTATCGTGCTGAGCGGAACCGCAGACAAGCCCTAATCGATGATGCGAGGGAGAAACACGTCGAAGGTCGACCCTTCTCCGAGTGCACTTCTCACCGTGATCGCGCCTCTATGTTTCTTGACGATGCTGTGCACCACCCAAAGGCCCAAGCCGGTCCCTTCGGTAGCCTTTTTTGTCGTGAAGAAAGGGTCGAATACTCGCTCCACGGTCTGAGCGTCCATGCCCGTCCCCGTGTCGTTGATACTGAGCTTGAGGTAGGGTCCTGCCGTCATGCCAGGAATCGGAGTATTCTGGGAAGTCAGAATGAAGTCAGACAGTTCGATAGCCAGTATGCCTCCCTCTTGGCCCATTGCATAAGCCGCATTGGTGGCGAGGTTCATGATGATTTGTTGCACCTGAGTGGGATCAACCGACACGAGCGACGATTCGCTGCTGAAGTTTTCCCGTATCTTTACAGTCGGGGGTAGCGAGGCGCGAAGCATCCTGATGCTTTCCTTAACGACCGGGATCAATTCAGTGGGCTTGGGCTCATCCTCATCTTTGTAGCTGAATGTGAGGATCTGCCGTACGAGAGTCTTGCCCCGCTCGACGCCACGACAGATCCGATCAAGATACCGCTTCGCTTTACTGTCATCCTGGACATGCTTGATACCAAGGTTCGCAAATCCCTCAATGGCGGTGAGGATATTCTTGAAATCGTGAGCTATGCCAGCAGACAACGTACCGATGGCCTCCATCTTCTGGGCCTGGCGGAGCTGAGATTCAAGTGCCGCCCTTTCTTCTTCTGCCTGTTTACGCTCAGTAATATCCTGATTTGCGCCGTAGTATCTGGTCATGCGTCCCTCGACATCCCTGGAACCCCTCGTTCGTGCGAGGATCCAGCGCACTTCACCGTCACGGCGAAGGATACGGTGCTCAAAATCGACGAGGGATTTGGGATCGTTACCTGACCTGATTTCATGCACCAATTGCCAAAACATCGCCCTGTCATCGGGGTATATGAACCTTTCGGCATACTCCCTGGCTGGCATCCGGTAGCCGCCCTCCTGCTCGGCAGTAGTGCCATAAAAAACGTAGAAGGGATCGTTCAAAATGAACAGGTGATCTGTAGGATCGAACTCCCAGTAAACGATTTTGGCGAGGTCCATGGCCTCCAACAGGTGGAGCTGGCTGGTGATCAGTGCCTCCTCCGCTCTCTTGCGCACGGTGATATCGCGGACACTTGCTCTATGACCTAAGTGCGTTCCGTCAGAACCATAGATGGGTTGCCAGCCTACGGCTGCCCATTTACGGCTCCCGTCTCGGCAAAGAACCCGAAACTCAATATCGCTGCCGGCCGTCTTGTTACTGACCGCCTGTGCGAATAATGTGGCTATTCTGTCCCTGTCGGCCACATCAATAATAGGCAAGGGAAAGCCAGCCATGGCCAAACACTCATTCTCCGAGTACCCGGTCAATCGAGAAATCCCCGGGCTCAACCAGATGGGCTCTCCATCAGTGCCCACCCATATTTCCGCGCCATATGTGTAGTTGGCTATTGCGTGGAACCGTTCTTCACCCTGCCTCAGTTCTTCTTCTGCCCGTTTGCGCTCAGTAATATCGGACAGCATCGTCACCATTCTTCCATCATCGAGAACGGCCGATTTGAATTCAAGCTCCTTTATGCTCTGATCCTTACAAAGGACGCGATACGTCCTGTTCAGGTCTCCAGTTTCCAGGTCCTTCTTCCACGCGCTTATTACTTCTTTCCGGTACGCTTCGTCCGGATAGGCCTTCCGAAACCAATCACGCCCCGTGGGTATCTCGTCCAGGGTGTACCCCGTGATACCGGTGAACGCGCTGTTGGCATAAAGGCAACGCCCGTCTCTCTCAAGGAGCACGATGCCGTATGGCCCCTTTTCGAGAACCGAGAGGAAAGCCTTCTGCTGCCTTCCCAAACGGTCTTTAGCCCGCCTGTGCTCGGTAATGTCGCGGGAAACTCCCAGTATTTCGACGACGTCGCCTCTCTCGTCGCGCAGAAAACTCAGCTTCACCTCAGCCCAGACTGTTTGGCCCCCTTTGTGAGTGAGTTCGAGTTCCAGAGTCTCAGGTTCCAAGGACGTTCCTGGCTTTGCTTTTTCACGTGCCAGCTGCCGCTCGAGCGTTTTCTTTGCCTGTTGGTAAGAGCCGGGAGTCAACACCTGCTCCAGGGTTTGGGTCATTACCTCTTCAACGGTGAATCCTCTGAGGCGTTCCACTGAGGGACTGCAATAGGTGTAGTGCAAGTTGAGATCAAGGGTAAATATGACATCGCTTACGTTCTCGGCGAGAAGTCGGTACCGATCTTTCGCTCGCTGGAGGACCTGCTCAACCTGGGGCGGTTCAGCCTTCATCGTTCCTCTCTATTCTGAGTTATAGCACTGGTTTGATGGTTTGTAAAGGAACTGTATAAGTTAATCACATTTGCGACAATACCCCTCATTCAATGATATGATGAAGGCGTCTATTCTCCGGGATTATTGACCTTTTTTGCAGTTTTCCATTTGTTTTTTGAGCTGGCCCACAAGATATCTTCCTCTTCTAAAGAAATAGAGTTTTTAGAAATTACGCCCGATATGTAACATTACAATCGGTCGAACATCTTACCTGCAAATTAAGTTTGAAAGGAAATCGAAATTGCATTAGAATAAGACAAATAAGCAAGGAGAAGGATTGGCACCAGTCAGGAAATATCAACCACATTGTCCTGCCTCTGGTTGTTTCGGGGGTCATGCTGCTCGTTTGCATGAAATCTCATTAGAACAGTTAAAAGAGATGGGGATACCTCAAGCAATTTTGGGTCGAAAGAGAGATGCCGATGAGCAAATACGTAGGTGCAGTTATTGTGGCCTTGTTTGGTTTCAAAACTCCAAATCACGGCCAGGCTTCGACCCACTTCCGCTAGGTCACTACGACAATGTTCATTTTGTCCCTGTGTTTAACACCTTTAGAATTCGAGAAGAAAATAAACCGAACTATCTGTCAAAACAACCTTGGCGCAATCGTAAAAAGGCTAAGAGGTAGCAAAGTGAAAGTGTCAAGAAGGGACCGTAGGTGTTATTAAGCAGCAACACACATCTTTTGCAGCCGTGCCTTTATAAAGAAACTATGTACTTAAATGGGATATAATATTATCCTTTTGTGTTATCGGTCCCTTAGGAAAAAAACTTTACACACTCAGGTAACTCTTCTGCAAAACTTCATGCAAGGAGCCAAAAGGTCACAGAAAACTCTAACATGAACACTATAGCATACAAATAATTATCCGGCTGGCCATAGACACGTTGAGGGATGTTATCAGGACCGAAAGTCATGGGAAACGATAGCGGAAGACACCGTGACCTCAAGCCGGGCGAGCGACAAGGTTTACTTGTTCATACCCGGCATGCCAGCCAGGTTATTGATGTTGATTGCAACAATTTTCCAATGTCCTTCCTGTGATTTAGCCATTCTGAAGGCAATCGTATCTTTGCCGTGGATCCTGACCAGCGCAATATCGCCTTCCGTGGTGATGTTAAGGCCCAAGATGCTTGCCTGGCTTAAGGTATCGAGCATGGTATGATCGCCGTAGGAAGCAATATATGACGAAAGCTGTTCCCGTAATTGTTTTTTGAGAGATGGAAGGTTTTGCATGACGATTTCTTTTCCAATGTCATTTTTTTTTGTCTCTCCGGGTCTATGAAACATTTCCTTCACCGCATTATCAATAATGGTATCCGTGTCGAGGTATTTGAGAGCGCTCTCAGCATCATGTTTCAATATCGCTCTTTTGAACTGGTAAAGGTTGTAACGGGGGGTTTCTTTTATGTGGGCATAGCCTATGACCGAGGCCACAAGAAGGCCGGCCAGTATTGAAGAAAAAGATATGAGTCTTTTCTTGTGCCCCCGGAATGATTCAGCCACGCCGTTCCTTTGCTCGTATGTCACTCTGTGGTTGGTTTGAACAGGATCGATGTTATCACCCAGTACCTGTCATCTGTCTTTTGCAACGTAATTTTTGTACCGTCATCCTGTTCCACCGTGGCGTTCTTGGCGTCAGCGTCGATAGGGACGGTGAAAACGTTCCATTTGCTTACACCTTTAAACATACGTTTCGCTTCGGGAGAATCGATTTCGTCGATAATTTGTTTTTTGAGCCCTTCCTTATCTCTGTTTCGGGTCATCTCGTCCGGCAAATAGCTGATAAAACTATCCAAATCCAGAAATTTTTCCGCAGTTTCACCGCTGCTGAAGACAACAGCCTTTTTGAACTGGATCAACGCGTACCGGGGGGTGCCCTGAAAGTAGTAATAAGCGTAGCCCACGGCGCCGGCGATGATCACGAAGAGAAGAAGCCTCGATATTCCGCCTCTTTGGTTTTTCGTTATCGTGTTTTCCACATGCCCTCCCAATGTAAGCTTGTGGAGATCCCCCTATAGTTTCAGTTTTGCTTTAAGGAGTTCCCCGAGACTGCCAAGACCGCTTGAAGACTGTTCTTCTTCATGGGTTTTTTCCCTGTATTGTGTGTACACATCACGCTCCACCTTTTCATCGACCTTACTTCTGCTCAGCACAACACGACCCCGTTGCTCGTCGATCTCGATGACAACTGCCTGCATCGGGGTGCCGGAAGGAAACATGCGGTTATGGTTTGTACCCTTCAACGTCCCCATTTCAGAATTCGGAATGAACCCCGTAAGACCGTCCTTGATTTTCAGCAAGACCCCGGCGGAGATGACCCGCTCAACGACCCCATTCATGAGCTCGCCGGGAGAGGGAAGAACCATATTCTCGGGGGCTATTTTTTGTTCCATAGAGAGCGAGATTCTCCGTTTCTCCGGGTTCACTTCAAGAACCTGCGCTTCGACCAGTTGCCCCACTTCGAGAATTTCTTTCGGATGATTGATACGCCTGCCTGCGCCAAGTTTTGAGATGGGGATGAGGCCGTCTATTCCCGGTTCGAGATTTACAAAGGCCCCGAATTTTTCGAGGCGGACAACGGTCCCGCGTACCAGACTATCGGGTGGGTATTTTTCAAGGCTGCTCAAAAAAGGATCAGGGAGGATGGCCTTGAAAGAGAGTGTCAACCGTTCTCTTTCCCAATCAATACCGATGATTCTCACGGTCACCTCATCGCCAATAGCGAAAAGATCAGCCGGTTTTTCTCCTTTACTCCATGAAAGTTCACTAAGCGGTATCAAGCCATCGATACCGCCGATGTCGACGAAGACGCCAAAATTTTGTATCGACCGTATCTTTCCGGTTATGTCCATCCCCACCTGAAGGCTCTCTTTGAAATTTTGACGCTGGTTTTCCTGCTCTTCTTCGAGAAGTACCCTCCTCGAGAGGATGACATTTCGACCGTTTTCTTTGTATTCGATGATCTTAAAAGGAAATGTCTGCCCAATATATGAATTCGCTTCGCGGTTTCCCTTAAGGCCAATCTGTGAAAAAGGACAAAAGCAGCGTACCTTGCCTGCCTGGACTTCGTAGCCGCCCTTGAGCTCCGCGGTAACTCGACCGTTGACGGGCAGTCCTGCTTCATAGGCGTCACGAATGCCCCCAAGGTTGATTGTCGAATAACCATGGATGAGTGTGGTGAACTTCCTCATGCTGTTGCTGAATGAGACGAAAAAAGCCTCAATCTCATCTCCTTCCCGAACGCCCGGTTTCCCGTCCTCGTCAAGAAACTCCTTGAGTTCCACAACAGCTTCACTTTTTCCGCCGAGATCGAGATATACGAAATCGCCTGAGATACCCACAATCCTGGATTTTATCTTTTGACCCGGTTCATACCTTTGAGAGGTTTTGGAGGATTTTTCGAAAAGGTCGGCAAAATTTTCTTCCTGGTCGGTGCTCATATTTTCATCTGGTTCTTGCTGCATGTTGTCTTGCTGGTGGTCTTGATCCATATTACTTCTTTCTCTCCTTTTGTGCTGGAATTATCGTTATGATGTTTCAGTAATGTACACTTTCTTGCGAACGATGTCCAGTGTATGTAGCTCTCGGCTGGTCCATTTGACAATCATCAAGGTATGGAATAACATATTTTTGATTTTTACACATCATGCCATTACCATGGCAAAGAGGGAGGTACACGTAATGTGCTTTATGAGGAAGGTTTTGAGGGATGCAAGGTTTGTACTGATTGTTATCATCGGCGTTCTTGTTCTGGCAGGTGAGTTGCAGGCCCAGGACAAGGTTCCGAAAGAGAACAAGGAAAAGATCGGTTATGTCATCGGGACGAATATCGGTCGGGACATGAGAAGCCTATCCATGGAAATCGATGCCGATATGGTTGCCCAGGGTATAAAAGACGCTTACGCAGGAAAGCTGAAGCTGAGCGATGAGGAAATACAAGCCGTTTTAGCGGATCTGAATAAAGAGATGCAGGCCAGGCAGGGCGAAAAGATGAAGCAGCTTGCGGAGAAAAACAAGAAAGAAGGAGAGGATTTTCTTACGCGAAACGAGAAAGTGAAGGGTGTTGTGAAGCTGCCGAGCGGTCTCCAATATAAGGTAGACAAAGAAGGTGACGGCAAAACGCCGAAAGTCAATGATACCGTTGTCGTGCACTATAAAGGAACCTTCATTGACGGCATGGAATTCGATAGCTCCTACAAACGCAATCAACCTGCAGAATTCAAGGTAAATAGTGTTATTTCCGGCTGGACCGAGATACTCCAGAAGATGAAGGTAGGATCGAAATACACGGTTTTTATTCCCTCGAATCTTGCCTATGGTGAGAGAGGCTCGGGGCCTATCGGACCGAATTCAGTCTTGATATTTGACGTTGAACTTCTTGCAATAAAGTAAGGTTTCTAGGTGACTGTTCAGGCTAAATATGAAGCGCTCAGAGACGTTATTGGATCACTAAAGAGCGTGCTGGTTGCCTATTCAGGCGGGATGGACAGCACGTTTCTTTTAAAGACCTGCGTTGATGTTCTGGGAGTGAAGAACGTCGTCGCTTTTATGGGCACCGCACCCATATTTCCCGCAAAAGAAATTCAGGAAGCAGAACGCACCGCGACTCAGATCGGTGCAGAATATGTTTTTTGTGATACGGCGATTTTGAAAGACCGGTCATTCGTTGAGAATACAAAGGAGCGGTGCTATTACTGCAAAAAAAATCTTCTCACCATTATAGCGCGGGTTGCCGGTGAAAGAAAGCTGGAAAGCATCGTTGACGGCACAAACTTCGATGATGTAAATGATTTCAGACCCGGCGTGAGAGCGCTCAGCGAAATGAACGTTCTCTCCCCCCTTTGTGAGGCAAAATTGACGAAAGATGACATCAGGGTTCTTTCGGAAAGGTTTTCTTTGCCGACGCGCAAGAAGCCTTCCTACGCTTGTCTTTGCACGAGGATCCCCTATGGAACGCCCATCGATGCCGCCCTCTTAAAGAGAATTGAGTTGTCGGAAGAATTCATCAAGCATATCGGCATATCACAGGTGAGGGTACGGTATCACGGGCAGGTGGCACGGATTGAGGTAATGGAAAAGGATTTTGATGCTCTTTTCAGGGAAAGGGGCAATATCATTGATGAGTTGAAACGGTACGGTTTTACCTATGTAACCTTGGACCTTAAGGGGTATAGAACAGGTAGCATGAATGAAGCGTAAACAAGGCGGTGCTCAGCCTTAAAACTTAAAAAGGGATTTACTTCTATGAAGGCAATGGTTATGGACAGGATTTGTAATCTTCGGGAAGAGAAAGAACCGTTGAAACTCGTCGAAATGCCGCTTCCTGTGCCCGCTGACAGAGAGGTCCTCATAAAGGTCTCCGTATGCGGCGTGTGCCACACGGAGCTGGACGAAATCGAGGGAAGGACCCCGCCGCCCAGACTCCCTGTGATACCCGGACATCAGGTGGTCGGAATTGTGTCTGAGACCGGCAGGAATGTCAAAAGATTCAAGCCCGGAGAGAGGGTGGGCATCGCGTGGATCCATTCCGCATGCGGGAAGTGCAGGTTCTGCCTTGAGGGGAATGAAAATCTCTGCGATTCTTTTGAAGCGACCGGGAGAGACGCTCATGGCGGTTACGCGGAGTTTGCCGTGGTGCCGGAAACGTTTGCCTATCCTGTGCCGGCCCAATTTGGCGATCTCGAAGCCGCGCCACTTCTCTGCGCGGGCACCATCGGATACAGGTCGCTTCGGCTTACACAGATGAGTGATGGCCAAACAATAGGACTTGTCGGATTCGGGGCCTCAGCCCATCTCGTTATCCAGATGATACGACACACATTTCCCTCCTCCAGGATTTTTGTCTTTGCCCGCAGCGAGCAGGAAAGGGTTTTTGCAGAAAGGCTTGGAGCTTGTTGGACTGGGGATACTGCCGATGAACCTCCTGAAAAGCTCGATTGCGCCATCGATACCACGCCGGTGTGGGGAACGGTCGTTGATGCCTTGAAGAACCTGCAGAAAGGCGGCAGGCTTGTCATCAACGCCATCAGAAAGGAGAACATCGACAAAGAGGCTCTCCTGACAATCGATTACCCGAAGCATCTCTGGCTGGAGAAGGAGATAAAAAGCGTGGCAAACGTTACAAGCCGGGATGTGGTTGAATTCCTTACCCTGGCGGCACAGATTCCCATTAGGCCGGAGGTACAGGTCTTTGCCCTGGAAGAAGCGAACCGGGCCCTCATGACGTTGAAAGAACGCAATATTCAAGGAGCCAAGGTTTTGAAGATAGCGTGAGCTCCGGAAAACCAGTGAGCAGTGAAGACAAAAAATGGAATGTGTTAAATATATTATGACACCAGGTTTTAGCCCGCACTGCGGGCGGGAAGGGGAGGCGAGCTACCCGCTTGAGGGTGTGGCTTTGTTTTTCGAGGGGACGATTGGAGCCCCAAAAATAATAAATGCCGAAGACGGGACTTGAACCCACACAGGCTTAGAGCCCACTAGACCCTGAATCTAGCGCGTCTGCCAATTCCGCCACTTCGGCACTCAGTTGTTATATTAAACTATATGGATATGATTGATAAGTCAAGAGGTGGCTATGAAAATTTTTGAATCGCTGAATATGATCCGGAAGTTTCCAAGCCCGGTTGTTACCGTCGGCAACTATGATGGCATTCATATGGGCCATCGGAAAATTATTGCGAGGGTAGTCGAGAAAGCACGGGAAATATCAGGCACGGCAACGCTCATGACCTTTTATCCCCATCCCCAGAGCCTCTTAAAGCCCGACGCCTATACCCGTCTCGTAACGCCCCTTCATCTGAAGAAGAAGCTTATAGAAGCCTGTGGTATCGAAGTAATGGTCATCGTATCTTTTGATGAAACCTTCAGAAATGTGGCACCTGAGAGCTTCGTCAAAGACATTCTCGTCGGTAAACTGGGCGTGAAAGTGGTTGTTGTCGGGTACGATTTCAGGTTTGGGAAAGACGGAGCGGGAAACATTGAAATGCTGAGGAACCTTGCAGGGGAAAACGGTTTTTCCGTCGAGGTTGTAAAAGCGGTGACCATAGATGGTGAAAAAATAGGAAGCAATATGATCCGGAAATTGATCATGAATGGCGACGTAAAGAAAGCAGTACGCTGTCTCGGGCGGCCTCATGTGATAGAGGGCATCGTGGTAAAAGGGGAAAGTAGAGGCAGGGACATGGGATTTCCGACGATCAACCTTGAAACGATTTCTGAACTTGTTCCCAAAAACGGTGTATATATGACGGAAGTTGGGGTCGATGACATACGTATGCCTGCTGTGACAAATATCGGTTTTAATCCCACATTCGATGGGAAGAAATTCCTGGTGGAAACCTATATACTCGATTTTTCAAGCGACCTTTACGGCAGAGAGGTGGCCATTTACTTCCACGAGCGCATACGGGATGAAGTCAAGTTTGAGAATGTCGGTGAACTGAGAGAGAGAATAGCCAAAGATGTCGCGCTCACGCGCAACCGCTTCCAGATTCCGGACGACAGGCGATAAGTCAGACCTGTCATCATATCTCGTAAGCAAGACAAAGCAGACTGGGAAATAATGAAGTGCCAGCGCCAGGCGCGCACCCTCTTTTTATCACTCGTGCCGTAAACCCCTATGTTCAGGCCGGGGATATAAGGCACAGCATTTTCAGTCTTGAGTTCGTTGCTTTCAATATACTCTTTGGTGATACTCAAGGGTGCACCACCGCAAGAGGCGGCACCATATGAAGGGCCCCACAACCTGTTCTCCAATATCGTCTTGTAATATCAGGACGTTGCGTGCGAAGCAGACGTGAAGAAACACCCTTCAGGCTATGAACCAGACGGGCAATAGCTATTATGGGAGGATATTCAGCGAACAGGTGCACGTGGTCATCTTCCCCGTTCATTTCCACAAAAGTACACCGCCTTCCGTGTGGAATTTCCTTGTCAGTGTCCATAGGCCAAAGGAATATAGCTCATGATACGCTTGCAAGCATATACATACCAGTTAAAGACCAACGGCACGCACAAGAGGCAACTGCGACAGGTTGCCGGGAGCTGCCAATTTGTCCGGAACAAGACGTCAGCCTTGCAAAAGGAGCTTCCCGACAACAAAGAGAAGCTATAACACAATAGCCCTCCTCTTCCTCTTGGAAGAGACACAATCCTTTTCCCAGAGAAACCCCCTCACAACCCACTCTCAAAGACCTTGAACGAGCATACGCCAACTTCTTTCAGAAACGTGCGGACTTTCCCCGGTTCAAGAAGAAGGGCAAGGGTGATTCCTTCCGGTATCCCCGGGGATTCACCATAGATGAAGATAACAGCCGCACCTCTCTCCCGAAGCTCGGATGGATTCGCTCCAGAAAGAGTCGCACCATTGAGGGCATTCCGAAGAACGTCACCGTGTCCCGTTCAGGCAAGCACTGGTTTGTATCCCTACAGACCGAAAGAGAAGTTGACCGACCGGTACATCCTTCCCATTCTGCGATTGCAACCGATGTCGGCGTGGCGAAGCTTGCCACGCTCTCAGACGGAACACCCTCTGAACCGGTGGGAGGGCTTTGAGAGATACAAAAAAAGGCTTGCACGCCCGCAACGGGCCATGTCACGGAAGAAGAAGTTCAGCAGCAACGGGAAGAAGATAAAAGCGAGGCTACAGAGAGTCTCTACGGACATTGCCAATACCCGGGAAGACTACCTTCAGAAAACCACTACCCCTCTCTGCAAAAACCACGCGATTATGTGTATTGAGGATGTGAGGATACAGAACATGTGCAGATCCGCACAGGGCACTCTTGAAAACCCCGGCAGGAATGTAAAGGCCAAATTCCACCTCAACAGATCGATCCTTAATCAGGGCTCGTTTGAGTTCAGGGGTCAGCTTGAGTACAAACAGGCGTGGAAGGGGGTATGGTTATTGCGGTGCCGGCACAAAATACCAGCAGGACATGCAGCGCGTGCGGCCATGTATCGCCTGGGAACCGGAGAAGTCAGGCACAATTCACGTGTACCACGTGTGGTTCTGAGATCAACGCGGACGTAAACGCAGCACGGAATATATGAGTGGCAGGACTTGCCCAATTAGCCTGCGGAGAGATGGCGCAGTCAGGCCACTTGATGAATCAGGAACCCGCTTAAGCGATTCGGGCATAGGCCTGAACGCCGTAGGAATCCCCGTCATTCATGTCGGGGAGGAGGTCAAGCGAGTAGGCTTCACAAGATGGTTCACGCGAACAAGCGAAAAATACAGAGGAATCGGGGGTCATCAACCGGTGATCAGGGATGCGAAGAGGTACATGGACAGTGGTCAAAATCACTTATCGTGCCATTTCTCACGAAGCTCAGTATGAGCGGTATCAGCCTTTGAGAAGGCTCGTGTCCATGTAAACGATCCTGCCGGCAACCATGGTGAGAAGATTTTTGCCTTTCAGTTTCCATCCATGAAAAGGTGTGTTTTTTCCCTTGGAAAGAAACTCTTTTTTGTCGACGGTCCAGTTGATGTCCGTATTAAAGACGATAAGGTCGGCGGGTCTGCCGGCTGCGAGCTGACCTGAAGACAGATTGAGCAGCCGAGCCGGATTAACGGTCAATTTCTGTATGAGCGTCTTGAGGGGGAGGATACCATCGTGGGCGAGCTTTAAGCATAGGGCCAAGGCGGTCTCAAACCCTGAGATACCGAAGGTCGCTATGTCGAATTCGACATCTTTTGAAGTGGACTCATGAGGCGCATGATCTGTGGCGATGATATCGATGATGCCGTTTCTCAAGCCCTCTCGAATGGCCTCTAAATCATTTTTCGACCGAAGGGGTGGGTTGACCTTGGTGTTCGTATCGAAACCGATCGTTGCTTCATCGGTAAGCGTGAAATAATGGGGGCAGGTATCGCAGGTAATTTTTTTGTATTTCTTTTTCGATCTGCCTATGATTTCGACGCTCCCTCCCGTGGATATGTGGGTAAGATGGATCGCCGCTCCAACATACCGGGCAAGGGCAATGTCCCTCTCAACGATAATCTCTTCGGCAATCGCTGGGGTGGCTTCGAGACCGCTTATCAGTGAAGAGAGACCCTCATGGACATATCCCTTGGCAAGGGTTTCATCTTCGCAGTGTGAGATAACGGGAAGATTGAAGAGCTTTGCGTATTCGAGGGCTCTTCTCAAGAGCCCGGCATTCTTAACGGATTTCCCGTCGTCCGAGACGGCGACAATGCCGGCTTCGTACATCTCGCCTATCTCGGAAAGCTCTTCGCCCTTAAGACCCCGCGTAATGGCCCCGCAGGGCAGAACCCTTGAGGCCCCTTCCGCTCTTGCTTTCTCAACAATGAATTCCGTGACACTTTTGTTGTCGTTCACCGGTGTCGTATTTGCCATTGCGACGACGGTCGTAAAACCGCCTTTTGCCGCGGCCTGTGTTCCCGTCCTGATCGTTTCTTTGTATTCGTATCCCGGTTCTCTCAGGTGGGCATGAACGTCGATAAGTCCGGGTGCGACGATATGGCCTGTGGCATCGATGACCCTTGTTTTGTCGCTTGTTTGCCTGATATTCTTGTCGATCTTTTCAATGGTTGTGCCATCGATCAGCAGATCGAATTTGCCGTCGAGGTCATTGCCCGGATCAATCAGTCTTCCCCCCCTGATAAGGATCTTCATGATTCACTCCCGGTGAGGAGATAGAGCACGGCCATGCGAACCGCGACGCCGTTTTCAACCTGATCGAGGATCACAGAATAGGGGCCATCCGCCACCTCGTCGGTGATCTCGATCCCTCGATTCATGGGGCCGGGATGCATAATAATGACGTCTTTTTTTGCCTTCTCAATGTGTTCCTTCCTGAGTCCGAACAATGTTGAATATTCCTTTAACGAGGGGATGACAAAGGTGCCGCCCCTTTCTTTCTGGATCCTGAGCATCATAATCACGTCCGCATCCTGAACCGCTCTGTTGATATCGTATTCCTTTCTTACCCCCAGGGTTTCTATATCAGGAGGAATCATGGTCGGAGGCCCGGAACAGACCACGTCGGTATCGAAATGGGAGAGCGCAAAAATATTCGATCGGGCAACCCTGCTGTGGGCGATGTCCCCCACAATGGCTATCTTCAGCCCATCGATACGCCCCTTCTTTTCCCTCATCGTGTAAAGGTCGAGAAGTGCCTGGGTAGGATGTTCGTGGGCGCCGTCACCGCCGTTTATCACGGATGAATCCACGATCTTCGCAAGCATGTGGGGCGCCCCCGGCATGCTGTGACGTATGATAATAGCGTCGGGTCTCATGGATTCGATGTTCCTGGCGGTATCCCGGAGCGTTTCCCCTTTCACATAACTGCTTGTGCTCGAGGAGATGTTGATCGTATCCGCGCTCAGACGTTTTGCCGCGATTTCAAACGATATCCGCGTCCTCGTTGAGGGCTCGTAGAATAAGGTGATTACGGTTTTTCCACGGAGCGTCGGGACCTTCTTGATGTCCCTTCTTGATATCTCTTTAAAGGAATCTGCGGTTTCGAGGATAAAGAGAATCTCTTCCTTCGAGAGTTCTCTGATGCCGAGGAGGTCTTTTTTAGTCCACTTCATGGTGCTCTCTCGACAACGACTTCGTCTTTGCCGTCGACTTCCGTGAGTCGTACATGCACCTCTTCTCTGGAGCCTACCGGATAAGCAAGACCGGCGTAATCAGGATGTATGGGGAGTTCCCTGTCGCCCCTGTCAACAAGTACCGCGAGCTGGATCTTTTTCGGCCTGCCGAGGTCCATGATCGCATCGATTGCCGCCCGTGTCGTCCTTCCCGTATGCATGACGTCATCGACAAGGATTATAGTCATATTATTGACATCGAAAGGTATCTCAGTCTTTCGTATCTGTGGTGATTTCATCGTCGATATATCGTCCCGGTACATGGTAATGTCCAGCACGCCAACAGGGAGCTTTATTCCTTCAATGCCTTTTATCTTGTTCTGAATGCGAGTTGCGAGGTAGATCCCTCTCGTTCTGATGCCGATGAGAGAGAGTGCCGAAGAGCCCTGATTTTTTTCGAGGATTTCATGAGTCATCCTGTTGATGGTACGTTCTATGGCCTTCTTGTCAAGAAGCACTTTTGTTTTCATCAATCGTCCATGAATATGGCTTTCTGGCTGCAATCGTCAACGCAGGCCCCGCATTCGATACAATCTTCCGGCAGGCATACGACAACGGTGCCGTTGTCATTCGAGAATACATCATAGGGGCATAGCGTTATGCATTCCCCACAACCAGTGCAAAGGTCTTTGGTGATATAGGGCCGCACTTTATGGTAGTACTATAAGGAGTTTCTGACAAAAAATCAACGATATACCATATACCCATAGTATAAATGTGAGAAATATGGTATATATTATATATTACGCAGCTGAGATTTACCTGCCAACGAATCAGACGAAACAGCTTTGAATGGGTTACTTAGAGTTGCAAAGAATTCAGGAGCCATAAATGGAAATACACTATATTATTCAGCATGAACTCCCGGATAATCCACCTTTATCCGTGCACCTGGAGTCGGAAGTTGAAGTTATAGACCCGATTGAAGTTATAGACCCGAAAGCACAACGAAATACGCCGGAGCCTTTTTTCCGAAAGACCTCCCGCGAACATTTAAGAGAAGCTAGAAAGGCGCTTACTGACGGATATAAGCCAAATAAAAATCCCATGAAGACTGCCTGGGGCAGGGTTTTTGACGCGGAACGTCATTTACATGCCATTGGTCCGAAATCGAAAGAATATACCGAAGCCCGGAGCCTCATGAAAGAGGTGCTCATAAGGAAGAAAGCAATCGAGAAGGTATCGACAGCGCTTACAAGCCGCCTTATGATAAGGCAGCGCGAGATGCTGGCGGATGAATTAGAATTCTTTTATCTCGCAAAAGGCCTTGACGCGCACATTGTGTTGACCGGGCCGGAAAAGGCATATCTTAAAATGGAATGTCCGCCCTTGTCTGAAGCGTTTATCCACAAGATGGTAAGCGATACGGATTTTCTCGTATACCTTGCAAGGGCCGGTTTTAGAAGGGTGACGCTAGGGGACGGAGAAGGATTTTCCTGGACGTATAAGTTTGTGTCAGAGGAGTTTCATAAAGAAGAGTCTATTAAGGAGGACATGTGTTAATAGGAAAGTTGACGAAGAATTCAAAAGAACGGCTTATGGTGACGATTACAGAACAAAAAGGGGCCAAAGTAATAGACCTCAGGGTTTATAACATCATCAATGATGGAGAATTGGTACCCACGGCAGACGGCCTTATTCTTCCACCCGAGAAAGTGGAACCGCTCATTGAGCTTTTGAAGGAAGCACAAAAGACCATATTAGCGTCATGAGGCCTGGGCGACTTTGGCATACCCGTGTTTTTTTCTAAATCGTATGAATCGTGAAAACCGAGGAGGTAGCCTTGTCAAAACCATTTAGAAGCGACAAAAGAAAAAAGGAACTCTTGCGCTTGAAAAAGCAGGAGGAGAAACGACTGCGGCGTTTTGGCATAAAAAAGAATGAAGATGAAACTGTTGGAGAAGAAGTCTCGCAGGTGAGTGATATAAACGCAGAGGGTCCAACACCGGAAGTTGAGAAATCAGAGGCTTGAAAGAGAAAAATAAATTTCTTTTAATAAAATGTTGACCTTTGCATGTATCTGTGAAATACTTAACATGAAGTTTCGGAAACTCCTGTTGTTTGTGAAGCATAACTATTCAGTATCCTCACCATAACACAGTTCCGTAATCTTCAATATTCTTTTTAAAGGAGGGTTTTATTTTATGGCGAAAGGAACTGTCAAGTGGTTCAATGAGTCCAAGGGTTTTGGTTTTATTACCAAAGACGACGGCGTAGACGTCTTCGTCCATTATTCCGCAATTCAGGACAGCGGATTCAAATCCCTTTCTGAAGGCCAGGAAGTGAATTTTGACGTTGTAAAAGGTCCCAAGGGCCTGCAGGCAACAAACGTCGTAAAAGCGTAAGCCAGCCGAGGGAGTTCGGTATATCGGGCTCCCTTTTCTTTTTTTATTATTCCCTTTATAATGCTCTTTGTGCAGCACGAGGTGGTTTTTACTGCTTCAGCGCGCTCGGACCACAATGATTTGCGGCTTCTCTGAGATATGTTCAGAGGGATCCTGCTTCGTGACTTCTCTCAGAGACTGTACGGATAAAAGCTCCTGTTCTTATGAGAATGCTGTATGTATAATTATATGATCAAGTTCGTGGAAGAAGAACTGGAACATGCCTGTCATTGATATTCATACCCACGGTATCGGCGGATACGAAACACGGGGCGCAACGCCTGAAGATATTCTTAGAATTGCCGAAATCCAGGGCTCTCATGGAATAAGCGCCATCATCCCCACGATCTATTCGGCGTCCATCGAGCACATGAGGACCGACATTGCTGCCGTGAAGAAGGCGATGGAAGCGCAGGCTGCCGAAGGCAACGGCCCAAGGCCCAAAAAGCAAGGCTCAAGGCTCAATAGACCTTCAACACGTGAAACCGGCGACATGAAACCGGCGACGATTCTGGGTGCACATCTCGAAGGACCCTTTCTCAATCCCGCACGCGCGGGGGCTCTTGACGGAAATTCTTTTCTGCCTGCGAAAACATCTCATTGCAAAAAACTCATGGAAGGATTCGGTGATGTCGTAAAGATCGTCACCATTGCGCCCGAGCTCAACGATGCCGCGGAACTTATCAGGGCAATAACGCATACCGGCATCATCGTGAGCATGGGCCACTCGGACGCAACATACAGGGAAGCTCACGCAGGCTTCAGTGCAGGCGCGAAGGGTGTGACGCATATCTTTAATGCCATGCGCGGCGTTCATCACCGTGAGCCCGGCATTGCAGGATTCGGTCTCACCAATCCTGATGTTTACGTAGAGGTCATCGCAGACCCTTTTCACCTGCATCCCAAAACAATCGAATTGATCTTTAGCGCGAAGAAGCCAGAAAAAATCATCATCGTATCCGATTCTGTAAAGGCTGCAAAGATGGACACTCCCGAGCGCGGCGTCACAGACTCAACGGGCAAGCTCCTCGGTGGCTCCATGACCATTACCGAATCCGCCCGGTATCTTATCGGCCTTGGATTTTCAAAGGATATTGTTGAGCGTTGCATCAGCCTCAACC
The DNA here is from genome assembly GCA_963754785.1 of uncultured delta proteobacterium. Lineage (GTDB taxonomy): Bacteria > Desulfobacterota > Syntrophorhabdia > Syntrophorhabdales > Syntrophorhabdaceae > PNOF01. The sequence continues at coordinate 83,741 of CAVWHH010000020.1, read as the reverse complement.
CCGAAGAATATCTCGCAGTTGGCGCTCCGGGAGACGCTACAAAAAAACCTTGGGACCTTGCTTGGGCCCACTCAGACTAAAAAGCCACCACCTCGAACCCTTGTGTCCGCGGCGAGGTTGCCTCTGGAAATATATTTTCATGATGCTCTTCGAGGCCACGGCAACCTCATACCAGTGTTTCCGCACATACAACTCAGGACTTCCGTGATGGCATTTCCCTGTTTCTCGCCAGGAGCGCAATACCCCCACGACCTCAATGGTCTCACCACGCCAGAGAAACTCTCGGGGAAGCCCCGGTTCTCCTGCTGCCATGCGTGAGGTGTCACAGGTTGCTGTGACAGGTGTAATGGCTTCGCTGATAAGTCGTTCGGACATGGTTACTCATTTCAAGTACGCCCGTGTCTTGGGATGTGCACTAAAACCTCCGTACGATTTCGTAGACGGAGAGCACTTGGGCCCGTGCTGTGCCGCACCTTAAGGCCTCTTCGCGAGCCCCATTGCCTGATTACGCGCCAAAAAATTTACTTCGAAATGCGAAAAAACCGCACCCATTACACACGGCGTAGCCACAGATAATATTCCTCGTTCGATCATTACTCCTTTTTTATCGCACGCATGGTTTCTCTTAACTGATGGAGAATTTGAATCTGCTCCTGCTGCATTGCTAATAGTTCTTCCCATTGCTTCTCCCTGAGCGTGTCCACCTTTTCGTGCAAGGACATAATCTCCAGTTCGGCCTTCAAATTGACCTGATAGTCATGCTCGGCATTTGCTCTATCGTTTGCCGCCTGCCGGTTCTGCGACATGATGATGACAGGCGCCTGAATAGCCGCCAGCATGGAAAGCACAAGGTTCAGCAAAATGTACGGGTAGGGATCAAACGGACCGTTCCGTCTGAAGAGCAGAAACGAATTAACCATAACCCACAGGACAAGAACAACCAGGAATGACAGAATGAATGTCCAGGAGCCCCCAAACGACGCTACCTTGTCGGCAAGACGCTGGCCGAATGTAAGCTGGTCCTCTCTCTCCTGGTGAACATTCCTGCTGACATGATGACGTTGGGCAAAACGCCGGATGACGTTCTGCTCGCCCGGGCTCAAGGACTCGAATTCCTTGTGAAGCATGCGCTTCGTTATCTCACGGATATCCGGATTCATATTCCCTCCATTCAGACATGATTAAGGAGCATAACATGAAGTTAAGCCAGCGCGTAAGCGATCGGCTCCAACGTCTTAAATTATGCGGCCTCTGGGCTTTGCCTTCAAAAACTAGGTAAAATTCCCACACCTGTCTTTGTCACAACCAATTACAAACTTCCCCGAGTGCTCACCAGGGTTGAGATGAGCCAGTTTAGCACGTTATGAGGAAGTATCTTACACCGATCAGGTAAATGCAAGAAAATTGTTCAGGTCAGGAGTCACAGGCTGCGGGTCACAGTGGGACGGCCTTACTTAAACCAAGACCAAGACGAGGGACGATCGCTTCGCTTAGACGAAGGATGATGAGAAATGAAGATATTTTGCGTCCGAGTGAGCGAAATGAGCGGTCATGCAAGCGAGCGGGTTTTTCAAATATACGGTGTTTCCTACCAGGGGGCCGCGATCTTCGATGCAGAACGCGAAGTGCAAGGTCTTCGATACTAAGTAACTGTCACAAAATAACTTGACCATATAAGATACTTGTGCTACTATAGATGCATGAGTACGGAGCATATTCGGAAACGATTCATGCTGATGGAACGATTTCTGAATGAAAAGCAACGACGGCTTCTCGCAGCGGCGGAAGCAGAGACCTTGGGCCGTGGTGGTATCTCAACGGTTGCCAGGGCCACCGGGTTATCCAGAAACACCGTGGTTGCCGGGCGTCTGGAAATCACGGAACAACGTTCATTCGTAAACAAAGAGACCGGTCGTGTCCGTAGTCCTGGCGGCGGAAGAAAGAAGACGGTTCACAAGGATCCGACCCTTGAGAGGGACCTCGAAGGATTGCTAGAACCGGCTACCCGTGGTGATCCCGAATCCTCTCTTCGCTGGACCTGTAAGAGTGTCAGAAAGCTCGCAGGCGAACTCAATAGGATGGGACATAAGACCAGTCATCGCATGGTGGCCGAACTTTTAAAACATCTTGGATACAGCCTCCAGGCAAACCGGAAAACGATCGAAGGTAGTTCACATCCTGACCGAGATGGACAGTTTGAACATATCTATACGAAGGTCAAAACGTTTCAGACAGAGAGACAGCCGGTGATCTCCGTTGACACGAAAAAGAAAGAGCTTGTCGGTAACTTCGAGAACGAGGGACGGGAATGGCGGCCCAGGGGACAGCCTGAAAAAGTTCTTGTCCACGACTTTGGCTCTTTGGGGGAGGGTAAGGTCAATCCCTACGGTGTCTACGACCTCATGCAGAATACCGGCTGGGTAAACGTCGGTGTCGATCATGATACGGCTGCCTTTGCGGTCGAATCCATCCGTCGCTGGTGGTTCACCATGGGAAATCAGGTGTACCCTGAGGCGTCACAGGTGCTTATTACTGCAGACAGCGGGGGAAGCAACGGCGCCAGACTCAGACTCTGGAAAACCGAGCTTCAGAAGCTAAGCGACGACACCGGGCTTTGCGTCTCTGTATGCCATTTTCCTCCCGGCACCAGCAAATGGAACAAGATCGAACATCGCCTCTTTTCTTTCATCAGCAAAAACTGGCGCGGTAGACCCCTCATCAGTCATGAAGTGATTGTGAACCTTATTGCTTCAACCACCACTACAAAAGGGCTACGTGTCCGCTGTGCTATGGACTATAACACCTACCCGAAAGGCGTAAAGGTGACAGACAAAGAGCTGAAGAAGGTGAGCCTGATCCGGGATACTTTTCATGGAGAGTGGAACTACACTATTAAACCACATAATCAGAATGTATGATCATGTTATTTTGTGACGACTTCTAAGGCCTATTTTTACTACATCGAAGCGGCACAGACCGAAGCAGGACAAAGCGAGGCGCAAAAAGCGCAAGGCCCTGATAATATTAATTATCATTGACTATTTGTGTTATTTCCATTAAACTATCTCGCAAAATGTTTGAGAAATTACAGGAAAGATTAGAATCAACCTTCAAGAAGTTACGAGGGTACGGAAAGCTCAGCGAGACCAATATTAAGGACACCTTGAGAGAGGTCCGCATTGCCCTTCTTGAGGCCGATGTCAACTACAAAGTCGCCAAAGATTTCCTCGAGAAGGTCAAGGAAAAGGCCATGGGCGAGGATGTCGTGAGGAGTATCACGCCGGGTCAGCAGTTCATCAAGATCGTTTACGATGAGCTTTGCGCACTCCTCGGTTCCACGAATAAGCCCCTCGATGTGGCCGGTTCGCCGCCCATTGCCATCATGCTCATCGGTCTTCAGGGCTCCGGCAAGACCACAACCTGCGGAAAACTTGCGCTCCATCTGAGAAAAAAAGGGCGCAGGCCCCTTCTCGTGCCTACCGACATCTACAGACCGGCCGCAATCGACCAACTCGTAAAAGTGGGCAAACAGATCAATATCCAAGCCTTTACCATGGCAGAGATGAAGGACCCCCTGACGATCTGCAAAGAGGCCAAAGCCTATGCCATGAAAAACAGTTTTGACACGCTCATCGTTGACACGGCAGGACGGCTCCACATCGACGACGGGATGGTGAACGAAGTTATCGTGCAGAAGAAGTTTCTCAACCCCAGAGAGACGCTCCTCGTCCTCGATGCCATGACCGGTCAGGATGCCGTAAACATTGCCGGGAGATTCAACGAAAAAGTCGGTGTCGACGGCATTATCTTCACGAAACTGGACGGCGATACGAGAGGCGGCGCCGCGATCTCCATCAAAGCGGTGACGGGGAAACCTATTAAATTTGTCGGTACCGGCGAGAAGCTCGACGCCCTTGAGCCTTTCTTTCCTGACAGGATGGCATCCCGCATACTCGGCATGGGCGATGTGGTTTCCCTGGTGGAGAAGGCACAGGAAGTATTCGACGAAAAACAGGCTGAGGAGTTTGAGCGCAAGCTCAAAAGAGACGAATTTACCCTTGAAGACTTCAGCGCACAGATAAAACAGATGAAGAAGCTCGGTTCCGTGGAATCGATTCTCGGCATGGTCCCCGGCTTTGGAAAGTTCAAAGGGGCCATTGACTTTACTCAAGCCGAGAAAGATATCAAAAAGACAGAGGCAATTATCAGCTCCATGACAGCGAAAGAGAGGCTCTATCCCAACATCATCGATGGAAACAGGCGGCTTCGCATCTCGAAAGGGAGCGGGACCCAGGTCCACGATGTGAACGAGCTTCTGAAGCGGTATATGGAGACGAAGAAGATGATCAAAAAGCTCGCAAAGGGAGGCATGAAAGGCCTTCAGAGACAGCAACTATTCCGATAGGAGGTGGAAATTTGGCAGTAAAATTCAGATTGACGAGGTTCGGTTCCAAGAAGAAACCATTTTACAGGATTGTGGTGGCAGATGAAAGGTCACCGAGAGACGGCAGGTTTATTGAGAAAGTGGGTTTGTATGATCCGTTAAAAGAGCCCGCATTGATAAACCTTGACAAAGAGAAAATAAGGACCTGGTATGAAAAAGGGGTAAGACCCACGAAGACCGTGGAGAATTTATTCAAAAAGGAAAAGGTTTTTAAGGAATTACCATAAAACTTATGGAGGTGGACCTGTGTTGAGAGAGCTGATCGAGTACATCGCGAAGGCATTGGTAGACAGTCCAGATCAGGTAAGGGTAACGGAAATCGAAGGAGAAAAGACATCGGTTATTGAACTGAATGTTGCCAAGGATGATCTTGGAAAGGTGATCGGAAAACAGGGCAGAACTGCACGGGCTATGAGAACCATACTGAGCGCGGCCTCAACCAAGGTGAAGAAGAGAGCGGTGCTCGAAATTATCGAGTAATGAAGTGGATCCCTGTCGGCCGGATTGTATCGACCTACGGTACCGGGGGAGAAGTAAAGTTTCGCTATTACAATGAGGTGCTGGAAGATTTTCTTGGCTACGCCTCATTGTTTGTTGGAAAGGATGACGAAGAGAAAACCGAGGTCAGGCCGGCTCGGGTAAGGTTCCGGAAAGATTCTATTTACATCCAATTTGAAGGTTTGAATAATCTTGAGGGGGTCTCTTCTCTCATAAACAGAGAGCTCTATGTGAGGGAAGAAGACCTCGTTGACCTGGAAGAGGATGAGTACTACGCGTACCAGATCGTCGGACTTGATGTGATGAACATGAACAGAGAGAAGATAGGCACAGTGGAATCGATACTCCATACCGGCGCCAATGATGTTCTTGTGGTGACGGGAGAAAAGGAGCTTATGGTGCCTCTCGTTGAAGGATATGTGACGGATATAGACGTGAAGAATGGCACGGTCTGTGTTGATGAAGAGGCGCTTGCCTCATGATTTTTTCTATCCTTACCCTTTTTCCCGCCATCTTTGAATCGCCTCTCTCCGAGAGCATTATAAAAAAGGCTGTCGATAAAGGCGCCATTCGTTTCAACATCGTCAATATCAGGGATTTTGCGGAAGATATCCATAAAACCTGTGATGACAGCCCTTACGGTGGCGGCCCCGGGATGGTGATGAAGGTAGAACCCATCTACAGGGCCATGAAACATGTTAAGAACCAATGGGGGAAACCGAAATTTGTTCTTCTGACCCCTCAGGGAAGTCCCTTTGACCAGTATACGGCAGATCGTTTCGCGAAGGCCCCCCATATCTGTCTTGTGTGCGGCCGTTATGAAGGTGTTGACGAGAGGGTACTCGAGTTTATCGATGAGGAAGTCTCTGTGGGCGACTATGTGCTTTCGGGGGGAGAATTCCCGGCACTCATTTTGATCGATGCCATATCACGGTGCATACCGGGCGTCCTTGGTAATGAAGAATCTGTGAACAGCGAGAGCTTCAAGGGACCGCTCCTCGAATATCCTCAATACACGAGGCCGGATACGTTCATGGACATGAAGGTGCCCCAGGTGCTGCTCTCCGGAAACCACGAAGAGATTCGGAAATGGCGAAAAAAAGAGGCCATCAAAAAGACCATCCTCAAACGGTCTGACCTTTTGAACGGTTTCATACCGAATGATGAGGAACGTAAAATGATCAGAGAAATCATGGAGGATATACCTGAATAAGGTGAGCATTGGGGTGGTCCATTACCCCGTCTATGACAAACGGGGCGATATCGTGGCAACGAGCGTCACGAACTTGGAAATACATGATATTGCACGAACATGCATGACTTTTGGTATTGACTTATGCTATATTGTAACGCCTCTTATAAAACAACGGAAGATCGCTGAAAAGCTGATCCACCACTGGATTTACGGATATGGGGCCACATACAATCCCGTAAGGAGCGAAGCATTACAAAAGGTGCGGATGATGGGTACCGTTCAGGAGATGATCGACCATATGGGACACAAAGAGAGGCCTCTTGTCGTGGGCACATCCTCGAGGGAGAGGGGCCATAAAGCCATGACGTACCGGGAACTGAAAAAGTTTATCGAAATGAAGACACAGCCCTCACTTGTTCTTTTCGGAACGGGATGGGGTCTTGCAGACGAGGTTGTTGAAGGATGCGATAAAATGCTTGTTCCCATTCAGGGAAAGGGCAATTACAATCATCTCTCCCTGAGAGTAGCGCTGGGGATTATACTTGATAGAATTTTTGGTGAAAGAGGAGGAAACGATGAATGAAATAATCGATTTAATGGAAAAAGAGCATATGAGACTTGACCTCCCTGAGGTCATGGTTGGCGATAACGTAAAGGTCTATACGCGGATCTTTGAAGGCGACAAAGAGAGGATCCAGGTTTTTGAAGGCATTATTATCCGTAAAAGAGGCGGTAACACGAATGCCACCTTTACAGTGCGAAAGGTTTCCTACGGCGTGGGCATTGAAAAGACCTTTCCCGCGCATTCACCGCTTATCGACAAGATAGAGACCACAGGCAAGAGCAAAATCAGACGTTCGAAGCTCTTCTATCTCAGGGGCCTGAAGGGCAAAGCCGCAAAGCTCAAAGAAAAAAGGGATTAATGGATTGTGTGCTTACAGGTCTTGTAGGCGGGATTGATGAAGCCGGGAGGGGACCTCTCGCCGGACCTGTGGTTTCTTCGTGCGTTATCTGGCAGTATTTACCGGAAGACAAAAAAGGTGTCACTGACTCCAAACTTTTGAAAGAGAAAGAGAGAGTCAGTCTGTTTTCGTGGATCATGGAACACGCGTTCAGCGTGGGAATAGGCATGGCGAGTCATGAAGAGATTGACCGGATAAATATCCTCAAGGCAAGTCTCCTTTCCATGGAGAGGGCCCTTGCCGCGACTGGCATCGTACCGGCGCTCCTTCTCATAGACGGAAACCACGGTATAAAAAGTTATCCTCAGGCAAAGACTGTTGTGAAGGGTGACAGGAAGTGCTTCTACATTGCCTCGGCATCGATCATCGCGAAAGTTGTACGGGACCGGATTATGGAGACCTATCACCTGCGCTATCCTCAGTATAATTTCAAGAAACATAAAGGCTATGCCACAAAGGACCATAAGCTGGCAATCATAAAGTACGGTATCTCTCCCATTCACAGAAAAACATTTCGAGGCGTGAAGGAGTATTGTGTTCACTAAGGGGGAATAGGCGCTGCGAGGACCTTGGCTAAAGGCGCCGAAAAGAAGGGTTATAAATCATTGGGAAGAATTACAAAACAGGTTGGGCGAGACCGATCTCGTCACCGAGAAAAGGGGATATCTTATGTTCAGGGAAGTGAAAGGCCACGGTTTGGCATGGTTCGGGGTTTTACCGATACCAGCGATGAGAAGAAGAAGGAATATATGGTCCGCGCCGCCACGTATTATCTGAAGGATTATACATGCTTTGGCAGGAAAGTGCGCTTTGGTGTTCTTGGGATTGACAATAACAGGTTGAAAATTGTGTGGCACCCGTTTATAGTAGAAGAGGGCCCTCAAAGATGATGGATGAAAAAATACTCAAGCTGCTCATGGCTGTGAAGGATGGAAGAACCACGGTTGAAAAGGCCTATGAAACCCTTCAGGATATGCCCTATGAGGATTTGAGCCATACGAAGGTAGATCATCACAGGATGATGAGGAAAGGGCTTCAGGAGGTCATATTTGGCGAAGGGAAGGAATTGAACCAGATCATCGATATCGTCGCCTCCATGCGGAAGAAGAAAGAGGACGTGCTCATCACCCGTATTGACGCAAAGGCCGGCCAGAGGCTTCGCAAGAAATTTCCTGCGGGGATCTATTATGAAGCGGCCCGATGTTTTTCTCTTATGAAAGAGACGGCAAAAAAACAGGGCAAGGGAATGGTGCTCGTTATATCGGCGGGGACAAGCGACATTCCCATAGCTGAAGAGGCTTACGTTACATCCATGTTCTTTGGAAACGAGACGGAGAAGCTCTACGATGTGGGTGTTGCCGGTATCCACCGGTTGTTCGGGAACCTCGAGGTGCTGAAGAAAGCGAAAATCATCATTGTGGCAGCCGGAATGGAAGGGGCTTTGCCATCCATTGTCGCGGGTATCGTCGGTGTTCCGGTCCTTGCCGTGCCGACGAGTGTGGGCTACGGCGCGAGCTTCGGCGGTCTCACGGCCCTTCTCGGGATGCTCAATTCCTGTTCCACTGTTTCTGTCTTTAATATCGACAACGGTTTCGGAGCTGCATATTTTGCAACCTTGATAAACAGACTATGAAAATACTTGTTATCGATCCTATATTCGGCATAAGCGGTGATATGATGATCGGCGCCATGATAGACGCCGGACTCCCCTTTGAGGAACTCGAGGCCCTTCTGAAGAAGGTACCCAGACCATTGCCGGCAATCACTCCCACACGATTGGAACTGGGGGTTATCCGGGGAGGCGTGCATCTTACCATCGGCAGGAGCGATCTTTATCTCACAATCGCCGAGATGGAAGAGACCATCAGGAACCTCGACATCGAAGAAAACATAAAGAGAGACGTCCATGATATGCTCAATATTATCTTCGACGCCGAATCCAAGATACACGGCGTAGGGCGCGACGAGCTTCACCTCCATGAACTTTCCCATGTCGATACACTCATGGACCTTTTATGCGTTGCCAAGGGGATGGATTATTTCAAGATCGACAGGGTGTATTGCGGGCCCGTGCCTTGCGGCAGAGGAACGATCACGACTGCTCACGGGGTCATTCCCAATCCCCCGCCCGTGACCCTTGAGATACTCTCCGGCTACACGATCGTTCTGTACGATGAGCCCCTTGAACTAACTACCCCAACGGGCGCGACAATCATCAAGCATTACGTGAAAGACAAGAACGCTTCCCCGTCGTTTACCATCGAGACAATCGGTTATGGGGTAGGGGCCTATAAGACAACAAAGCCGGACGCGCTCAGGATATTCATCGGTACGAGCGAGGCGGCATTCCTTACCGAACACGTCTGGGTCATCGAATGCGATCTCGATGATATGGAGATGGAATATATCGGAGCTGTGGCGGACAGGATACGCGTAAGCGGCGCTCTTGATGTGCTCTATTTCCCGGTCCATATGAAAAAGGGAAGGCCCGGAATACGGCTCTCCGTGACCGCCTCATCTGATAAGCTTGAAGGTGTTGTTGAGAAGGTTTTTCAGGAGACGACGACATTCGGGATGAGACTCACAAGGGAAGACCGGCGCGTTCTGAAGAGAGAAGAAACGGCTGTTCAGACGTCTCATGGGTTGATTCTCGTTAAGCGAGGCTATGATGCTCAGGGAAGGCTCATGAAAACCCACATCGAATTTGAAGACGTAAAGAAGATCGCCGATGCAAAAGACCTCCCGTACAGGGCTCTCCTTGAGACAATCAGATCAGAAATAGTGGGTACGAAATAGACAGGGTGCCGAAAGAAAGTAAAACAGGCAGAGAGAAACGTCGAAAAAGAGCACGCTAATCTCTTTTCAACGTGTTTTTTATCTCAGCTCGAGCTTTTTCTGCGCATTCCGGACAAATGCCATGGGTAAAAATCGCATCGGTGTGTTTGGTGATATAGGCTTCTAACTGGTTCCAGTAGCCCTCATCGTCTCGTATTTTCTTGCAGGAGGCGCAGATAGGTATGAACCCTCTCAGGGTCTTAATCTCCGTAAGAGCTTCCTTAAGATCTGCAATCAATTTCCTCTGTTCTTTCTCTTTTTCTCTCAGGGCATCCTCCGCCCTTTTGATGCGTTCCATGGACTGAACCCGCGCAAGAAGCTCTTTATTGGAAATAGGTTTGATGATATAACCGTCCGCCCCAATATTGAGTCCCTCTGCCTGATAGTCGGAAGAGACGCGGACTCCGGATGTAAGGATGACAAAAGTGTCCCGTAACTCTTGATCGGCCTTAATTTGTCTGCATATCTCACTACCCGTGGTATCAGGAAGTATGACATCAAGCAAGACAAGATCGGGATGGTCTCTTCGAAGAGTTTCAAGACATTCTCTCCCTGTTTTGGCTTTCAGGACCTCATATCCCCCTCTTCTCAAGACCTCGATTGAAAGAAGAAGCAGTTCCGGGTCATCGTCGGTCACGAGTATTTTCATTTGTTTATTCACTTAAGACCTCTCTGATACGTGATGTGCCACACAGGGTTGTTGTCATAAGGCAGATGAAGCCGGTGAATGCGAGAAAAAACGAGAAAGAGCGAGAAACCCGGTTAAAAAACGAATGAACTCCATGGGCCGTGATTATGGTGCATCCTGCCGCACAATCGATTTTTCTCTGAGGTTTTCTATAGACAGTCATATGCGCAGCGTGCCTGCTTTGTCAATAATTGTGGTTAATATAATGACGAAGATCCGTGGCGTCAACCTCAGGACGGCATTCCTTAAGGAGAATGTGGATGAATTGGTATCAGAAAGTGTTCTTGAGGAAGAAGCGTATGTCTTTGAAGAGACCTTCTTTGATGGTTGTGTTAATTTTGTCGACAATGTCGAGTTTCATATATTTCAATTGTGAGAGCCAGAGAGGGTCGTCGACTTCGACATAGAGGACCCGGTTATTGATATTTGTCGGTCGCGCATGCCCCGCCATTTTTTCTCCTACAATCCCATCCCATGAACTGAAGATCTTGATCTCTTCCAGATCCTTGATGTTATAACCCTTGAGAACCCTTCCCAGGGCGCCTCTGAGAGAGACAAAAGCCATTTTCTACACCTCTATTCTCGGGAAAATGGGAGCGATCTTGTCGATAGTGGCTATATCATCCGGCAGAAAGAACCTTCTTTCGTCATCAAAACGCGCCCGCTCGAGTGGTTTGCCGATGCCCAGGGAGGCCCAAATCTGCTGTGATCTTTCAGGCATGAAAGGAGAGAAGAGAACCGCAACGATACGCAGGCTGTTCCAGATATTGTAAAGGACGGTCTTGATACGGGGGTCTGCCTCTTTCGAGAGCTTCCAGGGCGCTTCGGAATCGATGTATTTGTTGAGGATCGCCACAATCTCAAATACGCTCTGGAGCGCCTTGTGGTATGAGAATACCTCCATCTCTTTCTGATACTGGTCGATGAGCTCCATGACATTTTCCTCAACGTAGTCGTCCATGCCGCCCTTTTTCTCCGGCCTTTCGATCCTTCCCTGCAAGAATTTTCCGATCATGGTGACGCTTCTGCTTGTGAGATTTCCGAAATCATTGGCGAGGTCACCGTTTATCCTGTGTACAACGGCATGTCTTGAAAAATCGCCGTCCAGGCCGAAGGGCACTTCCCTGAAGAGAAAAAATCTGAATTCATCGACGCCATACGTTTTTATAATTTCGTGGGGATCGATGACGTTGCCCAAGGATTTGGACATCTTTTGTCCCTCGATGGTCCACCAGCCGTGGGCGAAAATATGTTTCGGCGGTGTCAAGCCGTAGGACATGAGGAAGCTCGGCCAGTACACCGCGTGGAACCTCAGAATGTCCTTGCCGATGAGATGAGCATCACACGGCCAGAAAGCATTGAAGGTATCCATGTCTTCGAGAAAACCGATACCCGTAAGGTAATTTACAAGCGCGTCGAACCAGACGTAGACGATATGGCGCTCATTGCCCGGTACGGGAACTCCCCACTGGAAGCTTGTTCTGCTGACACTCAAATCCCTAAGCCCGCCTTTGACGAAGCTTGCGACCTCGTTATAGCGAATTTCCGGCAGGATGAAATCCTTCTGGTTGTGAAGGAGATCAAGCAGTGGTCGAGTGTATTGCGAGAGTTTGAAAAAGTAGCTCTCCTCTTTCAGCTTTTCAGGTTTTCTCAGACAGTCGGGGCAGAGCCCATCTTTCAGCTGCAACTCCGTGTAGTATGCTTCGCACGGAACGCAGTACCAGTCTTCATATTCCCCGAGGTAGATGTCACCCTTTTCGAGAACCCTGCCGAATATGTGCTGGACGACCTTTTTGTGGCGTGCCTCCGTGGTTCTGACGAAACCCGTATTGCTGATATTGAGTACATGCCAGAGGTCGGTGAAACGGTGCACCATCTTGTCGGCATGCTCTTTCGGATGGATGCCGAGGGCTGCCGCAGCCTTTTCGACCTTCTGCCCGTGCTCATCGGTGCCTGTGAGGAAAAATACCTTAAACCCCAGAAGACGTCTATAGCGTGCCATGATGTCCGCCGCGATCGTGGTGTAAGCGTGACCGATATGGGGCACGTCATTGATGTAATAGATCGGGGTGGTGATGTAATATTTTTTGTTCATTGAGCACTCCAAAGAATTAGTAACCAACGATCACATCAGAGGAACCAGATAAAGATATAATAACCGGTGACCAAATTACAATAACAAAAGACGCTGTAATGCCTTCAACATTCCGTGATTGATTATCATCTGTCGCTGTCTAGGGCTTCTTGTCCGGCGGTTGGTGACTTAAGTTTGGTGGTTTTTTTTCCTGGTCTGAATGAAGCGTTATGTCCTTGAGCGGCAGCGTTACTTCTTTCCCATCGTCCAGACGCACGGTGATGGTGGAACCCAATGTGTTGTGCTTCACCACTTTCCCTTCTCCCTGGGGAACGATAACTCGCTTGCCGATTTTCGGGAACCCCTTTTTTCCGTTCACGTAAGTGTCATACTCGTAGGAAAGACAGCACATGAGCCTTCCGCATATACCGGAGATCTTCGCGGGGTTGAGCGCCAAGCTCTGCTCTTTCACCATTTTGATAGAGACGATAGAAAAATTATTAAGAAACCTCTTGCAGCAGACGGCGTTTCCGCAGTTCCCCAGCCCACCGATGATCTTGGCCTCGTCCCTGACGCCGACCTGTCTCAATTCAACCCGGACCTTGAATTCCTTCGCCAGTTCCTTGACGAGGTCTCTGAAATCGACCCTGCTTTCAGCGATAAAATGAAAAAGAAGCTTGGTGCCGCCGAAGAGATATTCGGTGTTGAGGAGCTTCATCGGGAGGTTCATCTCCTGAATCTTTTGTTTGCAGAAGTCGAAAGCATGGGGCTCTTTTTCTTTCAGAGTGCGATATTCTTTGACTTCTTCCTCTGTCACCTTTCGTGTTATCTTCTTTAAGCCTTCCTTTTTGGTCTCAAGGGGCTCAGTAATGACTTTGCCCAGGCATGTCCCCTTGTCCAGATCGCTTATGACATAATCGCCGATCCGTATGTCATCGATCGCTTCAAGCTCGACGACGCCTGTCAGCCTGTCTATAGTGACATAACAACTCTTCATATGGTTCTACCTCATGACGTGAAACAGCAAATTTTCAAAAGCAAGCCACTTGTTGATATTATACCGCATAATGCGCATGGTTTCCTGAATTCTTTTCAGGGTATTTTCAACCCATCTGATGTCGATTGTTTGCCAGTTGACGAGTTCCTCGACGTCCTTGTTCACGATCCTTGTCAAGTCCTGTGAATGTATGACGACAAGGAGGTCCCGAAAGAGCGAGAGCAGAAAACCAAGATACATACCGAGGCTGCCCTCTGTTCTGGCAATCCTTTCCGCTATCATAGACGCGTTGACAAAACTTTGGTTTTTGCCGAGAACAAGCTCCGCGATCATGCGCCTGAGAAGAAAATTGTCGCCCTCGGTCCAGAAGAGTCCACAGCCGATGCTTCCGTGGGAAATATTCGCAAGAAGCTCAGCCCGTGTTTCATCGGTATGCGCCTTCCGTAAGAAAAATTGTTTCAGCTGGTCTTTCACAAGGGGCGTAAAGAATATCCTCGTGCATCGTGAGCGGATTGTCAACGGTATCTCCTGCTCCGCTGAGGTAATGAGAATAAAGTTGTTGAAAGGGGGCGGCTCCTCCAGGGTTTTTAAGAGGGCATTAGCCGCTTCACGGGTGAGTGTTTCCGCGTTATCGATGATAATGGCCCGTCTCTCACTCTCGTATGGATATTCGTAGATCTCTTTGCTGAGCATCCTTGACTGGTCAATACCGATTGAGCCTTCGCCCTCGAGCACAATGAGATCGGGGTGGCTTCCCCGTGTGAGTTTGATGCAGGAACGACATATACCGCAGGCAGAGTGGGTTTCGCAGAGAAGGTAACTTACGAATTCCCGTGCAACCTGTTTTTTTCCGATCCCTTCCTGGCCATAAAACAAAAAGGCATGGGGGATATTCTTGTGTTCCAAGATTGCCACGAGAAGTCGTTTTTGTTTTTCATGGCCGATAATATCGTCAAATCCCATAGTTTGTAAGGAGTTCCTCCACTTTCTTTCTGATGGTTGTATGGATCGTATCCTTGTTGAGAGTGCCGTTGATGACGAAGAATCGCTTTGGGTCTTCTTTCGACAGCTTTTTATAGGCTTTTTGTATCTTTCTGTGGAAAGAAGGATTCTCTTTTTCGAATCTGTCCATGGATGCTGCTTTGGCTTTTCTTTTTAAGCCTTCTTTGACGGAACAGTTAAGCAGGATCGTGAGGTTAGGCCGTATCCCTTTTGTAACGAACCGGTTGAGCGTTTCTATGATACCGAGATCAATACTCCTGCCGTAGCCCTGGTATGCGTACGAGGCGTCAACGAAGCGATCGCAGAGGACGATCTTATGCTCGTTGAGGGCAGGCCGGATCAGTTCTTCCACATGCTGCGCTCTCATTGCCATAAATACGAGAAGTTCAGAAAGAGGGTAGACCTCAACATTTTCATGGAGAAAGACCTTCCTGAGAATTTCACCAAATGGCGTGCCGCCGGGCTCACGGGTCTTAATGACCTTCCGTTTCGTGCCCATGAGATAGTTGTACAGAAGTTCTATCTGTGTTGTCTTTCCACACCCTTCGATCCCTTCAAATGTGATCAGCATGAATCCCTCTCAGTTTAAATGATAAGCAATCATCACGGGACGATAGCCGGAACGAATATCAATGACCAACAGTGAGACCACAGCGACGCATACACGTTTTTGTGTTTGTGGGTGCGCCTTACATCCGGTCATTGGTGTTTTGTTGTTCCTGTTTTCAGCCGTTTCCTTTATTTCAGGACCCTATCCATGTAATCGCCGGTCCTTGTATCGATCCTCACCGTATCGCCCTCTTCGACAAAAAGTGGGACCTGTATGGTATAGCCTGTTTCGAGGACTGCCGGTTTTGTTGCATTCTGAGCCGTGTCTCCCTTTACCCCCGGCTCGGCCTGAACAATGAGAAGCTCGACAAAATTCTGTATGTCTACGCCGAGTATCCTTCCTTGATAAAAGAGGATTGTAGCGACCATGCCTTCCTTGAGATAGTTCTTGGTGTCGCCGAGGTTTCTTTCTTCGATAAATAACTGGTCATAGGTATTCTGGTCCATGAAATGGTAGTTGACGCCCTCTTTATAGAGGAACTGCATGGCTTTCTCCTCCATGTCGGGGACCTCCGCCTTGTCACCGGAACGGTACGTTCTGTCGAGGACGTTGCCGGATACGAGACTTTTGAGACGTGTTCTCACAAAAGCACCGCCCTTGCCGGGTTTCACGTGCTGAAAATCAACAATCACAAAAGGTTCATTGTCGACCAATATTCTCAAACCTTTTCTGAATTCCGAGGTGTTAATAATCATTCTTTCCTCCTGCTTGTTGTGCCCTCCGGCATCGTTTGTCCGCCGGATGGTGTTTATTCATATGATAAAGATATCCTTTCTGAGACGGGTGAGAACCTGCGCGCCTTCCCCGGTAATGAGGACCAGGTCTTCCAGCCTCACCCCGCCGATATTCGGCAGGTAAATACCCGGTTCTATCGTGACGACCATGTTTTCCTCCAGAAGCCCCTCGGAGCCGCTGCCTATGGTGGGGGCCTCATGGACCGCAATGCCGACTCCATGACCAACGCCGTGTCTGAAAAAGTCCCCGTATCCTTTCTCCTCAATATAGCCGCGAACGATTGCATCGAACTCCGTTATCGCCATACCCGCCTTTATATGTTTCAGTCCGAGTTTTCTCGCGCCATCAACGATTGTATATATTTCCCGAATCTTTTCTCCCGGCTCCCCCACCAAGACCGTACACGTTTCGTCGGTGCAATATCCATCTGCCTGAACACCGAAATCGATAATAACAGTCTCGCCTTTGGCTATCCGTTTATCCGATGGTTCGGCATGAGGAAGGGCAGCTCGTGGCCCTGATGCCACGATAGTCTGAAACGCGGGGTTATCAGCTCCCAGTCTTCTCATGGTGTAATCGAGATCGTTGGCTATCTCTTTTTCTGTCCTGCCGGGTACGATCTTCTCCAGGACTTCGGTGAATGAGTCTGTCGCGATTGTTACCGCCTTGGCGATGGCGTTGATTTCGTCCGGTTCCTTTATCTTTCTAATTTCTTCGATGGCGCCTGTGAGCGGCACGAGTACCACGCCCGGCAGGGCTTCTTCCCAGGCTTTGTATACATTGTAGGGCACGTGGAAGGCATCAAAGCCCATCCGGTGTATGCTGTACTTTTGGCAAATATCGAGAAAGGCGTTCTGTTTTTGCCTGACCTCGACAACATGAATATTTTTCGTGACCTCTCTCGCATACGTGATGTAGCGAAAATCCGTGAGAAGGATTACATCTCCCTTCGTGACAACCAATGTGCCTTCAGAACCCCTAAATCCCGTGAGATAGAAGATATTATCCATGCCCTTGAGCGCGCATGCGTCCTGCCCCATTTCCTGAATGATCTGGAAAACTTTGTCAATCCTGTTTTCTCGCATCTTTTGCTACCGTACCTCTTTGGCTGACATTGTTTTCAACGCGGGACCCTTACTTCTTTGACTTCAAATCTTTTTTCAGTGCGGCAATTCGTTTCTTGTAGAAGCCGTTATGAGGCTCTTTTTTCAAAAGCTCCTTGTATATTTCCAACGCGCGCTCGATATGACCCTGGTCAAAATAAATATCCGCCAACGTTACCGAGAGAATCCCGGGTTTGTCCATACAGGGGATAGTTAAATGAATCTGTCGATAAAAATCAAGCTAAATCGTATGATATCGGCTTATTATCATGTGACGGGCAATTGACCCTCGCGGGTTCTGCCCGGTGGGAAAAACTAAGGACCAAACAGTCGCACTTCATAGAAGATGTGGTATGCGACGCTTGAGACAATGACCCTTTGAAGGCCTGTTTTTCTCATAATGGCCTTGGCGATCGTGAAAGGGCTCTGTTTTTGAATGAACATATCGTATTTATTGAGCACGACCACGCAATGCTCTTTTTCAGCGTTTTTGAAAAGGATCCTGTTGGTAAAAAAAAGCTCGAAGATTTGAGAAGAGATGATCTCATCTCCTGTGAGTCCGCATGCTTTCTCCAAAAGCTCCCATCTGAAGACATTGTCCCGTATACGGCCGAAAAGGCCGTCAAGGCCCGCCACAACGAAAATCACTTCGGAAAAAGGTGGGATCACGGGTTCATAGGGAGCAGGATATTTGAGGGGTTTCCCTTTTGCTCCGTCGGCCTCGAAGAGGATCGTATCGAACGTTTTTCCCATATTAAGCAAATCGTCGAAGGTCAATGCGGTGAGTTTTCCATTTTCAAGGGTTTTGCCGATCCTTATCACGTTGTCCGGAGTCGCTTCTTTCAGGACCTCCTTTGAGAGAAGCTTATAAGGCTCGCGTGCATATATTTTTGTCGTGGTGGTGATTGCCGTTTTGGTGTGTCTTGCGGAAGTTTCTTGAGCCAGGTATTCGATAAGGGAAGATTTGCCGCCCGCTCCGATGAAGGCGATATACTTCTTATGTGCGATGTGGCTTAAAGGATTAATCTTTTGAATATGCCACATAGGGAAGGCTTTTAATACGTTTTACTATTTCGAGGACTTTTTCCCTGTTCCGTTCTTCAACGAAAAGTGATGCGTAGCCTTTTTGGAGAATAAAAAGGCCATCATAAGCCGTGTCTTTATGTTCTTTGATGGTGCAGACAATGTTTTCTTTTTCGAGAGCATCCTTGATCATGTCCATTTCAAAGATGCTCTCGATTGTATGTACTTTTACCCATTTACTTGATGGGCTCATTTGGTTTCTGGGTCATTCCTTTATCGCTCGGTCCGATCCAGATTTCTACCTCCGTTGTAAATGCCCCCGGTGAGACCTTAATAGTGCACGTTTTGTCTTCTTTGACATAATTCATCACAACATCTTTATATCGAAAACTATTGATATATCTCCATCCGTTTTTCGGCATGCTTACCTTGAAATAGTTTTCGAGGGATTCGAACTCGACGTTGCCGCTTAAAAAGAGTATGCCTGCTCTGAAGGTTGGTGTCTCATAGATAAAGCTTTTCTCACTCACAACGGTGAGTTCTTTGGGTACGGGCACATCAGGAAAACCGTAAAACACCTGATTGGGTCCTTCCTGTTTTGGCGGAGCAGCGTTCTGGGGCCCGTTTTTCTGAAAATAGGCGCATCCTGAGCAAATAAGGAGTACTACAAAAACGAGAACAATGGATTTCTTCATACACTCCCTCCCTTGTTATTTCTTTCAAGATACGCATATGCGCTGTGGTTGTGGATACTCTCAAAATTTTCCGCTTCAACGGCGAACCACTCGATATTCGTATCTTTTGAAAACGTATCGGCAATATCTCTCACTACATCCTCAACAAACTTTGGATTTTCGTAAGCTTTTTCCGTAATGAATTTTTCGTCTTCCCTTTTGAGAATAGAGTATATATCACTACTCGCACATTTTTCTATAGTATTTATCATGTCCTCTATCCAAAAAAGTCTCTTTGCCTTCACATTTATTTTCACAACGCCTCGCTGGTTGTGGGCCCCGTACTGGCTGATTTCTTTGGAGCAGGGGCAGAGAGTATTGATGGGAACCGAGACTGAAACAACGAATTCTTGCATGATATCGTGGCTGTTCATGGAACCCCAGAAACCGCACTCGTACTCCATGTAGCTCTGCGTCTTTGATACCGGGGCTTCTTTCTTGATAAAATAGGGAAACCTGAGGATCATATAGGCCGATTCCGCTTCCAGCCTTGTTTTCAGCTCTTTCAGAATATCGGGAAAGTTCTTCATATTGATCATGTTCTTATTTTCATGGAGGATCTCGACGAACCTGCTCATATGAGTCCCTTTGTAATGGTGAGGAAGGTTGACGTACATATCGATGGTAGCGATTGTATGTTGTGTTTTGTTCATCTTGTCGAGGACGATGATCGGATATTTTACGTTCTTGACACCTACCTTGTCGATCTCGATTTCCCGATCGTCAGGCATGTTCTGTACATCAACCATTTTTGTCTTATCGTTCATAGGCGGCGTAAGCTTTGTCTGATTCCCAGACTCGCACCTTTTTGAGGGAGACCCCCGTTTTTTTGATGAGTTCTTCGATGTGTTCGAATATGTACAGTGCAATGTATTCTGCCGAGCTTGTCTTCTCGGCAAAGAAGGGTATCTCATTGAGGTATTTATGGTCGAGCTCGTCAAGGACGTTCTTGAGGTGGTCTTTCAGGATCTTAAAATCAACGAGCAGACCATCATCACCAAGTTTTTGTCCGGAGACGATGGTTTCAACAAGAAAATTGTGGCCGTGGAGCGCTTCACACCGTCCCTCGTATCCGACGAGTCTGTGTGCTGCTGCGAATGAATCTTTAATGCAGATGGTAAACATACCATACTGTATCGTTTGACAGGGGATAAAGTCAATAGCTAAAGGACGGCACAGTGGGTTAGAGACAACGGGCGATGAGGTAAAAAAACAGAAGGCGATTTCATCGATGAAATACTTGATTGTGCCTCTTTATGTATGGATAAAAAATCAAAAGAACAGCGGCATGGTTCCTGCTGTTCTTTTTACTATCAAATCCGGAGGAAGGGACTATTTTTTAACTTTCTTGGCCGCTTTTTTGATGACCACATAACCCGTAACCGGGCCCGGAACGGCGCCTTCGATAAGGAGAAGATTTGTATCACCTCTCACATCGATTACCTTCAGATTTTGTACTGTTACCTTGGCTGCACCCATGTGGCCGGGCATTTTCATGCCCTTCATGGTTCTTCCGGGGGTCATATTCTGACCGATGGAACCGCCATGCCTGAAGTATTCATGCGCGCCATGTGAGGCCGGTGCTCCGCTGAATCCATGGCGCTTTATGACGCCTGCGAACCCTTTGCCCTTCGATGTGCCGACGATATCGACATAGTCTCCGATCTCGAACATGTCCACAGAGTGAGCCGTACCGATTTCGTTTGCATCGAGGTCTTGTTCCGCCACCCTGAATTCTTTCAACACGGCAGTCGGCTTGGTATTCGTCTTTTTGAAATGCCCCGCGAGCGGTTTGTTCACCCGCTGAGTTTTCACGATTTCGTCAAACCCGAGTTGAAGAGCGTTATACCCTTCTTTGACCGCCAGCTTTTTCTGAATAACAGTGCATGGACCTGCCTGTATTACCGTTACGGGTACAATGTTCCCATGTTCGTCGAAGATTTGTGACATTCCAAGCTTTTTTCCTATGAGCCCTAATCCCATGATACACACCTCCAAAAAGTATAAGATAATAGTGGAAAAAGCCTATAAAGTCAAGATGAAATCGATTCCCTTAAGCCTATGTATCATCCCTGAGACCGGTTGCGTGTCGGTGAGATTGTGATAAATTGTGAGAATTTGTCACTTTTTTTCAGAAAATCCTTTATTTTTTTGTTAAACGTACGAAAAGAGGTTATAGGCGTATGACGAATAATCTATCCAGAGAGAAATTAATAAGCAGGGCAACTGATTTGAAGGTGATCCCCAGCCTGAATGACATTGTGGAAAAGGTCTTCTCTGTCCTGGGCAACAACAACTCCTCATTTAATGACCTCCGCAATGTTGTCCAATATGACCAGGCAATATCATCGAAGATCATCAGCATTGCCAATTCAGCCTACTACAGCCGGGGCGTGGAAATACTTGAACTGCAGAGAGCCATGCTGACCATCGGTTTTGAAGAGTTAAGAGGGACTGTTACCTGTCTCATGTTTGTGGAGAATATTCTCAAGAAATTGAAACTGGAAGAACGTGACCTCTTCACCCTGTGGAAGCATGCGATACAAGTGGCCTGTGGCGCAAAGACGCTTTCCGAAAGGATGCTTGTAGAAGACCCCCCCCAAGGTGTACACCGTGTCCCTGCTTCAGGCATGAGAATCTTAGAAGCGGTAAGTGGCGATCAGGCGATCAGGGTTTTCGAGAGACACAAAGATGAAATTGACGTGGTTTTTCCGGATGTCATCATGCCCGGACTCAAGGGCGACGAAGTGTTAAAGAGGCTCCGCGAAATCAGGGAAGATGTCAAAGTCATCATTTCAAGCGGTTTCATGAGTGAGGACCAGCGGGAAAAGCTAAAAGAATCTACCGTTGGAGCCTTCCTTGATAAACCCATCAAGGATGAGGATATAATTGCGGTCCTCATAGAGGTTCTGTCGAAGTAAGTCCACATACGGTTTCTTCCAAAATGACTCCCAAATCCGTGAACAGAATGAGACATCGTGAAAGAGGTCACGGATCCGGGTTGAGGGGGCTTAAAGCCTCTTCTGCCAGATCCATAATCTTAGGTCGCCCCGTTTAAGGATGCCCAATAAAGCACTACACAAAAGGAGGCTGGCTACAAAATTTGTAGGTATAAGATCTGTCAGGATATTTCGTCCAACATAGTTACACGAGACGGCCAAAACAATGATTCGGCATGAAAACCGAAAGACAGAAATAGAAAGCGGCACACTATAACTATCCGTATTCATTACTGTTACCCAGCCATTGGAGGAACCCCTGTGCGCCTTAATGACATGCCTTGTTTATGGGGTATGGGTTTCGAACACACAACAAAATCAGCGCGGCACATTTATTGCTTTAATGAATACCTATGATGATAACCAGTACCATAACAGAAAAAGGAGGCAATTCAGAATGATAGATTTCGTCCTTGAATGTACGTGTGGTTTTTGTGGAACGCCCTATCCTGTGAAGCTCAGAAGAATGTGGCTCAACCTCCACGATGCCTGTCCTGTCTGCGGGTTTCCCAACAGTTTATCGGAAAGCCAGGCCATGAAGGCGCTCGACTTTCTTAAACGACTTGAGTGGGAGCAGGGAATAATGAATCAACCACAGCCCACCACTTCCGTCTGGATGCAGTAGCAAAGGGACTTGGCTAACCAGGACCCTCTTGTTTTAATAAACCGGCACCATCCGTACCATCTTTGCTCATAACCTGCAACACAGGCAATCTTAAGTAGTGCGATTGCGCCACTCTTTGACTTATCCTCCGAAGGACATTAAAATAATAGATCGTGGCAAGATTCAGACTAGTAGGCGACTACGAACCCAGGGGCGATCAACCGGAAGCGATCACAAAACTCTCGGAACGTATTGAAGAGGGTGTCCATCATCAGGTTCTCCTCGGTGTTACCGGTTCAGGGAAGACCTTTACCATGGCCAATGTGATAGAACGGGTGCAGCGGCCAACGCTCGTTATCTCCCATAACAAAACCCTTGCGGCACAGCTTTTTACGGAGTTCAAGACCCTCTTTCCTGAAAATGAAGTCCATTTTTTTGTAAGCTACTACGACTATTATCAGCCGGAGGCATACCTTCCTGCGACTGACACATATATAGAAAAAGATTCATCCATCAACGAAGAGATCGACAGGCTGAGGCTCCTCGCAACGAACGCCCTCTTTGAACGTAACGATGTCATTATCGTTGCGAGCGTTTCCTGTATCTACGGGCTTGGTTCTCCTGAAGCCTATTATGGGATGCTTTTGTATATCGAAGAGGGCCAGGCTATCGAGAGATCGGCAGTTCTCAACAAACTTATCCGGTGCCAGTATGAGAGAAACGACATCGATTTCTATCGCGGTAAATTCAGGGTGAGAGGCGACAACATCGACGTATATCCTCCCTACGAGGAGGATAAGGCCTTCAGAATAACGCTGGGGCAAGAGAATGTGGCATCCCTGGCAAGCTTTGACCCCCTTACAGGGAAGGTGCTGGAGAGACTCAAGCGATGCACCATTTATCCGACAACGCACTATGTCATGCCCAGAGAAACCCTTGAGGGGGCCATAGCGTCCATTCAGGCCGAACTCATCGAACATCTGAAGGTTCTCAAATCGCAGAACAAGCTCCTCGAAGCACAACGCCT
This sequence comes from uncultured delta proteobacterium, assembly GCA_963754785.1. Taxonomy (GTDB): domain Bacteria; phylum Desulfobacterota; class Syntrophorhabdia; order Syntrophorhabdales; family Syntrophorhabdaceae; genus PNOF01. The sequence goes on along the minus strand of CAVWHH010000020.1, from coordinate 60,211 downwards.
CGAAATGAGGACCAACTACGACCTTGAGATGCTTAATGAAATGGGCTATTGCACGGGTATCGAGAACTATTCACGTCATTTTACCGGGAGGAAACCGGGCGAACCGCCACCGACACTGATGGACTATCTGCCGGGTGACGCCCTTATCATGATCGATGAGAGCCATGTGACGGTCCCGCAGCTTGTGGGCATGTACCGGGGAGACAGAGCGCGGAAGACGACTCTGGTCGAATTCGGATTCCGACTGCCTTCTGCCCTCGATAACAGGCCTCTCACCTTTGAGGAGTTCGAGGCACGCGAAAAACAAACGCTTTACATCTCGGCAACACCGGCGCATTATGAGTTGAAAAAAGCAGACGGTTTTGTAGCGGAACAGATTTTAAGGCCCACAGGTCTCACGGACCCTGAGATCATTATCAAGGGGGCGAAAAACCAGATAGACACGCTTCTTCCTGAAATTGAAAAGACCATACAAGAGAAGGAGAGGGTGCTTGTCACGACGCTCACCAAACGGTTTGCCGAAGACCTGACGGATTTTCTCCTCGATAAGGGGATCAAGACAAAATATCTCCATTCCGATATCGACACATTGGAGAGGGTTGCCATTGTGAGGGATTTGAGGATGGGTAAATTCGATGTCCTCGTCGGAGTTAACCTGCTTAGGGAAGGCCTCGATCTGCCGGAGGTCTCTCTTGTCGCTATCCTTGACGCCGACAAGGAAGGGTTTCTGCGCTCCGAGACCTCCCTCATCCAGACATGCGGGAGGGCTGCCAGGAACATCAATGGGAGGGTCCTCATGTTCGCAGACCGTATAACCGAGTCCATGCGCAAAGCAATAAGCGAAACCGAAAGAAGGCGAAAGGTGCAGCTGGAATACAATGAAAAGAACGGCATCACACCGGAAAGCATAAAAAAGGCGGTTGTCGACGTACTCGCTTCGATCTACGAAAAAGACTATTACACGGTACCTGTCGATGAACTGGAAGGGATGAACCTCAAGCCCAAACAGCGTTCGAAGATGGTGAAGAAACTGAAAAAGGAGATCGCCCAGGCGGCGAAGAACTGGGATTTTGAAAAGGCAAAGGAGATGCGGGACCGTCTTTTGAGAATAGAACAGATAGAGCTCACCCTGTGATCACCGAGGCCCATATCAATAACCTTCCCGAGTCCTCAGGTGTTTACCTCTTCAAAGACCGCAATGACAGCATCATCTATATCGGAAAGGCGAAAAACTTAAGGGAACGGGTCGGAAGCTATATCAAGGAAGGCACAAAAGACATAAAGACAGAACGCCTTGTCGAAAACATCGACCATGTGGATTTTGTCCTTACAGGCAATGAAAAAGAGGCCTTCCTTCTGGAAAATAATCTTATCAAAGAACATACCCCGAAGTACAACGTTAACCTCAAGGACAACAAAACGTATATTTCTCTGAAGCTCACGGTAAAGGACCGATATCCGGCCCTTTTCGCAACACGGAAGATTGTCGATGACGGCTCCCTGTACTTCGGGCCCTATCCTCATGCAAAGGAAGTCAGGGATGTGCTCAAGCTAGTTGAGAACATTTACCCCATACGGAAATGCAAGGACACTGTGTTCAGGCAGAAAAAAAGGGCATGTATGCTCTACGAACTGGGTAAGTGCCTTGGACCCTGCACAGAGAAAGTGGTGGAAGCAGAGTATCGGAAGATCATCGAGGAGTTGGCCGATTTTCTTTCGGGAAAGGATGAAAAAGTACTCAGAGCCATAGAACAAAGAATATCCAAGGCCGTTTCAATGTGGAATTTTGAAGAGGCGCAGACATTGAAAGAACGCTACGGTGCAATCAAGGGGATGATCGAGAAGCAGCACGTCCATGAGCATTTCGGCAAAAACAGGGATGTATGGGCTTTTTCAGAGGGCGAAAAAAGCGTAACCATAGTACTTCTCAGCTTCCGACGGGGACTGCTTATTTCGCGCCGGTTCTTTAAGGAACCGTTTTACGACGAGACACCGGACGATGCGATGATGACCTTTCTCTACCAATATTATAGCGTACATCCTATCCCTGATGAAATTGTTCTGTCGGAAGAGATTAAAGATATGGATCATCTTAAGAATTACCTTGAAAAGCGTAAGGGAGGTCCCCTCAAGATACGTGGGCCCAAACACCGGCTTGCAAAAGAGATGGCCCGCCTTGCAATCGAAAATCTCCACGAACCGCAACCGGTCGTACTTGATGAGGCATTCAAGCGAACGCTCTCACTCAAGGCTGCCCCCACCCGGATTGAGATTTATGATATCTCTCACATCCAAGGTAAGAATCCCACAGGTGTCATGGTCGTCTTTGAAGACTTCAAACCGACAAAACAAGGGTACAGGGTTTTCCATATCAGGCAGGCTTCAACGATGGATGACGTGGCCATGATCGATGAGGTCTTAAGAAGAAGGGCACAAGACCTTTCGCTTGGGCCGCTGCCTGACCTCTTTATCATAGACGGAGGCAAGGGACAGCTCGCGGCAGCGAGGAAAGCACTGCAAGACAGTGGTATCGAGAAAGATGCTATCTCAATCGCGAAAGGTGAAAGAAGAAAGAGGATGGAGGACCTTATCTATGTTCCGGGCAGAAAGAATCCTCTCGCTCTCTCAAAGGCCTCACCTGTCTTCAAAGAAGTTGTGAAAATGAGAGATGAAGCCCATCGGTTTGCCGTATCTTCTCACCACCGATGGAAAAAACGGGAAGACCTCGCTAAAACAGAATAACCAAAAACCCAACCACATGACCAAAAACACTCTACTGAATAGAAACCGCCATCATAGCATGAGCTTGATGGTCACAGGATGTCATTCCCAGTCTAGAGTGGCATGCAACACATCCTACGTTTCGGTGTGATGACGCTTTCCACGAATCGATATAGACCTTCATATTATGGCAGAGGCCGCAAAAAAAGGGGCTCTTCAGAGATTTCATGGGCGGCGGCAGGCAAGCCCAGAAAACAAAGACGATAACCCCTTTTTAAGTGTTTGATGGTACCCTTTTTTTGATTCAGTGAAGAAATCTTTCAGACACGCTTTGACAATTTTGTACGGGTCGCTCGACGTATCGGCGCCGCTTACGCGAATTTTGGCCCTTTAAAACTGCATGGGGCGGAATTAGGCTTCCGCCCCTGTCTGGTTGCTCTTAGAGTTTGGTGAGCAAGAGAAATGAAATAACGAGCGCGTAGATAACAAGCGATTCGATCATGGCAAGACCGATGAGCATCGGAGTTAAAACTTTACCCGAGGCACCGGGGTTTCTCGCTATGCCTCCAACCGCTGCAGCGAGGCCCATTCCCTGACCGATTGCGCCTCCAAGGGCTGCAATCCCGATAGCCAGACCGGCAGCGAGCGCGGCCGCCTGCTTCACAGATGAATCGAGCCCTGCTGTAGCCTCACCGGCAGCACAAGCAATACCATACGTACAACCGAGAAAAATCCCAAGGAGCATTAAAACTGTTAAAAACCTCTTCATGATATGTCACCCCTTTCTATATTTTTGTTAATGTTCTTCATGCGAAATCGCTCCAGAGAAATATGCCATGGAGAGGAGCATGAATACAAACGTTTGTACCACTGCAACAAATAAACCCAGTACCATGGCAGGCAAAGGAAGAAGGAAAGGAAGAAATGAAATTGCCATTGCCGTTACCATGTGGTCGCCGAATATATTGCCGAAAAGCCTGAGCCCCAATGAAAGAGGACGGGCAATGTGCCCGATGAGTTCTATGGGAATCATAAGGGGCGCAAGCCATACGAGAGGACCCATGAATTGCTTTAAATACTTTATTCCGTGTTCGCGTACGCCATAATAATGTGTCATGACGAAGACAGTCAATGAACACGCGAAGGTTGTATTCACATTATCCGTCGCCGGTAGAAACCCCGGTACCAGGCCCGAAAGGTTGTTAAAGAGGATAAAAAGGGCAAGGGTACCGACAAGGAGCGTAAATTCTTTACCGCGGGGACCCATGTTGGTAGTGATAAGGTTCGAAAGACCTTCAACGATAAGCTCCGTGAAATTTCTGAAAGTAAGTTTCGACGCCGGGATGATATCACTTTCGGTTTTTTTCAACTGTCGATAACCGATTAGGGCAATGATAACAAGTATGACAGAAATGAGAATCCCGTTCGAAACGTGAGCCGGAAGATCCCTCAAAAAGGGTATGAGAGACACCCATGTAAATACTTCATGCTCCATTTTTCTGTCTCCTTTTGAGCATTGGGCTTACGAGGCTGTATGTACGCGCAACGATGATTGATAAAAACAACGTTGTCAGTCCCATGAGAAAGAAAACCACATCGATATTTCCGTATTTGAGTATGATGACCACCGCACCTGCCAGGGCGAGGAACTTGAAAGGAAGAACAAGCAGGAGCGCCTTTTTCTTCATGGTGAGCAGGATAAACCCGCCTTCAAGAATCTTTTTAAGGAGCCTGAAGTTGAGGACCATAATTGAACTCGCAACGGCAAAACTGAATAAGCATTTAAAGTCTTTCGTAATGAGAATAGAAAGTATGGAGCCCAAGATGAGAATGGCAACGTTGATACGTTCTATGTCACTTATTATCGTTTCTTTCGTCATCCTTTTCAACTTTTCTTATGAGCCTGATGGCTGTTTTTACGGCAGCAGCAACTCCAAACAACATAAAAATAATGGTCAAATATGGCGATGTCTTAAAATACTTGTCAAGATAATAACCCATAACGATGCCGACAACAACATTGAGGCCCATCTCAAGGCCACGAGAACTGTACTGGAGCAGTTCCGTCAGGTTCGCTTTTTTATTATTCGGCATGTTCGTCACCATCGCATATACCGATCTTTTTTCTATCACAGGGGCCCCTCATAGTCAACGTATTTTTCTCTGAGACGACTTTGTTGCACTATGCTTTGTATTATGTTATTTTTGTGGCAGGAAATCGCTGTCATGTTCTCGATCGGTATTGCCGCTGAATTTTCTTTCAAGGTATGACATGCCAAGGCTGGATTCACTCTGGGGCTGTAAGCAGGCTTAATGAAGCAAATATCCTTATGTCAAGGGGGAACCGGGAAGAAATCGTACCGGAATTTATGCCGTGTGTCTTGCGGACGCTGGCATTGTAAGGACAATCGTACGAAGGAAATTTAGTAGAAACAATGAATCGTGGACAAGCTTCGAGATATAAAAAACCCTGGAAAACAGACTTTCTGATGGCTCTCAAGATGAGATTCAGTATTTTTTCTCGGTTGATCCTCAGCTATTTCCTCATATTCTTCATTATGGGGGCCGTAGATGCCTATACCGTGCTGAAGCTTCACCAGCTTAACAACGAAGCCACACGAATTTTCAACGTTGATGAGCGTATCGTGGATCTCAAGCAGAAACTTGCTGATTCCATCCTCACGCAATTGGGATATGAAAAGAAACATGGTATTACCAGAGATCCGACTTTTCGTGACCAGTTTATCTCAGCCGAAAAAGATTTCAATGCCTACCTTGCCCAAGCAATTGCTATTGCTGATAGCCGGGGGAAAAAGGATGTGCTGAATGGTGTGAAATTGCACTATGAGCAATATGAGGCTTTGGCCCATGAAGAGATGGAGCGTGTCAGCGCAAATTCGCCTCCTTTTCTGGACAGCGAGCACGAAAATGAGAGGGAAAAGATGGTGGAACAGGTTCTGGAGGGATTAAAAGCGTTGGAGACTTATTCCACCAAAGATATCTACACCCGAATGAATCTGTTGCAAAACGCCACCGGCTCGGCGCTCAAGTTAGCGGCTCTCATGTTCGCCGTTGCCGTTGTTTTGATCGTCGGCACTTCTTTTGTCAGCACCCGAAGCATAACAAACCCTCTGAAGATTTTGATGGAGAAGACCAAGGAAATCTCTCGAGGCGTCTTCAACGCAGACCTCGCTATTTCTTCACCGCCTGAAGTATCGGCACTGGCAAGAGCTGTGAACATAATGTGTGATAAGCTTCAAAAGGTGGACGCCATGAAATCTGAGTTCTTTTCCACCATGTCGCACGAGCTGCGAACCCCTCTTGCCTCGATAAAACAGGGGATCAATCTCGTTCAGGAGGGTGTGGGAGGACCGCTTCCAGACAAACAAAAAAGGCTCTTCACCATTATTTACGAAGAGACAAACAGATTGATTGATATTGTAAACCGACTGTTAGAGCTTTCAAAGATGGAAGCAGGGATGATGTCCTACGATTTTCGTCAGGAAAATTTTCCACCCTTGATGCAGAAGGTTATCTTAGAGATGAGTCCTCTTGTTGAGGCGAAAAAAATCAATCTTCAGTTAGAGATCGATGAAGAGATACCTCCTTTGAAACTGGACAGGGAAAAAATGCTCCAGGCCGTGAGGAATTTAGTTGGAAACGCGGTAAAATTTACCCCCGAGGGAGGACGGATCAAGATTTCAGCGAATCGCACAGATCGGTCGATGAAGTTTCTTGTACGGGACACCGGCCCCGGCATCCCGAAAGAAAACCTCGAGGCTGTTTTTGAAAAGTTTCATCAGTTGCCGATCAAGAATTCCGAATGGGTAAAAGGCACAGGGTTGGGTTTAGCCTTTGTTAAATATATTATTACGGCTCATGGAGGAAGGGTATGGGCAGAAAGCGAACCGGGCCAGGGAAGTGCATTTATATTTGTCTTACCGGTATAATTCTTTCTATGATTTCAGGGTGCGCCGCGCCTTCGAGAAGAACGGACACGATGACGACAAACAACGTTGAAGTCCATTGGCGTCCCCTTGTGCCGGAGGATCTTCGGGATAACCAGAGGCCTCTGCCTCCAGCGAATAGAGCCGACGGCGACGAAATGCTGTTCAATACGGGCCTTGATTATGCTAATCCTGCCAATCCAAAAAAAGACTACAATAAATCCTTGTCGGCATTCCGTCAGATCGCCAAAGATTATCCGAAAAGCCCTTGGGCTAACCCTTCTAACATTCTTGTAGATGTCATTCAAGAGAACATCAGATTAAGGCGGCTGAGAACTGAAGCTCTGCAGGAAAACGCAAAATTGCAGAAACAAGCCACAGAAGCCCTCCAGGAAAATGAGAGATTAAAAGATGTTATCGAACAATCGAAAAAAGTTGATATCGAAATCGAAGAAAAAAAGAGGGAAAAAGCAAGATAAAGGAGCATTATGTCTTTAGGAAAAATACTCGTAGTAGATGACGAGAGAAATCTCGTTGAGGTGATTCAGATGGGCCTCGAAGCGGCAGGCTACGAGGTTGTCGCTGCCTATGATGAGAAAGGGGCTATCGAAAAGGTAAAAGATCAGGTCATTGATCTTTCCATCCTTGATCTTCAGCTTGTCAATAAGGATGGCATATCGTTGATGGAAGACCTCCATCTCATTATCCCCCAGATGCCGGTTATCATTCTCACAGGTCATGGAAGCATTGAGAGCGCCGTCAAAGCGATGAAGCAAGGCGCTTATAGCTATCTTACAAAACCTTTCGAATCCCAGGCACTTCTTTTTGAAATTCAGAAAGCCATGGAGAACCGTCGACTTTCCTCCGAAATTGAGAGACTCAAAGGGCTTCTTGAGACGAGATATAGTTTTTCAAATATAATAGCAAGAAGCAGTAAGATGCAAAATATTTTGGAGGCTATCTCCCGCATAGCAAAAACGGACTCCACCGTGTTGCTCCTGGGAGAAAGCGGAACAGGAAAAGACTTGATTGCCAAAACTATCCATCTTGCCAGTGACAGAAAAAACAAGCCTTTTGTGGCAATCAACTGCGCGGCTCTCCCAGAACCTTTGCTGGAAAGTAACCTGTTCGGCCACGAGAAGGGTGCTTTTAGCGGCGCGATCCGGGAAGCAAAAGGTCTCTTTTTACAGGCTCACGGAGGCACCATTTTCCTGGACGAGATTGCCGATATGCCCCTTTCCATTCAAGCAAAGATTCTCCGCGTTCTTCAGGAAAGACAGGTACGTCCCATTGGAAGCGAGAAACTGATCGAAGTTGATGTAAGGATTATTGTGGCCACAAACAAAAACTTAGAAGACCAGATGAAACGGGGATTTTTCCGCGAAGACCTCTACTACAGGGTCCATGTCATTCCCCTTCATATACCTCCTCTGCGGGAGAGAAAAGAGGACATTCCTCCTTTGGCCGAGCATTTCATAGAAAAGGCCAGACTCCAGATGAAAAAAGAGATCAAGGGCTTAACACCACAAGCCATGCAAAAACTGATGCTCTATGATTGGCCGGGCAACGTCCGGGAACTGGAAAATACCATTGAATATGCCGCCGCTATGACCGATAAGGAATTTATCTCAGCAGACCTTATCCTCCAAACCAAAGGAGTAGAGACCCAGGAACCCATAAAGCCACTTAAGGAAGCCAGGGATGCTTTTGAAAAGAGTTACCTTATCTATCTTCTGGAACTCTGCAAGGGGAATGTGTCTGAGGCGGCAAAATGTGCCGGAAAATATAGGGCTGATTTCTATGATCTTTTGAAGAAACACAGTCTCAATCCCAGTGATTTCAAAAATATAGAGTAGGGTGCCGATATCGGCCCGCGCGATATGTTCCCACCGTAAAAACAAGACGCTTTGTTCATAGTTCCCCGCGACTTCCTCGCATCCACATTTTTGTTGAATAATACCCGAGTGTGACGCATGTCATTGATTTCGGAAGAATAAACGTTTTACGATGTACACATGAAAAAGGCGTATCCGTTGAAGGAAGCGGTACAGAGCGTTTGAGCTGTGAGAGAAAAAGGATCAACTGATTGAACAGGGAGGGACTATGATGACATTCATAGCTTTTTTGGCGGGCTTTTACTTTGGTATATTTCTGTGCTCACTGATGCTTGTGGCGGGGCGCAGAAAAGCGAAAGAAAAAGAAAGCGCTCCCTTGGTGGAACAGCGGCAAATACAGCAAACTGCTGGTCTGTAGGACGAAAATAAAAGATTTCCATGCGTTGCACAGAATAACGTCATTCTTCCAACGAATCTGAAAAAATTACACTACTTTTCGTGGCATGGTACATTATGGGTGTAAGGAGACACCATCGCGGCAACGTTCACGGCGAATACCTACACCTTAAGCGTAACTAACCACATCCGACACCGGTACGGGTCCGGCCCGGTGACGAATAGTCCTACCGGAACAACCTTCACTGTGGACACGGTCGTAACCCTCACCGCCACACCTGGCACAGATTCTACCTTTACCGGATGGTTCGGTGCATGCTCGGGAACGAGTACGACCTGCCAGGTGACCATAAATGTGAATACCAGCGTGAGTGCGAGTTTCGCCCTTCAGCCCTTTACAAACCGCTTTTATAGCATAGAGACTGAAACATTGGTTTCGCAGGCCTTTCTGAATGTTAAAGCTTCAATCAGTAACCGAGAATCTTACTTACTAATTTTAGCTTGAAAATAAATCGAAATTAGAGGAGAATAAGTTTATGGAACAATAGAGCCATTAGCTGATTAGTTGCAATAGCCACTTATGGTGTGTGGTAATGACTAAAGCAGTGATATTTGAAAAAACCTGCCTAAAAACCTGGATAAAACCGGATTATACAGAATTATTTCTGTATTTCTCTGTAGAAGATTACAGAATTATTTCTCTATAATCGATGACTAACGAGAAAGGGAGGTTATAATGATGACAAATATTCGTAGATGGATTGAAAGGTCCTTTGGAATAGGCGTTCTCACATGCTTTTTTTTCATGCTTTCTGTGGTCCCTGTATTGTGCGCCAATATCGTCGTCGATCACACCAACTGGGACTGGTACAACAGTCAGCCACAGTATGTTGTTGATAGGGTTGCCTCTCTGAAGGTGTTCTTCGCTCATGCGTCGGTGGGCGGTAACATCCTGGATGGATTTTACGATCTTCGTACTGCAAACGTATCACAATATCCGTTAAATCAATCAAGCACGGGTGATACTCCTCCTGGCACAACATCCAACGGAACGATCTACGAGTACATGCGCGGTAACCCCGGTTGGTCAGCCAAGATCTCTGACTTCGTAGACTATCTCAATAACGGCTGGCATGCCCCAGCCGTTGATATAGTGATGAACAAATTTTGCTACGTCGATGAGGATGCGGACTGGACAGTCTACCGGGATTCGATGGTAGCGCTCGAAGCCGCATACCCCACCACAAAGTTAGTCTATTGGACAATGCCTATCATGACGTCTAGCGATTCAGACAATGTGTTGCGCGACCAATTTAACCAGAATCTCCGAAGCTGGATAGCAACACAGAACAACAAACTTCTTTTCGACATAGCCGATATCGAGGCGTGGAGTCCTGATGGTGTGCATCAGACCTTTACCTATAATGGCCAAACATACGAACAGATGTATGCCGACTATTCAATGGACGGTGGGCACCCGAACGAAGAAGCGGCCGAGGAGCGGCTGGCCACCGGCCTCTATTCTCTCTTTGGGTTGACCACAGAAGGTGCTTCAGGACCAATATTATATGCCAACTTCACCGGAGGTGGTCTCTGGCAATGGAACGGGAGCACATGGAGTCAGGTCAATGCGGTTGCTCCGAACACTATGGTGGCTTCCAGTTCGATATTGTATGGGGACTTCGGAGCAGGTGGTCTCTGGCAATGGGATGGGAGCACATGGAGCCAGGTCAATGCGGTTGCTCCGAATAATATGGTTGCTTCAGGTTCGCTGCTCTACGGAGACTTCGGAGCAGGTGGTCTCTGGCAATGGAACGGGAGCACATGGAGCCAGGTCAATGCGGTTGCTCCGAATAATATGGTTGCTTCAGGTTCGCTGCTCTACGGAGACTTCGGATCGGGCGGTCTCTGGGCATGGAATGGTACCGCATGGAGTCAGGTCAATGCGGTTGCTCCGAATAATATGGTTGCTTCAGGTTCGCTGCTCTACGGAGACTTCGGATCGGGCGGTCTCTGGGCATGGAATGGTACCGCATGGAGTCAGGTCAATGCGGTTGCTCCGAATAATATGGTTGCTTCCAGTTCCATGTTGTATGGAGACTTCGGATCGGGTGGTCTCTGGCAATGGAACGGGAGCACATGGAGTCAGGTCAATGCGGTTGCTCCGAATAATATGGTTGCTTCAGGTTCGCTGCTCTACGGAGACTTCGGATCGGGCGGTCTCTGGGCATGGAATGGTACCGCATGGAGTCAGGTCAACGCAGTTGGACCGGCCAGCATGGTAAGTGGTTTTTAAGAAATGTAGTAAGGTCACCGATGTGCTTAATCAATGGCGCATCGGTGACCTTCTTGTTGCTAATTCTATCTGTAATGATTTATATCTTGCCCTATTGAGGATTAGGCAGGTGAATTGCCTCATAAAAATATTAATAAAGGGTGGTGATAAGAAGAGATTTCTTGACTGAGATAAGGAGATGCTGTATAAATGATTTCTAGAAAAGGTTTGTTAAATATGGTAGGCTCTGCGTCTGAGTGTACTACGCTCAGTAAGAAGGTTGCTGCGTGCGCAAAGCAAGGGGTAACTGGGATAGTAACTCTTGTGCCGAAGGACGGCAACACCGGAATCTCTCTAATCGCAACACGGTCAAGTTACGAGTTCGTGTATCCGATGAGCCCGCGAATTCTTTCTGTAGATCTGAGTCATAGGATTTTTCTTGAAACTCACCGTTACAAGTGATAGCTTTCTGAAAAGGTAGATCTTATATGAGGGTCAGATGACGTTACAGATTGAAGGGTTTACATGTTAATAATATCGGTAGAGGATAAATAGTGGTAATAGATCACATTGGCATAGCCGTAAAATCAATTGAGAAAGGCATCGAGCATTGGCAAAAACTTTTCGGCTACAAGCAAATGACGGAGATTATATTAAATACGAGACAGAAAGTTAAAGTCGTTTTTCTGGAGAAGGAAAATTCATTAACGGTCAAGCTGTTGGAGTCCTCAGATGAAACTTCTCCGATTTATGCTTTCTCACAAAATGGCGGAGGTCTGCATCATCTTTGTTTTAAATGTGACGATATCGATAAAGAGGTCGATAACTTCAGGAGCATGGGATTAAGGATAATAGCAGCCCCACAGCCGGGAGAAGCTTTTGACAACGAAAGAATCGCCTTTGTCTTTGCTCAGCAGGGACTCAATATTGAACTTATTGATACTGATAAGAAGGCGAAACTTATTGACTCGCATTAGCGAAAGAACAATAATTAATTTATTATCCAACGCATCTTCACCTCATAACCGTGTGCTCCCGGTATCAATAACGTAGTGGACTTCAAGGGAGATTTCTGTTTTCAGTGAGTTTTTTTCTGGTGACTACAGGAACCTCCCGGTGCGGAAGGGCGAGGGGCATGCTCACCTTGAGGGCTTTCAATAATTGTCGTGATGTTTCCCGTGGCCGGGGGATCTTAAGACACGGTGGATGGTTCTTCACGGTCATCTCTATCGAGCAGAGCGTCGACAAATGCCTCAAGCCTTCTTCGACTGTGACATTGAGCGGGGCCCAAGCATCTTGAAGCGCCCGGACAATCATGTAGGCAAGCATCACCACCAGGACGTGTCCCCGGGTGCTCTTCTCTCTCTGGACATACACGGGCCTCACTTCGAGAAAGTCGGTCTTGCACGAGCGAAATGCCCTCTCAACCGCTGCGAGGTCTTTATACCGGTCGTGGATGACCTGTGTGTCCGCTGCCTCCCGGGGAAGGTCTGTCTTGATGACGTAGCAGCCATCGAGGAGGGAGGCTTGTTTGAGCGCCTCCTCATCGATCTTAAGGCACAGCGTCCGTTCCGATACGCTCAGGTGTAACCATGGGGTAGTCTTGAGCTTGCTCATCTTCTTTTCCACATCCCTCAAGGCTGTCTCTACCCTGGCTTTGGCATGTTCCCCCAGATAGTTATTTTTCTCTCTTACCAGGGTTTCAATACTCGCAAGCTTCGCCATCCGGTGTATCCTGATCTCCTCAGCACGAACGGGGTTACGCCTCAGGATCTAGCGGATGCCCTTATGCGCCACTTCAGCGATATCCCGATCAAAGAGGCCAAGCTGGATAACCCCCTTTGCAAGGAGTGTCCTGATCTTAGGCTTGGTGATGGCGGTGATATAGTGAAACCCCTCCGGCAGGTTTTCTATCTGAGGTGTCTTGATCATGCCTCGATCTCCCACGAGCGTCACCCGATGACAGCCGAAGCGTTCAGAACAACGAATCCCATTAAATCGACCTTTGCGACGGTTAGGCTACGGACAGAAAAGACCAAGGGCTGCGGTAACAGGCTTGCCGCTCTCACCATGGTGTTCAAGCTCGTTCTTGAAACGAGAAAGACGTGGAAGAAGATTAAAGGCTATAAGCTTATCCCCAAGGTTCTCTAAGGGATAACATTTGTCGATGGAGAACGTAAGGATCATGAAGAACAGGTAGCATAGTTAATGGAAGATAGGATAGGCCGTGAAAAGAGTCCGTCACCAACTATTGACAATATCTCATGATGGATTGCTCAGTCTCTCACGGATATTTGATATGCCAAAAGGATCAATAATAGACGAAAAAACTACCTCGACTACCAAACCCTACCAAACCCTCGTACGGTTTTGTGTCAGGCCCTGCAGAGTTATGGTTCATTTTGAGGTGGAATTCAGTTTATTTTGAAGCTCATCCCTTACCTTTTCGTCTTTACTATGGTTTTTTCGTCGGTCCTCCCGGTGTGTTCGATTCTCCTGGTGTGGCACCCTTCTCTTTTAGTTCACGCTGACGCTCAATTTCCATTTGCGATGGGAAGATGCCTTTGACAGGCTGTGTAAGCACGCCTACGATCAGCTCGGTCTGGCCGGTCAACCTGCTTATCCTGTAGAATCCGCCCACCCCGGCCAACTCGATCACCTGATATCTTGTCCAATACATTCCCACGACTATCAACACACCTACCATGATCAGAATCCATTTGACCTTCATCATCACCTCTCGAATATAATTTGTGGAGTCCGAATGACCCTCTTTTGAATAATCGCACATCAATGCGCGTGAGTCAAATAACATAGCAGACACAATTGACCCGGATTGTCTTTTTTTTGCTCAACGAAAAATATCTCCCGCCGATAGCTGGGAAAACCCGGATTCCGTTATCTGTTTCATGCTTGGTAAGATACGACTAATGCGTACACTTGGGGAGAACTGACCCCTGATGTCAATAGTGGACACGAAATATTTTCATGCTGCACGTCTTCCTCTCATATAGAACTGTCGCTCATACTGAGCGGGGGATAGGTACCCCAGCCTTGCCTGTCTGCGTTGTCTGTTATAGAAGACCTCAATGTATTCAGTGATCTCCCTGATTGCCTGGTCCCTTGTAGCATAACGCTGATGGTAGATAAGTTCATTCTTGAGTGTTCCCCAGAAGCTCTCCATGGGGGCATTATCATAGCAGTTGCCTTTTCTGCTCATGGAAGCTCTCATACGAAACCGGTCAAGGAGTTTTACGTACTCATCTGAACAGTATTGGCTTCCCCGGTCGGAGTGATGGATAAGACCTGGTTGAGGCCTCTTTGTTGCCGCTGCCTTTAGAAGGGACCGGACGACAAGATCTTTGGTGATTCGTGATCCCAGGGCATACCCAACAATTTCTCCGTTGAAGAGGTCTTTATGGGCAGCGCAGTAAACCCAGCCTTCATCGGTAGCAATATAGGTAATGTCGCTGACCCAGATTTCATTGGGAACAACGGCCTCGAATTTCTGATCAAGAAGGTTTTCCGCCACGGGCAATGCATGCTTCGAGTCTGTCGTGGCCTTGAACTTCTTTGTCTGTTTACACCGTATCCCGAGCTTCTTCCTGATCCGCCTGATCCGGCAGATGCCGGCTTTGACGCCATGGGCCGCGAGATCCTGTTGTATCCTCTCTGGGCCACAGGTGCCACGGGTTCTTATGTGGGCTGCCCTTATCTCAACTTCGAGCCGTCCTTCCTTTAGGGCATGTTTTGAAGGTGGACGGTTGTGCCATGCGTAATACCCGCTCGGTGATACATTCAGCATACGGCACATGAAGGGAATGGGATAGTGGAGTCGCAGTTTTTTCATGAGCGCGTACCTGACTGCGGCTCTTTGGCAAAGTACGCTGCCGCTTTTTTTAAGAAATCACGCTCCATCTTCAATTCTGCCACTTCCCGTTTGAGACGGGCAACTTCCATCTGTTCTTCGGTAACGGGTTTTGTCTGTCGGCCTACTTTCGAAAGAGAACCTTCCCCGTGGGCCCTGACCCAATAGGTTATGGTTGACTTCGGAATCGACAATCTTCGTGCAACCTCCGGTGCTTTCAAGCCACCCTCTGTGATCATCTTTACCGCCTCTTCCCGAAGCTCCTTCGTATATACTGCATTGGGAATTCTTTCCATCCTGACACCTCCGTCTTTGTATTGTACATCAACTTTGGTGTCCACTAAATGCATCATACATCAAACTATGTGACTAGTATAACGTTTCAGTAAAATACTTACATTAGTACGCATGGGCAAAATCAAATTTCTTCCACCGATGTACAACAGGAGCGTCATTCATTTCTTTGATCCCCAGGAGGATCCTCTCTTTCAGTTCCTGTTTGGAGTTTACCCGGATGTGTTTCAAGAAGGTTCTTGCCATCTTGCCGAAAAGCGTTTCGACAAGATTTAGCCAGGAACCGTGTTTAGGAGTATGGACGTAGAGAAACCGCCCCGGTCTGCTTGCAAGGTATTTCATCGTCTCCTTGGAGATGTGGGCGGAGTGATTGTCCAGAATGATGCGGATGGTCGATTCAGCAGGATAGTAAGCGTCCATCTCTTTAAGCAAGGATATGAACTCAAAGCTGCGATGTTTGTCGTGGACCTGGCCAAACACATGACCGTTATGTAAATCCAGGGCAGCGAGAATTGATACCGTTCCAAGGCGCTTGTATTCGTAATCCCTCAGTATCCTGGATTGTTTCCCCGGTTGAGGCATGACATCCGGTGCGATATTCTTGATGGCCTGTACCCCGGGCTTTTCATCGACCGATACGGTAATAACGGAGAGGGCGCTAAGGGCTTCGTTCTGAAGATTGACCTCCTGGTAGATGCACAATACGTCCGCCATCTTCTGGTCAAATTCAGGGTCCCTTTTCTCAAGGTAGTAGGCCATCTTATGGGGACGCAGGGGATGTTCATCGAGAATTCTCTGGATCGTCGCCTTAGCCGCTTTTTTCAAGCAGTCATACCCCGCCTCCGGCCCCCGCTTCCTTGCATGGTCCGCCAGAGCACTCCGCGTCCACATTTCGGCGGCATAGCCATGCTCCGTCGGTTTGCTGCAGGCGAGATTGATGACCCAAGCCTTCGCTTCTTCCGTGATCACCGGTTTCTTTGCCCGATGATACTTGTCTTTCAAGCCCTCTTCGATCCCCACAGCCAATGCTTTATCGATCCATTTGTAAATGGTTGGCCTGCTCATGTGTATCGTCTTTTCGATATGCATGATCGGTATGCCTTCCGCATAGCGCAATAAAATGTTGGCTCGCTGCACCTCGCGGAGCGGCGCCTTCCGTGAATTGGCAATCTGCTGCAGCCGGTCTTTTTTCTCCTGGCTTAAAATCAACTTTTCTTTCTGGCTTTTTCGTGGCATATTGATTTCCTCCAGTCGTTTTGAATCAATATACCACAAAGTAAACTATATGTTAATATTTAATTGAAACGTTATACTAGTTTCTTCAAGTGTACGCGGCTGATGCGTGGAGGAGGGCGGATACCTATGTCTGAATATTGAATCTTCTGGCCGTGACGGCAACGCCAACCAGACAAATTCCCAACGAGAGCAAGACTGATGGTTCCGGAATCATAAGTAACTGATCTTGAGCATAATTCCCATCAAGTGTTTTCAGATCCAAAACCTCGACACCGTATGCGCCATCAGCAGGGGTATCCAACGCGGAAGTAAACGTCCAGTTAGAATTAGCAACCAACATGTCCAGTATGAACGGATTCGGATTGGGCGGATATACGCCACTTCGCCTTCGACCATCGAAATCGCATTTTTAGAGATTAGCGGTCTGTTTTTCCGAGTTATAAATATACGGATTCTCAGTATTAGCAAGACCCACGTCACGAACCGCTAATACAGCCAAGCTGTGCCGAGGGAAATATACTTAGACCCATCAGGATTACCAGGTATTATATTGTTCGAAATGGTGACATTGTATATCGTATTGGCGCTGATATACTGGGTGGTTTCCACGTAAAATGTTTGGAAATTGTTGGTAATGACCTTCTTGTTAGTAGGATCCGTAACATCCTTCGTCAGGCCTTACACATAATTATTGTTCAGGATCCATGACAGATTCGGCAATACTTGCAACGTGAATTTGCCGCCTTCGAGGGTCTGATATGGCCCACAGCCATTATACCCGGAGGTTGCTATTATTGCCCGTGGTCGTCTCCAGAGCAGCCATCGCGGGCACCCACACCAAATAGAAGTCCAGAATCAGAAAACTCGTCGCTAATCTCAAGGTTTTCAGTATCGAATCCTCGTGAGGTCTCTTATTTTGCACATATGTTTAACGCAACCTTTATGCCATAGGTTCAGCGGTGTTACCGGTACTCTCATGACATTTATAACAAGCTGTAATTATTACTCTATTTTTTCTACCCCGCCATCAAGCCGACGAGGAAAAGCCTATCTCAATCAGTTTCTCACATTTGTAAACTATTCCGACAAAGCGCCACCAATAGAATTTGGTTGAGAGTCCTTCCTTCTCTCTCCTCTCGGTTTCAACCTGTAACTTGTAACGGAAGTTAAGTAGTTCCTCAGCGGCGCAATGTCGTAAACCTCACACCTACGGACGTATTCCGATGATTGATAATGGGTTATGTAGCTAGTAAAGTGTGATTTTTTGCTTGACTTATGCGTTTTTAACTGTTATAATGTGCCTATGAAGATGCGAGTAGGGTATGCGCGACGTAGCTATAAGGGAAAGATCTATGAGACCCCCCTGGTCATTACCTCCTACCGGGATGAGCAGGGTACTCCCCGCAACAAGACTCTCGCCAATTTGGCAAAACTGCCTCGCTTCATTGTTACCCTCATCGCGGAGGCGCTCAAACGCGACGATGCGGGGGTGCTCGAAGAATACGTTCACTTCAAAGAGATTACCCATCTGGGATCTCTCATGATCGGACCCACCTTCGTGGCTCTGTCCGTACTCAAACAGCTTTGTATTTGTGAGATGGTGAAAGCCTGTTTGTCGGTAAAGCACTTCATCGCCATCATGGCCATCGTCATAGAGCGTGTCATCTCACCGAAACCTCTTTCGGTCATGGCCCTCAGACGGCTCTACGAGAAAGAAGCCACCTGCCTGCTTTTGCACGAAGAGAAGGCCCCTTCTCTCAAGACATGGTACGGGGCGCTTTCGGCCCTGGAAGAAAACCGGGAAGAGATCCTCAAAGCACTATACCTGCGAAACCACACACCGGGGAGAGTCTACCTCTACGACATCACCTCGAGCTATTTCGAAGGGAGCACCTGCCCGCTTGCAGACTACGGATATAACCGGGACGGCAAGAAAGGGAAGATGCAAGTCGTCATCGGCATTATCTGCGATGAACAGGGATGTCCGATCTGGATAGAGGTGTTCAAGGGCAGTACCGCAGACCAGACCACAGTCAAGTCGCAACTGATCACACTGAAGGAGAAGCTGGGACTTGATGAGTTCATTTTCGTCGGCGATCGGGGGATGGTGACGAATGCGCGCATTGAAGAACTCCACAAAGAGGGCTGGTGGGAGAGCTTCAGCTACATCACGGCGCTCACACGGGAAGAGATGATGCGGGCCGTTGAGACAAAAAACCATCCCATCCAGTTGGATCTCTTTAATCACCATCAACTGGTGGAGGTGGAAAAAGAAGGAACACGGTATGTACTCTGCCACAATCCTGAACGGAAAGAACGGGATCGAAGGACCAGACAGCGCCTCCTGGACCTGACTGAAAAGAAGCTTGCCTGCATCCAAAAGAACGTGGTTGCGGGGAGGGCCAAGAAGAAGGACGTCATTGCCCGCCGCTTTTTCCGATGGATCAACCGCTGGGGTATGAAGCGCTTTTTCGAGGTGACCTATGACGAAGGGAGCTTCTCCTACAGACGAAAAGAAGAAGAGATTACCCGGTACGAACGACTCGACGGATGTTATGTCATCCGTTCCAACACCTCACACACAAGAGAAACCACGGAAGAGCTCCTCAGCCACTACAAGGACCTGAAGCATGTGGAACAGGCCTTCCGCACCATGAAGACAACCGATATACAGACCCGTCCTATCCGTCACTTCAATGAACCCCAGGTACGGGGACATATCTTTGCCTGTTTTCTTGCCTACCGGGTGATATGGGAACTTCGGAAGCGTCTTGCTCCTCTCCTCGAACGGGATCCTCAGACGAAACGCTGCGAGGCAGGCAGTCTTGCCGACATCTGGCGGGAACTGGGGACTGTGAGTCTGGCGAAGTTCGAAGCAAGGGGCAAAACCTACACCAAACTCTCTCGGATTGATGTAAGGGTGAAGAAGATCCTGACGCTGTGCAGGGTACCTACCCTGGATGAGGTCCTGAGCGAGTAAAAACCCGTAAAGCCTTGTCCTGCCGAAGTTTTGTTTCTTGGAGTACTTAACTTCAGTTGTAACGGTTTTCTTCACTCCTTCGCATCGGTTCATTGGCCCTCAACACCTGTTTGCCTGGCGCCAGCGCTATCTCTTGATCCCCAGTTTATTCATCAGATCATAGAGGGTTGGCCGGCTGACGCCCAGATCTTCCGCTGTCTGTGAGATGCTATCTTGGTTCCTGGCCAGCGCATCGAGTATCATCTTCCTTTCCAGGGCCACGCGGGCCTCCTTCAGTCCCATGGGCTCTCTTTCCTCACCATCCCCCAGCTCAAGGTCTTCGGGCTTGACCTTGGGCCCATCTGCCATAACCACCGCTCGTTTGATCCTGTTTTCCAACTCCCGTACGTTGCCGGGCCAGTCATAACCTTCGATGGCATCGATGGCTTCACGAGTGAAGCCAGTAAGCCTCTTTTTACCTTCTTTCGCATAACGGCTGAGAAGTGCCTGTGAAAGTAGCAGAACGTCGCCTTCTCGCTCTCGAAGCCTGGGCAGTTGAATCATTATCACGCCGATCCGGAAGTACAGATCCTCGCGGAACGAACCATTGCTCATGGCCTCCTTGATGTCCCGATTTGTTGCCGTGACGACACGGGTATCGACATGGATCATTTCCCGTCCTCCGATCCTCTCCACTATCCGTTCTTGGAGAAAACGAAGCAATTTAGCCTGAAGCGCAACTGGAAGCTCTCCGATCTCGTCGAGGAAAAGTATTCCTGACTGTGCCATCTCTATCTTTCCTTTGCGTTGCACGTGCGCACCCGTAAAAGCTCCCTTTTCGTGGCCAAAGAGCTCGCTTTCGATGAGGCTTTCCGGGATGGCGCCGCAATTGATGGGGACAAAAGGTCCGTTCTTTCTTGCACTCAGATTGTGGATCGCCCGGGCAACCAATTCTTTTCCGGTGCCGCTATCTCCCATGATCAACACCGGTACGTCGGAGGACGCCACTTTTTTGATTGTTGTGTATACTTCCTGCATCTGTGGGCCCGAACCGAGCATACCTTGGAATCCCCCATGGGAGAACCCATCCTGCATCTCCCGATGCTCTCGTTCCAGGCCGGCAAGGTAGACGGCCCTCTTCAGGACCACCTTCAGTTCAGTCTATCTCCACCGGCTTCTGAAGGAAGTCATAGGCTCCATCCGCCACAGCCCTCAGGGCATGTTCCTTTTCGCCCTGTCCGGTAATGACAATGATTTTCGCCATCGGATTCGATGTAAGGATTTCCGACAAGGCCGCAAAACCCTCTTCAACACTCGTCGGAAACGGCGGCAGGCCCAAATCCAGAGTCACTACGTCAGGCTTTTTCCTCTGGAATGCCTTCAAGGCGCTCTCTCGGTCTTCCGCCAGCATAACCTCGTAGTCCTGCATGAGCGCCCACTTCATCTGGGTGCGGAGGTCTTCGTCGTCTTCAACCACGAGCAACCGAGGCTTTGCCGAGCGAGTGAGCGCATCAAAGGGCATGGCAAACCTCGCTGGTATGAATTGGACAGAAATCCGCACCACGTAACTTACGACTTGTAAAAGGTTTTACCCTCATCGTGCAATTGGGGTCGGCAGAAGCACGCGGAACGTTGTTCCCTTCCCCTCCTCGCTCTCCACTTCGATCTTACCGTTGTGGGCTTCTATGATGGACTTGCTATGATAGAGGCCGATACCCATACCCTGGCTCTTTGTCGTTTGAAAGGGGCGAAATAGTGAGGTCTTTATGAACTCCCGAGATATGCCACAGCCGTCGTCCGTCACCGTACATTCGATCCACTTATCACGACTCCTGGTCTCGATTCTGATAACTCCTCCATTAGCTGTTGCCTCATTTGCATTGAGGAGGAGGTTCACGAGAACCTTCTGAAACTGCTCTGAGTCGACGTTTGCCCACGAATGTCGACCCGGTTCAAATAATATCTTGGCGCCCATTGCCGTCCCCATCTCGGTCACGACTGTCGAAATGATTTGGTTGAGATCGGTTTCTGCCTTTTTCAACTCAAGCTTCTGGCTCAGAGCCGACAGCCGGTTACACATCCCGTCTATCTTGTTGAGACTTTGCGAAAAGCTCTTCAGGGCATCTGCCCTGAACTCTGCATTGTCGAAATGAATCGGAAGGTTCTGCATGGTAAGCGAAAGTTTTGATGCCACATTTTTCAGGTCGTGCACGAAAAAGGTCGACATCGCCTGAAATGCCTCCATTTCTTTCGCCTTCCGCAGACGCTCGCCAAGCATCAGAATATAGAGATTTGCAGCTGCCTGGTTGGCCATGGTTTTGAGAAGGTCGAAGTCCTCGCCCGTGAAGGAACGGTCATCGCTGCCTACAGGATCACCCACGGTTATGACACCCAGTACTTTTCCGGCGGCAGCGAGGGGTATTACGTGCTGAATCCGTGTCTCCTCAAAGAACTCGGCAGATGTTCCTTCTTCTCCCTTCCAGCCCGCTGTCCGGTAGTCATGGTCTATTGGAACACCCTCGATGCTCGCATGGCGTACCAGTTGAGACACAACCTTTTCGGCCTCCGCAAGGTCTCGGAATTTCCCTTCGGCAAAAACGGTGGAACCTGCCATGACAACTCTCTCGTCTGCCTCATTAGTCAACCAGACGGTTACCGAAAGCGCATCGAAAGTCCTCGCCACCATGCGGGCCACAATATTGCACAAGTCCACAATATCCGTCACGTTCGTCGTGCTTTCAGTGAAAGAGGCCCACTCCTTTCTGTAATCGTAATAGGGCCTTCTGAAATGTAGGGCAACAGTTCTTTTGAGCCGCCTTCTGAGCCGGTCGGAAAGGAGAAGCGCAGCCAGTCCAAGGAACACCAGAAAGACATAGAAGAATCTGAATGTAACTTCTTTGTTAACCCCAAGATAGAGACTCAGGCGGGCAACAATACCGACGCCGACGAGATAGAGACCAACGATTACTATAGTCAGTGAATTATAGAGAATGGTCGTGGACACATAGAAATCCGTATCAAAACCACGTGTTCGCCAGAGCGCCCGCAGCATGCATATATCCATTACCAGCAATGCTCCAGCCGCAAAAACCAGGGCCGACGGGTCTATGGAGTGAAACAAAAGGGCTTGGGAGCTTAAGTAAATCCTCGCAGCAAACAGACTTCCCACCCCGAGGACAACAAACTTTATCTGCCAGCGGACTCTTCCTGCCGAAATCCTGAGCGTCTTTTCCAGATTCATCAATATGAAGACGGAGCTCAACAGGAAGGCCAATTCAAAGAAATAGCCCGACCATCCGAACCGAACAATCGGACCGTAGGCGCCCGTCAACACGGGCTCCGGGGCAAAGAAGTGAGCCTGAAAAGCAGTAGCAAACAGAATAGGGAGCGTGAAAGCGACGATAACGGCCCATGACTGTTTCCACAGGTTTTCCCGGAAATTGCTCCTAGCGAAAGTAAGGCTGAACATCACCCATAAACCGGGCAGAAACGAGGCTATCAAGAAGCGCACCCGCTGCCAGAAGATGATCCTTTCCGGCAATCCGGTGGTGGGAGCGAACCCTATCACCGCAGCTTCGAGTGCCAGCAGAGCCAGTCCGAGGGCCAAAACTCTGTGGACAAACGAGCGCCCATCACGGCGAAGGGTTATACATGCGACTACTAGCGTCGTAGCGATAGCAAAAGCCGAGAGTATATTTGAAAAGCTCATGGTTTCACAAAGAACCGGGAGACCGTCTTCTAAATGCCCAGATTTCGAGTCCGAGGAGGGCGAGACCCGGAATATAGAAGAGGAGCCCACCCGAATGATGCAGCCAACTTCTGGTCAGAAACCTAACATCGATGTAATTCGCAAGCAGGGTAAGCATTGCGATCCTGATGCCGTTTTTCAATACAGTGATAGGGAAGACGGATAGGATCAGAAGGATCTGTTTCCATACGCGATCGAGAAAGAGATGTCCCGCCAGAACTCCGCTTACCACGAGCGCCAGGCTTGAGCGAATACCGCTACACTCTTTCGCGACCTCGATGGCCACTCTTGGAAGGTAAAAAAAGAAGCCATCCCGAAAATAGGGCACGTCAATGAGACTGAAGAGACGGTCCGTTACCTCTGCGGAGCTAATCTGAAGGGTGTAGATGAAACGTTCCAGAATTACGTGAGGTACAGGGATCATGAAGGCAAGAAAAAACAAAGGAAACCGGGCCTTGCGAAAGGACCCGGCCCCGAAGAGAAACACGAAGACTCCAACAAAAACGAGCAGGGCAAAAAAGACCATCCACGAGGCCCGGACATCGAGGCCCAGGGGCAACAGCCCTGTCAGGCCAGCGGCATAGAGACCCGCCCCGCTTACGACTAAGGGTATTCCGAATGCAGGCAGGTACATAACATCGACAAAGATCGAATTTCTTCTCCAGTAGAATAATACTGCGCTTATAAAAGGAATTACAAGAATATAATCGTAGTAATCGCTCTGAGCCCCAGGGCCGTAAAGAACGCTTTGAAGCGGAGGACAGAGCATCAGCCCAGCGCCAATGACACTCAACACGAACAGGGCCTTCCTGAGATCGATCCATTTCTTATTCGGCCGGACAAGTGTATCTTTGGTACGCACAGTCATTGTTTGGATCTTCATCCCTTTTTTTCTATTTCCAAAGAGCGCCTATGGAGACATATCCGTGCAAGAGGTAATAGGAAAGCTTGAGCGACTCTTCAAGAAAGTCATTAATCCCTTGGGGATCGCGCCACCAGGAATCGCTTTTATACTCGGTGAAATAAGAGTAAGGAAAAACGTGGAGCCCCAATCTGCGTCCTTCCTGGTTGTACACGCCGAAAGTTCTCCGCGTATGAAATCCCTCGCTGACCAAGATGGCACTTCTAACTCTGTCCTGGGAAAGTTTGGCCACTACAAAACGCGCTTCCGACAAGGTGATGGGATGGCCAGGGATAGGTGCCGAAATCACGTCAGCCTTCTCTTTTTTCAAACCCATATGTTCCAGCTCATCAAAAATGAGTCCCGAATATTCTTCCTGACCGACAGGAATTTGGCTTTTTTTCAAAGACCTGTGGAGTATTATAACTATTCTCTTGGCCCTGCCATCGGACAGGAGTGCCATCCCTGCATCGAGGGCTGAATTTTTCACCATCTCGGTTCCTTCCAATATCAGTACGTCAGCAGATTCCCTGCTCGTTGGCGCCAGAAACATGCCCACTCCGGCCAAAATAGGTCTATGAAAAAGAATGAGTCCGGACAAAACGAGCAGAAGAATGAGGATAATCTTGGAGAACTTGCTTATCTTCATTTATTGATTCTATATTTGTCCTTGTATTGTCATCAGCTATCAGCCATGAGCTTCTTTGCTCTCTCTGCCCTATACGGCGCCCTACTCTTTGCTTCTGTCCATGAGCCATGAGCTACGAGCTTCTGTTTTTTTGTTCTACCTTTAACCTTTCACTTTTTGCCTTCTAAAATTAACCTTGTTATTTACCGCTTTCAAGCAGGTTCGCATCAAGTAGACAAACCAGCTTACAATTCCAAGAAGCTTAAGACCATCTGAAAAGGCGGTGCTTCCTCTCGGCAGAAGGGGCAACGTATCAAAAATTACAGCCAGGACAAAGAAAACCAAACTAAATACAAGGAGCAGAAATTCTGTCTCCAAGATTTGTTTCCTAAAATAAATGAGGTACCAAAGGGCAAAAAGACCATACGCACCATAGACAAGAACGGTAGGAAGATGAAAGAACTTATGATAAAAAATCCTGTGCATCTGAAAGAGATTGTCACACAAGAGTAACGAGGTGAAGAGCCCGACATGAACAAAAAAAGCCTCCAATCTCGTGCCTGATCAGCTTCTTTGAAAGCCGCCGCGCTAAAGAAACAAATCCCCGTCGTGGCACACCATAAGAGGATACCTACATTGGAGAGTATACCCGCATAGAAGGGCAGATGGCCTAAAACAAAAGGGTCAATCGTGAAAAACCAGACGTGTCTTCCCGTCGCAAACGCAAAGGCTGCGATTCCAACAAGCGCAGCCAGAGTCGGCGTATAAGCGAGTAAAATCAATGGTGTCAAAGTTCTGAACTGTCTATATAGGTATCTCATTCTCGAAGACTTACCCGCATTTGACTTAGTATGCCTTGATTATTTGACATTGATTATTCAGGGTTATTAAGGATTTCGAGCTTAGGATTTAGTGTGGGTGATAGATGGGGGGCAATCTTGTCAGGGTAGGGACGTGCAATTCGTTCGAGAAAATGAAGATGTCTTATCTGTTGTACATGTATCGTCCGTGACCCACACGAACAACAAGTGCAAGCAGGTTGCTGTCTTCCATCAAGCAGATTATCCTGTAAGTACCGATTCGATATTTCCAGAGATCCTTAAGCTCCTTACGGAGAGGGTCACCAAAACGCCGCGGGTTCTGATCGGTTGCAATTTTCTGCCTGAGATGACGAACGATACTTCTTTGAAACGGAGTACCCAACTTTTTGATATTTTTCACTGCTTCGTCTTCCCATTCAACTCGCCAGACCAAGTTCCTTTTCTACCCCCTCTATCGTCCAGCGCTTTCACGGGCTTCTTAGCCGATTCATGGCCAAACAGTAATCCTCAAAGTCATCCAGATATTCAACAATTGCCTCACCTGCACAGTTAGGTTTTCGTTCGAGCCGTTTTTCTTGACAACTCCTCAAGGCGTTTTTCAATGTCTGGAGAGAGCCTCATAGCAAGCATAATTATTACGGTTCATCCGGTTCCTGCGCACTTCTTCCTATAACTCATACAACCCTGTTTCATCGCTTGATAGTAGATTTCTATTGTAAATAGTGATAAAAATGATATAGGTAATAAAAATCAAGAGGAAAGGGGGAAATTATGCTTATGATAAAAAAAATGGCTGTTGCTGCAATTATTGTGGGTCTGGCAAGTCTGGTAGTCGGAGCTGTTGAGAAAGTAACAGGACTAAATAATATCGCTGGATTTAGCCCGGCCGGGTTTGGTCAAGGTGCTGTCATCTTCTTTTTACTATCGATAAATTTGCTAATATTAGACAAAAAAACTTAAAGCCGAATATTGGATAGTGAAGAGCAAAAGGATAAATTGCATTTTGGCAGGAAGAATCTGTCTTCAGCTCGGTTACGATATTTCGAATCGTAATCCTTAACTCTCTTTTTTGTGAAACCTTTAAGTTGCAGGTGAAAGAGAGAATCATCCCATAAGTATTAGGAAGTACACAAGAACCGGATGAACCATTATTACCTCCTGATACACAAGAACAGCATTGGTTTCAGCTTATATTCAAGTTTATTGACTCATTAAATATATCCTTAACGATTCAGGATGTTCAGGATTTCGAGCCTAGGATTTGGAGATCGATCATCCCCTCCTTATTCTTTATCTTCCCACGTTCTTTTTACCGACTCCTTCAACCTCCGTATATGGCCTCTCCCCAAGCCCTTCACCTCGCACCCCAGTTCCAGAAAGCGAATGATCGCCTTATCATCCAGAATTCCAAAGCAGTCCACTACGGCCAGGGGATGGCCGACTACAGTGACAACTTCTTCAGGATTGAGATTCAGATATTCCTCATGCCGCACTGCCAGCACCAGACAGTCGATGTCCCTCAGCGCCTTCCTCAGGTCTTTTTCCACCTGGAGGTCTTTGAGTTTTTTCTGGTTCCGGAAGAATACACCTTTTCCTTGCTGGGAATCATCCTCCTGGTTCGTGAATTCCCACCACTGGTCTACGTAGGGATCATGAACTCGAATCTCCGCGCCCATTTCTGTGAGTCGTCTTATCATCACTTCAGAGCCACTGTACCGGGTGTCTCCCACGTCCTCACGATAGGAAGCTCCTAGGACCAGAACCTCTGCATTCGCGACCGGGATATTCATGTTGCGTAAGGCATCACGTACCGTCTGAGCGGCGTGGAGAGACCGTGTATCGTTGATATCGATGGCCATCGGTGTGATCCTGAAAATGTCATCTTCGAACCCCATGATGTGCTTGTATGCCCAAACCCCAAGTCCTCCGTCTTTTGGCAGACAATATCCTCCTATTCCGGGACCGGGGAAAAGCATATTGTTGTGGGTAGGACGCATTCTGATGGCCTTGATTACTTTTGTGATATCTACGCCGTTTCGTTCAGCAAAAAGGCTCCACTCGTCCATGAAGGCAAGGATGGTAGCCCGGTAACTGTTCTCGACTATCTTTGCGGTCTCCGATTCGACGGGTCTGTCGAGAACCGTAAGGGGAAATCTCTTAGTATTGATTACTTCGTTCAGGAAACGGACAACCTTTTCCTTTGCCTCTTCGTTGACGCCGCTGCAAACCCGCCAGAAATCCCTTATGGATGCCACATAGTCTCTCCCTGGCATGACCCGTTCATAGCTGTGAGCAAGCAGCGGATCGTTCTCAATACCGCGTTGCTTGAATATTTTTCTCATAATAGGAAAGGCCACCTGCTCGGTTGTTCCCGGGGCTACCGTTGTCTCGATCAAGACAAGCGCTTTGGGCTTGATGAACTTTGCGATGACCTCAAAAGACTCCTCGAGCGCGCTCATCTCCACTTGGCCATTGCGCACATTCCCCAGTTCGTTCTTGGCATAGTCCAGTTGCACGTCAATAATGACGACATCTGCAAATTGCAAGACATCATCAACATAGGTTGCTACAAGTGTCTTCTTATCGAGTACGCACCGCTTGATCATCGGCTCAACCTCGGGGTCTTGGGCTTTGACGGGCGAAACCCCCTGATTGAGCACGGGTATCTTCCAAAAACTTCGCATGCTAGGCCGTTGCATCCCGATAACGAACTTGGATGGTTTTCCGTCATGGCCCATGGTATCGGCCACGATGGCGGCCATTACTGCTCCGACAAAGCCAACACCCATTACGACGACGATTTCTTGATCCAATCCTCGTGCTTGCTCTACAAGCCCTCTGATCCTTTGGAATTCCCTTTGGTAGTCATTCTCCCGTGGCAGTGGGTATTTTACGCCATCGGGGCTTATCGAGACCGATTCCTGCATTGAAACCTCCTATATATAGAATGCTGTAGGAAAATTAAGTCAAAGAAACTAGTGATGACTGAGAGTGAAAAAACTGTCCTCACAAAATTCCTGTTTTAAAAAAATTAAAGGGATATATTCAGGTCTTAGCATTGTTTGCTATTGTTGAGACGTTATGCCATCCTCTTTCACAAGATCCAGAAGATACTGCCCATAGCCGCTTTTCTTTAAAGGTTCTGCAAGCGCGACAAATTGATCGGTGTTGATATAGCCCATTCGGTACGCCACTTCCTCGATGCAAGCCACTTTCAAGCCCTGGCGCTTTTCTATCGTTTCAATAAAGTTGGAAGCCTGCAATAGAGACTCGTATGTCCCCGTGTCCAGCCAGGCTAATCCTCTGCCAAGCAACTCCACTTTCAGTTCTCCCCTCTGAAGATAAACTTTATTCAGGTCTGTTATCTCAAGTTCCCCGCGGGCCGATGGTTTCAGTGCTGATGCAATTTCTAGGACATCATTGTCGTAAAAATAGAGTCCCGGAACCGCATAATTGGATTTCGGCTTTGATGGTTTCTCCTCCATACTCAATACTCTCCCTGACGCGTCAAATTCTACAACGCCGTATCGTTGAGGGTCACGTACCCAATAGCCAAAGACAACTGCGCCTCTCTGAAGCTGGACCGCGCTCTTTAGTTTTTCAGGAAAACCATGCCCGTAGAAGATATTATCACCGAGTATCAAACAAACATTGTTGCTACCGATGAATGTTTTTCCGATAATAAATGCCTGAGCAAGCCCTTCTGGCCGTGGTTGTTCCTCGTATGCGAGTTGAATCCCCCATTGTCGACCATCTCCCAAAAGATCTTTAAACCTTGGAAGGTCGTCAGGTGTTGAGATTATAAGCGTTTCTCGAATACCCGCCATCATCATGACTGACAAAGGATAGTAAATCATCGGTTTATCATAGATGGGCAGGAGTTGTTTACTTACCACCTTCGTAATAGGGTGGAGCCTGGTACCTGATCCGCCCGCAAGGATAATTCCCTTGAATGTTTCCATCTTTGTACCTCCGAACTCTTGTTTACGCCGTAGACTTTTTCTTTGCCTTAGGCTGAGCGGCAAGTTGGCCCGACCGCTACGAGAGATATGTCCGAAGCGCTTCCTGCCAAGGTCTCATCTTTAATCCCGTGTCTCTTTGAAATTTCCACATATCGAAAACCGAATAAGCCGGTCTTGGCGCTTTTCTCTCAAGCTCAGCTGAAGAAATGGGTGTGACCGATACGTCCATTTTGAGCAGGCCGAATATCTCACGTGCAAAGTCAAACCAGGTACAGGAGCCGCTGTTAGCAAGATGGTAGACGCCGGTCTTTCCTCTCTCTATGAGGGTAATGAGCGGTTCCGCCAGGTCCCTTGCATAGGTGGGCACGCCTCTCTGATCGTTGACAACCCGTACGGCACCAGTTTGTCTGGCCATTCTAACCACTTTTGTAATGAAATTCTCTCCCCCTTTACCGTATAACCACTGGGTCCGGACGACAAGAGATGAAGGATGTTCCTTAAATACTTCCCGCTCACCGCTCAGTTTTGTAATTCCATACACTGAAAGCGGATTCGGGGGGTCGTTCTCCTTATAGGGCACCTTTTTGGAGCCGTCAAAAATATAATCTGTACTGAAATGGACAAGCCGAATGCCATAGTCCCTGCATAAGGAGGCAACGACACCCGCGCCATAGCCGTTTATCTTTTCGGCCACTTCCTTTTTCGTATCTTCGCATCCGTCGACATCGGTTATGGCTGCAAGGTTTATGATAACGTCAGGCCGGATTTCTTTGACAAAACGTTCTCCCGATGCTCTATTGGTAATATCCCAGGTATCGAGATCACAGAGCGTGAGTTCGAATTTCTTTTCGAAGAGAGGCTTAATATTTGCACCCAGGAGGCCCTTGCCCCCGGTAATGAGGACTTTCATCTGTTTCCATACATGTTTTTATAGTATTCCAGATAGGCTCCGTTTTTAATCCTCTCCCACCAGCCCTTGTTTTCCATACCTGAAGCAAAATCGGTGCCCGGTTCGAAACCCAGTTCCCGCTTAATCTTCGTTGAATCGATGGCGTAGCGTCTGTCGTGGCCGGGTCTATCTTTCACATATTTTATTAGTGTCTTTGGTTTATCGAGGATTTTCAGTATGAGCCTCACGATGTCCATATTGGTCTTCTCGTTCTCGCCACCGATATTGTAGACGTTCCCTTCTCTTCCATTATGGAGAACAGTGTCGATGGCTACACAATGGTCTGCCACATGGATCCAGTCCCTGATATTCAGGCCGTCGCCGTATACGGGAAATTCAATGTCATTAAGAGCGTTGGTGATAATGAGGGGTATCAGTTTTTCAGGAAACTGGTAAGGCCCATAGTTATTGGAGCACCGCGTAATGACCACAGGCATGCCGTACGTCTTATGGTAGGACATGACAAGCACATCAGCCGACGTCTTTGACGCGGAATAGGGGCTGTTGGGCGAAAGGGGCGTCTCTTCGTTGAACTTTCCTTCTTTGCCGAGGGAACCGTAGACCTCATCAGTTGATATCTGGACAAATTTCTTCACGTTTTTCTTTTTTGCCACTTCAAGGAGCTGAAAGGTCCCGTTGATGTTTGTCTTGATGAAGGTGTCGGGGTCGATAATGCTCCTGTCCACATGCGATTCCGCGGCAAAATTGACGACAAACTCGATGGGGGACGCAAAGACCTTTTCAAGGTCAGTGACCTCGGCAATATCGCCTTTAATGAAGGTGTATCTTTCATCCTTTCCTATATCCTTAAGATTTTCCGCATTGCCGGCATAGGTTAGTTTGTCGAAATTGATTACATGGTAGGGGTACTTCCTAAGTATGTGACGTACGAAGTTGGAACCGATAAATCCGCAACCTCCGGTAATTAAAATACTTGGCTCATCCATCTTTCCTTTCCCACGTATATGGTATGTCGTTTATGTGGGGATCCAGCCGGTATTCATCAGGCCTCTCCCTGTCGTAGGGTTCTGTGGGAACATTGATAACAATTGCTTCTTCCTCGCTGATACATTTCCATCCGTGATATACCATCTTCGGCACTTTGACAAGCGAGGGGTTGTAATCACCGATAAAGAATTCATTGATCTGGCCCCTTGTTGGTGATCCGTCTCTACTATCGAAGAGAACAAGTTTCAACATTCCCTTGACGCAGGTGATATAATCAGCCTGTTTCTTATGATAGTGCCAGGCTTTTACCACATGAGGATAGGTCGTTGTCATGTAGACCTGACCGAACCCCGCAAAGATATCATCATCGTTTCTCAAGATTTCCATTAATCTTCCCCGTTCATCGGGAATAACCCTCAACTGTTTTGTCACCACACCGTCGATCATTTTAAGACCTCACTCTCGCATTTGACCTAGGTACCGAATGACCTGCCCCATCTATTTATTGTACACCACCTTAAAAGTTAGTGTCCCCACGAAATGATTCTTATCCCAGGGGAACACGGCCTCAGGAGCGGGTAGAGGACGATCAAATACTTTTTTGTCTTTGATTAACCTATTTTGTTTGATACAATAGGTATCAAGGCGTCACGGTATGCTCAAAATTCTTGCAGCATTCAATACAGAGACAGAAAGGATTCTAAATCTTCT
The DNA here is from genome assembly GCA_963754785.1 of uncultured delta proteobacterium. Classification (GTDB taxonomy): domain Bacteria; phylum Desulfobacterota; class Syntrophorhabdia; order Syntrophorhabdales; family Syntrophorhabdaceae; genus PNOF01. Next base: position 28,012 of record CAVWHH010000020.1, on the reverse strand, counting down.
TGAAGGGCACGACGTGCATAAGTTGGCGAAAGGGGATTCCATGGTTGCTGCGGTGTCGCGGGGAGACTTTCACCTTGTTTTGGTGGAAGGGGCAGTCCGCATACTTGCTGATATAAAATCGGCTGATCCGAGGACCGAAGTAGTCCTTATAGGACGCGCCGAAGATGATGAGGTCGAAGCGGTGAGGAACGGTGCCTTTGCTTTTTTAAGGCTGCCAATCGATGATAGGCAACTTTTGGAAATAATTGATGACATTGACAAAACATTCATGACAAGATGCCAGCTAGGCGAACTTGAGGAACAAATTGAGCAGAGGTACGTATTTTCGGGAATAGTTGGAAGAAACCCGAAGATGCTTGAAATCATTTCTTTCATCAAGCGCATCGCACCCTATTACAAAACAGTCACCATTATGGGCGAGACTGGAACAGGCAAAGAGGTTGTTGCACGGGCCCTTCATTATTTGAGTAGTAAACGGGGAGATCCTTTTGTCACGTCTAATTGCGCAGGATATGTAGAAACCCTCATTGAGTCAGAGCTATTTGGCCATAAGAAGGGTTCTTTTACGGGTGCCACCAGCGACAAAGTGGGCCTTTTCGAGGCTGCGAGAGAGGGAACTCTTTTTCTTGACGAAATAGGCGATCTTCCTCTGTCATTTCAGCCACATCTTTTACGGGTTTTACAAAACGGCGAATTTCGTCCTGTTGGTAGCCATCGTACTCTACAAGCCCGTTGCCGAATCATTGCCGCTACCAGCAGGGATCTGGAAAAAGAGGTACTCAACGGAAAATTCAGAGAGGATCTCTTTTACAGAATTACACCCCTCGCGATTACTGTCCCGCCTTTGAGAGAAAGAAAGGATGATATCCTCTTGCTGTCCCAGTTCCTGCTAAAGCGATACTGCGATCAAATGAAGAAAGAGGTGAGGGGGATCTCAAGGCCTGCGCAAGATATCTTGCTTGCACATGGCTGGCCGGGCAATGTGCGTGAGTTGGAGAATGCGATGAGTCAAGCCGTCATGCTTACAGACAAGTCTTTCATAGACCCGGGCTATCTTCCGGCTTATCTTAAAAATTCCAAGGTGAGAGTGTCCCACGAAAGTTTCCTCGACGGGGTCATCAAGAGGCATATTGAGATAGTGCTGGAAGAATGCCGTGGAAATAGGAGTCATGCATCGAAGAAGCTTGGCATCAGTCGTCGCAGCCTTTTACGGAAGATAGAGAAATACGCCATAAAGTAACCGCAGACAAAAATTGCCCCGCTCATAGGCATGATGGCTTCCTAGCGGGAATGAAGAAACGATAAGCTACCGCCGCAGGTTCAAAGATCGCGAGATCATATCGATAGCCAACCCACGGCTTTAGTACCCGATTCAGGAATGATGCAGGTATCATGCCGAGTTCCGAATACGCATTTATATTGTGCAATAGCTTAAATCCAATGGAAACCTTGATGAGTTACGCACTAAACATATGTTTGTTCTTGCTACAAAAAAAGGAATGAGTGCTACGTCTTTTGGGGGAGGGGAAGTAATGAAGACCCCTATGCCAGGGACTAAGCTCGCTATGAGCTATAAGCCATCAACTGGTTGCACTGACTTATACGAAGCGGCGCAAGCTTTTCGGTCGACTTTGCCGCTAGCTTTTTTGGGCAGCGCACGGATGAAACTTACCTCAGACGGGATTTTGTATTTAGGTAGTTTTTCGGAGCAGTAGGCCAGAACGGCATTCTCAGTGCAATCACTCCCGGATGGAACGGCCAAGAGGGCAAGCCGATGTCCAAGCAGTTCGTCGGGAATTCCGAGCACTACTACTTCTAAAAATAGTCCAGACTCCATCAGTCTATCCTCAATATCCTGGGGGTTGATACGGTGGCCGCCCACCTTGAGGAGATCGTCTCTTCGTCCGACAACAAAATAAAAGCCTTCATCTCCCGCGTATGCCTGGTCGCCTGTACGGTACCAACCGTTGATCAAAGCTACCGCCGTTGCCTCGGGATTTTTCCAGTAGCCTCGCATGATATTGGTTCCGGCAGCCACAAGTTCTCCGACCTGGCCGATAGGGGCGTCTCGTCCTTGTTCGTCGAGGACACGGAGAGTAACACCGGGTATAGCCGTCCCGATAGAATCCATTTTTTTGGAAAATCTTTCCGGTTCAAGATAGGAAAGCCTGGCGGCAGCCTCAGTTGCACCGTACATGATAACAATCTCGGTATGAGCCGGCAAAACCTTGCGCAATCCCTCTTTAATAGCCCGTGACATATGCCCACCGGCCTGGCTTACATATCGAAGCGAGGATAATTTGTCACGACTCGCGGTAAGTGGAGAACGATGCAAAAGATATGCAAAGGTGGAAGGCACCCCTGAGAATCCTGTCACCTTCTCAACGATCATCTCGCTGAGTACCGCTGCAGGGAAAGCGAATTTGTTATTGATGATAACTGTGCCGCCGACGGCAAAATGGGTATTCAGGAGTGATTTGCCCATGACGTAAAAGAAGGGCAATACAACCATCTGGATATCCTTATCCGTAAGATGCAGATACTGGCAGATGGAAAAGGTGTTGTCGACGATGTTTCTGTGGCTCAGCATTACCCCCTTAGGACCACCGGTTGAACCGGAGGTATAGACGATGCTGGCGAGATCGGAGGGAGATAGCTCACAGCTCACAGCTGATAGCCCTGAATGAACTGATAGTTGATAGCTCATAGGAGAAGAAGAGACGGCAGAGTCAAAAGACACAAGCTCGTAGCTCATAGCTGATTGCACAGAGCGTCCTTTGAGGATTAAACCAATGAGGCCCAATTCGTCGAGACGAGAGGCTAATACCAACTTCTCAAATTTGGAGGACGATATAAGGAGCTTTGCTTCGAGGTCGCCTATGACGTAACGTAAGCCATCGGTCTTGAGGTCGCTATTGAGGGGTGCCGCCACCGCTCCTGCTTTCATGATGCCATAATAGCTGATGACGTATTCGAGACAGTTCTCCATGAGCAGGCCAACACGGTCGCCGCGTTGCACACCACAGGATATAAGGTAGCTCGCAAGGTTATCGGCGAGGCTATTAATCTCGGAATAAGTTGCCCGGACCTTCCCGTGAATGAGGGCAACCTTGTCGGGGTAGAGGCGCGCGTTTCGTTCGAGGAAGTGGTGAACAAGCGTCATGGATGGATCCACGGGAGTTATTGGTATCATATTTGTTAAATGTCAGAAAAGATAGATAATTATCTTACCATCCACTCGTTTCACTTGTTCGAGGAACAGAGATCACCGAGGGGAAACGCTTATCTTTTGCCCGATCGGGAGGTGGCGATTGGGCAAAATGCCGGACCCTTCGGACATAACAATGCCTATAAATATTGGCCTTGCTATTTTTTTCCCACCGAATTTTACTAAATGATGAAATCCGGCAGGATTGCATGCCGACCGACCGGTCTCCACGGACTGTCGGCGCGAAAGATGATGCCCTTCTCTACGTACTCTATATCTCAAGCGAAGCGAGTGGTCAACATTTCTTGCTCATAGGCCTAATTTCTGTTTTGCATAGTTGACTTGTTGCGCATTTTGGGGGGTGTAGATCTTTTCGATGCCTTCTTTTCGAGTTATGACACCCTGACGGACCATATTGGCTATCTCCCAGACGTAGGGATGAAACTTGCGACGTTCTAAATGAACCTGGTTGGCGAAAGCGTTGAGGAGACAGTTGGTTGAGTTTGTATCCGTATTTGTTGGCAACTCCCAACCGATACCGCTAAGCTCCTCGATAATCTTTTGCTCATCGTACTCGAAGAATGCTAATGGATGTATGTTGGTTGGAAACCTGTCGGCATATGTTTGATAGTAACTTTCAGGAATGAAGTAGGAACTTATCCGGGCATGTAAGTCAGGTGACAACCCGCTCATTAAGGCCCTCTGATTCTGACGAATGAACGATGCGTTGGTTTTCATTATGGCTGTCTGAATCGGTGCCTGTCCCGGTGACCAGCCAAAGGCTGACAGAGGAATTGTCATTTCGATAGCTACTTTGAGGGTGAGACTCTTGATGATCCCAATACATGCCGTGCATATTGAGCTTGCACGGAGTAACGTGGCTGCAGAAAAGATATCATTGACAGCCGTAAGAGAAAACAACGATTTCATGGTAGACCACGGCGCCTTGAAATTAATGTGGTCAACGCTAAGATTGTCGGTAACCTTCCTGATATTTTCAAAGGCGGTGGGTGAAACGAAGTGATTATCGAAAGTGAGGGCAAGAACCCTGAGATCATACCGTTCACGAAGAAGCTTGAGCGTATATGAGGAATCTTTACCGCCACTGTATGCCATGATGGCATCGTAAGAAGGGCCTTTGTTCTTGGTTGACGCCATGAGATCATCAAGCTTCTGGCGATATTCTGCCGTTTTGACATCGCGCTTTGCCAGAGATGATTCTTCCTGGCGGCAGTGATTACATACCCCACTCGAATCGAACTTAATGTTGGGGAAAGTCTCCGGCAATATACATCTGTTGCAAGTTTTCAATGAAACCTCCAAAGCCTTTATTTCACCACCCACTCGTTTTACTCGCTCGAAGCACAGAGTTCATCAAACGGAAACACGTATTTTTTGCCCAATCGGGAGATAACGATTGTCCGAAATACCTAGCTCTTCAGATATTGAGATTCCTCTTCTGCGCCAGTACGCGCTGAAGTATGAACAGAATCCCGAGAGAAGCAGGATTCTGTTCATGCTATTTCTCGCCTTTCTCTGTGCACTATGTGTCTTAAGCAAGGCGGGTGGTGAAAATCATACGCTTTTTCTGAAGTCATAAACCTTGACATCTTCCGGTCTGACGATTGTACGGAAAGGAAACTTCTTTATGAACATCTCATCCAGCAATTGTGTAGACAGGATACCGATGAGCCCCATATTCTCTCGCTCACTCAGTAGGTGGCCGTCTTGACGCCGAATTTTGTCGACGAGTTTTGTCACTTTTCCCGGATGGAAGTAGCCTTTTTCGCGCAGACTTTCCTCGGAAAGAAGATCCTCGGCGTACGGAAGAGGGCTGTCCCCAAAGAAACATCGGCTGATCGGAGCGCGATAGGGTTGCTTTGGTCGTTGCGCAAAATCAGGTGGCATCAGATATACCGCAGCCTGTCGCAAGATAAACTTATCCCGTAGGCCTCTTAACCGATAGAAGGGCGGCACGCGCGTGGCAAACTCAATTACATGGTAGTCGAGAAAGGGATAACGGCCTTCGACTGCGTGGGCCATGGCCATTCGGTCTCCCTGAGAAGACAAGAGATAGTTCGAGAGGAATAGAGTACTCTCTGTGTATTGTGCCCTCGAAAGGGAATCCCAGCTCATAAAGTCGGGAGGCAGTGAAGCGCTGAAACGGTCCAGAAAAGGTTCAAGGTTTGCGGTTTGTTGTTGGACTTCGCTTGAGAAAAATGCTTTGAGGAGCGCTGTGTTGTTCCAACGGATCATATGAGAATAGCCGGGGGAATTTACGAGGGATAGTCCTTTCCGGAAAAATCCTTCCAGAAAAATCCGGGCCCGCGAATCGTCCTGGCGGAAGATGTCGGGATAGAGGTGTTGGAGTAACTTTGGCCGTATTGTGGAGTCAGGTTGTTGTGCCCAAAAACGCCGGATTCGGTTCTCCTTGAAGATATCGTATCCGGCGAAAATCTCATCCGATCCTTCACCGGTAAGAACAACCTTAAAATTGTTTTCCCGCACCAGTCCGGATAAGGTAAATAGAGGCACGGGGGCCGTGCGGAGTAAAGGGGTTTCCGCGTACCAGATGGCGTTGGGAAAAACCTCTCCGATGTCTTTTTCCGTACAGCGAACCATCTTATGATCGGTCCCGAGTGACTGAACAGCCCGTGTCTGGAAGAGGCCCTCATCAAAGCGGCTATCGGTAAAATTTACCGAAAAGGTGCAAACCTTGTTATTAAAGAAGTGTTTGACAAGAGAACTGATATAGGTACTGTCGAGACCTCCACTCAGATAGGCCCCGACAGGTACGTCAGAGCGTAGACGGATGCGGCAGGCGTCGTGAAGGAGTCCCTTTAATTCCTCAACCCAGTCAGCGAGCGGCAGATCGCTGTTTTCGGACCGGGCAAAAGAAAGTTGCCAGTACCGCTCCGTCTTCATGCCTTCCTCACTGAATAGCGCGTAGTGACCGGGCATAAGCTGGTGTATATCCAGAAAGGCAGTCCTGTCACCTGTCGGCGTCCAACAGGTGAAAACATCTGAAAGAGTCATCGGGTCGAGAGTCCGTCGGATCATTGGGTCAGCAAAAATGGATTTAATCTCAGAAGCAAAGACAAAACGCCCTTTTTCTTGTTTATAGAAGAAGGGCCTGATGCCCACACGGTCACGGGCCAAGAAAAGGATTTTTTTGTTACGGTCCCAGACAGAGAAGGCAAACTGCCCGTTAAGATCATTGAGCATCGTGGGTCCTTTCTCTTCGTAGAGATGCATGAGGACTTCCGTATCCGTGTTTGTATAAAATCTGTGTCCCCGTGCTTCTAAGTCCGGTCTGAGTTCTATATAATTGAAGACTTCGCCATTATAGACAATCCAAAGGGATTCATCTTCATTGTGAATAGGCTGGTCTCCACTAGCGAGGTCGATGATGCTCAACCGGGTAGATGCCAGTCCTGCCGTATCATCCATATATATACCGAAGGCATCGGGTCCGCGGTGACGAATCAAGCCAAGCATGCGACGGAGGAGTTCCTCGTCGGGCTTCCTGCCACCGAAATCAACTATACCGGCTATTCCACACATAGTTAGTTCATTAGCCCGCAGGTGATAGCTCTAAGTTCATAGCAATATTCTACCCAAAAGAGTCAAAAGCAGCTTCACAGACCACCAATTAAACAGGATAGCATTCTGTTAATCTCGTTGGCTTTCCCATATAAGTCATCACATGCTTCTTTCTTCAACCAGCTTTTCGTTTGAATATCTCAACTATGGTAACCGTTTGGTACAGGAAACCACGGGCAATATACAAGAATTGTTTAAATTCCTTTTTCGAAAATCTGCCCTTCCCTTCAGCAACGTTCAAGGCAACCGAAGTACATGAAGCCTCGAGGTGTTCGATGACCCTAAAGTGTTTTATTGGTGCCTCAAGCTCATCAATCGCATTTACTGCCCATGTTGAGATCTGATGGCTCCGCTCGTGGATAACTTCTGTTTAACGAAGTGGGTGATATCCAAGATAGTATCGAGGTTTTCCGGTAAGATCTCCTCATCCTCGACTTTAACCCCATAGGTCTCTTCAATGTAGGCGATCAACTCTAGGACACCGGTCGAGTCAATGACCCCGGTTTCGAGAAGGGATGCCTTCTCGTCAACTCCTTTCTTGGCATCATCGAAGAGGAAGTTAGTGGTAATGAAGTCAATTATCTGTTGTTTTATCTCTTGTTCCATGCCCTTCTCCAAAATTAGTGTCCCTCCCTCGGGGAGAAAACCCCTCGCCTTTAGATTATGCCATTTGGCAAGTCAAGTATTTTTTTCGTTCTGCTATTGTAATGTGGGAATGTCACTTTCATAGACGCTCTCCCGCTGGTCGCCGACCATAAGCTATTGGGTGCTCAAGCCGGACGCGTATATTTTGTTTCAGCTCTTCTTCAGCGCTTATGGGGGAGGTGATGCGATCATCGTGGTCTTCACATTCCTCAGCAATTTTTATATATTCCCTTATCTCTCTATCTCCAAACTCATGCAGTCTCTCACGGGAAAGACCTTGTACAAACTTCTCGCAGAATACAAGGAACTCTCAAAACAGTTCTGGGGCCGTCATATATGGGGAAGAGGGTACTTTGCAGCCTCCTCCGGCAACGTGACCGATGAGGTTATTATGGAGTACATTGCCGCTCAGGATCTTCAAAAAAATGATGGTGATTTCCATATTACCCCATAAGGGAGAGGCGGCTTTAGCCGACTCATACTGACCACATGCTGGTTCGTTCAAACCAACCGGTTTTTAGCCAGTGGTGGTTTAGATTGGTGTATCTATCTTTATCGGACCATATCGGAGAGTCAATTTGTCCGAAAGCCTCTTGAACTGTAAGAATATAGAGTAATCTCTCGCGAGCGGATCAAACCAACGCTTCGTCTCGCAAAATACTCTTACTGCCAAGCTCTGTCATCAAAGTATATCACACTCGATACGGATTTACCTAAGACAAATAGCATGTCAAAAAGGATCTGGCGGGGCAATCAAAACTCTGGAGCTTGGCAGCAGTCGAAGCTCTTCATTTCTCCGCCAACTTTGCGAGAAAAATCAGGAGTTGTTCGGCCACGATACGGCGGCCTCGCTCATTGAGGTGACCACCATCGCCGGTGTAATCAGCGACAAGGCAAGGATAGAGCCTACAATCTTTTTGGAACGAGGCCCGCGAGCCGTCCGGAGCGGTGGATTCTACACTGGATAGATCGAAGACAGGTTCCCTGCCGTTGTATTCCTTGCGGAGTTTTGCATTAAACTGCTCTCTCTTGATATTGTCGTCGTATCCATTGATGGGTTTACCAATGATTTTCTTCACCCAAGCCTTGGGACCATTCTGCAAAACCGTAAGCGGTATAGTAATATGAAGAAAAGCTGTCCGAGGATACTTTTCCCTCAGAGAGGACATGGCGCTCACATATGTATCAAACACCGTGTCTACGTCTGTGTCCGGACGAATATCGACGTAACAGAATTTGAAGAAAGCGATATCAGCTTTATTACCAAGCCCCTTATCCATAAAGTCGGTAAAGGCGTCGCATTTCGCTTTGGGCTCCATGTTCTTACCAACAGGCGAATGCGCGAAGAGAGGCGAGACGAACTTTGTGGGACTGGTCGTCTCAATGATGTTCAGCTTGATTTGTGGGTCCTCTTTCATTATATCTTTGATACCATCGATAATGTTGAATCCGACCGACTGATGTCCGAAGTAAATTTTCTTTTGGGATAGTTTCTGCCAGGCCTCGGCAGGAAAATTCTTGATTGATGGCAAGGTTGGCTTGCTCACTTCCATTTTATTTCCATTATAGCTGATGAGAAATATTGCCAATAACGGGCTTAGAGTCAGAACGTCAGCATTTATTATTGAATGCTCCTACTACAAAGCAAAGTTCGCATTCACTGTTCTTCCTCACGTGGAAACGGACCATACTCTTTCACCCCAACCACAGTCTATTTTTATATTGTAATAGACTTTGTCGTCAAATCAAGCGGTTTTGCGAAATACTCGATGTCTAATTCTTCTATAGATTTTTCCCACCACTTTGAAGCAAGGAGCTCTTCAATAACATCTTTTGGGAATCGATGCCGGACCACTCGAGCCGGATTTCCAACAACAACAGCGTAAGGTGGCACGTTAATACTGACTAAGGCTCCAGCACCAATTACCGACCCGGTACCGATGGTTCTTACAATCGGGTTGATAATTGCATTGTGTCCTATCCACACATCATTGCCAATCTCCAAAGGGATGTAAGGGATCGAATCTGTCTTGATTCGTTTCAAAGCTGGATTGAAAAAAAAGGCATGGGTGGACGCAAATTCAAGGGGATGATTCCTGTTCATTATCCTCATATTCGGGGCAAAAGAGCAATATCGCCCTATCTTGGTAAATCGATCGACCTGACCAGGTGTGAAACAACCACCGACAGTATACATTCCTATCTCTACATCATGATAAACGCTGAAGATTCTACGAAGTGTTTTCGAGTATAATTGACCTTTTTCCGATTTACCAATCATAAGTAGCAGGAAGTGTCGAATACGGTCATTATCTATTCTATACAATTGAAATAGTAATTCATTAATCCCCATAATCACGTTCCGTAACCTAGAGTGTGTTTTAACCTTTCCTAGAATAGCTTAGTATGCGTGAGCGTAAAAGGCACAATCGATCATCTGCAGGGTGCCAAGTGGTATTGTTCTTCCGATCATTCCAACTCCGCTCTTGAAGAATCAAAATTAGCGGATCAATAACGATTCGGCCAATTGAAAATTAACTTGGTCTAAAACTAACGGCTCCGAATCGTGCAGAAAAAAATGACCGCCTGGGAAGAAATGTGTGCTGAACCCTATGGAGGTGTGTATGCCCCAGGCGGCAATTTGCTCATGATGAAATATCGGATCCGAAAGCCCCCCGAATGCCGTGAGCGGGCATTCCAGAGGTGGCTCTTCTCTATAGTCATAGGTTTCGGTCATTTCAAGATCAGCCCTTAGTATTGGAAGAAATATCTCCATCAGTTCTTCGTTTTGTGCCACAAGATCGGGCACCCCTCCATATTGACGTAGACGATTGACAAATTCCGCATCAGGCAGATGGGAAAACGGCAATTCCGAACGGGGCAATTGTGGTGCCCGATATCCGGAAACAAAAAGGTGAACTGGTAACAGGCTATGCCGGCGTCGAAGCTCCCTGGCCAGTTCGAATGCCAGCAAGGCACCCATGCTGTGACCGTAAAGAGCGAATGGTCCGTCGATCCAGAGAATCAATTCTTCAACAAGAGTATCGACGAGTGATTCAAGCCGCGTGAACAACGGCTCCCCCAAACGGGTTTCTCTACCCGGCAGGTGTACCCGGGCCACTTCAATACCGGCTAAAATGAGACTTGGCCAGCGATAGTAGGCCGCTGCACCGCCGCCGGCAAAGGGAAAACAGAACAGCCGCCCTAGGCTGGGGCTGCGTGATGGGCTTATAGACACCCAGGGGGACGCCGTGTGAGCAATTTTAGATTTCATGGCAACAACTGTCCGTTCTCCATCAGTTTTGGGAGCCTCGGGCCCGTCACAGTGAATGCATTCACACTGCCGGTCGATTCACGCTGGTGTCCAGCCGGTCCAAACGGGCTTTCAATTCTCGGGCCAAGAGCTCGACATAAGGTTCCACCAGCATTGCATGTGGATAGAGCGGCAGTTCAACGATATCCAACCCCTGTAACGCCATATCTCCCCAGCCCATTTTGGGGTCCGGGTAGAACTTGTAGTTGACCTGCGGCTTGAACAAAGTGAGCATCCCGGGGTAGGTCTTCGGAATGTAAATGTCTCCAGCGTGGTCGTTGATTTCCTGTACCGTGGCTTCTATCCCCGATTCCGCCCGGGCCACGCCATCCTGTAGGGTGGAACCTGGCATTTCTGTTCTGATGTGCGCAAAGCCGCCATCCGCCATGATTCGTCCTTTTTCCCGGAGGTAGCGCCACATGGTGCTGGGTCGGAGCCTGACAAAGTTGCTCAGATGGAATCTAAGCTTCTGCAGCAGAAACGAAGCAAAGCTTGCCTTGAGTGCACGGGTGAAGTTGTAGGTGTCGAGCATTGCGACAATGGAAACCTTTTCGCCAACGGCCACAAGTCGCTGAGCCATTTCATAAGCGATGGTGCCGCCCATGCAATAGCCACCCAAAAGATATGGACCCTTGGGCTGAACTTCCCGGATTTCCCGCAGGTAATGCTCTGCCATCTCCTCGATGGTCCGTAACGGCTCGCTTTGGCCATCGAGCCCTTGGGACTGGAGTCCATAAAGCGGATAGTCTGGTTCCAGTTGCTTTGCCAGCGCTCCGTAAAGTAGCACGTTTCCCCCCGCGCCATGAACCAGGAAGAGCGGTGGTTTGGAGCCTTTCGTCTGTATGGGAACAAGGGAAGGCCACTTCGATTCAACCTCATCGCCTGCGGTCAGTAATCGGGCCAACTCCTCGATGGTAGGTGCCCGGAAAAGCGTGGCTAGAGGAAGTTTCCGCCCGAATTCCTGCTCGATCCTACGAAAAGCCTGACCGCAAGGAGGGACTTCCCGCCCAGATCAAAGAAGCTGTCATTGACACTCACTTTCGGGAGATTAAGAAGTTCCTGCCAGATCCCGGCAAGAGTTTCTTCAGCCTTATTACTCGGAGCCACATGATCCTCGAATTCGGGGCGACCCTCTCCCATAGGGGTGGGTAACGCCGTACGATCCACCGTGCCATCGGCCTCACGGGGCAAGGCTTCCAGCACGACGATCCGGGCAGGGAGCATGTATTCAGGCAACGCACCGCGCACTAGTCGGCCCAGTTCTTTGACAACTTCTCCGTTCCCGGAGGCCGACTTCGCCTGTTCCTTGTTATTGGTGACGATATAGGCTGCCAGCCCTGGCTCGTTCCCTATATCATCCCGAAACGATACCACCACATCCAGCACAGCAGGATGTTTGCGGAAAACCTTCTCTATTTCGCCTAGTTGAACGGGAGAGCCACGGATCTGGACCTGCCGATCACATCGGTCGACGAACTCGATGTCGCCGTTTGGTAGGTAACGAGCAATGTCGCCAGTACGGTAAAGCCGGGATAGATCCTGACCTCCGTTGGATCGGCTTATGAACTTCTCCGCCGTCAAGGAAGCAAGATTGCGGTAACCCCGTGCGAGGCCAAGCCCGGAAATCACGATTTCACCCGGAACCCCCACGGGCACCAGCTCGAACTGCTCATCCACCAGCGTCACCCGTGTGTTACCGATGGGGTGGCCGAGAGTTACCGGAGCCCCGTTATGGATCCGTCCGGCCATTGCCGCAAACGTGGTTTCCACCGCCCCGTAAATATTCCAGACCTCTCCGCAGGCTTCCGCAAGGCGCCCGGCAAGGTCGGCCTGTAATGCTTCGCCCGTGCAAAGGGCTTTAAGCCGCCGATTAGCTTTCCATCCTGAGGCCACCAGCATACGCCAGGCAGACGGTGTTGTCTGTAGAGCGGTGATGCCTTGCTCATCGATGACCCTGCCCAGGGCATCAGAATCAAGAACTGTTGAACTTGGCGCGATCATGATTCTGGCGCCCACCGTAAGCGGTAGCCAAAGCTCAAATGCCTCGGCATGAGAAGAGAATGGACCGAGGCTCAGAACCGCGTCCTTCGGGCCAAGCCCCGGTTTACGCTGCATGGAAAGCAGTAAATTGACGACGGCCCGGTGAGTGATTTCAACCCCTTTGAGTTTTCCGTCAGGGGAAGACTTGTAAATGACGCAGGCCAGATGCTCAGGGTCGGTAGAAGAGGGGCGCGCGGCAGCGTGATCGTTTACGTCAGCAGCAACCTCTTGGTCGAGCCGCACCACGTGGACGGATGCCTCCGAGAGGCAGGAGATTGTGCGATCGTTAGCCAGAGCAACCGGCATCCTGGTGTCACTTAAGACATGGGCAAAGTGCTCACGGGGGGAAGAAGGATCGATTAGGACATAGGCGCTGCCGGTTTTGAGAATGGATAGCAGCGCCACCAACATGCCCAGAGACCTTTCCACACACACCCCCACCACGGTATCCGTCCCGACACCGAGGGTTTGCAGGTAGCTTGATAGCCGATCGGAGCGCTGGTCAAGCTCCCGATATTTTAAGGAAGCGCCCTCACAGGTCGCAGCAATCGCATCCGGTGTGCGCTGCACCTGGGCTTCTATCAGTGCATGAATCGTGGAAGAGTGATCATCAACGGGCCTGGCTTCAGTATCACCCTTCAAGAGCCGATGGGTCTCCTTCTCATCCAGTATGGGCAAACGGCCGACGGGCTGATCCGGGTTCTTCAGCGCTGCCTCAAGGAGCGCCTGATAGCCGGATAGCCAGCATTGAACGATCTCCCCGTCAAACATGTTGCGATTATAGTCGCATTCAACCCGGACGGTGCCTCCATCCTCCACCAGGTTAAAGCCCAGGTCGTACTGGAAATAATATCTCGGCCCCGTGATAAATTGGTACTTGAGGTTGCTGAACTTCACCTTTGCCATGGGCGGATCAATGTTAAAAAGCAACGAAACTAGGGGGATACGGCTCGGGTCTCGTGGCAGATCCAGTTGGGAAATCAGACGACCATAGGTGAAGTTCCAGTGCTCTTGCGCATCGAGCACGTTCGACCATGTTTTCCTCAACACGCTGGTGAATGGTTCTGCCGACTCGAGTTGGACCCGCAGCGGCAGAATATTGGCGCACTGACCAACTAGTGAGTCCATACCAAGCGGACCTTGAGCGGCAAATGGCACCCCGACCACCAGATCACGAATCCCGCTGAGGCGGTATAACCAAACCTGGAAAGTCGCCAGCAGAACTGCGAAATAAGAGTTCTTTTGCTCTTTGGCCAAGCGTTTAATGTTCTGGTAAAGCTCCGGAGGCAAAGTAAACTCGCGCCGGTCGCCTTCGAAGGTCCGGGCGGGTGGCCGTGGCCGCGGTGTCGGCAGGTTGATGGGGGGCGGCACCGTTTTAAATTGCGAAAACCAGAAGGCTTCACATTCCCGCGCCTCATCGGATGAAGCGTTGGCCTGTTCCCATTCGGCGAATTCCCGCATGGGCACTGCAGGATTCAGGGACGGCTCCGTGCCGCCGGCAAGGGCGCTGTAGATTGCGCCCATATCCTCAAATACTACGTAATGGGACCAACCATCGCAGACAATCATCTGAGCGGTGAACACCAGTAGGTGCCGATGGGAGGACAGTTTCAGGATCTGGAAGTCCACCAGGGGCCCTGCGGCTAGGTCGAGGAGACGTTGTGCCTCCTGATGAAGGATTTTGTTCACCCGGGTGTCACGCTCAGCCTCAGCGAGTCCGCTGAGGTCGTGAACGGGCACCTCCGGGGTGAACGTTGGATTCACGATTGCTTCCGTCCCATCCTCACTGAATGTGCATCGGAGACCTTCGTGCCGCTGCACGACTAAACGGATGGCTTGTCGCAAAAGCTCTACGTCTAAATTCCCATCCAGGTAGAGACCCGTGCAAGCGTGATGCGGGCCGGCAGCTTCCGGGCGCATCTGCGCTCCTATCCACATTTCGCGTTGGCTCTCGGCCAGCGGAAATCGGTTGGCATCAGGCGCAATACGGCCGTCGGTCACTTTCTTTCCTGGACTTTCGGACCTGTCAGCATCGTGGCTCTGCGCATTTCCTGAAACAGTTTTTCGGTCAGGCTCAGGCAGAAAGCCGCCAGATTGCATTTCCTCAACGCTCTCCTGAAACGCTTCTTGAATGCGATCCATGTCTTGATCGGTGTGGGCCACGGAGAGGGTGCCCACTCTTCCTTCCCAGATGTGAATGCCGCGGTCCCTTAGATAGTAGAAAAGCAGGCTGGCGTATTTCAAATCTGAGTGAAAGTCGTAGTAGAATAGCGCGCTGAACGGCTGGAGCCGCATGGGTAGCTGCCGCCCTTGTAAAAACTTGTTCACTCTTTCCACAAATCGGGCGGTTCGCTTGTTCGTCTCATCCTGCAGCGAAGGCCCGGCGGCCTTCAGGTGCTTCAGGACGGCATGCGCTGCCGCCATCGCAAGGGGGTGACGCACGAAGGTACCCGCGAAGAAAGTGACCCCCGTGGGCGGCGAGGTGTCGTCGCCGTACTGCCAGAATCCGCCGTCTAAGGCGTCCATGTAGGTCGCGGACCCGGCGAGAGCACCGATTGGCATCCCGCCCCCTATCACTTTGCCATAGGTGGCCAGGTCAGCCTTGATGCCAAAGTATTCCTGTGCTCCGCCTGGAGCGACTCGGAAGCCAGTGATCACTTCGTCAAAAATCAGCGCAATTTCCTTCTCTTCAGTGAGGTTCCTTAGTTCCTTAAGGAATTCGCGGGGCTGAAGGTCGGGATGCCGGGCTTGCACAGGTTCAACCAGAACTGCCGCGATTTCGTCCGCGTACTTGCGGATGACTTCCAGGGATGACGGGCTTCCGTACTCGAGTATCACTACGTTGGGGAGAGGAGGAATGCCGGGCGCAATCGGCATGGCGCCAGGAGCGCCGTCAAACAGAGCCGGGCGGCCGAGAACCTCGTCGAAGATCCCGTGATAATCCCCGTAGAAGTAAACGATCTTTTCACGGCCGGTCACGGTGCGGGAAACGCGAATCGCTGCCATGACGGCTTCGGAGCCCGTGTTACAGAATGTGGCTCGGTCCATACCAGTAAACTCGCAGATCATTTTGGCTACTTCGCCGGCGATGGGAGATTGGGGGCCGATTTCCACCCCCTGTTTCATCTGCTCCTCCAGGGCTTTCATCACGAAATCGGGAGAGTGACCAAGGTAGTTTGCTCCGAAACCCATGGTAACATCGATGTATTCGTTTCCATCGATATCCCAGATGCGCGATCCCTTCGATTTTGCGCACGCAATGGGATACACCATGTCTTTCCACAACTGGCGGAAGTTTCCGGCAGCCCGCGGGTCACAGAAATAGGCACGATGCTTCTGGGCCAAAGCCTTCGACTTCGCCGTGCGTCGATTGTAGCGGGTGGTCAGTGTGTTTAATGCATCATGTTGTCTTGCCGTTAGTCCACCCGTCGGCCCTTTCTCGATGGCCTTGAACGGCCCAAATCGGCCATGTGTTTCTATATTTACAGCGGTCACCACCGCTTTGTCCGAGGGCCTTTCTTGACGAACGGCTGAAGGTATAGCGGCGGACAAAGCTGCTCCTGGGGAGCCTGCTTGGCGGAGCAACTCCAACTGCTGCGCCATGATCGCCATTTGCTGCTGAATTACATTTTCGATCGAGCTGCCAGCACTTAAAGGGGGCATTTGCAGCGGGACGGAAGCCGCAGTGGGAGCCACAGCGCGCATAACAGGGGGTTGAGAATGGGCTCCTGCAACGGGTGCGGGGGGTGCTGCGGGCTGGGGCAATTTGTCAGGCGGCAGCTTTTCATCCAGGAAAGAGGCGAGGCTATTGAGGCTACAAAGATCCCCGACCATCTGTCGGAAGGTGACCTTCACACCAAAACGCTTCAAGACTCCCTGGCTGACCTGCGTTAATAACAGGGAATCAATTCCCGAATCCGTGAATGCCTCATTTTGGCCGGTCTGGCTGTGATCGGTACCAGAGTAACTTTGGAACAGGTCACGCAATTCGTTTATCAGCCGTTCTTTTCGGGAAGGGCCGGTAACTTGATTTAATACAAGGTGGGTTTCCACTTCAAGTTCCTCCATCTGTGTAGTTTCAACACTTTGCGAGACAAAGTCGGTTGTATTCTGAATTGTCAATGCATCGACCTGGGCAACTCGGGGAGGGTCGATCCAACAGCGTTTCCGGTCAAAAGGATAGGTGGGAAGAGGTACCCGTCTTCGTTCCTCGTTGGCTGAAAAACCTTCCCAGGACACATCGGCACCCGTAATCCACAATCGTCCCAGCGCTGTTAGCATCGAGACAAGATCACTGCCCGGCTCTCCAACAGGTCCCAAAGTGGGAATCACTGACATGTCCTTTGGCCTTTTCGGATTCTGCCGAGCCAGCTGACAGAGCGTTTGCCCGGGTCCTACCTCCAGAAGTACGTTGTGCGAATTCAAGATTATAGATTCGAGGGCCTGGGTAAAGCGCACCGGCTGGCGAACCTGTTGTACCCAGTATTCTCCTCCAGCAAGGTCTTCCGGCCCCATCAGGCGGCCAGTACAGGTGGAAATCCATGACAGCTTCGGTGGCTGGGTTGGCCTCCGGGATGCTTCAATGGCAAACTCCGGTAGCATGGGCTCCATCATGACGGAATGAAATGCATGCGAAGTATAAAGGAAGCGAGCTCCGATGTTTTTCGATTCGAGCTCTTTTTGAAATCCCTGAAGTAACCCAGTCGGACCTGAAACCACACATAGCGCCGGGCTATTGAACACTGCGATGGACGCTCCCTTGGGAAGCAGGGACTCGACGTTTTCGGCACCCAACCTAACAGCCAGCATCGAGCCACCGGGCAGTGCCTGCATCAAGCGCGCGCGTACGGACAATAAAGCAAGGCTGTCCTCCAAGGTCATTGTCTCGGAAAGTACTGCGGCAACGTACTCACCAATACTGTGGCCGATGAGAATTGACGGTTTTACCCCCCAGCTTATCCAGAGCCTGGCCAGAGCATACTCGACCACAAAGATGGTGGGTTGTGCGAGCCTGGTCTGGTTGATCTCGGTTTCCGCTGATTCTGCCCCCTGAGTTTCCGGATAAAGCACCTTAAGCAGATCCAGGTTCGAGTGATGCCGGAGAATCTCTGCGCAGCGGTCCACCTCAGCACGGAAAACCGGCTCCCCCTCGTAAAGCTCACGGCCCATCTCAAGGTACTGTGCCCCTTGGCCGGGAAAGAGAAAGACGATTGAGGGCTCCTTCGTCATGGCCTTGCCGGTGAACACGGATTTCGCCTCGGGCGACCGCAAAAGAGAAAGTGCCTCCGCTGTGCTCGATGCTACCATGGACCGACGACACGCAAAAGGTTTCCGGCCTCTTTGAAGTGTAAAAGTAACATCGGATAGATCAAGTTCAGGGTGTCTTTCCAAGTGGACCGCAAGGTTGGCAGTCATGGCTTGTAAGGCATTATCGGTCCTGGCAGATAGCACCAGGAGCTGCTGTGGTCTGGACGGGCCGCTAGGAGGCCGCTTTGGTGCCTCCTCTACCACCACATGGGCGTTCGTCCCCCCGACCCCAAAGCTACTTACCCCGGCGCGCCGGGGTTGACCCTGCTGTTTTGGCCATGGTTGAAGGTTGCCTACAACATAGAAGGGGCTATCGTTAAAATTGATCGTTGGATTTGGTCTTGAGAATCCCAGGCTTGGCGGTAGTTGCTCCCGGTTCAATGAAAGCACCACTTTGATAAGACCGGTAACGCCGGACGGAGCAGTCAAGTGGCCCAGGTTGGATTTGACTGACCCGACCGCGCAATAACCGCGCTTTATTGTCCGCGCACCAAAAGCTTGTTTGAGGCCCTCGACTTCGATCGGATCTCCCAGCGGGGTCGCCGTTCCGTGAGTTTCGATATAACTGATTGTCTCGGGATGGACACTGGCAACAGTCAGGGCCCTCGCGATGACGTCCGCCTGTCCCTGGACAGTCGGCGCGCTAAAACTCATCCTTTGACCGCCGTCATTGTTCGTCGCGGCCCCGCGGATCACTGCGAATACAGAGTCTCCCGCGGCGAGCGCATCTGACAAACGACGCAACACCACCATGGCCGCCCCGTCGCTAAAAACGGTTCCGCTCGCCTGCTCGTCAAAGGGTCGGGTGTGCCCGTCACGGCTGAGCATTAGCTTGGTTCTCTGCAGGACCTGCCGCTTGACGTAATTGCGGAAAAAGCACCGGGCCCGGCTGCGTTGGAGTCGAGGGTGGCGGAATCCGAGTACCCGGCTCGATTTCCAGACTGTGTCCACGAGTTGTTGGGACGTTCTAGCGGCGGTCCGCAACGAGGTCCGAACTGCGGCGGCCTTGGACGAGGTCGCCCGTGGCGTTTTGCCTCCGCGTGATCGGCACGCCCTATGCCTACCAGGCCTCCCCCACAGCGCGAACAGTCACTGTCGGTCGGCAGCGGCGCAAGCCCGGTACGGCGGCGGGCGAGGGGAATGACCCGGTGATTCGCGTGCCGGATTCCGACGACCAAAGCCTGCGCATCAGCCGGCGGCACTTGGAGATTCAACGGATCGGCGGACAGTGGCACGTTGTTGACCATAGCCGAGGGGGAACGCAACTCGACGCAGGGCGTGGTCAAAGGCCGGGCCACGCCCCTGTGTCCCGGAAGCCGACTCGTGTTGGCCGGCGTCATTGTCCTGGAATTTCAGGACGTTTTCGATTGTCGGGCAATGGCGCGGCAGCTTCCCTCGAGTCGCGCGGTCCGCTGCCGCGGAGCACACCCGTCGTCCTGGAAGCCAGCGTCGGAGAGATGGTCCGGGTGGAAGCGGACGAATGAGGCCGTCACTCGGGTCGGTGAACGTCAATGAAAGCCGCCGGCCTCTTGACGCTCCTGTCGAGAGGCCGGCGGTCACAGGACTACAACCGCTTCGACATCATAACCAGTTCTATCCGATCAAGCGAAAGTCGTACTTCAGTCCCATGTTTTGGAAGACTGCATCGGCCTCAAAGGCTGTGATCCTGGCGGGCAGGAGCAGCCGGAGAGATCGCTGGTTGGCCGGCTCGCTGCGAACACCGAATCGACCGGGCCCCCAGGCTGGGTGTGAAGTCCGGCACGGACGACGCTCGGCCGCGACTGATCCGCCTGCGGGCTGGATGTGAGGTCGAGCACGGACGACGCCGACGCTAATGGCCGCATCGCCATGGCCCGCCTGCTCGGTGGAGCCGAAGACGATTTGAGCCAAACCGCTGACTCCCGAAGGGAAATTCGGCGATTGGGTCGCCAGGCTATCGGAGATGACCAAGAGCGAGCCCATGTCGCCGCCATACGCCCCTCCGCCCGCCCCGGTAAAGGACCAGCTCCCCTTGCCCGCCGGATCGACGTAGATGCGGCTGGCGGTCAGAACACTGAGATGGTCCCCCTGGGAGGTCTCGCTGCCCTGGTAGTTGAACGGCCGATTGGGATCGTAGACGTCGATGTAGTAGTCGCCGCTGCCCTTCGGTCCGGCTTCCAGGTTGTAGGCCAGCATGGTGTGGTGCGTCCCGCCCTCGATAAAGACCAGGGGATGGTTGCCGGCTTCAACTGGCTGTTCAGCAAGCTGTAGTCGCCCCCGGCGTCCTTGTGGCCCGTGAGATACTGGTGGACGATCTGCGAACTCCATTGGCTGACGTGGTTCTTCTCGATCATGTTGGTCAGGGCGTCGTTCTTCTGCAGTTCGTAAATTGTCGGATTCGCCTGGTCGTTGGCAGGCAAGCCGTTGGTCGTGTTGATCAGGCTGGGATTCTGGGACATCATCACGCTGGTGAGGCACATGCCGTCACCGCCCTTGCCGTTAAGGGCCCCCTCCATGGCTTGTTCGACGATCCAGGCGACCGGGTTCGGAACACCGCTGTCCACGCCAACGCACTGAGGTCCATCTGGCAGCCGCCGTATTCGCTCTTGACCAAGTCCCAACTGACGTTGAAGTCGAAGTTGTCAAAAGAGAAGCAGAAGGTATTGCGGAAGTCATTCACGGTGAAGGCTTGCGGCGACTTCGGCGCGATGCCATTGGGCTCGACGACCAGGATCGGGCCGCTAAGGCCGAGAACGAACGTTGACCGTCAACGACGTGCCGGTCAGGGCGGTCGGAACTACCCCGACCTGCTGGCCTTTGACCACCGTCTTCGCCAGGGTCCAGAGTTGCTTCGGGTCCGTGGTGCCCGGGTCGCCGAAAAGGACGAGGTCGCCATGCACAAACCCGTAACCGGTGAGCGTGACGGAACTGCCCTGCTGCAAGTACCGTTGCGAGTAGCCGGGTGGTAGCCGACGTCGGCTGAGGGAGGTAACGAGCCGCCGGCGATGTTGAGGGTTGCGGGTTCCGGCGTGTGGCTGCCTCGGAGGCACTGAGCGTTGTCGAGTCCGGTATGGCGACCGTAAGGGGGCCGGTCCAGTAACCGTTCGTCAGTTTCACGGAGTTCGGCGTTACGGCCTGAAGGTCGCCCGTGGTGAGGGTGGCGTTCCCGCTGTAGCCGTGATTGACATTGCCGTACTGGTCGATCGCCGCTACGGTGACCGAAAAGGCCTGATCGGCTTTACCGAGAGAGCACCGGGGGACGCCTGATCGGGCTGGCCGCTGGCGGCCGGGCCGACGACCAAGTACTTTACCGGCCCGGGACTGACCAGGATGGGTACGCTGCAGCCGTTGACCAGGAGGGGTCGCCGTAGGCGCCGACTGTTGGCCTCGACATACCCGTACACCGATTTGGCCGTCGTGATCGTGACGGTCGCGGTAGTCGTGCCGTTCGCACCGAGCGTCACGGACCCCAGCGACTGCCAGGTAGTGCGCATTTCCAGCCCTGGCTGAATGTCAGGTCCAGCGAACGGCCTTTGCAAGCGAGGTCGGCCGCACCATTCTTGTAGTTCACGGCCGAGATCGTGACCGTGAAGGTATCGCCAGCCTGGGCTTTGGATGGTGTGCCGGTGACGATGAGCAGATCTACCAGCGGCATTCGGGTTGGGCGCGTTGTGGAATACGCGGGTTCCAGTTGCCGGCGATGCATTTCCGTTGTGGCCGAGGCGATTTGCGTTCCTGCCGAATTCAGCGCCACCACCTTGAACACGTCGCCGATGGCGTAGCCGTTCGCCTGGTAACAGGTGGCTCCGGATCCCAGGGTGGCGACCTGTTGGCCGTTGTCATAAACCACGTAACTCGCCGCGAAGGACACACTTTGCCACGCCAGGATGACCATGTCTTGTCCGCTGAAATCACCCGACACCGCTTGAGCGCCAGGTTGGTGTTCGTCGTCGCAACCACGCTCTTGCTCATGCCGCTGAGTCCGCCGGCGGTTGCCTTGAAGGTCAGGATGTCGGGCTGTTGCAGCGTGACGTTCGTTCCACCCCCGCCCTGCGACAGGCTCACGGTGGTGGAAGGAATCTGGCCGTGCTGCTGGCAGTCAGTGCCACGCTGCCCAAATTGAGGGCAACGTTGCCGTAAGTATCGTAAGCGGCAATACCGACGTAGGTCGGTTGTCCGACGAGCGCCGTGGTCCATGTAGTGACAGAGAGGCTGGCCGCCAGGCCGGGCTCTGACCGCAGGGGCCGGGATTTCCGAGCCCGTTATTCCGGTGGCGGTCTTTTGCACCTGGCCTCCAAGTAGGTTGAGGTCGTTGCGACCTGCGTGAGTGTCACCGTAGTGGTTGCCGCGCTGTTGGGACCGAGCGTTACGGAGCCAGGCTCTTGAGGGTTGCTCCATTGCTGTTGACCAGCGACAGGGCCACGGACTGGTTGGACCAAGCGGAAGTGGAGTTGACCTTTCCGGACTTGATGTTTACAGCCGAGAGCGAGATTGGGAAGGCTTGGCCGGCTTGGACTTGGGACGGTACCCCGCTGATAGTGATTCGGTCTACCGGCATGCTGCGGGCGGGCTGGGGGGCGGGCCCATGGGGAAGGGGTAACATATAACCCCGTGTGAGGGTCGACGGGCGTGTTGCCCGACATCATTAACCGCGGCTCGATGTGTTCCATGGTCAGCCGACGGTCTTTTCTCCAGGACGCTGCTTTGCGATTTCTACGGGTGGCCTTGTGGCCGGCAAACGCTTCTTCCAACATGCGGTTCAGGCGGGACATTGTAGTTCTCCTTCGAACAAAGGGTTTTGTTTTGTGGCGGTCACACGACCGCCATCTCTCTAGGAATGGGATTCCAATTGCAGAACCCGACATTCATGCCGATGTATTTCTGAAGGGAACGGGAGAAAGTAATCCCCGGTGCGGACGGTCTGCCGGTCTTTTTCTCGCTCCGCTGCCTAACGGTCTAAGAAAACTTCAGCCGTATTCCGAGATGTTCAGAATACCCCGTTTTCTCGGAGCGACGGCAGCCGAGCGTTGCCTGCGTCGGTCACCTCCAACAATTCCGCCATTTCCGTACACTAGGCCGAATCCTCGGGAAATACCGTGTTTTGCGGGCTATTTCTCGTTTCCTGCCGCTTCGCTGTTCAGGTGTAGTTAGGGGTAAAAAGGGGCGTAATTGGTGTCTTTGACACCCGGTAAAACCTCACCAAAAAACGCCACGGGACGGGATTTCTCCAGCCCCGCGGGTGCTCTTCTCGTCTCGGCCGTTTCCCTACCCAACAAACGACTCGCGGTATCGGTCGCCCTGGACGGCTATCCGGCAACCTTGGCTGTCGTGGGCGACAACCTCGTGCTGAGCGTCACGCCGGAGCCTTCCACCCTTGCCCTGCTTGCCGCCGGAGCAATCGGTCTTGTCGCTTACGGCTGGCGGCGGCGGCGAGCAGCGGGAGGAACTGCGAAGCCAGCGGCCTTCGACCAAGCAGAACCGCAAGACGACGCCCCAGCCATCCTGTTTTTCCCTTCGCATTCGTCCCCGGCGAGCGCGGCACAAAGGGCAGCGTGATCGAGCACGGCGGGCGGTGAGGTGCGGGCGGCCTGGCAGCCGTTCTTGATCAGCTTGCTGATCGTCTTATCGTCAACGGTTAGCAACGTACCCTCGTTTCCCATCGTATCCTGCGGCGGTCACCCCCACCTCCGCATCCACACGCCTCGAACAATCTTGCCAAATTTCCGTTTTTGTTTCAGACTACCGTGCCGCGAGCCCAGCTTCGGCCCAAGTATGGCCAGGGCTTCGGGCGGAAGTCAGGTCGCGAGAAGGACCATCGTGTAACTCCTGGCCGTATAGGAGGTTGCGACGATGGATCGCACCGCGACCCCAAACAGTCGGACGGCCAAGGTGGAGCGGGGGTTTGAACGCTCTCGGCTGTCCGGGGAGGTTTTGGCTTCGGCCTACGAACGATTGGTGCCGATCGTTCGGGGACTGGCCGGTCTCCCCCGGGAGCACCACATACCACGCCTTGTCGAGAGGCAGCCGCGACGGGCAAGGAGGGTTTAAGCATGAACAAGTGTCCCAAGTACGGTTCCGGCGATCTACGCCCGGGTTTCTTCGGAGCAGCAGGCAGAAGCGGCGACCATCGACAGCCAGGTGGATGCTCTTCAGGGGCGGATCGCCACCGACGGTCTGACGTTGGAAACGGAGATGCGTTTTCTCGATGAGGGCTACAGTGGAGCAACATTGATTCGACCCGCGCTGGAACGATTGCGTGACGTGGCGGCGACCGGCGCCATCGATCGTCTGTACGTTCATAGCCCCGATCGACTTGCGCGGAAGTATGCCTATCAGGTCTTGCTGTTGGACGAGTTGCAACGCTGCGGCGTGGAAGTGATCTTCCTCAATCATCCGTTGGGGCAGACACCCGAAGAAGATCTCCTGCTGCAAGTGCAAGGCATGGTCGCAGAATACGAACGCGCCAAGATCCTCGAACGAAGCCGCCGCGGGAAACTACATGCCGCGCGTCAAGGCTCGGTCAGTGTTCTCGGCAGCGCGCCGTACGGTTATCGTTACGTGAGTTCTCGCGAAGGAGACGGCGAAGCGCGTTACGAGATCGTGCTCGAAGAGGCGCGCGTGATACAACAGATGTTCGCGTGGGCTGGACGTGACGGCCTGTCGATCGGCGAGGTCTGTCGTCGCTTGAAGGAACAAGGCATCCCTTCGCCCACGGGCAAGAGTGATTGGGCTCGCACGACGGTGTGGGGCCACCTCAAGAATTCCGCGTATCGTGGAAACGCGATCTTCGGTAAGAGGCGAATCGGGCCGAAAAGGCCGTGTTTGCGGGCACAAAAGGGCCGCCCGGAACAACCGCGACGGCCGATCTCCGTCTATGAGGTGCCCAAGGATCAAGGGATTCCGATTCCAGTTCCTGCCATCGTCAGCGAGGAACTCTTCGCTGCCGTGGCAGAAAGATTGGAAGAGAATCGGAAACGCTATCGGCAATCGCAGCGTGGCGCCAAGTACTTGCTTCAAGGTCTCATCGTCTGTGCTCGTTGCGACTATGCATTCTGCGGGAAACCGGAGCGCCGCAAGGCCCGAAAGGGAAACCGACGCGACTACGTCTACTACCGCTGCATGGGAACGGACGCTTACCGATTCGGCGGCGAACGGGTCTGCCACAACAGGCCGGTGCGCACGGACGTGCTGGACGAAGCCGTGTGGAAGGACGTATGTTCCCTATTGGAGAATCCTGCACGGATCGAGCGCGAGTATCAACGTCGTCTGAAGCGTGAATCCGGAAATACGGACAACTATGAACATCTGCAAGCGCAGGATTCAGAAGGTCAAGCGTGGCATCGCACGCCTGGTCGATGCCTATGAAGACGGGCTCTTGGAAAAGAGCGACTTCGAGCCGCGCATTCGTCGAGCACGTGAACGCCTGGCCACATTGGAAGCGGAGGTGAAGAAGCAAGCCGACGAGGAATCGCAGCGCGCCGAGTTGCGATTGGTCATCGGTCAGCTACAGGAGTTCGCCACCCGCATCAAGTCCGGCCTGCATGATGCCGATTGGTCAACAAAACGCGAAATCATCCGCGCGCTGGTGAAACGCATAGAGGTAGACGAAGCCCAGGTTCGTGTGATATATAGGATAGATCCGCTCCCTTTTGACCGCGGCCCCGAACGGGGCCGTTGGCAAGATTGTTCGAGGCGTTTACGCGCGGAGGTGGGGGTGACCGCCGCAGGCTACGTTCGCGATCCTCGACGTCGGCGGGCCGGCGAGCCGGTCTGTTCACCTGGCCCGGCTCCCTCGCTTCGCATGTGCTGCTGTGAGGCCCTCGATTGCGAGCCGCGGACGATCGTCAACGCGGCCAAGGCCGGCAAGATCCCTGCGTTTCGGATCGACAAGGAGTTTCGGTTCGATCCGGCGGCCGTCAGGATTGCCCTGAGCAACAACGCCAGAACGAAAGGCATCGCTGCCGCCGTCCAGCAGTAACGACCCGGCCAGCAATCGACGAGCTTCCAGTTCGGATGCCCTTCCTTTCGGGCTCATATTCTAAGATACGCACGTACACACAAACCTGTTCATTCGCTGGGCAGGAATCAATGAGATTCTAGAACGTCGGAACTGCGTACATTTTCCGCTCGGCCTGCATCGATTTAAGACACGGGCACGCTGTTTGAGGCTGCAATCGCTTGACATTCCACGCCTCACAATTATCAGTAAGTAATCACACTGACACAGGTTTCTAACGCCAGGATTATTCGCAATGCATATTTCGTATCGCTCTATGGGGCAGGTCCTGTTCGCTGTCCTTGCCATGCTACTGATCGCTTCGCTGCCAGCCGACGCCTGCACGAGCATTATCGTCACGCGGGGGGCCTCGATCGACGGCTCGGTGATGATTACCTACAGTTGCGACGACGCCGGGGCCTATGGATCGCTGTCGATGGTTCCGGCGGCCGATCACAACCCGGGCGAAATGTTCTCGATCGGGCCCCGCGGCCCGGAAGACAAGCGGCCGCTGGGCAAGATTCCGCAGGTGGCCCACACCTTCAAGACATCGGCCTTATGAACGAGCACCAACTCGCCATCAGCGAGACCACTTTCGGCGGCCGCAAGGAGCTGGCACAATCCCATGGGTTGATCGACTGCGGCCGCTGATGCGCTACGCCTTGGAGCGGGCCCGCACTGCCCGCGAAGCCGTCGAGTTGATGGGCCGCCTTATCGACGAATATGGCTACGGCGACGAAGGCGAATCGCTCTCCATCGCCGACACGCAAGAGGCCTGGATCATGGAGATGGTGGGACAGGCGAAGGGGGCAAGGGGGCGGCCTGGGTCGCCGTTCGGGTTCCCGACGGGCAGTTTCATGCCACGCCAACTCGGCCCGCATCGGCGAGTTTCCTCGCAACGACCCGGCCAATTGCCTCTATTCCGAGAACGTCGAGAGTTTCGCCACGAGCAAAGGCTAGTACGATCCGAAATCGGGCCGGCCGTTCCGCTTTTGCGACGCCTATTGCCCCGCGACGCCCGTGTCGCGGCGGTTTTGCGATCGCGGGTGTGGAGCGTCCTGCGCGGGCGGCGCCGTCCGCAACACCTTCCGCCCGACTATCATCGCTCCAAGCCCGGCTCGCAGCCCTATCCCTTGTCGCTGCCGCCGGACGGAAAGCTCTCGGCGGCCGACGTGTTCGCCCTCGATGCGCGATCACTTCGAGGGAACGGAGTTCGACATGACGCAGGGCGTGGACGCGGGCCCCTTCGGGTTGCCCTATCGCTGGCGGCCGTTGCTTGGAAGGTCGACGGCGTCGAATACGCCTGGGAACGTCCCATCTCCACGCCAGCAGGCGGCCTTCACGTTCGTGTCGCAGTCGCGGGCGTGGCTGCCCGATCCCGTTGGCGGCCTGTTCTGGTACGGCGTGGACGATCCCTACACCTCCTGCTACGTTCCGCTCTACTGCGGCATCGACGCCTTGCCCAAGAGTTTCACCGGCGGGTCGGCAGCAAGTTCTCCTGGGACTCGGCCTGGTGGGTCTTCAATATCGTGTCGAACTACGCCTATCTGAAATACTCGTACATGATGCCGGAGATTCGGGCCTGCCAGAAGGACATCGAGTCGAACTTCCTGGCCCTGCAGCCGGCCGTGGAAAAGACGGCAGTCGAGCTGTCAAGACCAGCCCCAACCTGCCATGCGCTACCTTACCGACTATTCCGTGATGCACGCCGAGCAGACCGTCGGCCGCTGGCGGGCGCTGGCCGAGCACCTGTTCACGAAATACAACGACGGCTACGTTCGCGACATTAGGACATAGCCCGGAAGTCGGCTATCCCGAGCCTGGTTTTGGTGCGTGATCCGCGAGCGGCCCGAGCAATTCAAGATTCCGCAGGAACCGACGGCGGAGAAACACTAGGGCGTGACGACGCGGAGAGGTATTA
>CAVWHH010000019.1:0-38012 GCA_963754785.1 uncultured delta proteobacterium | reverse complement strand
GTATATATCGAGCATACGTTTAGAAAACTCAATTTCAGTTTTCCATATTTGAAAGCACGCGTATTCAAGGGGGATGAAAATGGAAGATTATTAAGAGAAACAACTAACAATACACGGAAATCAATAGATACAAGTTATTCCAACACCCGTGGTGTTTCTGGCAAAAATCGGTGTGATGAAGAAGGTCCTCTGCTTCTCATGATTTGAACGTCTTTCGTCGTTGAAATGGACTGTAGCAGTTCCAACCGCGATCCCGACGAGCGCCCCGGCCGCGGCATCTGACGTCCAGTGCGCGTCCTGGTAAATACGAGCCAGGCCCACCAGGGAAGCTATGCCATATGAGGCACCCTTTATCAAGAGCTCGTCATAATGCGAGGCGATCACCGAGGCAACGGCAAAGGCCTGAGTAGTTTCTCCCGACGGGAACGATTGCGCGTTACTAGAAAAAGGCTGGAAATAATGATTGCCCTTTTCCTCGGGGGGACGATAGCGGCCAACAGCATATTTGAGGCCCAGGGTAATCCCACCGGAAATGAGCGTAGCGGCGGCGCCATCAATAAAGACCGTCCTGGCGGCAGGATTGTTGTATACCTTGCCGCCCGCGAGAAAAAGCCCCAGCGTGCCATACGAGTATGCACCCCCGAACTGGCGGATCTGTTTGGCTACATTGGTCGCAGAGGCGTTCTGTATATGCTGAACCTGCGTGCGTATAGGTTTATCTGCCAGCGTTGCCGCCGTTATACCCGCTATTCCGGCCCCCAACGTGAGCCAGTCTTTTTTGTCCCACCTAACCGGAGAGGTCACAGTGTAGATCGCATCCCTCACGAGGACTTTTGGAAACTCGAAAGAAAAAACAGATTCAACTGTATATGGTTTTTCCTGGGATAACCGTGGGCAATTCTCCTTGGCAGCCACTTGTTGCATGAGGGTGAGTGCATGGGGAGACTCCCTACTCGGACAGAACTGCGCGTCTTCGTCCTCGGAAAGGAGAGCGAACGCATGAGCAGTGCTGCTGAGGAGAAAGACGATGATAAAGATCGACAGAGCCGTCCAGGCTCTTCTCGCCATACTCGTCTCGACCCTTCTCTTGTAATCCTTCACGTGTGCTTCACCCCATATGGTATGCACCGTGGAAACTTTTGTCAATCAGCGATACAGGCTTCGGTCTGGATCTGGTTGTCTCTTTTTATCCTCTGTTCCATTTCTGCCCGCGTGAGTCTCTCCAGCCTTCCAACTCACAAAGTATCCGATTGAAAGAAAATGACCTTCAGCTGGCAAAAGTTTTTTCTCAAGTTTTCGGTTATGGTGCCGATGAAGACCTAAACGAGGTAGGTCTATCTTGGCCAACCAAGGAAGCAACATGATTAGTCCAGTATCAAGCGCAACCCAAGCCCAGAACGTGATCCAAGTACATCAGTGAGTAAGAAGTCGGCGCCACTGTCACCGCCGCTTGCAGCCACAGACACCAAACGTTGGACCAATCCGAATACGACTGTATGCGGGATGCTCAATGTTCTCTCTTCATGGCGTACTCAGATTTACAGAACGTTCATTCTCGCGGTGAGGCAAGGCACTCCGCGGCAAAATAACAGCAAATTGCGAACCCTGCCCAGGGACGTTTGCGGCCGTTATTGTCCCTCCATGGATAAGAACAAAGGCTTGCGCCAGGCTGAGACCAAGACCGTTTCCCGCTGCGGATCTACTCTTCTCCCCCCTGAAAAACCGGTCAAAAATATGCTGCAGGTCTTGTTCGGGAATGCCGCTGCCGGTATCCTTGACGGTAACAACAGTATAATTAGTCTTTTCTTCGATGGTTATGGCTACTGATCCCCCCGTGGGCGTGTATTTCAGGGCGTTATCTACAAGGTTGGAGAAAACGCGCTGTAGCTTCTTGAGATCGCCAGGTACAGAAGCCGATTCAGGGCTTTCGATGGCTATTGCTATGCTCCGGTCTTCCGCCAACGGCTGAAAAAGATCGCAGACATCCCGGAGAAGTATGGCAAGATCAACATTCTGCGCATCAAGCTTCATGAGGCCCGATTCCGCCTCCGAGATGTCGAGCATGGCGTTGATCATCCCGAGCAGCCGATCGCACTCTTCGACAATGATTCCCGCCATGGCCACGTGTTCTTCGTCAGAAGTCTTGCCTGTGAGCGCTATTTCTGCGATACCCCTCATGCGCGTTATGGGACTTCTGAGGTCATGGGCAATATTCTCGGTGATCTCGCTCATCTGGCCGATAAGGTCCTGGATACGCTCCACCATCGTATTGAAGGTCTCTGCGAGAAGATCTATCTCATCCTGACGCCCCCTCACAGGCACCCGTCTGTCGAGAGCGCCGTTGGTTATATCGACTGCCGCACGTGTCACTTCTTCTACACCGGACAATGCCCTTTTTGCCATAAACCAGCCCACCCCGGTAGACAGGACTATTAGGATCGCAAGAGAGGCGCCGAAGTATGCACGGAACTGTTCCTGCAGTTCCTCTAACGCGTGATTGTTGGTGCCATGGAAACCATGCAGCGGGATCAAGTAAAAGGCCGCCAGAGCCCCAACGAGCGATATCGCAAAAAACCCGGCGTACCAGATAGTGAGACGGAATGCCACCGAGTGGCGCAGTTTAATGAGTTTCTTTAAGTACGTACCCGGCTCCCCGAACTGTATGAATAAGTTTGTTTTCGTAATCTTTGTCTATTTTGTCTCTCAGTTTACTCATCCTCGCTTCAACGATATTCGTTTGAGGATCGAAATTTAAGTCCCAAACATGTTCCATGATCATGGTTTTTGAAACTACCCTTCCCGCGTTCCTCATAAGATATTCAAGGAGAACAAATTCTTTGGGCTGAAGATCGATTTTGTGTCCTGAACGAAGGACCTCTCGCGACAGAAGGTCTAAAACGAGGTCTGCCGCTTGCAGCCTGGTAGGGCTTGGTACACCTGTCGTCCTGCGGATAAGGGCATTGACACGGGCAAGGAGTTCGGAAAAGGCAAAGGGTTTCGTGAGATAATCATCACTCCCTGTTTGCAGACCCTTCACGCGATCATCGACAGAACGTCTTGCGCTCAGGATCATTACGGGGACATTGGGTTTTTGATCCCGCAGCTTCGTGATTACCGTAAGGCCATCGATTTTCGGCAGCATGAGGTCCACGATGATAACATCATACGATTCGGTGAGCGCCAGGTGCAGACCATCCTCTCCATTTGCAGCATGGTCAACTGCGAAACCCGCCTCTCTGAGACCCTTCACCACAAATAAGGCAATCCCTTGATCGTCTTCAACCAGCAATACTCGCATTATCAGATCCTCTTTAACGAGTAATAACCTGCATTATATCATAAACCGCGGAGGCGTTATCGGGAGCTCAAAGGAGACGTCCTCCACTTCAGTTTTCATCTACGAGGCTTTCCCAGGTGCTGCCTGCGGAAGCTCCCGCATAGTAATATCGGGTTAGAAACTCCATTTGATCAGAGAGTGCGGCTCTTCCTCGCGATTCTTGGCGGATATCGTGTCGCAGCGATTTGCTGCCGGTACTGGATACCGTTCCCGTCAAGGCAAGTGAAGTGACGGTTACCAAGGCAAAGAAAGTATGTACATGTCTGGTCTTCATATGACAACCTCCTTCGATGAGGTATAGAACCGCTCCGACAGGTACCCGCACCTAAAATGTTTGCGGTTGGCTACAGCCTATCCGTTTCTCATTGTAACCTCTGGCTGGTTACCTGAACGTGACCGGAACATTACCATTTGGTAACATATTCGGGGAAAAGGAACTTTCGATAGAATCGGGAGTGACCTCAAAGAAAAAAGGTAGAGTGAATGATCCCGCCCACAGGGCGGGGCATCTGTAAAGTATAAAAAAAATCTCCATCTGTTGGGAGGAGCGATGATTCCTTTCTCCAGCACTTATTGGACAGCCTAGATGGCCCTTAGGAAGGGGTCTCACCCCCTCCTTGCCACCCCTTTCGCATTTATCCCCGCCGACAGGGCTGGGCTCCTACGTGATTTCGTGAAACATTCTTACTGAAGAGGTCAGGCTCTAAATCGGGCCAAAACCTGAACCCCTCTTTATTTTGAACACCGGAGATATTGTAGGAACGGGGTGACCATTTGGATATGAAGACTATATCTAGCAAATCGCCCCACGTGGTATCCCCATACTCCATGTTCGCTGTCAACCACTCATAAGCATGTTTTATGCCATATAACATAATACGCTGATCGAGCCACAAACGGATAGAAATGTGCATGCAACACTTGAAATGAAATCGATAATTACTACAGTATATCCCGCCGACTGATCCCAACCAAATACGGTGCTCAAGACCACTGCTATCAAGAATGTAGCAGATGTCACAGACAAACTAATAAAAGAAAGTATAATAAAGGTACGGAAGGAGGCTAAATACATGGTTGATACAATGATACAATAATCGTCGTTAAGAATTGAACGCCTTATTAGAGTGGAACTGATGACAGAAAAGGATATGCTATTGCTTTTATCTCAGCATATACGAGGTGGAACATTTGAAAAAAACGAGACCATTTTGGACATACTATTATTGAAAAGGAAGAGATTGACTCAACGAGAGATAGCAATGAAGCTGGGCATCAGCAGAAAAACGGTGAAGAAATACCTCCACAACAAAGATATCCATCTTAAGCGCTATTCGGGAAAGGTAATCAGAAGAGCCTTCTAGATACGTTTAAGGGCAACATCAATTCATGGCTTGATGAAGACATGGAGCACAAAGCCACGTGGATATACGAGCGGCTTCGCCCTATGGGTCTTGTCGCGAGTTATGAGATATTAATGAGGTCAGTCCATCCGATCCCGAATGATCCTCAGCGGATCGACTATATGCGGTTTGAGACAGTATCGGGTTTTCAGGAGGAAGAGGATTCGGGAAGTCCAGCTTGAAAATGCTGACGGCACGGTCAGGAAGCTTTATCTTTTCTCGATGGTTCTCGGCTATTCTCGGAAGATCTATTCGGAGCTTATCGATCGGTGCGATATGCCTACTTTCCTGGATTGCCACATTCATGCCTTCGATCACTTCGGCGGTGTGACCGAAGAGATTCTCTATGACCGGATGAAGAACGTATTTATTGGAAAGATAGCCGGTAAAAACAAGTTCAACGATACCCTCATGGGATATGCGTTGCACTATGGATTCAAGCCGCAGGTTACGCCCGCCTATGCCGCCTCGGTGAAGGGGAAGATCGAGAGACCCTCTCACTTTATCCGTGAAGGTTTCTTAAGGGGGTACGGATTTGTCTGTCTTGAGACAGCGAATAGGGATCTTTTTGAGTGGCTTGAGCTCAAAGATGAACGGATTCATGGAACAACCCACGTATCAGTGTCACAGAGATTCCAGCCTGAGCGGCCCTGTCTGCAGGTACTGCCTTTGAGGGTATTTGATACCTCGTACCGGGTCTACCGAAAGGTCTCTAAGGACTGCACCGTCCGTTTTGACGGCAACAGTTATGTGGTTCCCCATACCCTGGTAGGAAAGCACCTTGTTCTGCGCGTCAAGGACAGGGAGATGAGAATTTTCGATACTGATTGCCTGATGGTGACCTATGAGATCCCTCAAGGCAATGGACACCTTATTCAGGACAAAGGATTCTATGACGCACTGAAAAAGGACCGGGAGATGAACAGGCGCACAGTACGGTCAGGCAAAACATGTCAAAGGCCGGGCCAGATGTACGATCAGCCCGCTGAAGCCGTTCTATGATATGGATGTTGAAATAAGACCTCCCTATATCCACGACCGCGTTGCCGGGGAGGTGGGGGTATGAGTGATACATTGGTCCTCGATCGTATTGAGACCAGTCGGATCCGGCTCAAGCTTCCCCGTATACGAGATATCCTGGAAAGGGTGATGAAGACGTCAGTAGGAAAAGGGGAAGAGCTATCTTGCCTTCCTCGATGAACTCCTCGCAGAAGAAGTTGTCTGCAGGGAACAGCGTCGCGTGGAAACATCACTCAAGACATCGGGGCATCCCTTCATCAAGAGCGTTGATGAGTTCGATTTTACCTTTCAGCCCAAACTTGACCGTCAGCAGGTGATGGCGCTCTTTGATCTGACCTTTATCCGGCAGAAGGGCAATGTAATTTTTTTGGGACCTCCGGGCGTCGGCAAGTCCCATCTGGCCGTATCGCTCGCGTTGAAGGCATGCCAAGCCGGCATGAGCATTTATTTTACCACCATGGAGGACTTGATCGGAAAGTTGAAAAAAGATCATGAGGCCGGGCGGAAGGGAAAAGCCAGAGGCTACCATAAATCGGCCTTGGTGATCGTAGATGAGGTGGGCTATACGCCCATAGACCGGGAGGAATGCAACCTCTTTTTCAGGTTCATTGCCAACCGGTATGAGAAGGCCAGTACCATTATCACGTCCAACAAGGCCTTCTCCGACTGGACTGAACTGTTTCATGATCCGGTCATCGTCACGGCATTCCTGGACCGCCTGTTGCATCACAGTGTGGTCATCAACATCAAGGGTAACAGCTACAGGCTTCGTGGAAAAATAGGGAAAGAGGTGATGAAAATGAACCAGTCATGATAGCAAGTGGCTCACTTTTCGCGACCGGAAATGGCTCAATTTAAAAAGACCGTTGACAGCTAAAGAACATGGATACAATGTCGTCGAAATTGAACGCCTTATTAGAGGAACTGACAGCACTCTACAAGATAAAAACGAAACTGGAGGAGCACGAGATGGGACAGGAAGAAGAATCCGAAGCAATGCCTAACAATCAGCAAAGACCCCCACAATTAACGCTATCTCGGGAAGAATCAGCCTTATACGAGGAGTTGATAAAGAAGGCAAAACTGGAGAAACTTGAGCCCGCCTAGCTCTTTCTCATAAAGTTAAATAAGCACACAGTATTCAGTGACCCTAAGACTAAGGAGTGTTGTCAGGCTTCCGGCTATCCTCCCCCTCTAGGAAAAAGAATGGTTCTTTCTTAAATAAAGTGCAACAATCTTTCTAATCAGTTGGCATACAAGACAATATGCAAAAAGGATTAATTACAAAAAACTTGTATGCTTTTGGTTCGATAATTGGTTCACGAAATAGATAGGATCCGCTATTTTTGAAAGTGTCAACAATTAGATCAATAGATTGATATGATTGGCATAACGATATAAGTCACAATAACTAAATCCGGTAAGCCCCCGGCTCTGCCGGGGGACTCACAGGGTTTGACATTTTCGGGATTATAAGAGAAAACCCCTCCAATGTGAACCGCTCGAAGTTTACAAAGGAGGAGGTTTTAATGCAAGAGTACCAAAGTCTAAACCACACAAAGTGGGATTGCAAGTACCATGTGGTGTGGATACCGAAGTGCAGGAAGAAGACATTATACCAAACAATGAAGAAGGAACTGGTGCCGGTCATCAGAGAATTAGCCCGGCAGAAGGAATGCTCGATAGTAGAAGGGCGACTGGTAGCCGATCATGTGCATATGGTGATCTCAATCCCCCCGAAATATGCGGTAGCCCAGGTAATAGGGTTTATAAAAGGCAAGAGCGCGATATGGATCGCTCGGATGTGCGGACACAAAAAGAACTTCACAGGCCAGAACTTCTGGGCCAGAGGATACTGCGTTTCAACGATAGGGCTCGATGATGAAACGGTCAAAGAGTATGTCAGAAGACAGGAAGAAGAGGACAAGAAGATCGACCAGTTGAAAATGTTCGAGGTAGAATAGCTACCTTCAGGTAGCTCATGGTTTTTAACCGCTTTGAGCGGTTCACGGTTTTATCAAGCCCCCGGCTCTGCCGGGGGATATGTGACTTCTTCGAAGTGAAAATTCTCCAGAACCTTAGGCGCTTAACCACGAAATTAGGTACTATAAATGCAACTTTAAATGCAACTTACTTAAGAAAGAGCCAAAAGAATTTCACCTCCTGAGAAACTCCAGGCACCTGGCCTATAGAGCTGCCGCGGTTGCCGTCGGTTCTATCGTGACCGTATAGCCTAGGTCATGGGTGTCTCTTCTTCATACTGCGTACTATTCTGTCCTTGTACCGCTGTTCGTAGTGCCGAGCGCCGAGATCAACAGAGTGTTTGCCGGTGGTCCACAAGGTATAGAAGATCCTTGCCAGTTTATGGGCTGTGGCGGTGATAGCCTTCGGGGCACCGAGACGGGCAACGGATCAGCCGGTAGAAACCCCCGAGGGCAGACGTACTGTTGGCGAGTGACTGGGCCGCGATACAAAAGGCCATGGCAGCCCGGTTGGCGACCTTTCTCGTTCTCGTGCTCTTGAGCTTTCCTTAGGTAACACGGTTATCGGGGGAAAGGGCGGGCCATGAGGTAAAATGTTTCATGGTGGGGAATGCTCGGGGGTTAAGGCCGGTCTCGGATAAGAATCGTCTGAACCGTAAGCACATCGAGCCCGTCGATCTGGGTAAAGTCAACGCCATCCATCCGGTAGAGGTGAGCGCGGAGATCAACGAGAGGTCCGTCCTTGGGTTTTTTCTTTCCCTTTTTGAGGGGAGGGAGGGGATTGGACTCCAGGTCCGCCTTCGTATCGAAGCGGCTGAGAAAATCGTCAAGCAGTCCCGATACCGGGGCGACTCGCCCTCAAAATGCGGGCTGGCCATTTCCGCCTGAAATGTTGTGCGTTAGGGGAGCATCGCAAAAACAGCAGTACAGGAAGCACTAGCCAGCCACATGGTTTTTTGAATAACCGACTTCCAAAAAATGTATGATTCTTTATAATCCGTTCGGTACGTCTTATATTTATAATAGAAGGAGCATTTAGTATTATGAAGAAAGGGAGAAACACTGCCGAGATACTTAGTGATGATGACGAACTGGATGATGTAGAGGTGTCGGAGGGTGGAAGCTGGGAAGGGAAGCTGATGCTCAAAACAGCGCCTCGATCGAGGAAAGGAGAACTTATAACGAAAGGTGCGAAAGAAATAAGGTTGCATTCGTTGTCACCAGATCAGGTCCTTAGCCGGGGCAGAGGAATCTGAAGGGGGATGGGTCTGTGAAGATTGCGTGCCGGAGATGATGCTGGAACCGAAATATTCTGGCAAAGGAAGGTAACCCGTTGCCATCATAACCTATCGAACATGATTGAACACCAGTCCGGAAGGTAGATAAACGTGGTGACACAAACACCGATGTGCTGTTTTTCTCTTTAGCTGCTTTGCTCAATTGACAACTTTCCCGCCTACAAATTGAAGTGTCCCACAACGATGGTCAGGTTTCGGGAAGAAATTCATCATCAGCAAATAAAAGACCGCTTGAAATCTTCATGGTTTCGGAAGGCTTGCCAGGTGAAGAGTATGGAAGTAGTACCTGTATTGTTCTGTTCAAGGAGAATAGTGAGGATATCCTCGCCATTCTCCTTCTTCTTTGCTATTGTTGTGGAGGACACGGTACCGGCTTAGAAAAGTCAGGAGTCATGTTACCGTTGTTGTCTTTGATTACCTCCCCGTTTGAATCAGTCTTGGGTGCGTAACATTGGTTTGGCGGCGGCGTTGCTGGTGGAGGCCCCTGCTGATAGGCGGTAGTGGCCTCAGTGGGTGGAACCTCAATAACGTAGGGAGGTGCAGGATATGGATATTGATAGTATGGATCGTAATAGGCCGGATCTACTGGTACAGCGTAGTAAGGCCACCAGAATGGGCTGTAGATGCCCCCAATGACTATTCCACCCAGAAAAGCTCCGAATATGGCCCCTCTTGGTGCATACCCTCTGTAATAGTATCTGCTATTGCCACGATAATAATTTCCTCCATAATAGTGGCCTCCGCGAGAGTATCCACCATACCAACGGGCGGTACCACCTGGATGAACTCCACCTCCGGGATGACCCACTGAGAGTCCATGAGATCCCCCAGACGAATGTGCCGAAGACCTACCGGAGTGTCCCCCGCCATGACCGTCATCCCTTCCATAAGAGGGGTATGGAAGGGCCACAACCAGACAAAGCATCACGACTAACAGAAATTTTTTCATATTGTCCTCCTCAATCAATATTATACAGGGATGGTATAAAATCAATGGCGCACATTCGACCTAAGGATGACAACAAGGAGCTGAAATTAGGACACTACGCCTAACCAAGCTTTTCAACAGCGTCAGTTATTAGCATTAGCGAATACCGTCTAAAATCTTCATAGTTTCGGAAGGCTTGAAGGGCAACGAGTACAGGAAGCATTTAATAGAATTGCTCACACCAATTTTTAGAAATTAGTCCACTGGGAAAAATGTTGAGTACACTACTGTTGTATTAACGGTATATAGACATATGTAGCGATTACCGATTGAAATGTTGGCCCGAGGTGTTGCTTGACAACTCACCGAAATAGAAACATAATGGTAATGAAGCAATAACATTACATATTGCTGGGACAACAAATGCACTTACGAGAAAATGGGATTAGCAGGGATCACCTCGTGTTCCTCTCAAGAGCATGAGATGTTTTTTCTTTCGAATGGCGGATCATATCTTTAGCTCTGGAGGAAAAAGATGAGCCTTTTTAAGACATTTCCGTTTCTTTCAAAGAAGCAATCACCCGATTCACACGTTCTCGACCATCTTGAACGTGAAGTAGACCATCGTGAACAGGTTCTACGAGACAAGCAGCAAGCTGTTGAGGAGCGGCTGCAAAGCCTCTATAAAGCCAATCGTCGGCTCAACGAAGCAGAAACATTACTGAAACGGTTCGATGAAACCGAACGTGACCTCAATGCCAAGTTTGAAGATTTAAGAATAAGAGAAGAGCGGTTGGCCGCCGACCGTGCGTTATTGGATTCTCAAGTCGAAGAATTAAGCCAGAAAATGGCAGATCCTGATTCACAGGCTGGAAAAATAATGAAAGAGGAAATGCAGATTAAGGGTGAAAAGGAGAGATTAACAGCTCAAGAGGAAGAACTATCCCGAACAAACCTCCAACTTGAAGAGAGACAACGGGCACTTCAGAATTTCGAGGACGATCTGAAGGCGCTCAAGGAAAAGCTTTCGCTTGAAGAGAAAAGGCTAAATGAAGTTCTGGAAGAAGTGGAATCGAAAAAAAGTCTTTCCGAAGAGGAGGCGACAAGAGTACTAAGGGCTTCCGAAGAGGCCGAAGAGCATAGACGTGAGATCAATGAAAAAGCACGTCAAATGGAGGAGCGTGAAAAAGAGATTGGTCTCCGAGAGAAGTTCTCGGAGGAAGCGTCAGCAAACCTGGAAGCCAAACGTTCAGAACTGGCAGCACAGGAAGAATCAATTTCTGAACGATTGAACCAGATCGAAGAGCGCCACAAACAGGTTAGTCTCAGAGAAGAGTTCTTAGAAGCGCAGACGAAGAATCTGGAAGCCAAACGTTCAGAACTGGCAGCACAGGAAGAATCAATTTCTGAACGATTGAACCAGATCGAAGAGCGTGAAAAAGAGGTTAGTCTGAAAGAGAAGTCCTCAGAGGAAGCATCAGTAAACTTGGAAGCCAAACGTTCAGAACTGGCAGCACAGGTACAGACAGTTGCCGAACGATTGAACCAGATCGAGGAACAGGTTCAAAAGAAGGCCAACGATATCCTGAAGATAGCTCAATCCATAGCAAGGGGGGGATAAGGATAATGACAGATAGGACTAGCGGGAGGTTGTATCGAGACCGTGTGTTTCTGTACGCTCGCCCTCACTGGCCCAGGCAGTAGATCCTGACCCAGGATTTATTGAATGCCATCTGTAATCTTGCATATCAAAAGAGTATAGCAAGAACAGCATTTTAGTAATGGGTATACGAGAAAGCCAGCTACAAGTCTTCTGCCTGCGTGCCGCCATAGGCATTATCCACCTGTTGCAAGATATCGTCACTAATGGCGGATTTGATACTCCTACCCTTGAAATCATCCCCCTCGATGATTTCATATGACTCGTCCTCTTTTATTCCCGCCTGTTCTAAAGCCTCCTCAAGAGAAGGAGCATCAACGGTAATATATTCTGTATCATTTACCCGAAACTTATATCGAGACATAGCAAACCGCCTTATTTAATTTTAGCACATCTTATTCTCTCGTGCATCGTAATTCAAGGTGAGCCATAGGCAGGAGCGCCGGTGTCGTCATTGCAGGAACATTCTTTAACCAGTGCCAGACCCCAACAATCCAAGGACACTACGGGCCCTACTTCCCAACTATTTCCAAGGGAGAGGCAACGATAAAGAGCTAATACGATCCCTGAAAGTTTACCCCGTTGAGATACCACACCAAGTTTTCACCAGTATCGGAGTTACGACAGAGACTATCGTGTTTACCATCAAATCTCTATATTCATCCAATGCCGGCCGAAGATCGGACAAGGGCAGGGAACCGTGACAGGATAGTATATGAGCTTTATTGTGAAAATACGATAGAAACGAAAAGGAGGCAACAAAATGAAAAAATTTGCAATATTTGTGATGACGCTGTTTTTGATAACAAGTGTCGTGTACGCAAAGGATTATGAAGTTTTTGCATAAAAAAACCTCCGGTCCAGCCTTTGTGTGGAAGGGGAAAGACTAAAGCTATGTGACCGGAGGTAGGGACGAAGTCTACCTTTTAATATAGCATCATTGACTACTCGAGGTCTGCAGTTGTGCCCGTTCCTCAACATCGTTCACGTCATAATACTGCGGAAAGGTTTCGCTGTTCGACCGGGTTTCCGGCAGCACATAGACGATGCCCTTCGTTCCGGTAAAAGCCGGGCTCACGATGTTATCGTAGAACTTGTCTGGAACATTGATACAACCATAGGAAAGACGTTTGTCAAGGGGCGATGGGGTGGCCAAACCCTTCAGGCGGATCTTGGTCCTAATCACCCGATGCATGGAAATGGCGTCGTCGTAGTCCACCCAGAGGACATCCTGTTTGTGGAAATTGTAGCCCAGCGAAGCCACGAATCGGCCCGCCGGTGTGGTGCGCTCCTCGGGGCGTATGTCCGACAACTCCCGGTCACCGATACCCGGAACGGAGTCATCACCCCTGGCCATGCCCAGCAGGCATCGGGCTGCGCCACGAAGTCGCCCATCGGCATAGAATACAAAGACTTTGGCATCCCTCTTGTCGACAATTACGAATGGCATGCCCTGATTATTACCCGAATCAACTACCCAGTCTGCCACGTGCTGGGCGTCCCGGGACTTATGCTCCTGTTCAAAGTTTGCCCGTGTGGGATGAGGTGCCACCACGGGTTGTATCTCAGTAGTTAAGTGGGCTACTGCAACTTTATCCGAAGACAATGAGCGACCTGGGCTGGACAATTGCGCAGCGTTGTCCGCAGCGGCAACCTGGTGGGGGATAAAGCTGACGGCCAACAGGCCAAGACAAAGCCCTTTGGTTATGATCGCTGCGAATACGCGTACGCTCTCCAAGCGCTTTGTGCACCGCAATACCGCCAAAAGGCACAGCCTGATCTTTTTTCTATTTGTCTTCATATGATTGTCCGTGCCGCATCAACATGTTTCTCACGTCCAGCAACAACCGTAAGTGGCCCCGCCTCATGTTGTATCAATCGGCGGGGCAGAGCCTTGATGGTGGTCTAGTTACGGTCCTTTTTGGGCGGAACCGTAGCCGGAGCCGGACAAACCGGGCAGACTACCGGAGCCGGGCAGACTACCGGAGCCGGGCAAACCGGGCAGACTACCGGAGCCGGGCATTCAGAAGCAGGTTGGACTGCAGCAGCGGGGGGCGGAGGAGCGGCCTCACCCTTCATTGCCTGCTGGACACACCCACAGCCACCCAAAGATATACCGATGATGACAACCAATAATACGAGTCCAAATGATTTTTTCTTCATGATGCACCCCTTCATTGATTTATTTTGTTACTAATCCACTCTCATCAATTACCGACTCTCCGGAATGATCGGATAAGCGCTCTCCACAAACCAAACATCTGAATCTCCAAAACTTCTTTTGAAGACCGTACAATTTATCATAAACCATGGCAACGCTGGGAGTGATTTCGAGAAAATATCCTGGTGCAATGATCTTTGTTGCCATGGATACCTCTTTTCTACGATTATACCCAAGCAATGAAGATACTGCAAGGTATACTTTATCAAAAAGTAGTATTACGGGCATATAAATTTGTTTAGGGATTATACAATATTCGCCTAATAGACCTCCCCCTCTCGAGTTTGTCATGCTCACGTTTGCCAGAGCAACCGCCCTTAATTAGAACACGTCAGCAGGTCTCAATGGTCAGGAGCATCAATCTTCTGAGCCACGAAGAAACCGATAGATCGCCGCGCCAAGGAGAGCGCCAACGATGGGCGCCAGCCAGAAGAGCCACAATTGAGATATGGCCCAACCACCGGCAAACACTGCCACACCGGTACTGCGTGCGGGATTCACCGACGTGTTGGTAACCGGGATGCTGATCAGATGAATCAGGGTAAGGCACAAACCGATGGCGATGGGTGCAAAACCCTGCGGCGCACGTTTATCTGTTGAACCAAGGATGACGAGTAAAAACATCATGGTCATGACAACTTCACAGACAAAAGCCGCCAACAGGGAGTACTTCCCGGGCGAATGCTCGCCGTAGCCATTCGAAGCGAAACCCGCGCTCAGATCAAATCCAGCCTTGCCGCTGGCAATGAGATAGAGGATCGCGCCCGCGACAATCCCTCCCAGAACCTGCGCGACAATATAAGGCAGGAGATCTTTCGCCGGAAAACGCCCACCGGCCCAGAGTCCAACAGAAACTGCGGGGTTGAGATGACAGCCAGAGATATGTCCGATCGCGAAGGCCATGGTCAGTAAGGTAAGACCAAAGGCCAGTGCAACGCCAAGGAAGCCGATGCCCAATTGAGGGAAAGCTGCGGCAAGGACAGCGCTCCCACACCCGCCCAGGACCAGCCAGAACGTCCCGAAGAACTCTGCACCATACTTTTTCATGCGCTCCTCCTTATTTTGGTGGTACGAATTGTTTTGGAATCATGTCTTCAGTCCAGACGTATAATGCGGTTACCCGGTGGTTTTGATAGAAATGGCCGAGACATAGAAGGGCAATCCTTGTTTTCTTCAGCAATCTGCAGCACATGCTACCTTCTGCCCCAGCCTCTTCGTCCTCCTGATAGTGCAATAACCAAAACAACGATGAGAACAATGAGGAGGACGACGATCAGGACCCCGGCACCGCCATCTTTGCCGACTTTCAAATCGTCAATCTTTTTAGCCATGCTGTGCAACTGCTCATCGCTCAACTGTGAGAGTCTGGAGGCAACCTCGTCATTGCTGAACCCCAGGTCCTGCAGTCTCTGGCGCACCAGTTTGTTTTCGAGAGCGACGCGAATACTTTCGATATCGGCTGTTCGTATCGAGGCCGCAAGCGTGAGGGTCTCCGATGGCGAAAAAGCCGCTTCAACACGAGGAGCAATGCCCAGAACCAGCATTGCGACTATCAAGTACCATGTGACGTATCTTTTCATCATAGTTCACCTCCGTTCAGCAAATACATGCTGTTGATCCTGATGATTCATCGGAGATTAGACCCCATTTTTTTTCTTCTCGAAACGTCTCGCGTTCCTCCAACCGTGCTGCACTGAACCCCGCCATCCCACAATAAGGCCTATCGCCCGTTCATTTTGTCCTTGCAGGTGATCATAGCCCAAAGAGCTCCTTATTCTGCCTTCTTCCATTCCTTGTCCGGGTCGAATGTTGTCATCGCCCGTGCGATCTCTTCCGTCCGTTTCCCCAGGTTCCTCTCGTAAACCACAGCATCCTGATTTACCACAAAAGTCATGATCCCGGAGTTTCTATACCGGGCAGGATAGGCCACAAGAGCAAAACCTCCAACCATCTTGCCGTTGACCACATAGTCATAAGCCCCTCCCGGAGCATTCTTTCCCTGGGCCGTGAGAATCTTGTAATAGTAACCATGGTAGGGTATAGGATTGTCATTGGGCCCCGTTGGTGCATAACCTTCCTTGCTTGCTGCCGCAAAGAAAGGTCCCATAGGGCTCAACTCCTCACCTTCCTTCGTCTCCCAGTAAAGGCCATCTTTCTTTCCAGGCTCGCTTACAAACTTCGCGGCGTACTCTAAAATCTTGTCGCCATCACGATCCTTGAGCGCATATTCCCGCTGGGCATCCACATAAGCCATACATACCTGGACGACATTAAGCTCATTCTTCCCAATCCTCCTGTTAATGATCTCTTCCTTGCCTTCTTTGGTGTGGAAGGACCATGATCTGCCCCTCTTCACAAGAGGGATGGGAAGGGGCCAGTCTTCTTTTC
This sequence comes from uncultured delta proteobacterium, assembly GCA_963754785.1. Classification (GTDB taxonomy): domain Bacteria; phylum Desulfobacterota; class Syntrophorhabdia; order Syntrophorhabdales; family Syntrophorhabdaceae; genus PNOF01. Next base: position 21,775 of record CAVWHH010000019.1, on the reverse strand, counting down.
CGACATAGAGTATTGCCTTTTTGTCTCCTATCTTTTCCAGTTTGTTCTTTTCCTCATATGATTTTAAGAAACGCTCATGATTTTCCCTATCGGTAACCTCGTCGCCTGAGGAAATGAGGCCTTTGCTCCCATGTCCAAAGATGGCGATGAGCATCTTTTGGTCATTATTTCTTATTGCACTGACCATGGCTCCCACCGCGTCTTCAGGAGACGAGAAAGACTTCTGCTTGGTAGCTATTGCATCGGCAGGAGAACAGATAACCAAGAGGGTCATCATGAAAACGACGATAATCGCCGGAGCAAACCAATATACCGAAACACGTTTCTTATATGAAATCATCTGAATCATATGTTATTCCTCCTCAAGTGGATATTTATGAGTGGTTCCGGCGTCATTTTCATCGAGGGCGGTTTCCGCCACTGGGATGACCTGTGTTTGCACCGCTCGGCTGACTTGCCTTCTGACCGCTAGGACGAGCTGTGTTTCTGCTTGGGGGTGCCGGACTGGCTTTCGAGGCGATTACAGTCTGCCGGCTCGCAAGGCCACGGTCGCTCTGTGTCTTCACCTCACGGCCGCTGCTGCCTACACCGCTAAAGATGGCGGGTGCTGCTCTCTGCTGCTGCGGTGCTCAACTCTCTGCTGCTGCGGTGCTTGAACTCTCTGCTGCTGCGGTGCCTCAACTCTCTGCTGCTGCGGGGCCTGACGTGCAATAGTACCCCTGTCTACCTGGACCGGCGGCTGATTAACCCTGGAAACATCTCTACGCCCCTGCACTGCCCCATTGTTCTGGGCCTGCGCTGACATTCCCGTGGTGTCCGAAGTATGGCCCCTGAAGTCACGTCTCGCATCAGGGTTACCCCTCGGTACTTGTCCGAACCGCTGGGCCACATTTTGATCCCTGTATGCGACACCCTTTCGGTAAACCGGGTTGTGCTGCCATGTGCCACGGCCCTCATCGCCATACTGACTGGCATACGCGTTGCGGTTTATATAGCGGTTGTTGACATATGTGTTCTGATATACATTGACGATTGCGTGATGGTGTCCCCAGTCAAAGCCGCCCCACGCATAGCCCCAGGCTGCTCCTATGGCTACGGCCAGTCCCAGGGAGATGATGGCACCCGTGATTACTGCCCCCACTGGATAGTAACGGTAGGGAGGATAGTCGGGATACCACCAGGGGCCATACACAACCATGGGGTCGTAAGCGGGCACGTAAACAACCTGCGGGTTGACAGACTCAATCACAATAGTTTGGCCATCGGTCACCACTCTTAGCTGGTTTGTGTTTTGCAGCGTACCTTGGGCCAGCGCTGCCGCCCTCAGTTTCTGAACCGTGGCCATTACCTGGTCTTCCTGGCTTAAGAAGGCGTCTCCCAGTCTCTGCGTCCAGTCAAGCCTCTGGTCCATCATCCCCAGTACTGAGGGGAAATTCACCAATGACTTCACGCTCGGATCCCAGTTCTGCTGGTCCAGGGCAGCAGCAAACTGGTCTCCGCTTAAGTTCCGGTTTGCCGTGGCCCAACGATCTGCCGCAACAACATCTATTGGATAGGTGGCAGCCATCAATACCTGCACGAGCAGTGAGTCGGGGTAGAGTGCTATCGGCGCGAGCATCTGGTCTAACTGCTCCTGGATAAACAGAGGGGGCGCATCGGTATTCTGGGCAAAAACACCAGGAGGTACTGCCATAAGCAGAACAAGTAACCATATCAATGTCCTAATACATGTTTTTGCGGTCATTATTCTTCCTCTCTTTCAGATGTCCTTCGGTAATTCAATAACTCTTTTGCTGTGTCCCTCTTCTCTCCTTCTTTTGTAACTCTTTCATTTTATTTTGATATGCTACCTAATAAATGTCAATACAATTCCTAAATCCACCACCTCTTTCCCCATGACCCATGTTGCTGCTCCGGATGGGCCGGTTTTCTGAAAAACTACCCGAAAAATGGAATCATAGGATGACTCCTTGCCCTCTATTATGCTATCCAGACATCATGGAACCTCTCTGAAGGCTAATTTTGGACAGGGCTCTCCTTTGCCCCCTTAAAGAATGCGATTTCATTGTCAGAGCGGCTTTAATCTTATCCTGAAGGCGCATAGCTAAGCTCCATGATTCTCTGCCGTGCAGAGAGCACTATCTCAAACGAGGGATGATCTGCGGCAAGCCGTATGAGAAGCTGTCGTGATCTCTCCATAACGCGTCCCGGCAGGTTAATGAGATGGAAACGGATGGCCTTCATTCTTTTTGTGACCCAGGAACCCTTGAGGATAAGGTTCTTCATGGCCGTATTCAGGTTATGGGCAAGGACCATGATTAACCACCAGGCCGCATTCTCTCCGAAGTCTCCCGAGGGGAGCTTGCCCCCTGCCAAGTCTTCCTTCATCACGGAATGAGCCTCTTCGGATTTGCCACAGCGCTCATGCTGCCAAGGGATCAGTTTGTCTCCCTCCCAGTCCATATTGGTTACCATCCCGAAGAGCTTGTACTGGGTGCTCTTAACGGTGATGGTCTGAAAGGGAAGCATATTGGGAAGGTTGGGTTGCTTTAACAACTCCCTGATGGCTATATAACGGTAGGGTTCTGTCTTTTTGGTTGTGGCACTCTTATTGGGGACAAAGCAGACCTCCGCATATTCTCCGGAGATACACCCATTTTTATCGGTAAGGGGATGCCACTCTTTTGTTTCATGGACCGCTTTTTTAAACTCCGGAGTGACATCGCAGCCTATGGCGAACTCGATTCTGCCGAAGCGGGGGTGCTTCTTTTCGTCATTACAGTATGTGATTAGATCATGCTGATACCCTGCGGTATCGGAGCGGAGTCTCACCGTCTTTACTCCTTCGGGGAGAAGAGAGAGGGCTTTTTTCAATACCCTCAACTGTTCGTATCCTGCTGGGACATTGCCGTCTCTAAACTCTGTATGAAGCATAAGCCCCAGCTCTGCCCAGTAGGTATTTAAGGGCTGGTAAGCTTTGTATCCCTTATACGAGAAGAGGCCTTCTTTTTTCTGTGTGGCAATGAGGGTGGCATCCATATCGAGGGTGGCGCACTGAACGGGATTCTTCGTATAGATCGCCCTGACGAGATCGCCCTGGACCATCTCAAGGGCAGTAAGCATCTCAGTGAGAGGAGGGATCACTGCCTTGCCCTCGGTGCGATCATAGTCCTCGTGGAAAGCAGAAAGGTACCGGAATACCGCTGAGGCAGAAGGAACTGACCGGTGCTTTTCCTTACGCCATCGTCTCTGTGTCTCTCGTCGTTCCTTCCTGGGAAGACCCTTAAGTTCTATGCGTTGGAGTATGCGACAGAATCCTTCATCGGCTTCGAGGATACGAAGGTCATCAATACAATCTCCACCGGCGAGGTTTAAGAGGATAAGGGAGAGAATGATTTGTTCGTCTGTCCATCCCTGCACCTTTGTATGCAGGTGTGACGAGATGCTTTCTCCCAGGTTCAGAACAGAGGCCAGGTCCAGGTAGACGGGAAGGCCAGCAAGAGAGGTCATGCCGCTTGCACTTTTTTCTTTTTCATACTTGTAAGGAAGGAGTCCTTGTGCCATAATTGATTCACCTCGTTGGTGATAGATTTGTTTTCGCTAATCTATTCTATCACGCCTGTTCATCAGGGCCAACGAGGTTTTTCATTATTTTTGATGGTGGATCTAGGAATTTAAAGGAAAACCGTTATTGTCTGAAATACTGTATATAAGGAGGAGGTAGTGAAAACACCAGAGGAAGAATTTTTAGACAGACAGGGGTGCTTTGGTTCACTATAAATGCATGATGATTGGCTAGCCCTAAAGGTTAAAGATCTACCGCTAAAAGAATAAATCACACCCCGGCTCAGCCGCGCCGATTCGAGCGAATAGTGACCATGAGGGGCCATTCGCTGCTTCTCCCAGGAAAACAGCAAACGATTCTACCAACGGCTACGACGAGGCCTTGCCCTTGATCTTGCCGTAAATTACCAGGAGGAAGATCGCGACGATAACCGAGGCGATAAAACCCGCCCCTTCGCCAGCCTTGTACCAGCCGATGAACTGCCCTATGATACCAGCTAGGAACGAACCGGCGACGCCGAGCAAGACGGTCATGATAAAGCCCATGTTTGCCTTACCCGGATGGACCAGCTTGGCTATGAGGCCAATCACAAAACCCAACACGATAGTCCAGATGATGCCCATGTTCTCACCTCCCAGGGTTGGATGTTAAATGAATACTTCAGCAGACGCTCAGGATTACCGAAGCCCTTGACGCGCCGCATAGTTCATCGACGACCTCTTCCCACATACTAACCGACCCGCCACGCGGATGACAGAAATACACAGAAATGCGATGAGAGCCAGGCAGAGAATTGGAACAAAAATGGCAAGTAAAGCTATGACGATTGATCCGACCAATTCCAAGGTAGAAACCAAAGGATTTCCTATCCCTGCCGTTGAGACTGACGATTTTGCACGGAGTGCAACTGTCGTCCCTTGCACTAATCCTGCTATCCCACCACCTCCAATAAGTACCAGTGTCCACTTCAGAAACGGAGACATATCGGTGACTATTGAAGCCGTGGCAACGGTTCCTGCAATGATTGCAGCGGGAGCCGCCACAATATCCAGAACATGATCAAGCCAGGGAATATAATAACCCAGGACTTCAACGATCGCTGCCGTGCCGAAGGCTACCGTTGCATAGTAGCTCCCAATCCACGCAAACCCCGACGACAAATGAAGCTGCCCGCTCAGTGACGCGAGATTCATCACAAGCAAAGGAACAAAAACTCTGAAACCACATGCTGCGCTCAAACCGATGCCAACAGCTATTCCGAGTAACATTTCCATATCCGTTTCAGTCTTGTCTCCAGCTATGGCACAAAGTCGACTCTCAAAGCCTTATGCCGGATTTCTTCTTCCACTCAACGGTAATCAAGTCCTTGATCTTGTCGAACTCCCTTTGCTTAATTCCCTTCACCTTCATGATGAGACCTCAAAGAGGAGGTCGCTTTCTCTGGGTATTTTGTCCGTGACTACTGCTTGTACAATTTATCTGTATATAGTTGACCATTGTGGAAGGGCTCTGATTTCCCATGTTACCCGCCTTCCACTTTGTGTCTCGCCTGGTCCCCCTGCCCATGAATCCATTCTCCCGCAAGTGTTACCAAATTACAAGAAGAAAATAGAAGAAAATAGAAGAAAATCGTCAATCCGACAAACGAACAACCACTTGAATCTTCATAGTTTGGAAAGGCTTGCCAAGTAACGATTAAGGAAGAAAGTTGCCGCCGGCAAAGGTTTCTGAAGAACCAAACATTACGGGCAAATAACTAAACTGGTTTTCCAGGGGTCTCACGCACATCTTAATTTATGGCAGTGAACACTCCGTACTTTGCCTACCATGCATACTCATATTGAACCCTCAAAAATACTCTGTGACGCGTTTTCCAGCCCAAGTTACCAACCCATGAGATAAAAGTGCAACAGCGGTACTGTTGTGAAGGCCTATTCCAGGCTACCGTGGATTAACGTATTCATTTTAGAAGGAAAAAAAACATGAATGACAAATCGGACATTTTCAAATATAAGGAACTGTTCATAAATTAACTTGACTTTTTGTCCTCGGTCTGCCATACTTACAGCATGACGACGACCGACCGGATGCATACTCGGTATCAGACTATATGGCCCCACCTTGACGAGAAAGGTCGCAGACTTTGGGCCGCCTCTGAGGCGAAAGCCATTGGACGAGGCGGTATAAAGGTGGTCCACGAGGTAACTGGGATGTCGCGAAGTGTCATTTCCGAAGGAATTCGTGAACTGACCGGCGAGCGCCTTCTCCCTGAAGGACGGATCAGGCGCGCCGGGGCAGGCAGGAAGTTACTCAAAACAATTGACAAGACACTTTTCGAGGATTTAAAAACGCTCGTAGAAGGTACCACAAGGGGTGATCCTGAATCCCCTCTTTTATGGACGACCCAAAGTCTCCGTTCGCTTGCCGCACATCTTCGTGCCATGGGCCACCACATTGGCCATGTCACGGTCGGAATCCTTCTCACTGGGCAAGGCTACAGTTTGCAAGGAAACCGAAAGACCCTGGAAGGAAGCGTTCATCCCGACCGCGACGCACAGTTCCATTTTATTACGGAGCGAGTGAAGGCCACTATGGAGCAGGGACAACCGGTCATCTCGGTGGACACAAAGAAGAAAGAACTGGTAGGGTTTTACAAGAACGGAGGACGGTCCTATCGCCCCAAGGGCGATCCCGTCAGGGTGAAGGTACACGATTTTGTGGATAAAGAACTCGGCAAGGTAGCCCCCTACGGGATCTATGACGTGAAGCATAATGAAGCATGGGTGAATGTTGGCACTGATCACGATACATCAGCTTTTGCGGTGGAGAGCATTCGACGGTGGTGGCTCATGATGGGGAAGGAACGATATCCTGACGCCACGCTTTTGATGATCACCGCGGACAGTGGAGGAAGCAACGGCGCTCGCGTCAGACTCTGGAAAGCTGAGCTGCAAAAGTTCGCCAACGAAATAGGATTAGAGATTCACGTGAGCCACTTCCCGCCGGGAACCAGTAAATGGAACAAGATTGAACATCGTCTATTCAGCGCTATCAGCTTGAACTGGCGTGGGCGTCCACTCATTAACCACGAGGTTATCATCAATCTGATTGAGTCCACGACGACCAGGACCGGTCTCAAGGTACGCGCCATCCTGGATACCAATCGTTACCCAAAAGGCATCAAAGTGAGCGACACTGAATTGAAGGCACTCAGCCATCACCCTGAACCTTTTCATGGAGAGTGGAACTATACCATCGCTCAAAAGCATTAGTTATTTATGAACAGATCCTAACGATATGGAAGTGCGAATTGTAAGGGATGGACAGAATGAACCCTGGTGGGTGGTAAAGGATATTGCCGAGGCGCTTGGCCATGTTTGGAAAACAAATCTCATTAACCATGTCCCGAAGAAATGGAGGGGGATCACATCCGTTGTGACCCCTTGAGGACTGCAGGTAATGACTACCCTTTCTGAGCAAGGTTTATGGTTCTTCCTTGGGAGGAGCGATAAGCGCACACTGCCATTCACCTGGATAGAGTTCCTTTTTATGATAATTTCAAAAAAATACCAAAAATTTTGGAGAAGTCGTTTTTGTATGAGAGGATGACGTAAACGGGTTGGTGGGGGTCCCATAGGAAAATCGGGTGGTGCCGGGGGTCTCTCTGGAAAAAGACTGCTTATTTCTGGAATTTGATATTTTTCCAGAAGAAACTATTGTTGCATGTCCAAAAGCAGTAAAATAGCGGTCAAATAGGACTTGATGAATAATAAGGAGTTAAGTCTAATAAGCCTAAAAGCCTAATTTTATTAGTGCGCCCAGCAGGAATCAAACCTGCAACCTTTGGGTTGGTAGGACAGAACTGCAGGGAAAGAGCGCTTTTTGCTTTCAATGTTGGGTATGCTGTTGGGTAGATAGAGGAGAAGATCTGAATATAGTTTGGAACATATTGTTTTTATTGGTGCGCCCAGCGTGACTTGAACACGCAACCTTTGGATTCGAAGAGCAGTAACACGCAAAATAGACACTCTCTCAAGTATCTGTAATCATTTACAATTCATTGAGCATCACCAGCTTAGCAATTTTCGGCGTGTCGGTAGAAGTCGGAAGTTGTCGGAGTGTTCCTGCATCCCACGGGCACAATTTTGGGCACAAAAACAGTGCATGAAAGGTCAGGGGGTAACAATTTTGATATTGTTACCCCCATTTCTGTCAGGTACACAAAGGGGGCATAACCGAAATATGTTTTGAAAGATTTCCCACCGAGGACAGAATGACAATTTGTACGAATCTGCAAAGTGACAATCACAGAAATACTAACGATTGTCGCTTGAAAGCGAGGACCTCCTACACATTATTTCCATAGGGATATATCCAGAAGGAGGAATGCAGGATGTCCGTGATGGGTTTGTTTTCAGTACCACCGGTTTACATTGGTTTTCGACTTCCAGTCGGCTTCAAACCTCTCGTCAAAATAGTTTTTCAGCTTATCGAGGAGACGTCTCCACCCTGTTTTGTAATCATATTGCAGCGCATCTTCAAGAAAGGGTACGATCTCGCCGAGCTTTTCCTTGGGCAGATATGCGAGGGCTCCCATATCGTGGGATTTCTTGAGGGCTTCCGGGCTCAGGGCATGAGCTGTAAGCATGACAACTTTAAAATTGCGCTTTACAGCGTGTTCGAGGAGATCAAATCCACGAACGCCCATAATATCAAGGATAACAAGATCGTAATGGTTCGACTCTAGAAGCCCGACTGCTGACTCATAATTTGTTGCCTCGTCTATCGTGCAGTTCCGGCAAGACTCAAGTATTTCTACCTTAAGCACTGCCGAAATATCCGGTTCGTCATCAACGGCCAATACCCTTTTATTATCCAAAATTGATCCAATCATGTTGTTACTCCTTGTAGGGTATTACAATAGCAATTCTTCGAAAGCCTGCGTAAATATTGTTTCTAATAAAAATGCACTTCAACTTTGGTGTCCACTAAAAAACATCTTACCCCATCCATTGATACTCATGATCATTTCCGTCGATAAGTCGCCGAGGCAAGCCACACTTCATAAACATACCTTTTCTCACTTCATCACACTCGGCAGCCACAGAACCGTCTGTGGGAAATACATAAAGATCGGCATGGTCACGATATCCATGGCAAGGAACGAGAGGCAGCCCTTGAAGATGGTGGTGAGGGGTATTTCCTTATCCAGTCCGGCCACAACGAACATACACATGCCCAAGGGAGGCACTATCAAACCGAGTTCCAAAAGACGACACTGGATGATGCCGAACCAGACGGGATCGAAGCCAAGCCCCATGAGCAGCGGAAAGAAGATGGGTAGGGTAAGGAGTTGGATCGAGGGGCCTTCCATAATGGTCGCAAGAAGAATGTAGATGATGGCAATAATGGCAACCACGACCATCGGAGGTGCGTGCAACCCTACCACCCATTCCCCAACTGCCTGGGGAAGGTTCGTCTTCGCCACGAAGTAGTTGAAGATAAAGGCCCCGATGACAATCCCGTAGATCATGCCTGCTGTTGCCATGGCGTCGCTGAAGGCAAATCTCAGCTTTGCCCACGTCAGCTTTCTTCTCACCACGCCAAGGAGGATCGCCCCTCCGGCGCCTGCTCCTCCCGCCTCCGTAGGAGTGAACCATCCGAAAATGATCCCCCCTATACAGAAAAAAACCAGTGCGAATACCTCCCAGCAGTCCTTCAGGGAGATGACCTTTTCTTTGAAACTCACCTTTCTTGCGGGTGGACCATAATTCGGGTGAATCCGGCACATGATATAGATGGTTAACACGTAACCCAAGGCGGTGATAACAGCAGGAACAATGGCCCCGGCGAAGAGCTTCCCGATAGATGTTTCCGTAAGCACCCCGTAGATAATGAGCATTCCGGAAGGCGGCGTAAGGGCGCCCATCGTGCCCCCGGCAGCAACCGCTCCTGCAGCGAATCCGTCATCATAGCCCTTTTTCTTCATTTCCGGCAGGGCAATGAGGCCGACTGTCGCAGCCGTGGCTAGACTTGAGCCGCTCACCGCACCGAAGGCAGAGCAGGCACCTATGGTCCCCATGGCCAACCCTCCCCGGAGCCGACCGACCCATTTTTCTGCCACCCTGAACAACTGATCACCAAAGCCACACTGAAAGACGACATGTGCCATGAGGAGGAAAAGGGGCAGGACGGCGAGGGAGTAGTCCGATGCGGCGTGGTAGGAAGTCATGGCCATTTTGGCCACGGCAACGGGGACCGAGAACAGGATACACATCCCGAGAAATCCGATAAGGGCCATGGCAAAACCGATGGACATGCCGTTTGCCAGCAGAGCGAACAGAAGGAGAAAACCGATCAGGCCTATCACGACCGGACTCATTTAGACACCCCTTCTTTGATGTGACGGACAACCTTTATGGCCAGAAGCACACAGAGGAGTACACATGCAAGCGTCCAAATGGCGCGGAACGGGGGAATCGGCAACCGGAGAAAATCAGTCTCTTCCCCGTTTATCCATTTCTCGTAGGTAAGCTTGATGCTACCCCAGGCAATCACCATCCAGACAAAGCAGCTTAACGCTGTGTTGACGCTCTCGGCCCACGCCCTGGTTCTTTTGCCCATCTTGTTCACCAGGACATCCGCCCGTGTGTGATGATCCCTCACTTCGGCCTTGAGAAGAGAGAAGGCGATGCCTATTACGACCCACGTCTCTGCAAGGTCGAGCGTTCCGGGAACTACGAAATGAAAGGTACGAGCCAGCACAGCCGTTATAAGGACACCAGTAACCGCAGCGATGAAAACTTCGCCTATGACCCCTCCCCAGTTGACCAATCGGAGAATTATTCTTTCTATGAAGCCCATGTGGTGACTTCCCTGCTATTTTGTGTCGGCTTGTATCAAGCGGTCCGCCTCCTGTAGCATCTTCGTGCCCTGCAGTCCTTTTGCGTCAAGCTCCTTGGCCTTTGAGAGGGCGTGTGCTCGCCAGGGTTGATAGAACTTGTCCAATTCAGCCTTTGAGAGGGTGATGAATTGTACACCGTTCTTTTTCGCAAGTTCGGCACCAGCCTGATCGTCGTTCATCATCATCGAGTCTTCGGTATTGCCCCAAAAAACTATGTTATCGTCAAAGACCTTTTTGATGTCAGGGGGCAGTTTGTTGTAGCTCTTAAGGTTCATGACTCTGTTGCCGTTGGGTACATTATAGAAATTGATCAAGGTAACATACTTTGCAACTTCGTAAAGCTTGAAGGCACTCATAGTCTGTAAAGGTGCAGTTCCTGCATCCAGCATGCTCTTCTGCATTTGCACATAGAATTCTCCCGCACCCACAATCTGGGGGTCTGCGCCCAGGGACCGATAGATATCTGCCTCGGCGGCCATACACGCGATTCTTAGCCCCTTGAGATCCTCTATCTTGCGAATAGGCACCCGGGAAATTAATTGATAAGTAAGTCCCCCGCCCCAAGCGAGCACCTTCAAGCCTTTGTACTCCTTTTCCACTTCCGGAAACTTTGCCCTCCATTCCCTGGCAATACGGCCACCGTTCTGCTGATTTGCACCCAGAAAAAAATAGGGCGCCGCCTTCGTAATCTCGAAGCCCATTCTTGCCCTTACCGGCGAAACCACCCCGATGTCCGCGGTACCGATGACCATCTCGTCAATGGCATCGGCAAGCGGGAAGAGCGTTGCTCCCCAGTACGGGGTAATTTGGACCCGCCCATTGGTTTCTTTCTGGATTTTTTCGATCCACAGCTTGTCTGCACGGCTCAACGTGTGATCGGACCCGTACAGCGAGGCATGGGTTAGTTTGATCACGTCGGCTGACGCAGCCAAACAGGGAAGCGCTAACACGATAATCAACGCCACTGCCAAGGAAATAATTCTGTCTCTCAAGCCTTTCATTTTCTTACCCTCTCTTTTTTTGAAATATCGCGGATTTCTTATTCAAGATCCGCTCTCCGAATCGATATGAACTTGGTGTTAAATACACGACCTTATTCCTCTGAAAATTAGCTTCCCTAATGCATATTTCCTTCTTTTCTTTTTATGATGTGCAATAGCCGGTTGGGGTTATAAAAATTTCCTCTGCGCTATGGCAACATTGTTTTGTCCTTATGACCGGCCGAGGTCAGTCTCTCCTGCGGGGTTTTAACCACCAGTAAGCGTCGACCTTTCTTCCACATGTTATCGAGTTCTTTCTTTAGTCCGTATCATCGTATGCCTTAAAATAAAAATTGTGTCGTCATATATTATTTTCATTCTTCCTTGTGCCGAAGAGTCGGCATGGGTGTTTCTCCTAGAAATGCTTTATCATAGGGCTGATCAGAAGCGCCACAGACGGGCTACTCTTCACTGTCTGGATTTTCTGAGGCCTCAGAGGCCTAATGCTCACTTTCTCAGTAAGTTCATTCAGCGCAAGCCCCAGCCTCTTTCGTTCTGACCTAATCCGATGCGCTAAATGTTCCATGTAATTTTTTCCTCCGTATACTTTCTCAAAATAGCAGATCCTAAAAACATTTGTCAAGTTTTTTATACCTTTTGTCACGGCAAATTTGTTCTCCGCTCAAACATGTGTAGATGCACATGAGTTCCCCGTCATCCGCAAGTAGTCGAAAACCATGCGAACATTGAAAGTCAGTTCCCGCATTTTCTGTGCGACACTCCGTACCCCTTTCGATTTGATCACTCCAATGGCAAACCGCCTCAGCCTTGTGATGTTCTCCGGGCCGTGACCGGTGCGTATCCGACTGCGATCTTCATCATAGTTCCAGTCGAGCATGTAGTGACAGCTCTCGATAGCCCAGTGGCCGCGATTGGTCTTGAGCACACGTTCGGGATCGGCTTCGTGGGGCCTTCGGCTGGTGATGCCGTATGCAACCTCACTGCCATGTTTACCACTTTTTTTCTCCGTGGGCTGCCGTTCGATCACGAAGGCCTGCCCCACATGGGGAAAGTCAAGGTAACCGTTCAGTCCGGTGGTGGTCCATATGCGGCGAATCTCAATCCGTCCGTGATCAGCGGACACGCACTCGACGAAATCAGGTTCCTGCCGGTCTTTGAAGAAGAGGGTAAGGTCGTGAAGGAGTGTGGGTTGATTCCCCTTCACGGTGAAGTGGTAATGGGCCTTGCGCCCCACAATGTAGTGGGCGATGTCGCGTTGAGTCAGAAGGGCGTCAGCGGTGATGTCCTTGCCCTTAATGGCGATGGCGTCAAGGAGCGGGATGGCGCATTTGATCTCGTTCGTGCGTTTGACTTCTTCATTGCTTACCCTAAGACTGCCTACTTTTTTTGGGTGTAGCAGGTCTTTGTCTCATGACCAATGACACTCATGATGTGGACCTGACCATGCACATCGATGGCGTTGCACATGGTCTTGCCGTCTATGGCAAGGCTTTCATCTCCCTTCCCATAGGCTTCGTTCCAGCGTTGAAGCGCCCTATCAAGATGCGCAGGATCGATGCGGATGAGGACATCACGGATGATGGACTCACTGGGAACGACCCGCCGGCCGTTTTCCATACGGCAGCCGAAGCGCTCCCGGGCCTTCTGACCCAGGCCATGTGCCCAATCTGCCATCGCCTTGTAGCCCCGCATTCCACAGAGGCTTGCAGCTGCGGTGATGGCGAGCACCGTGGGAAGATAATGGCGTCGTCCCTGGGAACGGCGGGGATCAGGGATATCGGCAAAGAAACGAGGTAAGGAGTACATTGTATCGGCTCTGAGCATAATTTTGGAACCTCCTGTACGATAAGGTGGGTTAAGAGAGGCCTGGGAGAGAAGCGATTGTGCATCGCGGTGTAAAGGCCTGACGAAGACCATTTTGGGCGAGCCTTGGGGGGTGTATCCCTTTTGAACCCTGCGAAAGCCCTTGCTATCACCCACATGGATCCAGTTTGCAGCCTTATACACCGTTCCCCGGAACCGTTCTGGATCGACAAAGGTCTCAAGGAGCAGTACCGGATGGCCGAAACGCTGCTGCCAGTCACAAAGGAGCCTTCTTTCACACAACGCCAGCACACGGGAACCCAGATTCGGAACATGCCAGTTGGGCAGAATACAAAAACGGCTGTTGTTCACCACCAGCTTCAGGCGATCATACTGATGCCGGAAGTTCCATCCGATCCAGCGATCCCGTGCTGCACACTTCCACGCTGCAGCGGAGAAGGTGACAAGGGCCACCCATTCATCCTGCCATAAGGCCACGTACCACAGCGTCTCCCCGATTTTGGGCAAAGAACCCAGGTAGTGATACGCTTCCATCAGGCTTTGATAATCCTGTTCTTCAGTAGGACAAATGGGTCGAACAACGACTTCCGATAGGTTCAACATGCACACTCCTGACAATCTCGATGAAACAACCTCTGGTTCCACCATACCATATCAGGAGATAATTGTCCAGAACTATCAGTAACTGCTTGATATGCCTATGTGATGAGACCAGCACGAAATCACCCTGGGCGGGCGTGCTAAAGTGCTTGACAACAAAGGTGGAAATCTGCTAAGTATAGATCGACCAGTTGATCAACATGATAGACATATTGTACCACGCCGTGGGGCAAGAGAGGACGTGGAAGGTGCGGTTGTCGAGTTATTACTAATGTTTGAAGGAAGCCAGTGCCATTGCGTTCGTTTGACATGCGTAGCCGATCTCCTGCAGGAGATCGGCTAGCTTGATTGGCTGCTTCAAAACCGTGCGATAGGTGACAGTTTCCACAAATACAACAATTGATATGATATGATGAGATGGAATGGAGTTTTCGTTGGTCAGGAAAGGTTTTCAAGATGATGAGTGACGGCAAGATAGCAGAGCTGGAAACCAAAGACTATTCGGGCCGTTTTTTCATGACCAGCCCCATTGGGTTCACCTGGGCCCTGGAGGTTCCAAGGTTTGTCGTTGTGAAAGAACGCCTGTGCTTGTCCCAGAGCCGTGTTGCTTTGGTAACCTCGGAGGTCACTTTGGTTCCGTTTAGAAAAATGCAGCGCTTGACGGTACCGTCATATCGGGAGAAGATGATGGGTTGCAACAAAGAATCGGGGAGAGTGAGGCCAAAATTTCTAAGCCTTGGGGCATCGGTTCTATTACTGAAAAGCGGGAAAGAGATGAATCTGAGCGGGAAAGTAGTGCTCATCACGGGAGGGGGTCAGGGTATAGGCAGTGCGATTGCACGGTGATTCGTTGAGGATGGAGCGAAAATTTGTATAACGGGGGAATCCAAACAAAGCTCGATAAGATAGTCAGTGCGCTTCCATCGGGTTCGGCAACAACCTGCGCCGGCGATGTCTCCAAGGCCGAAGACGCCACGCGCATGGTAGAAGCCACGGTTAAATTTGGAGGCAGAATTGATGTACTGGTGAACAATACCGGCCGGATCTATGGCGGTATTGTTGCCAAATTGGATCCCAAGCTGTGGCGTGAGGTCATCGAGGTGAACCTCACCGGCCCTTTCCTTCTTACGAAAGCCGCGATATCCTTTATGATCGAGAACGGGGGAGGCTCGATTTTAAACATCGCCGACCTCGGCGGTCTCCGCTGCCACTCTGGTATGCCGGCGTATGCTTCGTCAAAAGCAGGCCTGATCATACTTACTCAGCAGGTTGCGATGGATTACGGCCCCCACACAGTCATAAATAATGTCGTATGTCCGGGTGGCACCAGAACTCCTATGACAGAACGCTCACTAGGCCGCTTGAAAAAAACGCTCAACACCGATTTGGATGGTGTATTCAAAGTCATATCATTCGGTCTTCCCCTACGCCGCTTTGCGGCACCCGAAGAGATCACGGGCATTTGCAGTTACCTGGCAAGTGATGATTCGTCCTTTATGACGGGATCAGTCCTTGTGATTGAAGGGGGTGCTGCCGTGGTTGATGTGTCGGGTGCCTCTTTGGCCGCCGCGGGTGTGAAGTGGGGGGGGGTATAGAGCGGGCACAGAGACCGGCCTTACGGAGGATGATGCTTTTCCTTCCGGATCCGGTCCGGACTGGTTGCTTTAAGGGAGAACATAGGGCGATTGTCAAGGACCAAAGAGTGTGCCTGAAGAAAGGTTGACAAGAGTAGTCCGCGAACAGGCCAGGTGTTTTGGTGATGGAACGAAACGATAGAAAATGGATGCATAGAGCTTCCCGCGTATTCCACATTGAATGTAGAAGGAGAAATGATCTATGAAACGTTCAATAATAAAAAGACACAAGAACAACCAGAAACTTGTATCATCTGATGATCTTGCTCTATCTTCTTCGAAAAATGCCAAGCTCATCGAGGACAAGCATGAACAAATTATCGCAGGGGTGTCTAAAGTCCTTTTTGCAAAGGGGTTTCACCCGACCACAACCCGAGAGCTATCAGAGGCATCCGGCATGTCTATGGGTCAATTTTATCATTATGTCTCTTCGAAGGACGATGTGCTATATCTACTCCACAAGCACATGATCAATTTGTGGCGTAAGTCTTTGAGAGCTTCGAAGGTTGAAGATATTGCGGACCCCCTGAAAAGACTGACGGTTGCCATTCGTAGATCTGTGGATTTCATTGCTAAAAATGACAAGCTCTTCCGTTTTGTTTTTACCGAGAGCAAAAATTTGGATAGAGAGCACCTACGCACGATTCTGAAACTTGACCAAGAGCATTTCATCACGTTCTGGCGTGGTCTTTTAGAGGAGGTGAATAAACGGGAACCAATCAAGGGCGACATTGAAATTCTAACAAACCAGATAGTTTTCCTCCAGCTTTTCCAGCCTCTTAGGGGTTGGACGGTAAAGTCTCGGTCAACGGAGGAAATTCGGGATACCATGGTTGATTTTATTTTGAGAGGGCTAGGCCTGCTCGAATGCTAAGACACGGCTTCGATAAGTGACCGTGTGTGTGCCACCGGAGTAAAGGCTTCCAGTGACAAATCCCCTGGTAGCCCTTCCTTTTGCCTTTCCATATTTCCTTACTCAGGCGGTAGTGGCAGATGCTTTCGCACAGCTGGACAACGATGCCTGGGCGTTCGTGGTTCCCGAAACACCCTGAACAGTTTGACCTATGATGTCAAGGGCCTGTTGCCCAACGTCTCATACAAGCATGATAAGAAAGATAAAATTGTCTCTTAATTATATGCAATATAGTGGCCTTTTATGAGAGAGTATGATATAATATTGTATTATAATTACAAGGACATAGACCACATAATGGGTTATCAGGACTCTCCTCAAGAAAACCTTTTTCAGTATCATATTTATCTCGACAACAGGGTACGAGGGAACCATGCCCTACGGAAAACGGAAAATGAAGGAACTCATCGACTTCGATTTTATCTGTGAAAAAGTGAAGGATGTTTATCGAACAGCATTAAAGCACATCAAGAAACATGTAAAATTCATGGACACTAAAAAGAAAAAAAACGATCGCAGAAACTTGATAAATAGCACCTAGTACCTACTTGCATAAGTTCGAGAACTTACTCTCAGACTTTTTGTTTCTCACATTTACTTTGTGCCATTCAAATGGCTGAGCAGTTTCGTTATAAGCTCCGGCAAAGGCATCGATGTGTTGCCTTAACTGTTTGACGGAGGTAAAGGTTGCTCCGCGGAGCGATTGTGTCTGAAGGATGCTGAACCATATCTCTATCTGGTTGAGCCATGATGCATGAGTGGGCGTATAATGGAACGTGACATTCTTATGACGGGCAAGCCACCGGTCATGTTTCGGTTTGTCGGTCTTGAGGTTATCAAGAATCATATGCACTTCTCTGTCGGGTTCTGTATTTCTGAGCACTTCATTCATAAAATCCAGAAATTTTCTCCGTCTGCGCCGTTGCGTATGTTTCGCTGTTACTTTGCCTCTCATGATGTCGAGAGCGGCAAAGAGCGTGGTTGTTCCATGCCGTTTATATTCGTGGGAGAATCCAGTAAGCGCTTTTCCATTATGAAGTCTCAGATATCCCTGTGCACGCTCCAATGCCTGTATGCAGGGTTTTTCATCGACAGAGATAACCAGCGCTCCTTCCGGGGGCGCAAGATAGAGCCCGATAATATCGGCAGCCTTGACGGTAAACTCAGGATCCGTAGAGATACACCATGAGTGCCTCCGCTCAAGACTAATACCTTTCTCTCTGAGTACTCTCCATACCTGATGAACACTGATATTATCCAGTTCTTTTGCCACCAGTGGTCCGTTCCAGCGGCTATATCCGTCCGGCGGTTTTTTATCGAGTATGTCAAGGATATGCTGGCCCGTTGTCTCATCATATCGTGGAGGTTTTCCCGGGCGGGCAAGATCGAATAATCCATCGATGCCCTGTTCGAGAAATCGTTTCCGCCACTTCGTAACAATAGCCGGTGTAATGTTCATGCTCTTTGCGATGACATCCCTGCTTTCACCTGCAGCAGAACGGAGAATGATTCGTGCTCTGTCGGCATATCTTTTTTCCGTTTTACCTTTCCGTGTCCAGCTTTGAAGCGTTGCCTTCTGCTCTTCGCTGACAGCAACTTTAATAGGTGTCGCCATGTGTCTTCCATGTACCGGTTTGTGTTGACACCTATTATAACATAGTTACTAATTAATGCAAGTAGATACTAGAGCTAATATGGCAAAGTAATTTTCGTCCGTAAGCATATAATCACAAAAAACACTTGACAACGAGTGCATGATTGAGCAATAATCAATGAAGGATAGAACGAGGGCTTGATCTATAACGGAGAGATCAAAAGGAGCCAATTGTATACAAAAAAGGAGGGTTAGAGATGCCTGTAGATAAGCATTTTGGATACACAGGGAAAATTTTGAGGGTTGATTTGACAAAGAGGCTCTTTTCCGAAGAGGAGTTCAAATCTGAGGATCAGTTGAAATGGATTGGCGGCACCGGCCTTGGGGCAAAGATATTGTGGGAGGAAGTTCCGGGTGAGGTTTCTTGGGATGATCCCCAGAATCGGCTTATCCTTGGAACAGGTCCGCTCACGGGGTCCGGATTGAATGGGGCCGGTGGTTTTTCTCTGATCGGTAAAGGACCGATGACAGATTTGGCTGGCTGTTCCCAGGCGCAGGGATTTCTTGGAGCCTATCTGAAATTCTCAGGATTTGATGGGGTTATTATTGAGGGCACAGGTGCTCTTTGGACATATCTTGTAATCCGAAATGGTAAAGCAGAGCTCAGAGATGCGCAGAAACTTCTCGGTAAAGACACATTCGAGACCGAGGAGGCTATTCGGAAAGAACTGGGTGTGAAAGGAAAAGAAGTGAGTGTGTTTTCCATTGGTCCTGCCGGGGAAAATCGAGTTCGCTTCGCCACTGTGGTAGGAGATGGGGGACATGTTGCCTCCAAGAACGGCCTTGGAGCGGTTATGGGTTCGAAACGACTAAAGGCAATTGTTGCTTACAGAGACAAACGGGGGTTTGCTATTTTTGATACTGAGAGGTTCAAAGAATCCAATAAGAAGGCGCTTGAGGCTTCAAAGAATTTGGGAGGGGGCTTAATTTATGAATGGGGAACAGGGGGAGGACTCTCGTTCACGCACAAGGTGGGGGCGCTCCCCATAAAGAATTACACGACTAATATCTTTCCCGAATACGAACGTCTGGACGGACACTATATCAGAACCCATTTCAAGGTGGAAGACGATCCCTGCTATGCCTGCGGGACTAAGCATTGCAAAATCGTGACTGTTACGGAGGGTCCCTATAAAGGATTGCGCGCACCAGAACCAGAATACGAGTTATTAGCGGGTCTCGGTTCACAGATAGGACAGAGCGACCCTGGAACAGTTGTACATTTGACTGATCTTGCCGACCGTATGGGAGTAGATGGCAATGAGATCGGCTGGATTCTGGGTTTTGTTATGGAAGCCAGTGAAAAAGGCATACTAAACAAGAAAGACCTGGATGGTCTCGATATGACCTGGGGGAATATACCAGCTGTTGAACAACTCATTCTCAAAATTGCAAATCGAGGTGGTGTTGGAGACTTGCTCGCCGAGGGCGTGATGAAGGCTTCTCGTAAAATAGGAGGGGCTGCCCCGGACATTGCCATCTACGCAATGAACGGAAATACCCCCCGGGGGCATGATCACCGTGGTCGATGGTCAGAGCTGTTTGATACATGTCTTTCAAATACAAGCACAATTGAAGCAACCTGTGGAGGGGCCGCTCCAGAAAAGTATGGATTCCCCCCGGTAAAGGATCTCTTTTCCCCTGAAGAAGTGGCAATGGTTAATGCGAAAGTCAACGGTTGGCCCCAGATTGAAGACTGCTTGGTCACTTGTCGTTTGGCAAGCCCTAATCCGAGTGGTGTACTTGAAGCTTTAAATGCTGTTACCGGGTGGGAACTGAAACTGGAGGATGCGATGAGAACAGGCAGGCGAATTGTTAACGTATTGCGCATGTTCAACCTTCGCCATGGACATAAGGCTGAGCTTGAAACCCCTTCTCCACGGTATGGTTCGACACCCGTGGATGGGCCCTGTAAGGGAATTGGTATCATGAATAATTGGGAAAAGATGCGGGAAATATATTATGTGGGCATGGGATGGGATACGAAAACTGGCAAACCATTGCCTGACACATTAAAAGACATGGACCTACTCGATATGTTGTCAACATAACGTGTTACAAATTCAGGAATCGTTGACTTCAAGAGGGATCATGCAAAAACTGTTTTTCTATGTTGAAAAACTCAGTAAAAGGCTGGCTATAGTTGCAGAAGAAGGAGAGTTGCTGTGTATGTGAAAATTAGAATTGTGGGATGTCCATCACTGGTGAAGTTGATAGGCAAAGAAGGCGTTCTCGAATGCACCAAGGGTTCGATTAAAGATTTAGTCGATACAATGATCGGGCGCTATGGTTCTGCGGCCAGCGATGCGATTCTCGACAAAACGGGAAACTTCGAGCGTAATATTCAAGTTGTGATTAATGATCGGAACTATGTTAAGCTGCAAGATTTTGAAAAAATTCTATTGAAAGATGAGGACACGGTTACTTTTATGGAGTTCATCGCAGGTGGATAGATAAAAAAAGGAGGACAGTATGAAAGGCATAGTGTTTCTTGGCGATCGTAAGCTGGAGTTACGGGAATTTCCGGACCCTACACCAGGTCCGGGCGAGGTGGTACTGGAGATGAAGGCTTCAGGTATGTGCGGAAGCGATCTCAAGGGGTATCGCGCGCCTGCAGGCTCCGGGGCGGGTATAGGCGTAAAAGACGCGGGTGGTCCCGTAATTTCGGGACATGAGCCGTGCGGTGTAGTGGCCGCAGTCGGACCGAATGTTTCAGAAGCACAGGCCCGCGTTGGCATGCGGGCAATGGTGCACCACTACTTTGGTTGCGGGGTCTGTAATCATTGCCGGTCAGGTTGGCCGCAACTTTGTCAGAAGTTAACTGGCATATACGGGGTTAATCAAAATGGGGGTCATGCACAACACCTCAAGGTGCCGGCCGCGACCCTGGTGCCATTGCCAGATGAACTTTCATTTGAAGTGGGTGCGGCGATCTCTTGTGGTACAGGCACGGCCTTCGGTGCGCTGAAGCGTATTGCGCTTTCTGGCCGAGAGACTATTGCAATTTTTGGGCAGGGGCCAGTGGGGCTGAGCGCTACGCAATTAGCAAAAGCTATGGGCGCCCGGGTAATCTCGCTGGATATAAGCGAGGAGCGACTGAAGTTGGCTAAGGAGATGGGCGCGGACGTCACGATCAATACAAAGAAGGACGATCCCGTGCAGACCATCAAGGGGCTAACCCATGGTGAAGGTGCGGAGCTGACAATGGACTGCAGCGGCAACCCGGATGCACGTCTGGCTGCCGTTCGCAGCACGCGCGCATGGGGCACGGTTGGGTTGGTGGGCGAAGGCGATAAGCTCACTGTAGATGTGAGCACCGATTTGCTGCGACGGCAGTTAACACTGCTAGCCTCGTGGACCTTTAGCACGGTGGGCCAGGCCGAGTGTGCACGTTTCATTCTAGATCGGCACATCCCAATAGAAAAGGTATTTACGCAACGCTACCAGCTGGAGCAAGCCGAAGAGGCGTACAGATTGTTCGATACGCAAAGCACAGGAAAGGGAGTTTTTCTGTTCTAAGACATGACATTGCGGGACTTGACATCTCTATTCATGACTGTCAGGTTCTGCTTAAACCTTTTCAACGAGTCAGTATGCATAACGTAGACATGTTCTCGCCATGCGTATTTGTTCTCTGTTTGTTCCAGGAGATGGAAGGCAGGGAACCTGAACCAAAAATG
>CAVWHH010000018.1:132500-483639 GCA_963754785.1 uncultured delta proteobacterium | reverse complement strand
CCGGCAGAAGTCGAATCTGCGACCTACGGATTAGAAGTCCGTTGCTCTATCCAATTGAGCTACGGGCGCGTGGTTGTAATTATAGACATTTTGTTCTCTCTTTTCAATCGCAAAACATACAGGGGACAATACTGGCTCACATCGACTGTTGGGCTTCGCAGATTGAGCTCCCACATGAATAGAGATACGATCTTCATGCTATTGCTTTCTAAACTTTTTCAGGAGGAATATGGCCATTATCCCCAGTTGCCTCATAGATAAATGTCACCGAAGAAGGTTATCGGGTCGTTGGCCTCTGATGATCATCGTTATAACAGAGTTGGAAGATTTTTTAACCTTTATCTCCATAGGCTTCCTCAGGACAAACGGGTTAAGGTATGTAAGCTGCTTTGAAAGCTTCACTTTTACGCTTATCCCTTTCAAGGCCTTGATGGTTTCCAGGGGAAGTATGCCGAACTGTTTTGCATATCCGGGAAGTCATAAGGAGATAATCGCCTTGAGCCGTTTTGACCATAGGGAAGGTTGGAAGCAAGCCCGATTTTCTTTAGGGGTATGCTGATAGCATCAGTGTCATAGACGGGGTGGCGTCCTTTCTTCTTCTGCTTTGGTTTTACAACCCGCTTGAACTTCCTGAGCAATCGTATGGCATGCTTCCGATGCGAGCCGTAGGTAACGCAAAGCCATCGAGTATTTTCTCTCTCCGTGGGGCTTTCTTGTATCGCAGGAAGACAGCTTCGATATACTCCTTCTTTAATCGCGGGCTCATATCCGCTCCTCCTTTCAGAGCTATTATTCGGTAACATCATCTGCGAGCCAACGATCTTCTTCTCACCACCCTTTGGGTAACATTTTTTATGAAGCAATTCGTATGTTCATTATATTCTTGCAAAAAAATGTCAGGAAGGTTATCTTGTTACCGTTTACAATTTCCGGCTTATTGAGATGGATTCTTTTTTAAATATAATGAGGTGACTGAATGGGCAGCGTAATGAAGTGGAGAAAAAAGAAAATAAGGAAACACAAATACAGAAAACTAAGAAGAAGAACGAGACATCAACGGAGAAAGTAAAGAACGCATAGCCTGCATATTTTCTTCATCCATGTTGCCCATCTTGGGAGTCTCCATGACGCCCCCCAGATGGGCAAATCTTTTGTCATTTATGAGGGATCGAAAAAAACTCTTTCCAATTTTGCCTTTCCCGATGTGCCAGTGGCGGTCTATCCTGCTCCCAAGCGCGGTTTTCGAATCGTTGAGATGAAAAAATCCGATTTTATCTTCTCCCATGCTCTCTGCTATATGGCTTATGAATGCCTTCCATGTCTTTTTTACGCGTACATCGCAACCTGATTGGAAGAGATGTGCGCTATCGATGCAGATAAAAACCTTCTCCTTTCTGTCCAGGCGTTCATAGATCCAAGCGAGTTCGCTCGCATCTTTTCCAATGGCCGCTCCCTGTCCAGATGAATTCTCAAGGAAGATATCAATATCGTATCGGTCAAGAACGTGATTGACTGCTTTCGCGATCATTTTGACACCGACCTGTATGTTTGTACGTGATCCGCAATGTGCAACAAGGCAATCGACACCAAGTTCCCGGCAGAGCTCTGCTTCATGGAGAAAATTTTTGAGATTACGTTCGTCTTCATCGATCTTTGCAAGATTGGGCAAATAGGAGAGATGCCCAAAAACGTGTATCTCTTTATGGAGTCTCCGGAAGGCATCTATCTCCTCATCCTTCCATATTTTTTTCTCCCATGACCTCGGGTTTTTGAGAAAAATCTGGATCACTTCGCATCGCAGCCTCTTCGCCTCTTTGAGCGTCCAGTCGAAACCCTTTGATATGGGCATATGAAAACCTATTTTAATACTATATCCTCCTCACCGCACCCACTCTAAAAGAACTCTAACAGGATATGATAAAAAAACTTGCAAATAAAGCGAGAAAGATGCACACTTAGAAAATATGGAAGAAGGTCTCATCGGAATAGTTGTAGGGGGCGGTCCCGCGCCGGGTATCAATGGGGTTATCAGCGCAGCAACTATCGAAGCCATTAATGAGGGACAAAGAGTTGTCGGTATCGTGGGCGGGTTCAGGGGCCTTTTTGAAGGTAACAGTAAAATTATTCCACTTACTATCGATGACGTTTCCAGAATCCATGCGTCAGGAGGGTCAATACTGAGAACTTCCCGAGATGCCCCGGAAAACGCCCAGACAAAATTCCAAACACTCATGGCCACGCTGAAAGATATCGGCATCAAATATCTCATCACTGTCGGCGGGGACGGTACCCTATACATGGCAAACTGGATCGAAAGGGAAGCTCGTGGTTCCATGAGCGTTGTTCATACCCCGAAGACCATAGATAACGACATACCGCTGCCTGGGGGATTTTCGACCTTCGGATATCAGACGGCACGTCACGTGGGCGTGTACATCGTCAACAACATCATGGAAGACGCCCGCACCATGGGACGGTGGTATTTCATAACGACCATGGGCAGACACGCCGGGCATCTTGCCCTCGGCATCGGCAAGGCGGCGGGTACCACAATATCGCTTATACCGGAAGAATTCCCGGGAAAACGATTATCATTTAAGAAGGTCGCCGATATCCTCACTGGTTCGATTATCAAGAGAACCTCAATGGGGAGGGATTATGGCGTCGCTATCCTGGCAGAAGGCATATCGGAAAAGTTTGACCTGGAAGAACTGAAAAGCTTTGAAGAAATTGAAAAGAACGAAGCCGGCGAACTCCGTCTTTCTCAAATCCAGCTCGGAAGAATGGTCAGAAATTCCGTCTATCAAACGCTGAATTCGATGGGTATTAGGGTGAACATTGTTGACAAGAACATCGGATACGAGCTCAGGGCCGCAAACCCGATCCCCTTTGATGTCGAATATACCCGCGATCTCGGATACGGAGCCGTGCAGTTCCTTTTGAAAGGGGGGAGCGGCTCCATGATGGTTTCCTATGAGGGTAGCATTAGGCCCGTTCCGTTCGTTGAAATGATCGATTATTCAACGGGAAAAGTTAAAATCAAAAAGGTCGGGATTGACACGGAAACCTATCAGGTGGCGAGAAAATATATGATCAGGCTCGAACAAGAAGATTTTCAGGATGAAAAGCTCAATAGGCTTGCAAAAGTAGCCAACATGGAACCTGCAGAATTTAAGTCCCGCTTTGAGTATGTCGTATCCACCGAGTAAAATGCGAACTCTTTAGAAGTGGCTGAAGAGATGTGCATGTGAGGGGGAGTGCCATTCGTGGCAGACGAAAAACAAAAACTCCAGGAAGTCTTGAATATCGGTCTTGAGGTCACACAGATAAAAGATATCGATATTCTCCTCGAGAGGATTCTCGTAAAAGCCCGTCATTTGACAAATGCCGATGCCGGTTCCATATACATCAAAGAAGATGATACACTCCGTTTTAGATATACACAGAATGAAACGGAACAAAAAAAACTGCCTGCAGGGAAGAAGCTCATCTATTCCACGTTTTCGATTCCTGTCAATAACAAATCCATATCAGGATATGTGGCTAATACGGGAGAAATGCTCAACATTGACGACGTCTATAATCTGGACAATCGGGTGCCCTATTCCTTTGACCCATCCTATGACATGATCACCGGTTACCGGACCAAGTCTGTGCTCACATTGCCGCTCCGGACGTATACGAATGAAGTGGTCGGTGTTCTTCAACTCATCAACGCTAAAGGTAAAGAAAGTGCTATCACTTCCTTTGCGCGAAGCGACGAACCATACATCATGCACTTTGCAAATAATGCTGCCACTGCCATAGAACGAGCATTGATGACAAGGGATATTATTCTCAGAATGATCAAAGTGGCGGAATTGAGAGACCCTATGGAGACAGGCTCCCACGTCAACCGTGTTGCTTCATATGCCGTTGAGATCTACGAAGTCTGGGCCTTGCAATTCGGTATGGACAAACAGGAAATCGAACGGAACAAAGATGTTCTCAAGGTGGCGGCCATGCTCCACGATGTGGGGAAGGTGGCTATAACAGATCTGATCCTCAAGAAACCGGCCCGTCTCGACAGCTATGAATACGACGTTATGAAACAGCACACCTACCTGGGCGCACAGCTTTTCTCGAATCAGCGTTCCGATTTCGATAAAGCCGCCTTTCTCGTCACGCTCAATCATCATGAACGTTGGGACGGCCAAGGATATCCTGGCCATATCGATTACATGACCGGAGAGGCTCTGCAGGGCCTTCAAGACATAAACGGCAGGGCTATCGGTAAAAAACATCAGGAGATACCGCCTTTTGGCCGGGTCGTGGCTATCGCCGATGTCTTCGACGCGCTCAGCTCGGGTAGGTCCTATAAAGAAGCCTGGGAAGAAGAGCGGGTGATCGAAACAATGAACAAAGAACGGGGCAGACATTTCGATCCCGAAATGCTAGACATCTTTTTTTCCATTCGGGACGTTATCAAAAATATCATGCACCTTTATCCCGACAAAACAGAAGAATAGAGCAGGTAGGGACATACCGCATACGGTTCGCCCATCCTTGAAGCTTAGTCTATCTGTTTTGATTCGTTCCTTGCGTCTGTCGCTTGACCGGACCATTTGATGGGGATAAAAAACAGTTTCACTCTCTTGTTATCAATTCCAAAAAAACCTGAAAGAAATTCAAACCCTAGCCCTTCCTTATCCTTTTTAAGACTGAGTAGAAATGCGAATCGTGTCTTCCATGCCTCAGCTGTCTCCTCATATGTATAGAGACCATACAACATGTTTGTTGTGCTTCGATCCGATGTCTTTTTTCGTTCATAGAAAGTGATGAGGGGTTTGATAATCCGGTCAAACCCCAGGTCCCTGAACGGCAAAATCGAAGGGAACAGAAGGGTTGAATCCTTGTTTCTTGCCTGGTATTCGAAAAAGGGCCATACGTTGAAAAAAACGCCTCTATCGTCCTCAATGTAACGGTTGATAACGATGATACTCCGTTGGAAAAAACGTTCATCCTTTACGTAGAACTCATACTCCCTGTAGACAGGCCAGAGGAAACTGAAGGTCCTGTCTTTTCCTTTTGTCTCTTTAGAAATAATGGGAAAAAAACTGTATCCCTTTGTCTCCTTGCCGGTCGTTTTTGAATAAAATGGCCAAAAAATATCCCATTTTTCCTTTTCGCTGTCCTTCGAATAGGTAAAGAATGGCCACAACACTGCTTTATACTCCCTGGTCGCCGATGTGGAATGAAGGTAAAAGGGTATTGCAAAAAAGGAATCGATAGGTTCATCCGTATCGAGGTTTTTCTCTTCCTTGAAGAAAATAGGCCAGAGATAAAACCGAATTTTTCTCACACCGGGACGTTCCTGCGTTCCATAAAAAGGCCATGTTTTAAATCCTTTGTCCGTGCCGCCATAAAAGGAAAACAAGGGCCAGAGAATGTTTGTTTTCGTGGCTCCTTCGGTCTCGGTGTGGCTGTAAAGAGGCCATGCGAAAAAATCCATTTCATCCTTTGCGAACCTGTCGTAAAGTTTCCCATAAAAAGGGAAAAACCCTCCATAGTTTCCCTTTTTTGATCTGCCGCCGAAAAAGAGAAGGAATGCGGTATCGCTTTCGGTTTCACTCCTTTTGGAAAGATAGATAGGCACGAGGTACGACTTCTCTGGCGTAACCTTACCGAGCGGAAAAAGATAATGATAAGTGCCCCCCTCCTCCGAGTCATACGAAGAGAGGAGGGGACGAATAACTACATGCCTTTCGTTATTCGCTTCATCACATGAAACAAGAGGCCCGAGATATCTCTTTTCATTACCAAGCTCCCATGAGAGAGGCCAAACGGCAAAAAGTGTACTTGGCAAAAAGAAAAAGAAGAACATAAACCAAGAAAGAAAAGCCAATTGAGACCACAGTAAAAGGCGGAGCCCGCTATGGTGAACACTAAAACCAGGGTAATGGAAAAGTATGAATGAAGGCTGCTTTGTATTAAGCATCAAAAGAAGGTGCCGAATATCGTCCCCAGAATCGTGATAGGCGTCATCTCCTGCAATCCCTCGGCGCCCTTTTGCAGTTTCTTCATGGTCTTCTCGGTCTCATTATAGAGGCTATCATCTTTTGCAAGTTTTCCGAGGGTGCCCTCACCTTTTTTCACGTCTTCGGTGAGTTCCTTGATGTTTCCGGCAGCATCTTTTACATCGTTGTATAATGTCTCATCTCTGACGAGTTTTCCAAGGGTGCCTCTTCCTTCCTCGATCTCGTTAGAAATACTTTTCAATGCGGCAACCGCATCACTTGCATCACTATATAAAGCTTCATCTTTAACCAGTTTTCCAAAGGTACCCTTCCCTTTTTCAATATCGTTCGATATGGCCTCCATGTTCGTCACGATGCGGTTTATGTTATTTTTGTTGGTGGCAATAAGTTCTTTGAAATCACCGCTTACAGCCTGCATATTCTCAATACTTTTTTTCAGCTCGCTTTTTTCTTTTTCTCCAATGATGTCTTGAAATCCACCTATGGTCTCGCCAAAATTCTTTGCGGCGACATTGACCCGGGAAAAGATCTCATTCATATCAGGTTGAGCAACGACGTTCACTATCGTGCCGCCATTCCTAAGATCAGACATCCTGACCTCTGCGCCGCATGATCAGCATGACTTTCTACACGCGGACGATAAAAACATTCTTCATAACACCATGTTGAGATTCATGTGACCCCTTGGCAGCCAGGGGACCGAGAAACAACCCACGGATTTTGAGAGGATACCATTTTTGCTGAAAAAGCCGGATGGGTTTGGTATACATAGGACATATACTCACGAGATAAGGAGCCATCCCATGCCGCAAATGCACCTTCCCATCTTTCCTGAAGGGGTAACCCACATCACGCCGATCCTGGCGTTTCTAAAGCAAGACGGTCGGATAACGTACTTTAATGGACATATGCCGGTATTCATCCACGACGAACACGATCTGTGTACCTTCCGGATGATTACCAGTCAGTTTGTCATCAACGGGAACGTAAAGCAGTCGCAGATTGCCCGGGCATTCGGATTGCCCCTGATAACGGTGAAACGCTACACAAAACTCTATCGTGAAAAGGGTCCTGCCGGGTTCTATGCCGAACGGAAAAGACGAGGCCCTGCCGTATTGACCCTGGAAGTTCTCAAGAAGGTGCAACAGATGCTTGATGCGGACATAACCATACCGGAGGTTGCCTCAACGCTCGGGCTGCTTTGCAATACCGTAGAAAAAGCCCTTCGAGCAGGTCGTCTTGATCGACCTAAAAAAAAACGAAGAACGGATAACCTCTAAGAGCGACCGCACCCGTGAGGACAGCGCGGCAGCTATGGGCATGGGCGCTACCAATACCATCAACCGGGTCGCTGCGAGCATCGGCACTATAGGCGATGTTCCCATCACATTTACGCCGTCATTGGATGTCCCTTCAGGGGGAGTCCTCCTGGCTTTGCCGGCTCTTTTGTCGATAGGTCTTCTTAGTCACACAAAAGAGTTCTTTCGGTTACCGGGAGGGTATTACGGACTGGAGACCATCTTTGTGCTCCTGGCATGTATGGCCCTGTCCCGGATCAAAACCATCGAATCGTTGCGGTACTGTGCACCGGGGGAATGGGGCAAGCTTCTGGGCCTGGATCGCATCCCTGAAGTAAGGACGCTGCGCCGGAAG
Organism: uncultured delta proteobacterium; assembly: GCA_963754785.1. Classification (GTDB taxonomy): domain Bacteria; phylum Desulfobacterota; class Syntrophorhabdia; order Syntrophorhabdales; family Syntrophorhabdaceae; genus PNOF01. The sequence continues at coordinate 475,969 of CAVWHH010000018.1, read as the reverse complement.
ATCAAGATCCTGTCGGGCAGAAAGCCTGAAAAGTGGAGCGCACGGTTATGTGCGGACTGGATGGAGTCCGATCCACAGAGCGCAGGAACTCTCTATATAGACGGCCATGTGCGGGTATACCACGGACATAAGACCACGCTTCCCCGTCATTGATAGCCCGGCAACGGTTATGCCTTCGCGCTGAAACCGACTACTGGGTGAATGCCATGGACAGTCAGCCCTTCTTTGTCGTCACGAAGACAGTTGACCCCGGATTACTTCAAACCCTCCGTGAGGATATTGTCCCCCGGCTCATGAAAGAAGTCCCCGGTCAGCCATCATTGACGGAAAATCCTCTTGTACACCGTTTTACCCTTGTCTTTGACCGGGAAGGATACAGCCCCGATTTCCTCCTGGAAATGAAAAAAAACCGCATTGCCTGTCTGACCTATCACAAGTATCAGAAAGAGGACTGGCCGGAGGAAGAATTCTCTATGGTCAGGGTTTCTTTCTCAAATGGCAACACCGTCGACATGAAACTCGCCGAACGGGGGACTCACCTGTCAGGGAAAATCTGGGTCCGGGAGATCCGCACGCTTACCGGAAGCAATCATCAGACCTCCGTACTCTCTACCGACTATATATCCGATATTGCCCCGATTGCAGCGGCAATGTTCTCCCGGTGGTCTCAGGAAAACTTCTTTAAATATATGCGGGAACACTATAGTTTAGACCACCTCATAGAATATAATTGTGCCGATGTTTCTGATACCATACAGGTAGTCAATCCTGATTATCGTCGCCTTGATAGTCAGGTACGGAGCAAAACCTCCATTCTCAGCAGGAAGCTGGCCCAGTTCGGCGCTTTAAGCCTTGAAGGCAATATCGATCCTCAAAAAGTAGGGGCCTATCAGAAAAAGAAGGCCGACATGCAGGAGGATATTAAAAACCTCCAGAGAGAAGTGACCGACATAAAAGAAAAGCGAAAAAATATTGTCCATCACGCACGGGTATCCGAACTGCCGGAAGAAGACCGGTTTAAATCCTTGAGCGCAGAGAGCAGACATCTCATCGACACGGTAAAGATGATTGCCTATCGGGCTGAAGTAGCCATGGCTCATGTGCTGAGAGAAAGGATGTCACGCAATGACGACGCCCATAGTCTGCTCCGGGCTATCTATCGTACTGAGGCAGATCTGTTGCCGGATACCGAAAAAGGTATCCTGACGGTACGGTTGCACCATCTTGCCAACCGCAGTTCCGATGATGCTATCCGTCATCTGTGTAATGAGTTGAATGCTGCCGAGACTGTATTCCCCGGTACGGATCTGCGTATGTTTTATGAACTTGTATCATCACAATATCCCTGAGGTCAGGAGGTCTGAAGATATGTCTGCTGCCTTCCCGGAATGATTTCAAGATATTTATCGCCGAGCATCCCCTGTGTTTTAATGCTTACTGTGCTGTCAACGGGTATCCTAACATTTTGTCTGACGAAAAGTGTCGCAACGGCCTTGTATCCTTCAAGTTCTATATGCCTTACCTTGCTTACAACCACACCTGCAATCTGCACAGAGGACCTCGGATCAAGTCCGTTTGTATTGTTGAAGGCGACCTTTATCTCGTAACCCTTCCCGCCAAACATGCCAAATGTTCCTATTTTAAAAGACATATAGAACAAACCGATGATGGCAATGAATACGAGAAAACCTACTCTTACCTCAGGGGATATCTTGCTGCTGTTCATGATTGCCTCCTGTAAATCCCGGTATTTTTGTCGCTTTGAGGAACTCCTGTGTTGCCTTTTGGCTGCTTCTTCTTATCTCTTGGGGCATTCCATATTCAACAATCTTCCCATCAGAGAGCATGGCAACTCTGTCTGCAATTCTGAACATACCAAGGATGTCATGACTGATAACAACATATGTTTTCTCGGCATATAACTGGGTCTCTTTAATCAAATCGAGTATTGAAAGCGCTATAACAGGATCCAATGCGCTTGTGGGCTCATCGAAGAGAATGATTTCGGGATCGAGAACCAGGGCCCGCGCAAGGCCCACCCTCTTTCTCATGCCGCCCGACAATTCAGAGGGCATTTTCTCCATGAAACCGAGAAGTCCCACCTGTCTCAATCGTTCTTCAACAGTCCCTTCGATCTCCTTGTCGGACAGCTTCCTGTGCTCCTTAAGCGGAAAAGCCACGTTCTCAAAAACGTTCATGGAATCAAAAAGCGCTGCCTCTTGGAAGAGCATGCCGAACCTTTTTCTCACCTCGTTCAGTTCTTTGTCCTTCAGTTTCGTGATGTCCTTACCATCTACCCATATCTCGCCCGAATCGGGTTTCAAAAGGCCGATGAGGTGCTTTAAGAGGACGCTTTTCCCGCCGCCGCTCTTTCCGATAACGACGGTTATCATTCCTTTCTCTATCTCAAGACTGATGCCGTCGAGGACCGTTTGGTCGCCGAAACTTTTATGAATGTCGATAATATGTATGGCCCTGTTTTCCATATCAGAACATGAGCGATGTCAGAATGTAATCAGAAATGAGGATCGCAACGCTTGAAATGACAACGGCTTCCGTAGTGGCCTTGCCCACGCCTTCGGCCCCTCCCCTTGTATTATAACCTTTGTAGCATGAGACGACACTGAGAATAAGGCCGAAAACTGCTGCTTTGACAAGACCGTTATAAATATCGCCAAAATCAAGATTTTTTTCAATCCTGTTCATGAAGGCGCCTTCGTCAATCCCGAGAAGATTAACGCCTACGAGGTAACCGCCGATAACACCGATAAAATCGGAGACGATCGTTAGGATGGGGAGCATCAAAAAAGACGCTACAGCTCGCGGCACCACGAGATATTTAATGGGATTCAAGGCCATCACCGTAAGGGCATCGATCTGTTCCGTCACCCGCATTGTTCCAAGCTCTGCAGCCATCGCCGAGCCCGCCCTTCCAGTAACCATGAGACCCGTAAGGACCGGTCCCAGTTCCCGCGTCATGCTTAAGGCCACGATGACACCGACGAGACCCTCGGCGCCGAATTTCTTAAAACCATTAGGATGACTGCAGCGCGAGTACCATGCCCGTGAACATGCCGGTGATAATTACCACGACCAGAGAACGGACGCCGACAAACTCCATCTGTTTAAAAATATAGTCAAACTTGAAAGGTCTCCGAAAACTCCAGTATACGCATTGGAGGAACATCAGTGTAATACCGCCAACTTCTTTCAAGGCCTTCAATAATGGTAATACCATCACCCGAAGAATATCTTTAAACATAAACCTTCGGCACTCTCTTTGATATCTTGCAGAGAATCTCATAGGGGATCGTTCCTGCGTATTCGGCGATCTCATCGGCGGTGATGGCCATTGTACCGCTGTCGCCAAGTAAAACTACTTCCTCTCCGACATTGACCCCGGCTGCATCCGTAATATCCACAAGGATCCAATCCATGCATACGACGCCAACGATACTGCATTTCCTTTCTTTTATCAACACAAAACCTTTATTGGAAAGTGCTCTGGGATATCCATCGGCGTAACCCACTGGTACGTAAGCAACCCTTGTGTCCCGGTCTGTTACAAACGTTCTTCCGTAGCTGAGCGGACACCCCTGCGGAACGTCCCGGACAAGGGCCACTCTTGAGACAAATTTCATGACCTGTCTTACGGGTAATTCCTTCGCAAGGCCACGGAGGGGGTGAGAACCATAGAGGCTTATACCGACGCGGACCATATCGAAATGCGCATCAGGATACCTGGTAATAGCCCCGCTGTTTGCCATATGCACTATCTTTGGCCTTATCCCTGTCGTGAGGAGCATAGCCTGAGCCTCACGAAACAAGACCACCTGTTTCAATCCATAGTCGTCCCGGAGTTCCGAAGCAGAGAAATGGCTCATGAGACCTTCGCATACAATGTTCCGAGTTTCCTTCAACTCCTGTCCCACAAAGGCCATATCGGCAATACTGAAACCAAGCCTGCCCATGCCTGTATCGACTTTGATGTGCGCCTTCAAGGGCCTTGCGAAGGACGAGCTATTTTGTCCAATTCTTTTCAACGTCTGGGCATCGTAGATAACAAGGCTCAGGTCATTTTTTACTGTCGGCTCAATGGCATCCCAGGGAAAAAGACCGCCCATAACCAGTATGGGCGCTGTTATGCCCTTCTCACGAAGTATTATACCCTCATCAACGCTAGCAACTCCAAGATAGTCAACGCTTAATGCTTCAAGCCTCTGCGATACTTCAATCGCTCCATGACCGTATGCATCGGCTTTTACGACACAGAGTATCTTCACTCCAGCAGCGAGACGGGATCTGATGATCCCCACATTTTCTTCCAAGATTCCTAAATCGATATATGCAATAGCCCTTGAAACGTCCATATAGCCCATCCTCCCTATCTATAGTAAGCCCTTCATGTTTTGAAAAACCTTTTCACAAGCATCAAGTGTCCTGGTGATCTCCTCATCGGTATGGGCAATTGTGAGAAAGGCAGCTTCAAATTGGCTTGGCGCGAAAAAGATACCTTCATCAAGCATCCCTTTGAAAAAATGTTCATAGGCCCTTCTGTCCGATCCAGCAGCAGCCTGATAATCACACACGTCGTCTTCTGCAAAAAATCCTGTAAGCATCCCTGTCGTACTATTGATCCTGTAGGGGATCCCATGGGCCCGGGCGCGCTCGAGAACGCCCGATTTCAGCCTGTCTCCCCGCTTGCCAAGTATCTCATAGAGGTCATGATGTTCTCTCAGGTAATTGAGGACATAGATGCCCGCCCGAACAGCAATCGGATTCCCCGACAAGGTCCCTGCCTGGTATATATCACCGATGGGGGCTATCCTTTCCATAATCTCCTTTTTACCGCCAAAGGCACCGATGGGAAAACCGCCTCCGATTATCTTTCCGAGACACGTTATATCAGGTTGAATACCATAGAGACGTTGCGCGCCACCATAGGCCACCCGGAATCCGGTGATCACTTCATCGAAAATTAGGAGCATACCTTTTGAATCGCATATCTCCCGGACCCCCTTCAAAAAACCTTCTTCAGGAAGTATGACGCCCATATTGCCCATAATGGGCTCAAGAATAACGCAGGCAATGTCATTTGCTTTTTCGGCAAGGACCGGGATGCTTTCAAGATAGTTAAATTCTGCCACACAGGTGTGCTTTGCCAAGTCTTCCGGGACACCTTTACTGTCGGGAATGCCGAAGGTTGCAAGCCCTGAACCGGCTTTGACGAGGAGACTATCCACGTGGCCGTGGTAACATCCGCGAAACTTGATGATCCCCTTTTTTCCGGTGAAACCCCGCGCGAGCCGTATAGCGCTCATCGTGGCTTCCGTACCTGAGCTTACGACCCGCATCTCTTCCATGGAAGGAACGGCTTCCCGAATACGTTTCGCGAGCTCGATCTCATACGGGTGGCAGACCCCGAAACTCGTACCCTCTTCGAGAGCGGATTTGACCTCCTCTATAAGACCGTCATGCGCGTGGCCAAGCATGATGGCTCCCCAAGATGCCACATAGTCGAGATATCGATTGCCGTCAACATCAAAGATATAAGCCCCTTTGGCCCGCTTCACATAGAATGGCTCGCTGCCAACTGAGAGAAAGGCCCGGACAGGGCTGTTGACACCGGCAGGTATCAGCTTCTTGGCTTCCTCATATAGTCTGTGTGACTTTTCTCTATTCATGGTGCACCGCAAATGACGTCTTCTTAAACTCCCGCTTGCTGAGAAGGATCCGGTAATCGTTTATACCCGTTTCGTTAACGATACGCTCTATACTTTTCATACAATCCTCATGGCACTTGCCGTGAACCATCGTATAGAGATTGTATCTCCAGTACCCGCCTCCATCTCTCTCGTAACAGTGGCTCACCTCACTAAAAGAAGCCATGATATTGCCTACCCTCTTCGTGTCTCTTTTATCAACCCTCCAGACGACCATGGCGTTGCATGTGTAGGAAACCTTCCGGTGATCCATCACCGCGGCTATCCTCCGCACTTTACCGGAGGTCTTTAAGGCTTCAAGACTGGCGATTAATTCCTTCTCGGTCATCTCCATGGTTTCCGCCATTTCACGGTATGGTCTATTCGTCAGAGGAAATTGAGCTGGTATCTTTGTGAGAATCCTTTTCATACCGTCTATTGTGACATATCCACCAAAGCCTTTTCAAACAAATTCAGCCTATACTCCCGGCAGCACCAAATCCTTTCAAAAAAAACTTTACTTTTTCCTCAAGAACATGTTGTAACTATTGACAGTCAATAAACGATAAAACAAGGCGGGCAGGAGACCACTGACAGCCTATTAACAAGAAGGAGTGGAAGTATGACCAAGGCAGCCTCAAGAACTGAAAAGATACCCCCCTATCTGTTTGCGCGGATCGATAAAAAAAAGGAAGAAGTCAGAAAAAGGGGTATCGACCTCATCGATTTCAGTATCGGCGATCCTGATATTCCGACTCCACACAATATTATCGAGGTAATGAATAAGGCCGTAGCCGATCCGAAAAACCACCGTTATCCAAGCTACGAAGGTATGTTTGCGTTCAGAAGGGCCATGGCAGATTGGTATAAAAGACGGTTTAACGCCGACTTGGATCCGACAACCGAAGTAGTGACCCTCATCGGTTCAAAAGAAGGTATCGCTCATATGCCCTGGGCATATGTGGAAGACGGCGATGTGGTCCTCGTTCCGTCACCGGGCTATCCGGTGTATAAGATAGCCACCGTCTTTGCGGGCGGTACACCGTATATGATGGACCTCAAAGAGGAGAACGGATTTCTCCCGATTCTTGAAGAAATCCCGGAGGAGGTCTGCAAAAAAGCAAAGCTTCTCTTTCTCAACTACCCTAATAATCCTACGGGCGCGGTTGCCGATGATGCCTTTTATGAAAGAGCGCTCGCCTTCGCGAAAAAATACGACATACTTCTCTGCCACGATGCGGCTTACAGTGAAATTGCTTATGAAGGGTACAGGCCGAAGAGCATTTTAGAATTTGACAAGGAAAAAAAATATTCCGTGGAGTTCCATTCCCTTTCAAAGACATATTGCATGACGGGATGGAGGATCGGCTTTGCCGTCGGCAACGCGGAGGCCATATCGAATCTCGGAAAGCTGAAAACAAACATCGACTCCGGCGTCTTTCAGGCGATCCAGTACGCGGGCATCGAGGCCATGACGGGCGATCAGAGTTCCGTTACCGCAATGAATAAGAGACTTGAAAAACGGCGTGACCTGGTTATAGAGGGCCTTCACGCCATCGGTATCCATGTGCCGAAGCCAAAAGCGACTTTTTACATCTGGGCTAAAGTGCCGAAAGGATATACCTCAGCAGATTTTTGTGAAAGGCTGATCGAGGAAAAGGGTATCGTCGTGACGCCGGGCAGCGGCTTCGGCGACGCAGGGGAAGGCTATTTCCGCATCTCTATCACCATCGGCGAGGAACGTATAACCGAAGCCATGGCGCGCCTGAAGTCCATTGCCTTTTAGCGGCCATGCGGAAAGTCATCGAGATCAAGAATGCCTGTGTATACAGGGGGGAAACAAGGGTACTCAACAGGTTCTCCCTTGAGATAGTCAAAGGGCGGAGCGTCGCCATTATAGGCCCCAATGGGGCGGGAAAAACGACACTCCTCAAGCTGCTCACACGGGAGTTGTATCCTCTTCAGCAAAAAGGAAGCCACGTGCGGATACTGGGAGAAGAGCTGTGGAACGTCTGGGAACTGCGGGCTCATCTCGGCATTGTCTCATCAGATCTACAGGAACAATATATGGGTGACGCAAAGGGCATCAATGTGCTCCTTTCCGGCCTTTATTCGAGTGTCGATATATGGTCCCACCAAACCTTCACCAAGGGGGACATCAAAAAGGCCGAAGGCATGTTGGAGATGCTTGAGGTGTCTCATTGCCGGGATAAACGGTTCTCGGACATGTCTACCGGCGAAGAACGGCGGCTTCTTCTAGGCAGGGCATTGATCCACAATCCCGACGTGCTGGTCCTCGATGAACCCACAAGCGGTCTTGATGTGAAGGCCTGCTTCCAGTATATGGAGATCGTCCGTAACCTCATGCGGGCAGGCAAAACAATCGTACTCGTTACACACCACGTCCATGAGATACCGCCTGAAATTTCCCGGGTAATACTCTTAAAAACCGGCAAGGTAATGGCCGATGGCGAAAAATCAGTTATTCTCTCAAGCACCAACCTTACAAAGCTTTTCGGGATTCCCATTGAGCTGATCCGGGTAGACAGTCTGTATCAGATCATTCCGAAAAAAGAGTAGCATTTTTTTGAGGGATGATCCATGGTGCCCGAAAAATACCACGCCGCATTCAACCCCCGCTTTTCCAGTTTGGATGCGGCCTGGTAGGATAATTCCCTTTTGTCCATTTTCCGACGTAGGTCGAAAAGCACAATGAGACCGGAGCCAAGCATAGAGAAGCCGGGTGGTATGGACGCTATACGATGCTCATATCTTCCGGGGAGCTCTTTGACTACGACATTGATCACAGGCTCACAAAGAGAATTCTTTTTGGGTCTCAGGATTTCGTCAATCGGCTATATTCTTCCATCTTCCAGCACGAGCGGAAGGACTCGCACTCTCTACATTTGTCGGCTTTGTTCTCTTTGATTAGATATTGCTTGCCCGACATATCAGTGGCATCTTTTTCAGTCATCTCAGCGATGCACGGGGGTGTTTTTGATTTACAGCCATGCCTATTATCGCAGTTGATACAAAAACTTTTTTCCGGTTTAATATATTCTCCCTTTTACCTTACTGTCACGCCCCATCAGTGTCTATGGAGACGCGGTTGCGGCCTTCAGTTTTGCTCTTGTGCATGAGTTCGTCGGCCCGTTCTATCAGGGTCCCGTCTGTATCGTCCTTGCGTGCAAGCGTAGCGCCTACTGAGATCGTTACCCCTATGTTTTTTTCCGGGAGAAAGATGTTCGATTTCTCTACGAGGAGGCGAACCTTATCGGCAACGTACAAAAGATGCTCTCTATCGACATTTGGAATAAGCACGACAAATTCCTCCCCGCCCCACCGGCTGATATAATCAGAGGATCGTATGACGTTGATCATTGTTGTCGCCACTATCTTCAATACCCTGTCACCGAAATGGTTTCCATACAGATCGTTCATTTCTTTGAAATGATCGATGTCCATAAAGAGGACCCCAAAGGGCCAACCGTATCTTTGCCATTCGTTAAGCTTTGCGGCAAGACTCAGATTGCCATATCTTCGATTCCCGATCCTTGTCAGAGGATCAAGTAAAGCCATCTTTTCCATCTTTTCAACCTTTTCGGCAAGCTCCACTTTAGGAGAATTGTCGCTGAATATCTGTACGGCACCGATGATCGTGCCGCTCCCATCACGAATGGGACTCACCCGAACAAGGACCGGTAGCCGGTGCCCTTCTTTATGATGGAAATAGGCCTCACCTTCGACCATAATACCTTCTGAGATCGCCTTTTCAAGAGGACAATGTTCCATACAAAGATTAACTCCTTTATCGTTCACATGCATGAGGACGTTTTCCCAGCAGTGTTTGCCGATCAGTTCTGCTTTGGTAAAACCAGTCATACGTTCAGCCGACTCATTCCAATAGACAATTGTCCGGTCCGGACGTACAAAATAGACGCCATCATACAGATTGTCGAGAAGTATCCGATAGAATTCACCATCCAAAATCATATCTCGTGATTGATCCATTTACTGTTCCCTCCCGCCAACGACAATCTGCGGTATACGCAGAGTCGGTTGCGCATCAGCGACAGGCACGTCCTGTCCTTCTTTGCCGCATGTCCCTATGCCAAAACCCAAATCGCTTCCGACCATGTCTATTTCCTGAAGCACCTTGAGGCCGTTGCCCATCATCGTGGCGTTCTTGATCATGGGACCAACAGTGCCTTTTTCGATAAGATACCCTTCGGAAATCTCGAATATAAAATCGCCCCTCACCGTGTCGACCTGCCCGCCGCCCATTTTTACAACGAGGACGCCGTCATCCACTGAGGCGACAATCTTCGCGGGATCTTCCTTTCCCGGCAGTATCATCGTATTGCTCATCCGGGGAATGGGTCTAAACCTGAAAGATTCCCGACGACCATTACCGGTCGATGCTTTAACATACTTCATCGCGTGAAAATGGTCCATGAGATAATTTTTCAGAACGCCCTTTTCCACAAGGACAGTCCGTTGAGAGGGAGTACCCTCATCGTCGTATGCGTAGGTCCCCCGCATATAGGCAAGTGTCGCGTCGTCAACAACATTGATCAAAGGTGACGCGATCTTTTTTCCGAGCATACCCTTGTAGCAGGAGAGCCCTTCCATGGCAAGATCAGCCTCAAGCCCGTGACCGATTGCTTCGTGAATCATGGTTCCGCCTGCCTCTGAAGCAAGAACAACGGTCTTCGTGCCCATGGGGGCTTCACGAGCGGACAGGAGGCCGGAAAGTCTCTTCACTGTTTTTACCGCAAGTTCTTCGATGAGCTTCTCCGTAAGAAATTCAAACCCATAAAACCCGCCTACCACCTCATAGGAGGTTTGCATGTCGCCATTTTCTTCGCCCACAAGAAAAACGTTGAGCACGAGCTGGGTTCGATCATCTTCGGTGACACCGGATTCGGTGTTATAGATACGTACCTTCTGGCGGGTATCCCGGTAGATCACCCGTACCTGTTTGATCCTTCGTTCCATTTTCTTGATCATCGCCTCGAGGCTTCTAACCAGGGCAAGCTTTCTTTCTATGTTGACCTTCTCAGGATCAACGGAAATAGGAAAGGGATACCGGGCGACGGTCTGCTTATCAGGAATTCCTTTTATGATGGTCTTCTCTCCCGAAAAGCGGGCGAGCTCACGTGCCAACTCAACAAGATGGGCCTCTTGAAAAAAGTTTGTGGAGGCGTAAAATGTCTTCCAGGGGTTGATAACCCTGAGACCGACACCTTTATCTTCACCCTTCTCCAGTTTCTCTATCCTTCCCGACTCGAGCTGAATAAGAGAGTATGTCTTTTCCTCGGCAAATATATCGCCATATATGCCGTGGCCTGACATAAGACCTTTCAGCACCTTTTTTTCATCGAACATCAACAATCTCCCTCAACTCGATACCGTAATGGGGCATGTCCCTGACAATCCCCTCTATATCTCCTTCAAAGTGAGAGGGATAGATCAATTCTATCAAACCTTTTTGTCCGTCAAGTACGGAAAAGATACCCAGGTCCTCATAAGACTCCAGAATGGCCTTGAAAAACCCTATACCGTCACGGTTGATGATGAATTGTTTCGTCCGTTCCATTCGCCTTCCTAATGTGTCCTTGGTCTCCGTTTGCTTTTTCCCTTTGCCTCTTGATAATCTCAAATTTGAAATTGACTTTACTGCCCTGCAAGCATTTCAATAAAAGCCTCGATACGCAGTTTTGTTCCCGTGTCGAGCTTTTTCGGCAAATCGCCCTCAATGGTGATGATCGGGACGTTGAGCACTTTTTTCAGTATAACATCTTCTATGGCCCTGTAGCAAAAGGCCTGGACATAGTGAATAAGGCCCTGAATGCGTCGCTCTTGTATCTCTTCTTTTATGTCCTCAAGTCGTGCAAACACACCGTACGGATAGGTATATCTGAGATAACGGTCAACAATGTTATGCGCCTTGTAGGGCAACGAAAACTGCCGTTGGGTCTCGTTGTAGACCACATGTCCACCGACACTTTCGATAAATTCATACAAATCGAGGAGTATCGGTGGCACACCGATATAACCGATGTCAACGCCTTCGATCTTTTTCCTTCCGCCAATTTCCTTTAAGAATGCCTGTGCCATAACATGATAATTCCTGTAATCGCCGAGCATATCGGAGGCTCGGACAAGCCAGAGATGGTTTTCCACTCCCCTGATGAGACCTTCTCTCCACGTCATCTCATCGATGGCCGCAAGTATTTTCCGTGTTTCCTTCATCCCTCTTTCAACCTCGGCGAGTGCATGCTTATCGACAGAAAGCTCCTTCATAAGTTTGTCGATCTCACGGGCAAGGACTTCTCTGTCCCTGTCATACGGAAAGGAAAATGGTATGGTGCGGATTCCCCGATACCGCAGTATTTCAGCCAAGGCCTGCGTGTTACTGCAATCCCCTTCCATGACAGTGATGACGGCATTGACATGATTCTCCATAACAACACCGTATATGCCTTTCACCCAGTTGCACATGCTCTTGCGAAAACCATCCGCCTCGGCCCGATCGATGAAGCGCGTGGGATTTTCATCGGTGATGAAGACATTGTTGAGATCACAGGGTGTATATCCGGCTGCGAACACAAGTTCTACCGGTATGGTTGTCGTGAATCCAATGGTTCCTTTTTGCTTTTTTTCCATACCACTGCCTTTATGCTATTGTACCGCCCATGATACCCGATTTTATCTCATAATTTCAAATTTCCCATCTAAAATCTCCTGTGCTCTGCCCGGCTATTTAAACTTCCTCAAAAATTCCGAGACAGAAAGTATTTTGATCTGTCGGTATTTTTTTAACACAAGCAGATCTTCGTCGTCGCTTACGATATAATCTACCCGCCCCGCCACATCGCAGGCAAGGAATTTGTCGTCCTGTGGGTTTCTGCATGTACCTTTTATATTGTTCCCGGTCTCCGCTACGTCGAAATATGGGAGAATCTCTTCCCCAAGGATAGCGCTGATTTCGGCCTTTGTCAGTAAAAATTCGGATAATCAAGTGCCTGTCTGAATTCCCCGAAAGTATCCCTTGTAAAGACAGGAACGATTGTGCCATTCTTCCAGAGATTGACTATTCTTGACGGCCCGCGGCACAAATCAAGGCCGATATGAGAACATTCGTGTCGAGAACTACCTTCAGCCCTTCTTTCGTGGTGCCCATTTCACCGCGTCCGATATATCACCTTCGGTAATACCGAGCGTTTTCACCCTCTCACGATTTATATCGAGGGAGGCGACAGTTAAGAGGCGTAAGGACTATTCTGCCTTTGTTTACCGCCACATCGAAATATTCCACACCGGGAAAATCTTTAACAATCTTTTTTGGTAATGTCAGTTGATTTTTCGAGGTCTTTTTGGCAAGCATTCCTTACCTCCTTACTGTAAGGATATATTGTTTCTTACCGTGTTCAAGCATTTTTTAATGACCCAAGCGTCGGTACATCTCCGCAAACCCTTCCGGTTCGATCTCTTCTGCGCGGACAGACGGAGAAAAACCCATAGCAGTATAGATTGCAGCGATCTGTTTCTCCTCATAATGTTTTGAAAGAGCGTGCCGCAGGTATTTTCGCTTGTTTTCAAAAGACTGTCTGATGAACCGCATGAGTGCGCTATCGATATGTTGCGCCTTTTCCCTGAAGGCCATGGAAAAGTAGACGCTGTCCACCTTCGGCGGAGGGACAAAAACGGTGGGCTTCAAATGAAGGAGGATTTTGACATCCGCTACAAGCCGGCACACAACAGAGAGCGCCCCATAGGACCTCCTATGAGAAGCGCTCACTATTCGTTGACCAATCTCTTTTTGCGTGGTGAGATAGGCGCTCTCGATGCAAGCCCTTTCCTCAATGATCTTGAACAGTATGGGGCCCGTAATCCCGTAAGGGATATTCCCCATGACCTTGATTTTTCTTTCACCTGCGAATTGAGAAAAGGGTACCTCCAGAACATCATTGAAAATAATTCTGAGATTCCTGTGTTTTTCTTCCAACGGCTCCAGATATCGCCTGAAGCTGCGATCAAGCTCGATGGAGTAAACATGGCCGGCCATCTCGCAGATCGCCTCCGTGAGGTCTCCATGACCGGAGCCGATTTCGATCACCACATCATCTTTTGTGATGCCCGCGAGAAGCACCATTTTTGTCAGGATTTTCTTATCTTTGATCAGATTTTGAGAGAGACTTCTTTTCAACATATCAAACCGGGCTATCGCCCATTGCCCATTGTCTGCTTGATAATCATCCTCGAATACCCTTTGACATCAAGAGATGAGGTGATCCCTTTCTGAAAATAAAAGTGACCGAGGGACGCGATCATGGCGCCGTTGTCAGTACAGAATCGCTCAGAAGAAAAGAACGTCTCAACGCCTTGCTCCCGGCCTTTCTCCGCAAAAACTTCCCGTAACCGGCCATTGGCTGCCACACCGCCGCCGACCACGATCCGCCTTGCGCCATTGTCATTGGCCGCCTTGAAGGTCTTATGAGCAAGCACGTCGAAGGCCGCTTCTTGAAAAGAGGCGAGCACATGGGCCAAATTTGAATCGTCGATTTCGTTCTTCTTCACGTAATTGATAAATGCCGTTTTCAATCCGCTGAAACTGAAATCGTAACCCCCGTCATCGATCATGGGTCGCGGGAACGACACATAGTTCCCCTGGCCCTCTCTCGCGCGGTCTTCTATAGCCTTACCGCCGGGATAGCCGAGATTGAGATATTTAGCGATCTTGTCGAAGGCCTCGCCTGCTGCATCGTCCCGTGTCGTACCCAGTACCCTGTACGTGCGGGGTTTCTCAATGAGCAATATGATCGTGTGTCCTCCTGAGACAACGAGGGCGACAAAGGGAAATTCAATTTCCCTTTCGAGAAAGATACTCATGGCATGGGCTTCGACGTGATTGACGCCGATGAGCGGTTTATGGAGGGCCAGTGAAAGCCCTTTCGCAAAGCACAATCCGACGAGTACGGATCCGATGAGCCCCGGACCGTTAGTGACAGCGATGAGGTCAAGAGCAGGCGGGGTAATTTCTGCTTCTTCAAGGACCGCTCCAAAGAGGGAATCGATGAGTTCCACATGTTTCCGTGAGGCAATTTCAGGCACAACGCCTCCGAACATCGCGTGAAGGTTGACCTGACTCGATATGATGTTGGCACGAATATCCCTTTTGTCATCAAGAATCGCGAGGGAAGTATCGTCGCAGGAGGTGTCTATTCCAAGAATGAGCATAATCGATACGTTACAGGGGTTGCCTGTTGCGGGTCAACACATTGCCGGATCGAAGCGCCTTAACAGGCCCTATCATTTTGAATGATTCCGTGATCGGACCGGTCACTGTTCCTTCGTCTCAGAGGTTATTTTCACTTTTGTCCGCATCTGTGCCAGGAAGGACTTGAAAAACTCCCCTTGGTTTGTGGCTACGAAATACTTGGTGTAGCTCTCTTTATCACGATCCCATTCGGCCTTATCGGGGACCTTTTCGTCTTTGTAAGAAAACACATAGTATTTACCTGATATTTCAATGGGTTTGTCGTAGGTCGTCTTTGACTGTGAGAGGGAGAAGACCCCTGATCTGAATTCCTGCGGAATCTCACCTATTCCGGGAATGCTCTGAGTACTCCTGGAGATGAATCCCGTTTCATGTTTCCCAACAAGAGTTTTACGGCTTATCGCGTCCTCGGCGGTGAGCTCTGCCATTGCGTCTGATTTTTCCTTGACAAGTCTTTCTTTGATTTTTGCCAGTACAGAATTTTTATCAAGTAATTTCCCTTCCTCGATATCGACAAGCTGAAAGATATAAGACTTTTCTCCCTCCCGCACAGGAAGCGAGATATCGCCTTTTCTTAAGCTTTTCAACCATTCATCAATCTTCAGTCCCTTGAACCTTTTCGAAAGCTCGCTTTCTTTAACGCTGCCCAAGTCGATAACAGCGAGCCCCTTCTCCCGTCCGTATGCTTCCATGTCCTTCGCTTTTAAAAGGTCCATATAGACCGCATCATCCTTGAGAGCTCCCGTTGTGTCAATTGCAAGTTCCTTGAGCCTGTATGTGTTCTCCGCTTTGTAGGCGCCCTTTTCTTTTTCATAGAGATCGAGGAGTTCCTTTTCACTGACGTTCACTTTGTCTCTGAAAGCAGCCGGATCGAACTCAACGTAAGCAAGGTTTATTTTTCCTTTATCCCTTACATAGGCTGCCCACACATCAGATTCGTTGGATAAGGCACCCGTATTCTGAATAATGGCCGCGACCTTCTGTGTCACCCTGTCTCTCCGCCAGGATTTTTCGAATTGTTCAGGATCAAGGTTCTGACTTCTGAGGGCGGCCAGATATTGCTCTTTGCTAAAGACGCCATCTCTTCGAAAGGCAGGTATACCGTTCAGATACTCTGTGAACTCCTCATCGCTCACTGTGAGCCCAAGCTCATCGGCCTTCACGAGAAGGACATATTTATCAATAAGGCTGTCCATCACCTTTTTCTCGAGATTTAGTTCCTTGAGCGTCTTTTCATCAAGTTTGTCCTTGAGGAGCATCCTGTAGAAGTCCAGCTGTTTCTCGTAGGCTTCCTGGTATTCGTTGACGCTCACTTTGTACGGACCGATTGTTGCCTTTGGTTTTTCTCTGTCCGATAATCTCCCATATCCATACAAGCCGATGAAGCTGACGATAATCATTCCAAAGGCTACTTTGATCATCCAGCTTGTAGCATGTTTTCTCATCAATTTTAGCATCGGTTCTCCCAGTATTTATTGTTTATTGCTTTTGATCTTCTAAAATAGTATATTAAAACTGTTTTTTCAATATCTTTATCATTAAAGAGGAACAAATAATGCTTGAGTCGTTCTTTGGCTTTATATCAAAAGATCTGGCAATAGATTTGGGCACCGCGAATACACTGGTATACGCAAAAGGAAGAGGAATTGTTTCCAATGAACCATCTGTCGTTGCGGTCCATAAAGACACGCGAGGCACAAAAAAGGTCATCGCCGTCGGTGAAGAAGCCAAAAAAATGCTCGGAAAAACTCCGGGTAATATCGTCGCCATACGGCCGCTGAAGGACGGTGTCATCGCCGATTTTGAAATTACCGAGGCGATGCTCAAATATTTTATCCAGAAAATCCACAACAAAAAGTCTTACGCCCGGCCGCGGATAGTCATATCCGTTCCTTCCGGTATCACACCGGTTGAGAAACGGGCCGTGAAAGAATCCGCCGAATCCGCCGGTGCCAGGGAAGTCTACCTCATCGAAGAACCAATGGCGGCAGCCATCGGCGTGGGCCTCCCGATTACGGAGCCAAGCGGCAACATGATCGTCGATATCGGCGGCGGCACGACAGAGGTGGCCGTTATCAGTCTCGCGGGAATCGTATACTGTAATTCCGTGAGGGTTGCCGGAGACAAAATCGACGAAGCGATCATCCAGTATGTAAAGAGGAAATATAATCTCCTCATCGGTGAGCGAACAGCGGAAATGATAAAAATCAATATCGGCTCTGCCTACCCGAACCCCAACGAAGAGGAAATCACCATGGAGATCAAGGGTCGCGATCTTGTGGGCGGTATCCCGAAAACGTTAGAGATTTCATCGAAAGAGATGAGAGAGGCCATAACCGAACCGGTCAACGCAATTGTTGAAGCAGTGAGGATCGCCCTCGAAAGGACCCCGCCTGAACTTGCTTCCGACATCGTTGACAAAGGCATCGTCATCAGCGGGGGAGGGGCACTGCTGAGAAACCTCGACCTCCTCATAAAAGAGGTTACCAGATTGCCAGTCATTATTGCTGAAAATCCTTTGACCGCAGTGGTTGAGGGTGCGGGAAAAGCCCTCGACGAGGTGGGTCTGCTGAAAGAAATTGCAACGTACTTTTAAAAAACAGTGCATTGAAAAACTCTATAGCGATTATATTAGCCATCTTCGTACTTGCTGTCTCATTCCTTTCGTTTACCAATACGCCGATTGTGGTCAAAACCTTCACGGGGGTTAAAGAAGGCCTGGGTCTCGTCATTGGGCCCGCACTAAAAGTCGTCGGCAAACCCATCGGCTGGATCGGGAACGGATTCAACGGATATATAAACCTCCTCAATGCAAAAAAGGAAAATGACCGATTAAGAACGCAACTCGACGTGTTGCTCATGGAAAACCAAAAACTTCCGGAGCTTGAAAGGGAAAACAAAACACTGAAAGGGCTCCTCAATTTTGTCGAAAAAAAACCGAACACCCTGATCGCTGCAAAAGTAACGGGAGAAGACTTGAAAAACTGGTTCGAGTCCATCATCATCGATAGAGGAAGGAGCAGCGGCGTACGGGAAAAGATGCCCGTCATTACGCCGAATGGTCTCGTGGGGCAGGCGGTCGAAATCGACCAGTGGCATGCGAAAGTCATGGTCATCAACGACGTAAATTCTTCCATCGATGTCAATGTCGAGGGGAAGAATACACGGGGCCTTCTGGAGGGTACCGGCGAAAACATCCTGAAGCTGAGGTATGTCGTCAAAAACGACGAAATCGAGATCGGCGACAAACTTGCCACCTCAGGAAAAGACAGCATCTATCCAAGGGGAATCCCGGTGGGGATCGTCATCACGGTGGACAGGAACAAAGCGGGTATTTTTGCCGACATAGACGTCATGCCTTTTAACAATTTCAAACAGCTTGATGAAGTCCTCATCGTGAAGAACCAATGAAAGTTTTTGTCTACAGCATCATCGGCCTGATTTTAATGCTCCTTCAGTCATCAGTTTCTTTCCATCTTGCAATGGATCTTTTTAAACCCGATTTCGCAATACCGCTTATTATCTACGTTACCTTTTTCATGGGGGCCGGGGCCGGTTTCATTATTGCGCTCTGCGTGGGATTCGTCGAGGAAAGCTTATCCATCGCCCCCGGGGGTTCCATAATGTTCGTCATGATCTCCATCTTTCTCATCACCACATTCATGAAAAGGAAACTCTATATCGATTCAAAATACAGCTTTGCCGCTGCGTGCAGTATCGCCATCGTCCTCGAATCCTTTCTCATTCTCATGCTCTCTCTTCTTGCCAGGGGCGAAGCGACAAATGCCTTCAATATTCTCTTTTACACGATCCCGAGCGCCCTTTGCACCGGCTTTGTATCCTTCTTTATCTACACGTTCATCGAATATCTGAATGCCACATATCTGGACCGAGTGTAAATGAAGGAAGAAACCCCTTTAAACAAATATAAGTGGTGCAATCTCGTTCTCGTCATCACCATGACGGTACTAATGATCCGCCTCTGGGACCTGCAGATTATGCAAGGATCGGAGATGCGGAAATTGTCCGAGCAAAACCGTATCCGGATAAAAAAGATGGCCGCTCCGAGGGGTATCATCTATGACCGGACAGGAAAGGTGATCGCCGATACCCGCCCTTCCTTCAACATTTACGTGACGCCTGAAGATATAAAGGATTTCAGTCAGACTATCGACGGCCTCGCAGCGCTCATCGGCTGGGACAGAGAAGATGTTATCGACAAATTGAAGGTGGCAAATGGCATGCCCCCGTCATTCCCGGTAAAAATAAGATCTGATATCCCCATGGACGAGGTTGCCAAAGTTGAGGCCAATAGGGTCTACATCCCTGGTGTCAGCATACAGATAGAACCGAAACGAAACTATGTCTACGGAAAATCCTTCGCACACGTCATCGGCTATGTTTCGGAAATCAATGACGAAGAATTGTTGAACAAGAATGAATATAAGAACTACTCACCCGGTGATTATATCGGAAAATACGGGCTGGAAAAAACCTACGAAAAATATCTGCGGGGCATCGATGGTGAGAAGCGTGTTGAAGTAGATGCCATGGGAAGGGAGGTCAGGACCCTCGACGTCGTCGAACCCGTTGCGGGCAACAACCTCTATTTGAATATTGACCTTGCTTTGCAGCTTGTTGCCGATCACGCCCTGGAAAATAAACGGGGGGCTGCAGTGGCCCTGGACCCGAAAACGGGCGGTGTTATCGTTCTCGCGAGCAGGCCCGCCTTCGACCCCAATCAATTTGCCTCTGGCATCACCAAAGAAGACTGGAAAACGATTATTACTGATAAGGCGCACCCCTTACAGAACCGCGCAATCCAGGCGGGCTATCCGCCGGGCTCCACATTTAAAGTTCTCATGGCCATAGCGGCCCTGGAAGCAGGGGTCATCAACGAAAAGACGACCTTTATCTGTCGCGGAGGATTCCCCTTTGGAAAACGGGTCTTCAAATGCTGGCAGGCCAGAGGGCATGGAAGCATTGCCGTGCGCAGGGCCATCGTGGAATCTTGTGACGTATTCTTCTACAATGTGGGACTCAAGCTCGGCGTCGACAGGATACACGCAATGGCCGACGCTATCGGTCTCGGAAAAATGAGCGGCATCGATCTGCCCGGAGAGCAAAAAGGGCTCATCCCATCCACAGAGTGGAAGCAGAAGAGGTTCGGTGAACCTTGGTATGAAGGGGAAACGGTCTCTGTATCCATCGGCCAGGGCGCCGTATGGCTCACCCCGATACAGCTCGCGCAGCTCTCCTCTTTTGTGGCCAATGACGGCAAAAACTTCAAGCCGCAAATCGTCAATCGCATAGTATCAACGACGGGGGAACTGGTGAAGTCTTTTACGCCGGTCGTTAATGCAGACATAAAACTGAAACCGGATACATTAAGGATCGTGAAAGACGGCATGAAGGGGGTTGTCAATGAACCAAGCGGCACGGCTTACAGCTCACGGGTGGCAAATGTCCCCATGAGCGGCAAAACGGGCACGGCACAGGCAGGATCCATGGACAAAGGGGCTCACCTCGGTGACCATGCCTGGTTTATAGGCTATGCCCCGTCCGATGACGCTTCCCTTGCCATGTCAATACTCGTGGAGTTCGGCGGGCACGGCGGATCTCAGTCGGCCCCCATCGCCAAAGCGATCACAGAAAATCTCTTTAAAGTAAAAACCGAAATAAAGGAAGCCAGGGCATATGAGAATCGATAGACGAAGATTTTATCATCTGGATTGGTACCTTATCACGTGCGGTCTCATTCTCTTCGGGATCGGTATCATGAACCTCATCAGCGCGACAAGCTCTTTCTACAGCGCCTCCTATATTTACATCGTGAAGCAGCTTGTTGCCTTTATTGTCGGCATCATCCTCATTTTCATCATCACCTATTATGATTACAGGGTCATTGCTGAAAAGGCCAAGTGGTTCTACGCTTCAGGAATCTTATGCGTTATCCTCGTCTTCATCATCGGATTGGCAGCCGGCGGCGCCAAGCGTTGGATCAGCCTCTTTGGCATCAGCTTCCAGCCTTCGGAATTCATGAAACCCATCCTCGTCATCTGCCTCGCGCAGATGCTCTACGAGAGAAAGAGACAGAACGTGTCCCTCGGCCTCAGAGACATCGTGAACCCACTTCTCTGGACCATCGTTCCCGTTGCCTTCGTTGTCCTGCAACCTGATCTCGGCACAGGCATTACCATGCTTCTCACCTGTTTTACGATGCTCTGGTTCGTGGGTCTCAAAAAATCGACCTATGCGGTTCTCTTTACCGTGGGAGCTATTTCACCATTTCTTGCCTGGCACTATCTTATGAAACCATACCAGAAAATGAGGATTCTCAGTTTCATCAATATCGACGCAGACCCCGCCGGTTTCGGGTACCATGCCAAGCAGGCAATGATAGCCGTCGGCTCAGGGAAATTCTTCGGCAAGGGGTTCATGCAGGGGACCCAGCACAAACTGCAATTCATCCCGGAGCATCACACGGACTTTATCTTCACAGTTTTTGGCGAAGAATGGGGCTTTATCGGCAGCATCGTCCTCTTTGCCCTTTTCATCGCATTTATTCGCCGTTGCCTGAAGATTGCCATGAATGCCCATGACGAACTGGGCTCGCTTATCGCTTTTGGCGTAGCTTCTATAATCTACATCCAGTTCACCATCAACGTGCTCATGGCAATACATCTCGCCCCTGTCGTCGGCATCCCTCTTCCCTTTATCAGCTACGGCGGGTCATCACTCATCTCTACCCTCGCGTCAGTCGGGCTTCTTCTGAACATCAACACGCGACGGTATATGTTCTGATATCGTCTACCTGGACCGTTCTGTCGTGCCCTGTGCAGTTCCGATTTTGTCACCTGCAACGAACTCGTGGAAATATGGTAATTATGAGAGACGTCTCGTCGAAGCCTTATGAGCTACCGTGCCTTATAGTACGCTTTTAATATTAACCGCTTATAGTCTATTTATAGACATTACCCCCGCAATAAATTTGGAAAAGATCATATAATCACGATTCTCTTGCCTCGACATTCTTTGCTCTATTTGTAATAATTAGTGATTATTAGTTGCAAATTGTTGCAAATTACACGGCAAAAGTGTTGTGAAGCTTGTGAATTATTTCATTTTTTGTCTTGACAGGAGATCTCCAATTTGTTAATTTAATTGCAATTTAGAGGATATCGACTTGGAGACAATTAGTCTGGAGATGATCAACGTGAAAACCAAGCTTTCGGCCCTCTTAGGGCTTCGTTCCGACCGCCGTATCGTTTTTACCGATAAAGGAGATTCAGTCTGCGGGATTGAAGTGTCATCTGAAATCGGCTTGCCGGTGCTGGCAAGCTCCGGCATTAAGTCATTTACAATATGGGTATAAGAAACATGAACAACCTGATATATAGAGGAGCCAAAACATGAGGTACGGAGAGATAGGATTCAATTTAGAAATTGATCTAACGCGAGGAAACATTGAAAGGGTAGAAACTGACCCAAAGTTAACCGAGCTTCATCTTGGGGGTCTCGGCACGAACGCCAAGATATTATGGGATAGGGTTCCACCTGAAACGGATCCCTTTTCCCCTGATACCCTCCTGATCTTCAGCACCGGCCTCTTATGCGGCACACCTGCTCCCGGTGCGAATCGTACTATTGTTACTGCTTATTCTCCTCAGACGTTGTTAATGGGATATTCAATGATGGGCGGGTTTTGGGCGCCGGAATTGAAGTATGCCGGTTATGACAAAGTGGTCCTTCGCGGTAAGTCTCCCAGTCTGGTCTACATATGGATACACAATGATAAAGTGGAAATACGCGACGCCTCTCATTTGAGGGGCAGGGGTGCTGTTGAAACTCAAGAGCTTATTCGGCAGGAATTGAAGGAACCATCTGCTCAGGTCGCTGCTATCGGCCTGGCCGGTGAGAACAGGGTCTATATGGCTTCCATCGAACAGGGCCGCTCCAGTGCCAGCCGACTCGGATTAGGCGCTGTTATGGGAGACAAAGGAATAAAGGCGATCGCTGTTCGTGGGACAAAGGACATCAATCTTGCTCGACCGGCTGAATTTTTAGAGCTTTGCAATGATGTGTTGAAATATATAAAATACCGAAATGAGAACCCGGTTCCGAATGTAATGACCATCTTACAAGGACTTGGATCACCGCAAGAGATGCTGCACGTTGATGAGAAATGGCACACCGAAAATTTCTCCTGGGGAAATGCCCGTACTCGGAGAAAAGACTTTTGGAATAAGGAAATTGAAGAGAGATGGAAGAGTGTTCAATTAAATGCGCGGAAGCGTTTGATCAGCTGTTATAACTGTCCCATGAAATGCGGGGCAATAATATCTGTCCCGGGACTTTCGACTTATATGATGAAATGCTTCTCAAAACTAACCTATACAATGGCGGCCTTTGTAGATGATCTTGATTTTGGTTTTAGAATCGCACAACGTGCCACTGAGTATGGAGTAGACGGATTCTCAACCCCCCAAGCTATGGCCTTCGGATTTGAACTTAAAGAGGCAGGCATTTTGACTGACGCGGACTTTGAAGGATGCCCGTCCGATAACGAGGGGAAATTTTACTGGTTGCTTGACAGAATTGTCCGGCGGGAAGGGATTGGAGACATTCTGGCCGATGGTACTTATTGGGCAGCTCAAAAGATCGGTAAGGGCGCGGAAGCATTTGCTCACAATAACATCAAGAAACATGAGCAACTGCCTCTCAAACTTGGAATGTTGAACCCCGTTTATTACCTTATGTATGCGACCGGTGAGAAGATAAACATAACCCAGATTGAAGGGCAGTTCCCCCAGTCGCCTTTCGCGACTATGGAGGAGAAACAGGAGTTTGTAAAGGATTGGATCCAGGTTCCTGATGAAAAGTTCAAGCAATATGTTCTGGACTGGGAAATGCGTGGGGAACGGTCAAATCCATACTACCCAACTGTTGACATGTCTGTTGATATTGTCGACTGGCAGGAGATGATACACTACTTTGACGACGCCCTCGGGGTGTGCGCCGGGTTGTCGTCATTTCCTTTGAAGCCACCCTATCATATACACAATTACCCGAAAATTATCTCGGCAGCGACGGGGATCGATATGGATGAAGAGGGTCTTAAGAAAGTGTACAGGAGAAACCGAAACATGCTCAGGGCCGTTAATGTGAGAAGAGGCTTGCGACGAGCTGATGAGGTGCCGCCAGAGGACCACTGGAAGAAAAGATTTCCCGAGCTTGAAGCCCAGCTTTTGGATGCGTATTACAAATTTAAAGGGTGGGATAATGATGGCATTCCCAAAAAAGAAACTTTACAGGAATTAGATCTGGGCTACGTTGCCGAAGACTTAGAACAGAGAGGAATAATAAAAAATGGCCAAGATTAAAAAGAAAATCAAGACAATCAAGATCGACCTTGATAAATGCAACGGATGCCGGGCATGTGAGGTGATCTGCTCCGCCTTTCACGCGAACCCGAAATACAGCAGTAATAATCCGGCGAGGTCCCGTGTCCACATGATCCGTGATCCAATAAGAGACGTATATGTTCCTGTATACGCTGGCGAGTATACGCCGGCTGAATGCATGGGCCGAGACAAATATATCATCGACGGAAAGGAATACGATGAGTGCGGCTTCTGCAGGGCTTCCTGCCCATCAAGGGACAGATTCAAAGAACCCGATTCCGGTCTTCCTCTCAAGTGCGATATGTGTGAAGACGATCCGCCACAAGAGAAGCCCTTGTGTGTTCAATGGTGCCTTAATGATGCCTTGGTCTACGAAGAAAAGGAAGAGGAAGTAGAAGAAGAAGTGGAAATGGAGGCAGTGGAAACTGGATTGACATCAATGATAGACAAATACGGGCTGGAGAAGGTAGCGGAAACCGTTGCCCGAATGTCACAGTCAAAGAAGGGCTAAAACGTGAAGGCTAAAGAAGAGGATTGGAAACGATAATGGAGACTTTACCCCTAGATCCCTTTAAAGTAGTAATAGACGGCATAAAAGAGTCGGGTGGAGACGCCTTCAAATTCTGCTATCAATGCGGCAAATGTGAGACTGTCTGTCCTTGGAATTACGTGCGGCAATTCCCGGTACGCAAAATTATCAATCAGGCGAAATTTGGCGTTATCCCGTTCGAATCCGAAGAGGTGTGGCTCTGCGCCACCTGCGGGAAATGCCCTCCGAGGTGCCCCCGAGGCGTAAAAATAATCGATGTGATGCGAGCCGTGCGCAGACTGCTTGTGCCGGACGGCGTCGTTCCGGCAAGCATCCCGAGCCTTCGCAGCACCATGACAAACATTGCCAGTGTGGGCAATCCCTGGGGACAGGAACCGAATGAACGGGCAAACTGGGCAAAGGACTTGGGGTTGAAACAGTTCGACGAGACCACCGAGGTGCTCTATTTCCCCTGCTGTTATCCCAGCTACGATCCGAGATTAAAGAAGGTAGCACAAGCCACTGCTACTATCCTCAATAAGGCCGGGGTAGACTTCGGGATATTGGGTTCCAAGGAAATGTGCTGTGGTGAGAGCGTACGCAAAGCGGGCAATGAGACCTTATTCAAACGCCTCGCCAGGGAAAACATAAAGACGTTCATCGATAGTGGGGTGAAAAAGATCGTTGCTTCTTCCCCTCATTGCTTTCATACCTTTAAAAATGAGTATTCCGAGTTCAAGGTCAACTTTGAGGTGGTCCATATTTCCCAGTATATTTATGAACTGATCAATGAGGGAAGGCTTCAGATTACCAAAGAATACGCGAAAAAAGTCACCTATCATGACCCCTGTTACCTGGGTCGGCATAACGGCGTCTTCGACGAACCCCGGGGGATCTTGCGAAAAATACCCGGCTTAGAACTGACTGAGATGGCTGAAACGCGGGAAGACAGTCTGTGCTGCGGCATGGGCGGAGGCAGAGCCTGGATGGAAACCGAAAAGAGTGAACGGTTCTCCAATCTCAGAGTAGAACAGGCAGTTGGTACTGGAGCTCAGGTGCTGGCTACCGCATGCCCCTATTGCGTCTTCGCTCTTGAGGACAGCAAGCTTGTCACAAATCATGCTGAAGACATTGAGATTAAGGATATTACGGAGATTCTCCAGGAAGTGATTTAACATTTAAAATCTAAAGAGGTGATGGAAAGTGGAAAACGTCTTACCGCTCAAAGAAAATATTCAACAACTTTGTAAAAGTCTTGGAGACAGTAATTTTGGAGACGTCATGGTTGTTGGTGGAGGGATCAGCGGTATTCAGGCCTCTCTCGATCTTGCTACTGCCGGTTTTAAGGTGTACCTAGTCGAGAAGGCGCCGAGCATCGGGGGCCATATGGCCCAGCTCGACAAGACCTTTCCGACCAATGACTGCAGTATGTGAATACTCGCACCTAAACTGGTCGAGGTCGGCCGGCATCCAAATATAGAAGTCCTCACCTATACTGAAGTTGACAGTGTAGAGGGTGAAGCAGGCAACTTTAAGGTAACACTCATTAGAAAACCCAGGTACATTCTGGAAGATAAATGCACAGGTTGTACCGTATGCGTAGAATACTGCCCCGTCAAATATCCTGATCGATATAATCAGGAAATATCGATGAATAAGGCCGTCCACGTATATTTCGCTCAGGCAATTCCCCTTATCACCTATATTGATGAAAGTTGCCTTTACCTTAAAGAGGGCAAATGCCGTATCTGCGAAGCAGTATGTAAGAATAACGCCATAGATTTAAATCAAGCACCTGTGAAGGAAGAAATAAATGTGGGGGCCATCATCCTGTCTCCCGGCTTTGAACCTTTTGATCCCAAGGTGAGGAAGGAATATCATTACGGAGAATTCGCGAACGTGGTAACAAGTATGGACTACGAACGGCTGTTATGTTCTACCGGGCCATACGCAGGTGAGATACTGCGTGCCTCTGACATGAAGCATCCACATAACGTAGCCTGGATTCAATGCATTGGCTCCCGGCAGGTTATCGAGGGTGGTAACAGTTATTGTTCGGCCGTATGCTGCACCTATACCCAGAAACAGGCAATCCTGACAAAAGATCATGACGCAGAGGCGAGGTGTACTATATTCCATAACGATATCCGCTCTTATGGGAAGGATTTTGAGCGGTTCTACGAAAGAACAGAGAAACTTTCCGGTGTCCGGTTTTTCAGAAGCTATACAACCATAGTAAAAGAGGATCCGGTAACGAAGAATGTCACCGTACGGTATACTACTCCCGACGAAGGAGTAAAAGAAGAAGAATTCGATATGGTGGTATTGTCGATTGGTATGAATCCTCCCAAAGATGTGGAGAGTATTGTAGAAACATTCGGTATTGAACTTGAATCTCACAATTTTTGTAAGCTCAATCCCGTTAACCCTATGGAGACCAATAAACCCGGGGTCTTTGTCAGCGGAGCCCTCCAGGGTCCTATCGATATCCCTGAGTCGGTTTTTTCCGCCAGCGGGGCTGGTTCCCAGATTGGTGAACTCCTTGACTACCGGCGGGGAAATCTCTCCAAAGAGAGGATATATCCACCGGAAAAAGATCTCTCGCAAGAGGAGCCGCGGATAGGAGTCTTTGTGTGTCACTGCGGAGCTAATATCGGAAGGATAGTGAACGTTCCCGGCACTGTTGAGTACTGCAAAACCTTACCCAATGTTGTCTACGCCCAGGAACAGCTCTTCTCCTGCGCAACAAATTCCGCCAAAGAAATAACGGACATGATCAACGAAAAGGGCTTGAACCGGGTGGTTGTCGCCGCCTGCTCCCCCAGGACCCTTGAACCGTTATTCCGCGATACCCTTCGTGAGGCGGGAATTAACCAGTATTACTACGAAATGGCCAATATCAGGGAGCATAACTCCTGGGTCCACTCAAAAGAAAAAGAAGAGGCCACCGAAAAGGCGCATGATATCATCCGGATGTCGGTAGCACGCGCCTGCCAGTTGAAGCCATTACAGGAGTTTGATCTACCCGTCGATAAGAGGGCCTTAGTGGTCGGTGGGGGCATAGCGGGTATGAATAGTGCTCTCTCCATCGCCAATCAGGGACATGAGGTTTACTTGGTGGAAAAGGATGCAAACTTTGGCGGAGTCGCGCGAAAAATCCATACTACTCTTGAAGGACTGGATGTTCAGGCCTATTTGCGTGATCTTATCCAAAAGGTATACCAACATCGTTTAATACATGTATATCATAATGCCACAATTACGCAAGCCACAGGGTATGTGGGAAACTTCGTCACCACGGTGAAGTCAGACAGAGGGGTAACGGATATAAAGCATGGTGCGGTCATCCTCGCTATCGGTTCGGATTTATATACGCCTACGGAATACCTCTACGGTGAAGACGACAGGGTCATGACCCATCTTGAACTGGAGGAGAAGATCGTCACGGGCGATGAGAAGGTAATGAACGCGAAGAATCTGGTGATGATCCAATGCGTGGGCTGCAGAAATGAAGACAGAAATTACTGCAGCAGGATCTGTTGCAGTGAGTCCATAAAGAACGCGCTTCTCCTCAAAGAGAAGAATCCCGCCATGGATGTCTATATCCTCTTCCGGGATGTGAGAACCTATGGGTTCAGGGAGGATTATTACCGGGAAGCGGCAAATAAAGATGTTAAGTTCATCCGCTATGAGCCACAGGATCCACCCCAGGTAGAACCCGGTGAGGGTGAAGAAGACGGCCGGCCCGTCCTCAAAGTAACCACGACAGATTATGTGCTCGACGCCAAGCTTCAAATAGACGCCGATATCATCGCGCTGGCTGCCGCTGTTATCCCCAATGCAGCTACCAAGGAAGTGGCCGGATTATTCAAGGTCACATTGAGCCCCGATGGCTTCTTCAAAGAAGCCCACGTTAAATTACGGCCCGTCGAATTTGCTACAGACGGAGTTTATCTGTGCGGCATGGCCCACTATCCCAAGTTTATACAGGAAACGATTAACCAGGCCTATGGGGCCGCGGGCCGGGCCTTGACGCTTCTGTCACATGATATAGTCGTGGCCTCCGGCTCTGTGTGCGAGGTGGATGAGAAAAAGTGTATGGGGTGCGGGGCATGTGCTGCGGTCTGTACCTATGGCGCCTTGGAACTTCGCGATACAAAACAAGGCAAAAAGGTTGTGGTCAACCCTGTTCTCTGTAAAGGAGACGGTCTCTGTAACGCAAAGTGTCCCACAGGGGCTATATCGTTAAAGCACTATACCGATGAAGAGCTCTTAGCTGAAATCGATGTGGTGGTTCCAGAGGAAGAGATCATGCAACAGATTGACGCGGCGGTGTCAGATGCGTACAAGTAGAGGAATGCATAAAATCGGCACTATTAAGAAAGGAGATGAGAACGCATGAGCGCAGGACTTAAGTTTAAACCTAGAATATTAGGCTTTGCTTGTAACTGGTGAGCGTACGGGGCTGCTGACCTGGCTGGAGTTTCCAGACTGCAATATACAACTGAAATGAGGATTATTCGTGTCATGTGTTCCGGAAGGGTCGACATGGCGTTTATTCTCAGGGCCTTCTCGAATGGAATAGATGGGGTGTTTATCGGCGCGTGCCACTTGAATGAGTGTAACTATATCACTCATGGCAATTACTCTACCCTCAACACGGTGCTCCTCTTCAAAAAAATCATGGAACATATGGGGCTGAATCCGGAAAGAGTACGTATCCAATTTATGTCCGGTGCTGAAGCGAATGTTTTTGTTGAATCTACGAATGATTTTGTCAAGAAGATAAAGGAATTAGGACCCCTTGGCAAAGGAGAAGGAATAGACAAAAACGAATTGAATTCCAGACTGCAGAAAATAACAAAGTTAGTCCCATATATTAAGGTGGTAAAAAACGAAAAACTGGGAACGCGTCTTGAGAACCCGGAAGAATATGACAAGTTTTTTACCAAAGACGAAATAGATAAGTTACTTACCGAGGTAGTCTCCTACTATATCGATCCGGAAAAATGCCAAGCCTGTATGACCTGTGCCAGAAGATGCCCTGCGGAGGCGATTATCAGTGCCAAGGGACAGGTACATATTGTTGATCAGGACAAATGCATTAAATGCGGGACCTGTTTTGAAGTGTGTCCACCAAAATTCCGTGCAATAACAAAGATTGTCGGTGCGCCCGTTCCGCCTCCACTGCCCGAAGATAAAAGAGCGGTAGTCAGAAAGGGCAAAGAAAAAGAGGCTGCCTGAGGCAATAAAATTACAGTTTTGAATCCAGTGGCCCCGCAGAAAGGCGGGGCTATTTTTTCACATGCGAAAGTGTGCAATTAGAGGTTGACTTAGTGAACGTTGAACATTGGTATCATGTTTTTTTCCTATTTGTTCTTGACAAGGATTTGGCAATTTGATATTTTTTTCACAAGTAAAAGTACCGGTAAAAAATTAAGAGCCATAAAGAGGAGGATAGTTTCTTCATTCCAATAAGCATGCCGGAATGTATCCTTATGGATATATTTGCTGTAATGGTAAGGAATAAAGTTTTTTTAAACTAGACAACCTCGTAATATGGATAGGAGGTAATTATGTCGCCAGTTAGCGCGACCTATTGGGGCATATCTGGCTATGCCATTTTTTGGGTCTTGTTCGTTATCGCCGTCGGCTTATTTGCAAAGAGGATCCATTTCCTTTTCCGCCTCATGCGTCTGGGAAAGGACGAGACCCGCTTCGATAATATCGGGCAAAGGATCAAAAATGTGCTTTTCATGATCCTCCCTCAGCGGTGCACCCTGAGAAGCGTCACCAAAAAGGACTTGGCCGGATTTGGACATGCCCTTTTGTTCTGGGGTTTTAGTTGTTTCTTAGTCAGCTATATAGTCTTCGTTGGCTTGGCTCAGGGCTTCGGCCTCTATCCTTGGCTCATGGGCAACACCTTTGAAACCGTTTTTTCTTCTATCCTGGACATCGCCGGGTTATGCGTCATGGTGGCTGTGATATGGGGAGCCATCAGGCGTTATGTCGTGAGGCCGGAAAGACTGGAAATGAGCGTCGAGGCGGGCGTTATCATGATGCTGGTCTTCAGCCTTATGGTGCTCTATTTCTGTATCGAGGGCTTCGGCTTGGCAGGCTCAGGAGAAATTCCAAACTGGCCCCCGATAGGGGCAGCGTTCGCTCGCTTTCTGTCCGGTACGGATATAGCAAAAAGCACGCTTACAGATATTTCACATGGAGCGTGGTGGCTTCACTACCTCTTGATCCTTGCTTTCACGGTCTATATCCCACGTTCAAAACACTTGCACATCCTTGCATCCGGCGCCAATATCCTTTTCAAACCATTGAAGTCCATGGTGGTCCTTGAACCCATTCCTCTTGAAGCCCTTGAGGCCATGGAAAGTGAAGGGTCTGTCGACCTTGGCGTATCGAAGATTCAGGACTTTACCTGGAAGGATTTACTTGATCTTTACGCCTGTGCTGTGTGCGGTCGATGCCATGTCAATTGCCCAGCCCATATCAGCGGCAAGTCCCTTTCGCCCAAAGAGGTAATTCATGACTTGAAAGAACACTTTCTGGAGGAAGGACCCGGGTTGCTTGCCGGTAATAAGGGGGCATCCCCGGAGGGCCAGGTCAAGAATATGATCGGTGACGTTGTAACCGAGGACAACATTTGGGCCTGTACCACCTGTGGCGCTTGCCAAGAGGTGTGCCCGGTCAACATAGAACATATACGAAAGATAATCAAACTCAGACAGAATCTGGTGCTGGCGCAGAATAAGATGCCGGAAAGTGCCCAGCTTATGCTGAGAAATATGCAGACAAGAGGTAACCCATGGGCTGGAGCCCAGTCGCTGAGGCTAAGGGGCGACTGGACAAACGATATGGGGCTTAAAATATTGGGTCAATGCGAAGAAAATGTGGACACTTTGCTCTGGGTAGGCTGTACCGGTGCCCTTATTGACCGTAATGTCGAAGCCACTCTTTCCTTGACGAGGGTACTGAAAGCAGCTGGGGTCGATTTTGGGGTATTAGGTGAAGCCGAGTCTTGCTGTGGTGACCCTGCAAGAAGAGCTGGTTATGAATTCCAATTTCAGATCTCAGCAGAGGAAAATATTGAAACGCTTAAGAATTACAACATCAAAGAGGTCATTACTTCCTGCCCCCACTGCTATAACACTCTGAAAAATGAGTATCCGCAGTACGGTGCTAAGTTCAAGGTAGTTCACTACACCGAGTTGCTTGTTGATTTAATCAAACAGGGTAAATTGAAACTTACCAATGAACTGAATTCTTTACTCACCTATCATGATCCTTGCTATTTAAGCCGTTATAATAACGTTTTTCAAGAGCAGCGCTGGATAATAGGAAATATTCCAAAGGCACAGTTTAAGGAAATGGAACGCTCGAAAAAAACGACCTTTTGCTGCGGCGGCGGTGGCGGACACATGTGGATAGAAGAACAGCACGGAACCACCAAGATTAATCATGTGCGTATGGAGGAAGTTATCAAGACCGGGGCTGAGACAGTTGTAACTTCATGCCCTTATTGTCTGCAGATGCTTGAAGAAGGTATTGAACAGAAAAGCGTTAAGGATTCGTTAAAGGCAAAAGATCTTATTGAAGTAGTTGAAGCGGCAATGAAGCAATCCTAATCAGGAAAGGAGATTATATGAATATTATTGTCTGTGTTAAGCAGGTACTTGATCCCGAAATACCACCGGCCAAATTCAAGATTGACCCCGAAACGAAACAGGTGATCCCCCCCGCCGGGGTGCCGCCTGTGATAAGTGTATACGATGAGCGGGCGGTTGAGGCAGCATGTCGTCTCAAAGATAAGCTCAAGGGGAAAATAACAGTAATCAGCATGGGGTCGGAAAAAGCTGCTGACGTGATAAAGCACGCCATATCCATGGGGGCCGACGATGGATTCGTTCTCAGCGATCCGGCTTTCGAAAACCTCGATAGTTTTGGTACGGCTTATGTCCTCTTAAAAGCTATTCAGAAGATCGGCGCCTATGATCTGATTCTATGTGGCCGGCAGGCCGCGGACTGGGGCGCAGGTCAGGTTGGCTCAATTCTTGCCGAAATGCTTTCCATCCCTGTAATTACCCTCGCCTGCGAGATCGAGGGAGTGAGCACTAACGTAAGGGTGAAAAGGATAGTGAGTGACGGCTATGAAATAGTGGAAGCTCCTCTGCCAAGCCTGGTTACGGTCAGCAGTGAAATTGGGCTACCCCGTCTCCCCGCTGGAATGCGCCTTATGATGGCTCGCAAAAAGGTAATTCCGGTCTGGAAGGCGCAGGATATTGGCGCTGAGGCCGCGCAGTTGGATAAGGGCAATGCCCATACTGAGGTCACCGGTCTCTCTGTGCCGACACGGAAAATCGAGTGTGAGATCATTACTGGCGCTACCCCTGGCGAAGCCGCCGCAAATTTGGCTTCGAAGCTTGCTAATCTCATATAATAAACGGGAGGATACTCAATGGATAACTATAAAGGTGTTTTGGTTTGTGGTGAAATCGCTGACGGGAAATTGGCTCCGATCACGATAGAACTCCTCGGAGTTGGAAGAAAGCTTGCCGATGAACTGGGTGAGGAATTAAGTGTCCTGTTAATGGGAAGTAAAGCGGCTGGCCTGGGTCAGGACGCAATCGCCTATGGGGCTGACAATGTCTATAGTGCAGAAGATAGCCTCCTGGATGCCTATAATTCCGATGCCTACACTCAGGCAGTAGCTAACCTTTGCAAGAAAGTGCTCCCTTCTATTATGCTTTTTGGCCATACCGATATTGGTTGTGATTTATCTCCGCGTCTCAATGGCCGCTTAGGTGGCGGACTCGCCATGGAATGTATGGCCTTATCTATTGACCCGGCGACCAAATTCCTGGTCTCGACGAGGCCTGTTTTTGGCGGTAACGCACACGCCACAATGCTGTCAAAGTCTGCACGTCCTCAGATGGCTACTATCAGACCGAAAACCGTGCCGCCAGCAGAACGTAATGACGCGCGGCAAGGAAAGGTGATTCCCGTAGAAGACAGGGTAGACGCTTCGGCGCTTAAAGTCAAAGTTGTCGAGAAGATAAAAGAGGAAGTCGAAGGTGTGAAGCTGGAAGATGCTGATGTGGTGGTATCCGGCGGACGTGGCATGGGTAGCGCGCAAGACTTCGCAAAACTCCGTGAACTTGCTGACGTTCTGGGTGGAGCTGTTGGTGCTACCAGGGTTGCCTGTGATGAAGGTTGGGCGCCACCAACACTCCAAGTGGGGCAGAGCGGCAAGGTAGTCAGCCCTAAAATGTACATAGCCATAGGTCTTTCTGGCGCCATGGCACATATTGCCGGCTGCCTCGGAGCAAAGCACATTGTGGCTATCAATAAAGACAAAGAGGCCAATATCTTCAACGTAGCCCACTTCGGCATCGTTGGGGATTGGAAAGAAGTATTGCCTGCTCTGACCGCGAAATTCAAAGAGTTGAAAGGCAAATAAGCAATAGTCAAATACAATTCAATGGCCTGTGTTTCGATGCTCAAAACACAGGCCATTCATTTATCAGGCCAAAGTGCTTTTTGCGTTTGAGAGAAGACCGTGCGCACGAAGGCCATCTATTGTTCGTCTACGGTTTGCCCCAGCTTCCCTCTTCCCAGTGTAGCGGCCTTATATCTTAACTTTATCATTTTACACTGATTCCACTCGCTCGGACACAAAAAAGGTTTTTCAATTTTACATTCTACATGCTACATTGGTTTCACGGTCGTCCATCGTCCTAACGAAGTGCACGTCACTTGTACCCTGAATAATTTTCTTGTATTTCTCCAGTTGTTATATATAATTTCATAAAGATAAATTGGCATATTTTGTTGTTTAGAACGAGGGGGATTTTTCTGAACACAATTCGCATATTTCGAGTAACAGCACAGGAATGACAAAGGTTACTCCGGATACCCCTGGACAGATCAAAGTGGCGTTTCCCAGTAATCCAGGGGTTGTGGCTAAGGTCAAAACAGCCAAAGCCCACATATGGCATGCCGATGAGACATCTTGGAGCTTCCCCAACTCTGGACCGGTTTTGAAAGAAATCTTTTCCACTCTTGCCGGAGAAACCATCGACGTCGACCCATCCCTGAGCATCGAGGGGCCGCAACAACTACCTCCATCCAATCAGGTTCTCGATCAAGTCTGTCATAGGACCTGGCTCAAACACCATTCCAGAAGGACCGAGCCAACACATCTGTACTGGACCACGAAATACCTTGCCTCCTGCAATAACCGGGACCCGCAGGAAATCAGCCAGCCACTCGCGACACGCCCGACTTGTCGGGGAGCGCTGGCAAGTGCGCGCCTCTCTGGACCAACGAACCCAGAAGTGCGGAAGGGATCTACGACATCAGCATCGATGTTTATCTGGCCGTCTACCAGTCCCGCGAGGACATCAAGATGCCGGTCTCGAGCGCCCTTATTCATTCGTCCGGACCGGTCGACGCCCCCATCCAGGAACCGGGTCGCGCCTCATATTACCCGACACTCATCGATGAAACCGGAGACCCGACCATCGCAGAACCGGCACCGCGAATATATTTCAGCAGTTTCCCCACCGGTTCATTCCCCAGTTATAAAACGTCGGTCTTCAAGAACGTGCAGGTGCGCTCTCGCGGGGCCGTTGAATCCGGTGTCGGAATTGGACCAGATTGAAATATATTAAATCAAAAAATAGAGAGGAAATAAGGTGTCGTTATGGCAAAGCACTCACATCGTTTTGTAGAAATGTTTGATGGTATTGTAGGATATGGTCTGGACAGGGAATCCAATGAGAATACCGTGCAACTGTACCTGCAGAAATTTTCGGATGACTATTTGATGAAAACAATTCTGAAACGGATGACTGATGACGATTTAACTGAGATATTTGACATTACAAGCAAAATGCTCAAAAAATATCTGACTGAGTCTGAATACCATCGATTGTTTCTCAAAGAGGAGGAATGAGGAAGTGGGTGACACAGTTGATCAACGCGGCAAAGCCCTGCCCTGATGGGAGGAGGAAATAAAGAATTGATAAGGCTGAACGTGGATGAATGCCGGATAATATGGGTGCAGCCAATCGGTTGCAGATACAGCTCTTTTGAGCTTTTCGTTAGATAGGAGGAAGATAGCATATGGTTAGGGATATCCAAATTATTATAGCAATCATTGTAATGGTCTGGTTCTATCTATCTGCCAAGACTGTAGGGAAAAATCCGGGGTGGGTAATCATCGGAGCTTTGGCTTTTTTTATGCCTGGCGTTCTTATCAATATATTTATCAGGCTGGTTATTGTTCCAATCATTCCTCCCGGCCTCATCACGTGATACAGTGATTTGGCTTTGGTCAGGATGCGGTTATAGGATACATCAAAGAAGACAGGAGTATTGTTCCATGAGGTAACGTTGCCTAAGCGGTTCCACACGTGGATGACGCATTCGGTTTCCTCCTTGATTTCTTGCTTGAATACATAGCTGTGAGAAAGGATATATAGCCTGTTTCCCCTTGTAGTTCAACCGTAAACCACAATATAGCAGCAAGCCGTAACCGTGATTTCCCCTTGAACTTGTTAATACGATATTTTAAGGGCTGATCGATAGGCGATGGGTCGAAGATCCGAGTCTTGGCGCAGTCGTCAATAGCACTTCCTTACACGGTACCGACATGGCTAACCCGAAAGTGCCCATAACCCTCCATCCACGGCGAGTATCTGCCCGGTTATATAGCTCGACTCATCGGAGACGAGAAAGAGTGCGGCACGCGCGATGTCCCAGGGCGACCCCATCCGTTTCATAGGGATCCTTCCGTTTCGGTCTTGCCTCAGCTTATCCACGTTTCCGTTGTAAAACTTGAGCAATTCCTTATAGATGGTAGGGCTATCTATCATGCCAGGCATGATGCAGTTCACGCGGATCCCTTTATCTGCCAACTCGGTGGCGAGACTTCTGGTGAGCGAGTTAACCGCCGCTTTGGAGACCGTATAAATGAACATTTTCGGGTCTCCGTGGCGCACGGACGCCATGGACGAAAGGGTGAGAATACAGCCTTGTTTTTGCTCCAGCATCCGTGGTACAACAGCCCGGGCTGTATGGAAGATACTTTTGATATTCACGCTCATGAGCAGGTCCCAATCCTCCTCGTCGGCCTCCAGTATCCCTCCCGGCGACCGGGGAATGATTCCGACATTATTATGAAGAATGTCAACGCGGCCATGGAGCTTAAGGCATTGCTCTACCATAGCGCGACAGTCCTTCGCCTTCGAGACGTCTCCTTCAAAAATCGAACAAATGCCGCCCGCCTCCTCGATCATTCGTTTGGTCTTTTCAGCCGCCCTCCCGTCGATGTCCGCCGCCACAATTCGAGCTCCCTCCGAAGCGAAAGTGATGGCGACAGCCCTCCCATTCCCGACCTGTTCCCGGTCTTCCGGGCCGGCGACCGACCCGGCTCCCGTCACAATGGCTACCTTTCCTTTGAGCCGTTCGCCCATAATGATTCCCCCTTCCTATTTTGCATTCTGCTGTGGTTCGTAGTTGCCCACATTTTACAATTCTATAGCAGGTTGTAATGCGTAATCGGCGTCATGTATTTGCACGTTTCAAATCCTTGATAAGCATCAGGAAGAGACGGTCTTTGTCGTCCTGAAGAAGTCGGTGCTATCACACTTTTTTACCATCATTATACATTATAGCCCCATCGGTGAAACATCAGGTTCACAACATTTTATAAACCAAAACGAGAACGGAGATCCATCCTCCACCGCCCGGAATACTCTCCGGCTAGGTGCCATCCGCCGAAACGGATCACATTCCAGGTAAGGGTACCCCTTGCGCTATCAAGCGTTCCCGAAGGACCCCATGGTCTACCAATCTCGGGGTGACGCTATTCTTTACGGCTAACGCGGCGGCGGTACCCGCTGCCTCCCCCATGGCCACACAGCATTGGATGGGGCTTAAAATATTGTTAGCAAATTGATCCGAAGAGAGGCACCGGCCCGCTACAAGCAGGTTCTCAACTCTACGAGGCAAGAGAGACCTGTACGGGATGTAGACGAGGGCCGATCGAATCGTCGAAGCCCATTGGCGAGCCGGAACCACAGCTATGGTATCTTCATGGAGTCGGCCTGCCTGAATGTCCTGCTCGGTAATTGTATGTTCACCCAGCAGTCGTCGACTGCACCTCACCCCAACCTGAGAGGCCGTGTCCATGATATAGGAGTCTTCGAAACCCGGTACGTTCTTCCGGAAGAACTCATAGGTGATCAGCATCTTTTTTCGCCCGCTGACCTCGACCCACGTGAGGTCTTCCACATTGAGACCATCTAAACCGGGCAAATTGTTGTTAAACCACACAAGATCTTCCTTCCAAGTCCTAATGAACCGAGAGAAGCCCCCGAGGCGTTCAACCTCTCGCATCAGTTCGTCGTATTCACCCGGCCGCGATTGTTGAAAGCTCCTGAGCCTGGTAAAGTCAACATTGGCTACCCGGAACACAAGGGACAGCATGGCTGACCTGATAGATGGATCCATGGTAGCGTCAAAATCGGCCCCCGCGGATGCAAACATATCACCATCCCCCGTTGCGTCGACCACGACCCTGCCCATTATCGCTAGCCTGCCCGATTTGCTCTCAAAAACGATACCCCGAACCTGGTTCCCGTCAACAAGAGCCCGGCTTCCCCACGAATGGAGGAAGAGCTTCACGCCTGCCTCTTCCGCCATGTCGTTCAGTACGCATTTGAACATCTCCGGATCAAAAAGAACATTGAGGGTGACTCGTTCCTCCATTGCAAAGAAGCGGCACCCACGGGATAGCCAGTAACCAACGCGTTCCCTGTTGTTCGACCCCAGTTCTTCCTTCGCCGGATGAACAGCGGAGCCTCTCACATCCAGCCTGTCGACCATCTCCTGGCAGAGGCCGGCAATCTGTTGCTGGCCGGCAGCATCGCTCATGGGCATAATGAGGATCACGAGCCCTCCGGTGGCCATACCTCCCAGGTGGCCATACCTTTCCACGAGGACGGTATGCACTCCATTTCTGGCGGAGGCCACCGCCGCCGCAACTCCGGCCGGACCCCCTCCCACCACTATGACGTCCGTCTCCCTGCACACTTTAACTTTCCTGGATGGCTCCGTAACCACCCTCGACGGCATCTTTTCAATAATAGCCATTGACCCCTCCCCAACCGATCATTGCAGCTGAAACCATATGGGTCCCCATACCCCGTATTGGTTCTCAGTATATTCACGACGAAAGGTGAGAAAGACTTTCCTCCCATCATTTGGCACCTGGAGCAAAATCCAACCCTCGCGCGATTCGTTAAGGGAAAAGGACGTGCCAATCAATGGGGGTTGCGGTTGTTGTAAAAGTACAGGGTTCTCAAACTCCGTGTTGCCATCGGCTGCCACGGCAATAAAGTGTTCCGGAGAAATCGTGTACACCTTACCGGAGTGCGAAAACCCCCTTGCCCTGGAGAAATAGCCAAACCGGATACGGCAAAGAACATACTCAAATCCCGTCTTGATTTCACCCGTTACCCCCTGCTCTTTGATGCAAGTCCATGCTTTATTTCCCCGTACAACTTCCCGCAGTGTGATCTCAATATTGTACACTTCGGGGGCCGAATACCTGTCCCCACGTTCGATTTTTGTTTTTATGGTCGCCCCGAGCGGTGCCGGATGATCCTTGCTACCCACTGTGAAACTGCGTTTTTCAAGCATCGTTCGTTCCTCCATTTCAGTCCTCGTTCCTATGTGTATCGCCAGCTTATTGCCCCGGGTCAAACCGAGAGGCTCGCGAATCCAAGGCCCTCTGGTTTTTCTTCGCCCTTCAACAACAATCCGCGCAAGAACTGTCGATGCGCATAGCGTCAAATTCGTAAAGTCTGAACCAGACGGACGTCCACACGCCGTATGCGCTTGCAGCATGTGCGCGGTGAAAAACCATCAAAGGCTTCTTTTCTTTTTCTGGCACCTCAAGAAAGATCCATCCCTCCCGGGAATCCCCGACAGAAAAGGGCACGCCGACCAGCTGCGGCTGGGGCTGTCGCACAACAGAAGGGGGTTCATACTCGACCTTGCCATCTGCCGACGCCGCAGTGAACGTCCCATCTTTAAGCATATAAGAAGGGGGCGCAGACTGCCCCCTTGCCTTCCGAAAATACCCAAACCTGATATGGACGAGAACATACTCAAAACCGGCCTTTGGTGCCTGGTCGGACACCCCTTCCGCTTTAATCCGATCCAGGGCCTCCTTCCCTCGAACGGCGTCAAGAACCGTGATCTCCAGGTTGAAGCGTTCAGGCGTAGGTTTCCTGTCGCCATGCTCGATCGTGGTCTTGATGGTCACTCCGATCGGAACCGGGCGGTCCTGACCACTGCCCAGGATTGAACTGCGTCCAGGGGGTACAATTCGTTCTTCCATTTCAGTCCCCTTCTCTCATTATAAGTTGTACCTTCAACGCTGCAGCCTCTATTATCTCCATTCGTCTATCGAGAAACTTCCTATAAGGTGAAAGTCACCCGCCTGCCAGAAATCATTTGTTCTTCCCCCGACTACCAGGACGCTGATCTCATCGGCACCCCGATACCTGGGTATTAACGTGTCGTTGGGTTGCTTCAGCCATGAGGCGTACGGCTCAATCCCTTTTTGGGCCAGCGTGAGACCAAAACTCTCCACCAGGTGATATTGCCAGAATTCTCCGAGGGGGATGAGGGACTTTTCATAGATATGGTTGATGACGGATTGCTTGTTCGGAAAACCCTCGCGTACGAGATCATGCGCCACGATCGGGTCGAGCAGAAGACTCAATCCGCTTTTGTAGCCACTTGAGGGCAGAGGTCGATTCGCAATGTTGAGAAGTGCATCGATTTTTTTAGACTCATAGGTGTCCTTCCAATGCCAGAGACTATACCCATGAAAGATGCTCAGTGAGCTTTCGTCAGGTTTGAAACCTATTTGTACGTGGAAAGGTTCCCATCCTTCGGGCAGGGCCTCCTCATTCTCTGCAAAGGTGACATGGCTGTAATTGGTGACGTTGCCCTGAGAGCCCCAATAGGTTCTGTTTGGCACTCCTCCTGCGCCCAGGTTTATCGATATCAGCGTCGCGACCCTTCCAATGACCGCATTCGCCCGGTTCATGGGACTCAGGGCACCCGTCCCAGAATTCATCCCTATTTCTCTCCTTATCGGTCCGTTAACCACTATCATTCTGGCAAAAGACTGGGTAGAGGTTGCGATTGCGGGCACACCTGAAGCTGCCAGGGCCAGGATCACAGGCATATACTCCGGCTTGGCTCCTGCCATGACCGCATTGGCCGCAACATTCTCTACCGTGAAAGTGCAGGCCTCATAGCCGGAGCGCAGTTCCCCCACCACTTCGTCCGGCTCATGGCCGGTCCCTTTAAGCATCTCTGCCACGCGCTCTTCTGTGGGGAGAACGATCGGGAGGTAGTCGGTCCATATGGTTTCCAGAAAATGGTGTCGCAGATTCTCCTCAGTATCCGGCCCTATCCGTGTTGGCTCGGGCCTTTCCTGCGATCCTGACCGTGTATCGTCGTCAGTCAACGGCTTGGTCAGAGCTTCAACGATCTCATCTATGATCGGTCTGCCGGTCACCGGGTCATTACCTTTTATGTAGTCCCGGCATACCGAAGCTGGTACACGAGATATAGGATGGGGCACGGCAATAATCCGGTGGCGTGGCATCCCCACCATTCCGGCGTACATCCTTCCAAGACTTTCAAACACTTGAGTTTCAACGGGGGCAGTGGGCACCCCCATCTTCTCGAGGGTGGTACAGTGCACGACGACCGCCGGCGCACAGGTGCTTCAGTGACCGGTGGCGAGTATCATTCCGTCACCTTTCTCCTGTATTTCGGCCCATAGCTTTGGGTCAGCTTCGCCATAAGGTCCGGCCTTGTCCCTGCGTATAAACTTCGTATTCGGATATCTTTCTGAGAGAATGTCTTTCAGCTCTTCGGTAAACTGGCCGGTATATGACCAGCGTATGTCTACGATGTAGATCACTTTGCCATCTAATGAATCGAGACGGGGAGCCATGGGAACGAATTGTATCGGGGGAAGCTGTCCTCGAGGGCTTACCACGGTTACCTTATTCATGTTTAGAACCTCCTTTAGATCATCTGTTGCATGTTATCCTGAACACCACCAACTTCTTAGACTTACCATCTCCTATGTTTTATCCGCCCTGTTCATACGGAACCATTCCTGCCGTAAGAATGGCCTTACTGGTTTCACAACGATCTGGTACTGTCATCATCTTGGTTCCACACATCGTTATCCTTTATCCGCGCCCATCGTCTCGAGCGGCTCTACCATTGTCAGAGGAAGCACAAAGGTCATGACAAAAGCCAGGGCGAAGAAATAGAAGACAGCACTGAAGCTTTTGAAGACATCCAAAAGGTAACCCGCAAGCATCGGCGAAAAAAAGCCGCCCAAGGAGCCCGCGGTGGATACCATGCCTAAAGCCGTGGGAAAGGTTTTACGGGTGGTCAAGCCCATGGGATACGAGATGTAGAGTGAGAAGGTACTGTTCAAGGTAAAGCCGCTCAAAAACAGGAGGACCGTCAGGACCGTTTGACTGGCCGGGGCATTTGCGAGCAGGTACATTATGATGACCGAGGCTATTGCCGCGAGGAACATCATGGGTTTACGCCGGCCACGCCAAAGTCTGTCTGATGCCCAGCCCCCGCTGATATAACCGATAAAGGAGCCGCAGCCTGGCACCGCTGCAAGCAGACCCATTTTGATCATTGAAAAGTGTCTTTCATTCACCAGATAAGAGGGTAGCCAGGCCATCATGCCATACGCGCACATGGCGCTGAAGAAAAAGAGAATACAGTCGGCCCAGATGTTCCATGACCTGAAGATCTGGCTGTTTGCGTCTATGGCTTTCATTCCGCGTCTAACACGGATAAAGGTATCCACCCAGCCCATGGATTTGGTCTGAGGATCTTCCTGAGGACGCCCTTCAGGGCTCGACTGAAGAAT
This sequence comes from uncultured delta proteobacterium, assembly GCA_963754785.1. Classification (GTDB taxonomy): domain Bacteria; phylum Desulfobacterota; class Syntrophorhabdia; order Syntrophorhabdales; family Syntrophorhabdaceae; genus PNOF01. Next base: position 433,041 of record CAVWHH010000018.1, on the reverse strand, counting down.
ATATTCCTGTTCTCGGGCGTTACAGTGTGGGCTCTCTTCGGGCCGATTCCGGACCAAGATATACCAGATTACCGCGATGATGACGCCCGGAACCGCAAAGGAGTAAAACACCGTGCGCCAGCCCCAGTGGATCATGATTGCCACACAAATAGGGGGCACCGTGATCCCCGCTGCTACAGAGGCTGCCATGTATATGCCTGTCGCAGTTCCCTGTTCTTTACGGGGAAACCAGGCCTTGAGGAGGGCGCCGGCACCAATCCCGGCCGGGCCTTCACCCAGACCAAGGCCGAAACGGAACCATTTCATCATGGTCGCACCGGGAGAGGTGCCAATGAGAAAAGTAAAAACGGAAAAAGCGAATACGGACAACGAAGTCATCAGGCGCGCTCCGATCCTGCCCATGAGCAACCCTGCCGGTACTTGCGTGATGGCATAACCGAGGAAAAAGAAGCTGGCCAGTGCACCCGCCTGCAGGTTGGTAAGGACAAACTCTTTTTTGATGTAGGGTAGAACAACTCCGATGTTGGCCCGGTCGGCATGATTTATGAGGTAGAACAAAAACATGAGCAAGAGAATGATCCATCGGTAGCGGGTCGCACGCTGAAGACCTTTTTGGAAAGCGCTGTTTACGGGGGAATTTTCTGTTTTCACTGGTGACCTCCTTTGCATTTTCGTTAGCGATTTAATTCCTGAAGGGTCGGCAGGACATCCGCTACTTTCTTAAGGAAGGCGTCTGCTCCGCCCATGTACTGGTTTATGCAATAGACAACTTTGCCGTTCAGTTCCGATATTCTTTCTCTCAAGGGAAGCGGGACCCCTTCTTTTTCCGACCGGGTCGGGTTAAGCACCGCAAAGGCAGGATTATGAGATGAAACTTTCTGTTCTTTCATCGCTCCTCCATAATCTTGTGATAGTCGTGAGCGGTCATCAGTCTATCTGCTCTCTTTCAATGTCTGCAAAAGTCTTTGGGCGCTGATTCCTGCAAGCGCTCCATCGCCCACTGCTGAAGCAATCTGCCAGGGCGAATGTCGTCTGATGTCGCCTGCGGCCATGACGTAAGGCATATCGGTCTCCAGCCGATCGTTCACTACGATTTGGCGCTGGTCATCCAAAGAAAGAACGCCTTCCAGATAGTCTGTGTTGGGCTCGATGCCCACATGAACGAGAAGCCCATCCGCGTTCACGATCCTTTTGACTCCCGTTGTCACGCTCACTAATTCCAGAGCCTTAAGTTTTTCGTCGCCCAAAATCTCAACGATCTTTTCCCCACAATGAATCTCTAGTTTCGGATGGACTCGGGCACGTTCCGCAAGAATTGGCGTCGCGGTCAGGTCCTGTTCCACTTCAAGGAGGATCACTTTGCCCGCAAGGTTTGTTAGGTACAGGGCCTCAGACACCCCTGCATCGCCGCCGCCGCAGACTGCTACCACACGATCGACAAACTGACCGCCGTCGCAGAGGGCACAATGTATCACCCCTTTACCCAGAAAGGCATCCTCGCCGGGAACACCGAGCTTTTTGGGTCGTGCCCCACCGGCAATGATCACCACGGCTGCTGTGTATCCCTTTCCGTCGGAGCAGAGGAGCGAGATGCAACTCGAGTAGGATTCGATAGCTGTAACTTCGCCTTGCTCGAGCTGTACCCCACATTTCAGTGCCTGGTTGACCATCTCCGAGGCGAGCTGCGGTCCGGCCACACCGTCCGCATATCCTGGATAGTTCTCCACCCGTTCAATATTTTTTACCTGTCCACCGAACTGATCCTTTTCCAACAAAAGCACGCGGTATCTGGCGCGGGTCAGATAGATGCCCGCCGTCAACCCGGCAGGACCTCCACCGATGATGATTGCATCATAATCGAACACGAAAAGAAACCTCCTCTAATCTACCTTGTGAAGCATACGCTGTGAGAGGTGAGCCGCTCGAATTTTCACTGCTTCATGGCCATACGTTCGTCCTCGCAAAACGATCATGCTGTGGCTCTTTACTTTCCCCGGCTCCCCAACCGGCGCTTTTCGCGGCGACCGTCACCGGGTATGCTGCAGCTATTATTCAACAGCCGATCTGCTCATGACTCTCTTTTTTTCAATACCTCTCGTACGTCGGGACGACGGCACGGTATTTGGCAACCAGCTTGCTCCATTGAGCCGGCAGATCTATTCTTTTCGTCACCCATCGGTTCCCTCCGAGGGCCGCGCCACAGACAAGACCCATAAATGCACCCGGCCCACCGGCTACCAGAATCCTGATATAGTCGGGGTTCGGTATTATGGCCAGAGGGTCCATGCCATTCATGGGGACCGACCCCTGCCTGGCTATGCCCTTGTTTGTGTCGTAGTAACGGGGGTGCCGGTACGCCGGAACGCGGGCGAATTCTGAAACATATTTCCGGACCATATCTTTTGTCCATCCCTTTTGCACAAGAGCTCTCGCGTGAACCGGGGTGAGTATGAAGCAGCTTAATCCACCCCTTCCAGGCTGGAGATTGTAGGTAAGCGAGTTAAGTATGCCTTTGTCGTCCGATCCGTAGGGCCACACTTGCGTATAACTATTGGGATAGAAGAAGCTGACCGCACTTTCGTTTCTGTCAAACCCCTGGTCGGTGTGGAGGGGTTCCCATGGGCTCTTTTCTTCATCCTCTCCGATGACCATGGAGTATTTCCCGGGATTTCCAAGCACTCCCATGTCCTCTACCCCTTTACGTGCCCCGCCGATGTTCTTGATGATCAGCCCCATCGCCCTTCCAATAGCAGCGTTGGCGATGTCGCCGGGGCTCAAAGCTCCGGTGCTGCTGTTGACATGTATATCGTTTCGGATCGGGCCGTTGATGACCCAAAAGGGTGACCACGAACCCGTGCTTGGACCGAATGTCCCGAATCTTGAAAGTGGATCGAGAATAGCCTCGACGCAGGCGATGAGGACAGGCATGTGCGTGGGCAGGGCACCCGCCATGCAGGCGTTGACGGCGATCTTTTCCACGGTCGCCTTTCCGAGCCGGGGCTCCACTTTGCCGATAACGTGTTCAGGGGGAAGGTCGGTACCAGTGAGCATCTCCTTGACCGCCCCTTCGGTAGGCGGTATCAGGGGAAGGCCGTCTCCCCACCCTCTTTTATAGAAAAACCGGTTGACCTCCTCGATGTTTCCCCTGAAGATGATCTTCGAAGGGTTTTCCTTTTCCTTCGGTTGTGGGGACCCCTCTTCGGCGGTTAAGGGCCGCGTCAGCGCTTCGACGATCTGGTCCATCACTTGAGCGATGCCTGCCTGCGCTTCTTCCACGATGCTGCATTCACATGGTACGGGCTCGGACACAATCCGTACCCCGGGCACACCCTTGTTCGATGCGGCCGACCGGCCGTCGGTCACGAAGCCCTCGTTTGCCAGCAAGACCGCCGGCGTATGCATCCCCTCCACGGAGATCGCATCGAAGACGAGATACTTCGTGCACGAGCCTCAGTCACCCACCGCAAGAACGACGGCGTCAACCCCTCTTACCCACTCTTCGAACTTCGTCCTGTTCTTCGTCTCGATTTCAGGGACATTGACCTCAGTAAACTCATACCGGCTCGTCGTCACTGACGGATATCGTTCCCTTAGCCCCTGTTCAACCGCAGAGAGTATCAGGGCCGCCGCTCGCTTGGAATTTGCGAAAAAACCGATCTTCTTCCCTGCGATACCGTCCGGCCGCGGATTGATACCTCTGAGAGGGACAGGGTCAGCCTCAGCCCAAGGACTCAGAACCTCGTATTGATTCTCCTGCTTGTTCCCATTCATGCTATACCTCCTTTCTCTCTGATAATTGTGTGCTTTATTTCATGTACCGTTGACACATTATGGCTATGCCTCCATTCTACCCCTCAACCCGCGCGTTCCAAGCAGAGCTTCTGGAGATGCAGACTATGTCGGTTGAGTTGCTCCCTGGCAGAATCCAAGTCTTTCTCTACGAGGGTTCTGTAGATACTTCTGTGATAGTCAAGGTGTCTATGGAGATGCTCCAGTGGCGGAGGAGTTTCCGTTAAAAACTGGTTCATAGTCTTCATTAAGGACTCTGTGATTAGTTCCAGCAGGGGGTTCTTGGCCGCTCTTGCCAGGATCAGGTGAAAATCCATGTTAGTCGCTACCAGGAGGTCCAGATCTAGCGTAGCTCCTCCATCAGGGGCGCCACGGTTTAGCAGTGTTTCCGCTTCCTGAATCGTTTTCTCAAGCTGTCCCATTGCTTCGGGGGTAATCTTCTTCAACGCTTTGTCTATGATCAAGCCTTCAATGGCAATCCTGACTTCGATAAGTTCTTCGAGGTTGAGATCGACCCGGCGTATCAGATCATGGATTGATTCCGACACGAGGGAGATGTCGACTTCCCGCACGAAGGCCCCACCCTCGCTCCCTTGTCTGATGAATATCAGGCCTGCCTGTTCAAGAGTTCGCAATGCCTCACGCACTGAGATTCTCCCGGTTCCGAACTGTATCGCCAATTCTCGTTCGCTCGGAAGCTTGTCTCCTGGCTTTAAGTGCCCTGACAAGATCGACTGTCGAATCTGATCGGCTATCTCCGCGAAAGCCCTTCTCTGATGCAACGTTTTAAAAATCGGTCTTTTCGGTTCCAGGTCAATAGTCATGGCAGAATCTCCAGATGTCCTCGGTCGTGTCTCGCTGATAAGTAGGCTTGGCCAATTCCGCACAGACTACCGTACCCTCCGTATGATGCCAGTAGCATCGTTTCAACGTGGTCACCACCGCTATGCCGGCCATATTCTTCGACGCCCGCCAACAAACCCATGGTTCACTCGGAGACTAATATCATATATAAGACCAATTTATATCGACCTCTTTTGCATGTCAAGAAAATTATGAAACTCTCTATTGTGAACCTTCATTAATGTGCTCGACAGGGGATTCGATCTCCTCCATCACATGTCCCTAGGGTACGAGGTTGGTGCCCTACGATGTGATGACAAATTCTCTTATGAGGTCGATATCAGTTGTTGTTCCGATTCCACGATTCGAAGATAAGAGAACTTAAGCCTTGGGCTGCAAAGCTTTTCCGCCACCTATTTACATGTGTGTTCTAAAAAGGAACGGGAGGGGGGCGCAAGCTTCCCTCCCTCCGTTCTTATAAAAAAGCTATTGGCAGCAGACTGCTTGCCGACAGCAAAAGGCCCCTTAAATCCTCATTTCAAGGTTGATCATGTCGCCGCGCTTGAAACCCATTTTGTCGAAAAACCGGAGAAGGTCCCAGTCTTTCCAGTTGACAAATACATAAATTGTATCAACACCCACCTTCTTGAACATAGAGGATGTCTCTTTAAAGAGCAACCTGGCAACGCCCTTATTCTGATATTCCTTGCGCACACCGAGTGTATCGATCCATGCGACATTTTCCGGGATGCCGTATTCCCAGCCACTCGCGCTGCCGAGAATGAAACCGATCACCTTGCCGTCGACCTCCGCGGCGAGTGACGGCACACCGGATATTTCGGCCATTTCCAGCCGGGTCTCCCAGTGTGCTCTCCTTCTAGTGCCAAGAAGGGATTCATCGATCTCAGTCACAACGTCGAGGTCCTTTAGGCCTAAGACTCTCAGTTTAACCGGCGCCGCCAGATCCATAAGACGCACCTCCCACTCTTTGTGTTCGTTACTCTCGTTTTAAAGCAAGTATAGCAGGCAAAAACCACTTGTCAAGGAAGGTTGGGGCATTCTGAAAAGAAATATTTAAGAAAGCAGACAAGGAGACAATAGGGTATGTGCTCAAAAACCTGAACCCCGTGGCCCATGACCCATAACCTGATGTTTATGATGATCCGCTGTTCTTTTTCTGAATCCCGCAGAAACCGTCGATGAGAATATCAAAAACCATCTGCGAGAGATGTTCGGGGCTTACACGGCTTTTGGGGTTATACCAGGAATAGATCGAATTACACATGCCGAGAAGGATAAATGTCATGGCCGTTATCTCGCTTCTTTTCACAGAGGGGCCAAAATAATCGGAGAGCACTTCGGCGGTAATCCGGATGTATTCACTTTCTTTGGCAATAACCTTTTTAAATGACTTTGGCGGAAGGTTTTTCGCTTCATGGAAAAGCGTTTTCGCCTCAGCCATGTATTTCGGAAATATTGCGACATGACGGAAGACGAGCCTTTTCACCTTTTCCAGCCCGTTATCCATTGCATCAAGTTCTTCCTGCAGATCCTTGAGCACAATATCCATGAAATTATCCAGAATATAGTAGAGCAATTCGGTCTTGCTCGAAAAGTAATGATATATGCCGCCCTTGCTCAGTCTCGCCTGAGAGGCAATATCGTCCATGGTCGTTTCAGCAAAACCTTTTCTACTGAAGAGTTTCGCCCCAATCTTCGCAATACCGCTCATTCTCTTGGTCGGGCGTGCACTATTACCTTTCATGGGATTGCCTCTGCTATAGCATACACAACCGGTTTCATAATACAAAATTCTTGTCTCCTCCACGTGTCGGGGAGAGAAACCTCGATACCGTAAGGGCCGAGGGACTTCCAGATGCGGTTACGGGTCCACGTGATATCCTTCTGTATGGCTATGAGAGTACGGGTCATCTGGCAGTCCTCTCTTTTCTATCTGTAAGGGACGTAACAAGCAACCTTGAAGTCGTGATTCTTGAGATGGATCCTACATTCGGGAAAATACCGTGGTCACCTTATTATTTTCCACCATCCACCTCCTTAGGTCCACTACTGTTCACTTAAATACCACTATGCACTTCATAAAGTCTATCCGGTTGTTGCACACTACTTTTCTTGGCCGCAGCCGATAGCTGCTCATCTTTCGTTTTGCCCCTCGTGGATTGCGCCGTGTCCGACTTGAGACTACTCCTTCCTGTAGTATCTCCATGAGCACTCCTTCATGAAACGCTTTCCTTTCGTGAGGGGGGAATAGACACGAACCGTACGATCTTGCGGCGAACTACCCGCACGGCATGGAGAAATGAGAGTTCATCTGGATCGACATTTCCCGTCATGGCAGTTTCGTGCATAAGACCTCGTATCGCAAAGTGCGCCATTATGAGGCCGTAGAATTCCTGGGTGACAAGGTCCGGGGTCTTGCTGCGCAGCACAATGCGCGCGCCCCGCAGGTGCGTCTTGAGTTCGTCAAGCGCTGTCTCGATCTCCCATCGCTCATGGTACAGGGCAGCCAATTCTGCCGCAGGAGCTTCGTCGGCATCCAGGATCGTGGTAAGAAGACGGTAGAGGGGTTCCTTATCGGCGACATCCTCAAGGGTATATTCAATGACCCGTACGGCAACCCCGCCACGTTTGTGGCGTCTATCCTTGCCGGACCCATGGACCATACTCAGGAAGGAGCCATCGGCAAGGCGCTTCTCGCACGGAAGACGGAGGTTCTTCTTGACTCGCCACAACAGATCGGCCCCTGTGGCCCTGGCCTTGTTCCACAGTTCAAATCCGTAGAAATTGCGATCAGCCAGGCACAGCATACCTGGTTTCAGAAACGCGAGCGTTCCTTCCGCCAATACCGTCTCCGATGTCCGATATGGGCCCATGCGGGTTCCGAACAGCACATGGGTCCCGTTCTCAACAAGGGAGACGAATCGCACCTGGGGATACGCGCTCTCTTTTCGTGTCGAGGGTGGACGTCCGAAGGCGTGATCGTTGCCTTTTTCATCGGCAATATCGAGGGTGCTGCCGTCCAAACTTGCCAGACGCCACCCGTGATACCATGCCCCTTTTGTTGCGGGAAGCGCTATGGGCTTGACCACTTCGTCGTGGAGACTCAAAAGGGGCTCCCATCCCAGTCGGGAACGGGCGTGAGAAATGCCCGACTTCCCGACCACCCTGATCACGGATTCAGGATGCATCAACCAATGGACTCCTTCCAGAAGACACCGGAGAACCTCCCGGTAAGAAGACTGCATGTAGAGCGCCAGGGCAATAACATAGTAGACAACAACATGGGCCGGGAGATCCCGGTTCCTCATGCTCGCTTTCCCGGTTCTTTTGAGGATGTCCTGTATGAGACCCACAGGAAATGACTTGGCGACAACCCCCAAGCTGATATAGTCTGTTATGCGACTTCCATCTGAGAGACGAGCAACGGTACGTGCCATAGGTTATCCTCCTGTGGAGATTTCCTATAGCATATCATAGAAATTATTCTAAGTGAACAGTATTGAGCTTAGTCCTCCTTCTGACTATGTTATTTTCGTCCATAAAACCATGTAACAAGAGGCATTGCTTATGGTTGCCGCCCTTTGCATCACCTCCCTGCCATTGACTCATTATGAAGGTTCCCTCACTTAAGAAGACCACCCTGTTATCTTTACCATGGCGCTACATCTCGAAAGCCACCTTCACCGTGTCCCCTGCGTGGAATGCCTCAAATGCTTCTTTCGCTTGGTCGAGGCCGAACCTGCCGGAAACCATGGGCTCAGCCGTCACTTTCTTGTATTCCACCCAGCGTATGGCCCTCTTATACCACTTCGGCGTAACCGCCACGTCGCCGTACACGGTGAGGCCGCTTCTCATGAGGTTGAGAGGACTTATCGTCGCCTCCGGATACAGACCGAAAAGCATGACCTTCCCGTATGCCGCGGCCAGATCGATCGACTGCCCCACTACTGACGGGTGGTTCGCGGTTTCGACCACGATATCACAGCCCAGGCCGTTGGTTAACTCTTTCACCCGCTTCACCACATCTTCTTTGCTTCCGTTTACTATATGGTCTGCGCCAAGCTTCCTGGCGATCTCAAAACGTTTCGCGTCCTGTTCAAGACCGATCACGATCGTCATGGCTGCGCCGGCCGACTTGAAGGCCTGCAGGTGAAACATACCGATTGAGCCCGGGCCGATAATAGCGACCGTGTCACCAAGCATGGGCTTCACATGCTCCAAGGTCCGTACAGCCAGCGTGATCGGCTCAAGAAAGGCTGCATCTATCATGGAAATGCTGTCGGGAAGTTTGTAGGCAACAAAGGATGGCACAACCCGGTATTCGGCAAAGGTGCCGTCACAGGTTATGCCGAGGTGCCGCCAGTTAAGGCACATGTTCGGCTGACCGTTTACACAGGGCTCACACTGTCCGCAACCCCAGAGAGGGTTGAGACCCACTTTATCGCCCGGTTTCACGTGATCAACACCCTTTCCGACCGCTGCGATCACGCCCGCCCCTTCGTGTCCCATGATCATCGGGCTCGGCACGGGGACCCTGCCTTTGTAACTGTTCTTGTAAATCATGACGTCGCTGTAGCAGATGCCTGCTGCGCCCATTTTCACCAGCACCTCACCGGGACCGGGTTCCGGTACCGGCAGATCCTTTACCTCCATGACCCCTGCTTCAGGGGTCGGTTTTACAATAGCCTTCATCATAGTCCTCCTTATCTTGGGTATTTCATATCAACATTGCGCTGTGGAGACCTTGCTTTTTGCTCCCTTCTTTCTGCCGTATGAGGAGGGAACAGGGGGCTTCCTGCCCCCTGTTCCGGAAGGAGGGGAAAAATGAGCTGCCTAGGGCGGGAATGCAACCGTGTACAGATGCCGGCCACCCTTCATGGGCCCTTTGAGGAGCGCCTCAAGCTCCTCTTGAGGTCGTTGACTCAGATACTTACTCTCAGGTAGTACCCCAGGGGGAAATTTACCCATGATATCATCGTGGAGCTTCTTCAGGTAATCGAGGGTGACTTCCACACTGTTATAAGCCTTGCTGGGGTCGGCCAGGGACGGCTTTCCAATGACCCCTTCAGGATAGATCACGCATTCGATACCGCCGCAGCCTACCGCGCAGTGGCCCGGAATCGGATTACCATAAATATCTCCGCCCCGATCGATATGACCAGGGGGCAGGAAGCCCCAGGGCGTGTTGTCCTCGGCATTTTCAAGTTGGACCATCTCAGGAAAGAGGGCCATAGAGAGAGAGGTCTCTGCCTCACAGGCATGCTGGAAGGGATTCTCGTAAGGTCCTCCGTGGGCTTTGTCCATAAGGGTCTGTCCCATAACACGCGGCACATCCACGAAGATAATCATGGCTGGGACCTGATATCGCTTGCCCCATTCGTTGATCGCCGAGGGAACGATATATTCCTGACCGTGGAGGCTTATAAAAATCTGTTTCCGGAAGCCCGTGTTCCAGAAACCGGCCATGATAGCCCTCAAGTAATCTGAGAAGACATCATCAGGGACAACGATGGTCCCTGGCTGGCCCAAATGGTGATAAGGGTGGGATCCATAAGCAACGGGATGCGCGACAGTGCACCCCGTTGCTTTAGCGACCTCCTCTGCTATCCTCGTCACCATAAAGATATCTTCGCCGTAGGGGCCGGCAGCCCCATGGTTCTCCGTGGATCCAAGCGGGATGATTATCAGGTCATCCTTTGTAAGCCTTTCTTCCACATCCTTCTTGGTCATGGTTTGAAAATAGATCTTACTCGGTTTGTCCATGTGCCCGCCTGCAGGGGGCAATTTCCATTTTGTCATAATCCTGCTCCTTTTTTTCTTTACAATCTGCTCTTCCCAAAAAGGGAGAGTACCTCCCTCCAAAAAATACCCTACACTTTCGGCTAAGGAATGAATATTCCTCCATTCAGATCAAGTGTTATGCCTGTGATCCAATCCGAGCGTCCGGACGCTAAGAAGATCGCTCCGTCGGCAACATCCTCAGGTAAACCATCTTTAGGGATAGCTCGCCCCACATTCCATGTTGCAAAGACTTCTGGCGAGTATTGCCTCGTCTGGTCCGTGAGGATTGGTCCGGGCGCGATCGCATTCACGTAAATGCCCGCGGGGCCAACCTCCTTCGCCAGTGTCTGAGTAATGGCGATAACGCCCGCTTTGGAGGCGGCGTAGTTAACGCCCACGCCGGGCCGCCCTGTCCTGGCTCCCAGGGAGGCGATATTGACAATCTTTCCTCGCTTTTGTTGCTTCATAACCGGAATCACTGCCTTGCAACAGAGAAAGACCCCTTTCAGGTTTATGTCGACAACCTCATCCCACAGGTCGAGTGTCAGCTCCTCGACCGGCTTATGACGTGAAATTCCCGCGTTATTTACGAGGATATCGATACGACCGAATGCTTTCATAACTTTTTCAACAGCGTGAATTGCCTGAGTTTCATTTTCAACGTCTACCTGCTGTATCAGTCTGTCAGACGAGGATGAGCCTTTTGCAAAGCAGCTCATATCCATATCCCAGAGAACAACCCGGGCACCTTCTTGGACGAACTTCTCGGCAATCGTCTTTCCGATTCCCTTTCCCGCGCCCGTCACGATACTTACAAGACCCTTCAGTTCTATTTCAGCCTCCTGCACATATTTTCTACTTGAAGAATATTTTCGGTATAACCAGAGTGAACCAGGGCACGGCGGTGATGATGACAAGCCCGACTAAAAGGGTTACCAGATACGGCGCAAAAGAGCGGAACGTCTTTCCGACATCGATTTTCGCGAAGGTACAGGCGATAAAAATACCCATGCCGACAGGAGGGAGAAAAAGCCCTATGCCCAGGGACGCAATAGCCAATATTCCAAAATGGAGAGGGTTTATCCCAAATTGTGCAATAAACGGGAGGAAGATCGGTACCAGGATAAGCATGGCGGGAAGCCCCTCCAGAACAGACCCCAAGATGATGAATGCGAGGTTACAAAACATGAGAAACACAAAGGGGGAAGAAGATACCTTCGTCACAAGTCCTGCGACCATTTGAGGCACCTCTTGTGTGGATAATATCCACGATAGAGCGGAGGCAAAACCCACAAGAAGCATGACGGACCCTGTTGTCACGGCAGTCCGCACGAATATGGGAATAACGTCGGACCATTTAATCTCTTTATAAACAAAGACACCCACAACAAAGGCATATAGGACCGCAACAACGGAAATCTCCGTGGCTGTTGCTATACCGCTTAAGATACCGCCGAAAATGATCACAGGGCACAGCAGGGGGATAATAGCTCCCACGACAGCCTTCATGGATTCCCTAAAAGAAAGGCGCTTTTCCACTTTCATGCGGGACCGGACCGCCTGATAATAGATGAGCGCCATGATACACGCGGCCATAACGATTGCGGGAATGAAACCCGCGGAAAAAAGAGCGCCAACAGACATGCCCGTCATCCCGCCTAAAACCACCATAGGGATACAGGGAGGTACGAGAATTCCCATAGCTGTTGCAGCAGAGACAATGGATACCGTGTCCTCCGATGAGTAGCCCGCTTTCTTCATGGCAGGCACGAGAAGGGATCCGATAGCGGATACGTCTGCCACGGTGGACCCGGAAATTCCCGAAAAAAAGTATTCCGCCACCACTACCACCATACCCAATCCGCCCCGAACATGGCCGACAAAGACTTTAGCCAGATCCACAAGACGCTTGGTCACGCCGCCGATATTGAGAAGCTCACCGGCCAGAATAAAGAACGGTACGGCAAGGAGAGGGAAAGAGTCTATCCCTCCGATCATCCTCGTGTGGACCAAAACAAAAGGAATATTCTTGTAGAGCACAAGGAACAGTAAACAGGCAATGCCCATAGAAAAGACGATGGGCAGGCCGAAGAGAATGAGAAGACCCATACAGACAACTGAAACAAGAACCAGTATCGGTCCCGAAAAAACAGCAATACCGAAAAGTACATAGATAAGGGCGAAGATCCCGATTGACATCAGAAAGGAAAACAGACATCTCTTGAAGCCCATCTTGAACATTTGACCAATCAGATAGATAATCATACAGACAGTGAAGAGAGGGATTGCAAGGTGGACCCAGCCAAAGGAGATTTCAAGAACAGGTGTGGTGCTCGCATAGGTTGCCTGTAATACCTTGATGCTTGTAACCAGCAGGTAGCAGAGGAAAAAAGTGACAAAAAAGATGTAGATGTCCGTTACTCTCGTGCGTATCCGACTGCTCAGGTAGCGTTTGGCGAAGCTCTCAATGGAAATATGCGCGTTCATCCTCAGGGCAAGGTAAGCGCCGACAAAGGTTATCCAGATAAATAGCATACGGGCCACTTCTTCGGTCCAGGAGAGAGGACGCCCAAAAATATACCGGTTTGTTACCTGCACAAATACGACACAGGTCATCGCCACGACAAGAAGGAATGCAAAAAAATCGAGTGCTTTGTTCAAAGATTTTGTCAAATTTGCCATAATCTTGCTCTCCTCAAAAATGGATTCCTGTGGCGGTCCTGACTTGCCGACAGGGTCATTCGCCCTTGACAAAGGCCGCAGGCAAGATGCAGCGGGGGAAGCCTCCGGGCCTTTCATCAGGCATGGAGGCTTCCGGAGCCGCTATTTCGCCAATTCTGCTTCCGCGCTCTTCACCGCTCTCTGGAGCTTGTCTATCCAGAGCTTTCCCACCTGTTTTTCCATATACTCGATAACGGGTTTCTGGGTCGCCTGTCTGAAGGCGTTCAGTTCACTCGCCGTGGGTTTGTAGATCTGCATGCCCTTTTCCTGCAACTGGCCCACGCCGATGGCCGAATTCATCTCCTGATTGCCTCTTCCTGCCCATCCTGCGTTAATGGCTGCGAGTTTAACATCCTGCTGGATATCCTTCGGGAGCGACTCGTAGAACTTGTCATTGATAATGATAAAATCGACTCCGTAGGAATGCCCGTCAATTGTAAGATACTTTTGGACTTCATAAAACTTGTTTGACGCGATGACCGATATCGGATTCTCCTCACCGTCTACAACCTTCTCCTCCAGTGCGGTGTACGTCTCAGGCCACGCGATCGGGGTCGGCTGAGCACCAAGCCCCTTGATCATGGCGACGTAGACAGGGCTTTCCATAACTCTGATTTTCATGCCCTTCATATCAGCCGGCGACTTGATGGGACGGACCGAATTTGTAAAATTCCTGAATCCTGTCTCGCCATAGGCAAGGATCCTAAGGCCGGTCTTCTTGAGACAGTCTGCCGCCATGTCCTTGCCGAAAGGACCATCCATCACCCTCCAGGCCACGGGCGCAGAGGAAAAAAGATAGGGAATATCCAAGACCTGCGCCTCTTTATAGTAACTCGCAATGGCCGCTGAAACCATGGCCATCTGGATCGTTCCGAGTTTCACGGCCTCGATCAACTCCCGTTCGCCGCCTAACTGGCCTGCGGCAAAAAGCTTGACTGATACGGCACCGCTTGTCGCCGACTCAAGATCGCCCTTAAACGTCACGGCGGCGGCACCTTTCTTGGAAGTGTACGGATCCGCCGGGTCCACATGGGCAAACTTGATTTCGTATGAAGCTGCCCGCACAAGACGGGCGTTCCAACCTACAACCAGAATAAACATTCCTGCCATGATACCCAAAAATAGCAATACTTTTTTCACGACACCCTCCTTGGTTTACTGTTTTTTATGACCTGCAAGCTGCGGTGAATATATCCAGACAAATTTGAGTATTTCATCGCCGGTATTAAGGATCTTGTGAAGCTTTCCGGGCGGATTATAGATGCATGTCCCCGGCTCAAGCGGGATCTCTCTGCCCTCGGTTACAAATATGCCTCGTCCGGCGTAGAAATACATCACTTCTTCTTCTGTATCATGCTTGTGCTCAGGTACCATGCCGCCGGGATAGGTCTCGTTAATCCCCATGGCAAGGTTCTGAGCTCCTACCGTCTTCTCGGAGACAAGGATCCATGACATTCTGGGAGGGTCCCTACGTTCTCCTTTCACATCTTTAACATCAAAAACCTTTATCTCAGCCATATTCGTTCTCTCCTCGGTTCTTCTCCTAATCACTTCCGGTGATTCGCCAGTTGGGGTGCAAAGGTCCATATGAACCGGACGACCTCATCACCGTCATTCACGATCGAGTGCGCAATCCCCGGCGGGATATAGATACAGGTGCCCGGCTCGAACGCAACCGCCTTGTTTCCAACCACAAACTTCCCGCGTCCGGAAAAAAAGAAATTGATCTCTTCCTCCGTCTCATGGGTATGTTCAGGCACCACACCCGCAGGGTAGGTCTCATTGATCCCCATGGAGAGGTTCTGCGAATCTACCGTCTTCTCCGAGACCAGAAGCCACGACATTCGCAGCGAATCGGGTGGGCTCCCTTTCACATCCTTAATATTCACTACTTTCAGTTCGGCCATATGTCTCTCCTTGAGCTTTACCTAATCAATATTCCGCCATTCATATCGACGGTAACGCCGGTAATCCAGTCGGAACGGCTCGATGCAAGAAAAATAGCCACGTCGGCTACGTCCTCCGGCAAGCCGTCCTTCAGAATCGCGCGGCCCACATTCCAAGTGGCAAAGACCTCGGGTGGGTACTGCCTTGTCTGTTCCGTAAGGATAGGTCCTGGAGCGATGGCATTGGAGTAAATGCCCGCAGGGCCAAGCTCTTTAGCCAGTGTCTGAGTAATGGCGATAACACCCGCTTTAGAGGCAGCGTAGTTGACACCCACGCCGGGCCGTCCGGTCCTGCCCCCAAGAGAGGCTATATTAACAATCTTGCCCCGCTTCTGGGCTTTCATGATCGGAGCTACTGCTTTGCAGCAGATAAAGACACCCTTCAGGTTCGTGTCGATCACCTCATCCCACAGGTCCATGGTCATCTCTTCGATCGGCTTATGACGGGAGATGCCTGCGTTGTTCACAAGCACATCGATACGTCCGAATTTCTTTGTAATTTCGGCAATCGCGGCAGCAACCTGGTCCTCATATCGCACATCAGCCTTCACGTAGAGGGTCTTCTGTCCCGACGGATCGAGGGTTGCAGCGACACCTTTTGCCAGACCGGACCGGTCCCATGTTACCACTTTTGCCCCTTCTTGGAAGAACTTCTCAGCCATGGCTTTCCCCAAACCTTTTCCCGATCCTGTTACTACACAAACCAAATCTTTCAATTCCATACAGCATACCTCCCTTATCTTAAAAAACGTCTTTTGGTATATGTACATCCCAAATGCGTTGCATCTCTTCCATCGGAACATCATAGAGGGAATTCTTTGGCGGCAGGGGTTCCTCGCGCATGAATTCCGGCACATCGAAAAACTCTTCCGATACACCGGCACGACGGTTGAACTCACGCTCAGTATCCAGTACATCGATTCCCATCTTCTGAACATCCCCATACGTCCAATCCCATCCGTATCTCCCTTTTAAAAGAGGCAGAAAAAGATCCGGTTGCTTTGTGAACGGCGGTCTCGTAAAGAGACATAATCCTAGCGTGTCAAGTATGGCGGCACGGATCTGAAGCCTCCGTGATGTTTCCACCTGTTTCTCAAGACCAAGAGGATCAACGGTCTTCACCGTCTCCAGAGCATTGCCCGCAGTATGGTCAGCGCCCATAGGAGAAGTCACATATGTAACACCGTTTCCCTTCAGTGACCGCGGATCATACGCCGGGATGGCCTGCCCTTTGATTGCAGGGACACGGCGTATCCCAAGCACCCTTCCGGTGATAACAACGCCATTGCCGAGAATCCTGCCAAGATAGGTGCCCTCGCCAATCTGCCGTATTAGGTCTTTCGCCCCGGCCGCATCACCAAAGGAGATCACCCCGGCTTCCATGGCCACGCCTATGGCCGCGCCTGTTTCGATAGCGCAAACACCTACCTGATTGCAGAGGTCGTTCAACTCGGCGATATCGTCAAGATCTCCGATCCCGCAGTTCGGTCCGAGAAGGGCTATGTTCTCATATTGTATAGAAGCAACAACTTTCTTCCCCTCACGATTGGGAAAAACATTGGAACAGGCAATCACGCACCCCCTCACGCAGGGCGTTCCTGAACGGCCTTCTCCGCCACGCTCGGCAATTATATCGGCCACCCGTTCCCCGGCAAGATCGCCTGCCTTTTCAAACTGCCCGGCGCTAAAGTTCCTCGTCGGAAGAATGCCTATTTCATTACACAACATGAGGACGGCAGGCGTGCCGAAGTGGTGTCTGTTCTCTGTCTTCGGGTCCATCATAATGCCCTGCACAAGGTTCCTGGCGGCCTCTTTCAGAAGGACTTCGTCAAACACAGGAGGGTTCGGCGCACCGGTGTCATCTACAATGATTGCCTTGACCCCTTTCGATCCCATGATTGCGCCAAGCCCCCCGCGTGCCGCGTAGCGGACCTGGATGTCCTGGGGACCCGAAACGGCCACACCGGCACCGGCCATCTTCATCTCTCCGGCAGGACCGATACAGATTATGCCCACCTGGCTGTCAAAACGCTCCCTGAGCATACAGATCGTTTCAGAGACGTATTTACCTTTCAGCTCAGGGAATTCAAAAAGCTCCGCCTTACCCCACTTCAGTACAAGCACCCTCGTCGTTGCTTTTTCATGGATATCTTCCAGGACAAGGGCCTTGATGCCGAGTCTGGCGATCTTCTTTCCCGCCTCTCCTCCCACATCGCTTTCCTTAACACCACGGGTAAGCGGGCTCTTTCCGCCGACGGAAAACTTACCGGCTGTGGTCACGCTGGTGTCACCGAGAAGTCCGGGGGTAAAAATCAGTTTGCTGTACCGGCCAAGAGGATCACAGGTCGGTGGGACCTCTCTCAGCAGAAATTTTGATATAAGCAACCGGCCTCCCCAGCGCGCTTCTTCCTCAGACGCTTTCTCTTGGGTGATCTTTCCGGTTTTCGTGTTGACCCTGACAATCCATTCCATTATTTGTTTTTCTCCTCGCTTAACCTGAGCGGGCTATTTATCTTCTCCAGGAGGGAATTCAAATTCTTAACCGCTCCTTCACCAACTTCAATCCCTTCGTTCATGCTCTGTTTTTCTTTTTCGTACTCGATCTCCCCGGGCAGGTAAATCCGTGATATGCCCTGGGCCTTTTTCGAGGCTTTGATCGATGCAAAATAGGATTGGACCAAGGCCTTAAACTGATTACGTTCCATAAATCTTTCAATGTCGATGACGAGTGTAAGGGCGCCTACCCCGGTTGGCCCCATAAGCTGGTGGAACGTTACAACCTCGGGTCCATACTTGGAGCCGGAAAGAAGGCCGGCCAGGATATCGATAACCAGAGCCAGACCATAGCCCTTCGGACCACCGATAGGCATGAGGGTCCCCTTGAGCGCCCGGCCCGCGTCCGTGGTCGGGGCGCCGGACTCGTCGAAGGCCCATCCTTCAGGGATCTCTTCCTTCAAACGATCGGCCCGCCGGATTTTACCTCTGGCCACTACGCTGGAAGACATATCCAGCACAACAGCAGGGTCTTCCTTCCCACCGGGGATGGCGATAGAGAGAGGGTTCGTTCCGAAGATGGCCTCGGCCCCGCCCCAGGGAGACATCGCCGGAGCCGCATTTGACATAACGATGCCGACCATTCCTTCACGAGCTGCCATAAGCGTGTAAAAGGAAAGGATGCCTATGTTATTGGTGTTCCGAACCAAGCAACATCCCGCCCCGAAGTTCTTCGCCTTTTGAATGGCCGTCGACATGGCGCGGTGAAGGGCCACCTGGCCAAGCCCGTTTCCGCCATCTATGAGTGCTGTCGCGCCGTCGTCTTTCAGAATGTTCAGCTTTGTGGGGATTTGGAGCATTCCCGCTTCAACCCGTTCCGACAGGATTGTGAGAAGATGGACGCCATGGGTGTCGATGCCTCTCATGTCTGCCTGAACCAGACTTTCTGCAACAACTGTAGCTTCTTCGTCAGCAGTACCAAGTCCTTTCAGGATGTCAACAGCTGCTTCCTTCAGTCTGTTTTGTGCGATCTTCATACGTTTAATCCTCTTGTATTCCCAGGAATTCAAAATTCTTACCCAGCTTGTTGAACTCCACACTCGATATGCCGGCAGCAAGCTCACCAGCCTTTTTCGTTTCCATTGCCATTCGCTCCACTGATTTCTTGAGGACGGCTTCACATTCGTTGCGGTCAACAACGACCATGCCATCGGCATCTCCCAGGACCAGATCACCCGGCTTCACCGTGCATCCGCCAAAGAGGATCGGATGGTTGACCTTCCCCGCCCCCGTCTTTCCTGTTCCAAGGATACAGAAACCTCTGCAGAATATGGGAAATCCCATCTTGATGATCTCTTCCGAGTCGCGAATAGAGCCGTCTATTGCGAGACCACCTATCTTTCTCCCCATGGCCGACGTGGCCATGAGGCCGCCGAAATACCCTGCCTCATGGAACCCTCCGACAGACGCGACGATGATGTCTCCAGCAGCGGCCTTTTCCAAGGCCTTGTGGAGCATCAGGTTGTCCCTGGGGTGGCAATCGACCGTAAAGGCCGGGCCACATATCCGGACACCTGCCGCCAACGGTTTAATAGCACAGTCGATGTATCCTTTCCTGCCCGATGCCTCATGTACTGTCGCTGTGCCAATCGTGCGAAACTGATCGATGATTCCTTGAGGGGGCCTTTCAATCCGGGTGACAACTTGGACCATAAGCATCTCCTTTTCTGTGTCTTTAAATGACCCTTTTCAAATACTCTACAGAATTTTGCAGGTGGTTTTTCATGGCTCTTTCGGCCCTGTCCGGGTCCTTTTGGATTACTGCCTCGATTGCTTCGAGGTGCTCCCTAAAGGAGGCTTCCGACCGCTCCTCATCCACCTGATTAAGAAGTACGTGCCGCATACGTATGATTTGTTCCTGAAGACCCTTGTAAAACTCAAGGAGTTTCTTGTTGCCAAATGCCTCAAAGATAAAAACATGGATTTGATCTCCCGCATTGATGAAGCCCTTGTGCGTGGTATTCTTATCCGGCTCGGCAGATCGAAATTTGTCACAAATCAATTGGGCTCTCGTCATGTCGAAATCAGCCTTCGCGGCTACACGTCTGATAACACTACATTCCATCATCTCTCGCATTTCAAAAAGTTCACGAATGTCCTGAAGAGAAAACCGAGAAACAAAGGAACCCTTCCCGGGAATGTTTTCGACCAATCCCTCTTTTTCAAGCTGTTGTATGGCCTCCCGGACCGGCGTTTTGCTGATTTTCAATTCTTTGGACAGGATGATTTCATTCAAGGGCTCCCCGGGCTGCAGGACGTTGGTGATAATTCTTTTCTTCAGGCTCTCATAAACGATTGTCTTTTTGCTTTTCGGACCGCCATTTTTCATCTATATGAGTCCTTCCCTCGTATTGGCAAATATACCGCAAATATACTTATGATATATTCTTAGAATAGTCATAACCCCGTTGTCAAGAGAAAAAGAAGACCCCATTGTGATGCAAGCGTCTTGCTCTGATGGAACGGGAAAAGCTCACGATCGAAAGACCGCAACAACCTGTCCGAGAAGCAAAGCAGTGTTGTGTGTTATCCTTTTTGGGACAAGATTTCTTGCAGCGACTTAAAAGTTCTGTGACGGTGCCGGAATGTTGCTTCTCTCTTTATTGATGAATGACCTTGAAACTTTCGTATCTCATGGACCATCGAATCAGAACATTCCTCCAAGTTTTGCTCCGGGGTTTCCGTAAAGAAGAGCGTGAAAAACCTGGATTTCTCGATAATCCCTTGGCCGTCTCCTTCCTGAAAAAGATGAAGACGGCCAAAACAAGGGCGGCCTATAACCAACAGGGCCCAATTGCGGAATTCCCATGTATGGATCAAGGAAAAGATAAACCTTAGGCAGTTTCATCTCCGGGGACTGCTGAAGGTAGGGATGGAACCTCTATGGTTATACCTTGCCTGCAATGTCCAGCAATGGACACGTCTCTGTTGGAGACCCGCATTGGGATAGATGGCAAAGCAAATTCAAGGAGGGAAATGAAAAGAACCAATGACAGCCATAACCAGCATAAGTTCTCACAACGCCTGCAAAGGGGTCGCCATGCCTTTTTCGTAACGATAGTGTTGTCGGCCAACGCTGCAACAAATGGCCGGGCCGGCGTGTCACCTGCAATCAGCTGATTGACCGGTAAACCTGACTGCAAGACTAAAAGGGCCAGCTCTACCTGGTCAAATTTTTCACGCCTTCTCTGTTGCGGGTTGGTTCATTACGTCTTGAACGGAACGCGGGATGGGATGACCCATACAGGGTAAATAAATATATCAGAGAATATCGGCAGCAAATACATGGCTTCACCACCTGCACAAGATCCCAAGATACCTATCGAAGGCGTAGACTCTGCTAAAATCAGTTGGATTGTATTTCAATACACATCGGGAAAGTAAAGGGGGCCGCCCACCCTAAAAAGAACACGTTTACCTACGCCGAGGATCGGGTGTCTCCCAAGGTAACAAGACCAGGCGCAAAAGGCAACCTAACCGAACTTACAGTTTGAAGAGCAGCTCCGCATATGTGGGCACAGGCCACATATCCTTGGGCATGATCATTTCCAGGGCATCGATGTCGGCTCTCAATGCTGACATGGCCGTTACCACCTTATCCCGATAGGCCTCTGCCTTCTTCACGGTATCGGCAATACCCCGCGCCTTTGCCGTAGCTGTCTCCAGCTTGCCCATGTTATTGTAAGCAGACTTGAGAACAGCGCTCAGTTTCTTGAGCAGGTCTTCCTGGACACCGGCCCCAATTTTCACAGATTTGAAACTGTCGATGGAGTCTGCCAGAAAGGTTGCGTATTCGATCCCCGCGGGGATGAACTGTTTCTTCGCCATTTCGACTGCTGTCAGCCCTTCGATGTTGATCTGTTTGGCGTAGGTATCAACATAGATGTCGTATCGCGAATGGAGCTCCTTGTGTGAAAGGACCTCATATTTCTCGAAGAGTTTAAGGGATTTTGCCGTTATAAAAGCCTTTAATGCGTCGACCGTATTTCCCACATTAGGCAAGCCGCGCTTTGTCGCCTCTTTAAGCCAGTCTTCCGCATAGTTATTGCCGTTGAAGATCACGCGGCTGTGATTCTTGTAAGTTTCTCTTATAATGGCAGCTGCTTCGGCATTCTTGTCCTTGGCCTTCTCAAGGCGGGTAGCGATCTCATCAAGAGCCTCTGCTGCGATGGTATTCAACGCCACGTTAGGTCCTGAAATCGACTGCGAGGACCCGACCGTTCTGAACTCAAACTTATTGCCCGTAAAAGCGAAAGGAGAGGTCCTATTGCGATCCGTATTGTCTTTGGGAATTGCCGGCAGCGTGTCCACGCCCACATTCATAAACTGTGCGCCCCGGGAGGAGATCTTTTGTCCTTTTGCAATCTTGTCGAGGATCTCTGTCAGCTCTTCACCCATAAAGATTGAGATGATGGCCGGAGGGGCCTCGTTGGCGCCAAGGCGGTGATCATTTCCGGCATGTGCGCACGTAGCCCGCAGGATATCGGCATGGGTGTCGACAGCCTTGAGCAACGCGCTCAGAAATAACAGAAATTGAACATTTTCGCTGGGGGTATGGCCTGGGTCAAGGAGATTAATACCGTCGTCGGTGGACAGAGACCAGTTGTTGTGTTTGCCAGAACCGTTGATACCTGCGTAGGGCTTCTCGTGGAGCAGACAGACAAGGTCATGGCGCAGGGCGACCTTCTGCATGGTCTCCATGACGAGCTGGTTGTGGTCGGTGGCAATGTTCGTCGTGGTGTAAAGGGGGGCCATTTCATATTGTGCCGGTGCTACCTCGTTGTGCTGCGTCTTGGAAGTAATGCCCATTTTCCAGAGTTCCTTGTTAAGATCCACCATATAATCAGAGACCCTGTCTTTGATAGCGCCGAAATACTGGTCTTCGAGCTCCTGGCCCTTGGGCGAAGGCGCGCCGAAAATCGTTCGCCCGGTGAGCATAAGATCGATACGCTCCATGAAAAATTTCTTGTCTACCAGAAAGTACTCCTGTTCCGGACCAACCGTTGAAGTAACGCTGGTGGAGGTCTTGTTGCCGAGGGATCTCAATACCCTGAGTGCCTGCTTTGATACCGCTTTCATGGACCTGAGCAAGGGAGTCTTCCTGTCAAGGGCTTCGCCGTAATAGGAATAAAAAGCCGTGGGAATTGTAAGGGTCACGTTGCCGCCCTCATCTGTTTTCAGAAAAGTGGGGGACGTGCAATCCCAGGCCGTATAGCCTCTCGCTTCGAAAGTGGTGCGCAGGCCGCCACTTGGAAAGGACGATGCATCGGGCTCACCCTGAATCAACTGCTTACCAGAAAACTCCATGATACCGCTGCCGTCCGGTGCCGGGGATATGAAGGAGTCATGCTTTTCCGCCGTCACGCCGGTTAAGGGCTGGAACCAGTGGGTATAGTGGGTAGCGCCCTTATCGATGGCCCAATCCTTCATGGCATTCGCCACGACGTCGGCAACATCGGGTCTCAAGGGTGTGCCTTTTTCAATTGTCTCCTTCAGGGCCTTATAGGTCTCCTTGGGCAACACTTGTTTCATAACCTTATCGCTGAATACGTTCGTACCAAAAATTTCTGTAAGCTCCATTGCTTCTTCCTCCTTATGGAAAGTTTCTGTTCTGATAATACTGATTTACTATCACCACCGCAGTACTTCAAAGAACTGGTAGTAAAGCTCTTCAAATTTCTTCTTAAGGTCAGCTGAACTGTTGTGGTCGACCTTCCAGAGCAACAATATCTTTAAGCGAAACCATGGCGCTCATCACCATGCCCCTCAGGGCCGCCTCATCGTGTCTGTCTCAAGCGAGTCGTTGATCATTTATATTGTTCAACTATTCGGTACATAGCTGTCTTCCCGATAAGGCGTATAAATCAACACATAAACTGATTTCGCTCTTTGCATTCGAGTAATGATTAATATACTGCTAGCTATAATGCTTCAGATAATACTATTGCCGGCGTTGATTTGTCAAGGATTATACAATCTTCAACGAATAACTCCGTAACCCGGTATTATCGGATTCTATTATCACGTAGCAGGACTAATGATAAAAAAGGCTTCTCGCTGTAACCATATGTCAAAGCCAAAGGCCAATAGACTTCGAAGCAAGTATTCGCCTGAGTGACAACCAGACGGCTTTACCAAAATACAAAAGGCCGGTCTCGAACCACCTTGTCGCTATACGCCTTTGCCTTCCTTATGGTATATTTCATGGTATAGTCCCTATGTCGTGTGCCTTTACCGTGCTGCAACGCCTTTTTTACATATCGAAGTAGAGACGAAACTCATACGGATGTGGACGAAGTCTCACAGGGTCAATCTCGCTCTCCCTTTTGTACTCGATCCAGACATCGATCACGTCTTTGGTAAACACATCGCCCCTGAGCAGGAACTGATGATCCTTTTCAAGAGCAGAAATGGACTCCTCAAGGGAACCCGGGACTGTGGGCACCTTTTTCGCTTCTTTAGGGCTCAGATCAAAGACGTTCACATCCATCGGATTGCCCGGATCGATTTTATTGATAATCCCATCAAGGGCTGCCATAAGGATAGCGGAAAATGAAAGATATGCATTACATGTTCCGTCAGGCGGCCTGAACTCGATCCTCTTAGCCCTGGGATTATCGGAATACATAGGTATCCTCACGGCTGCCGAGCGGTTCCGTGCGGAATAGACAAGGTTCACCGGCGCTTCATAGCCGGGGACCAATCTCTTGTATGAATTGGTAGTCGGTGCAGAGAAGGCAAGAATCGATGCCGCATGTTTCAGAAGCCCGCCGATAGCATACTTGCCTAACTTACTGATCCCTGCGTAACCCTTTTCATCATAGAAGATATTTTCGCCTTTGTTCCAGAGGGACAAATGGGTATGCATGCCTGAACCGTTGTCGCCAAATAGGGGCTTGGGCATAAAGGTTGCTACCATGTTGTTCTTCTTTGCCATATTCTTGACGATATACTTATACATGAGGCACTGATCCGCCATCTTCATGAGAGTATTGAATTTCATATCGATCTCGCACTGGCCCGCAGTTGCCACTTCGTGGTGATGGACTTCGACTTTGATGCCGGTCTCGAGCATCTTAAGGATCATCCTGCTCCGCAAATCCTGAATGGAATCGTGGGGAGGCACAGGAAAATATCCTTCTTTGTAGCGGGGCTTATAACCAAGATTCGGCTTTTCGTCACGACCGGAGTTCCATTCGCCTTCATCGGAATCGATGAAATAGTAACCGCAGTTTTCTGTCTGGTCGAAACGGATGTCATTAAAGAGAAAGAATTCATATTCCGGACCATAATAACTCGTATCGGCGAATCCGGTAGTTTTGAGGAATGCTTCAGCCTTTTTCCCCACATACCGGGGATCTCGTGTGTACGGCTTCTTTGTAATCGGGTCATAAATATCACAGAGAATACTCAGTGTCGGCACTTCACATACCGGGTCGACTACAGCGGTTTTGGGATCCGGCAGAAGTATCATGTCCGATTCTTGGATCTTCTGGAAACCTCTTATAGAAGAGCCGTCAAAACCTATACCCTCTTCCCAGATGCTTGTCATAGGGTCATCAATCTCGGTGAGTTCTGAAGTAGGGATTGAAAAGTGCTGCCACAAACCGGGCAAGTCGTTAAACTTGAGATCAACAATCTGGATATTATTCTTCTTAATCAGATTTGCAACATTGTCAATTTCGGTCTTTGTAGCTGTTCCATTCCAGCGGAATGAGATCTTTTTGCTCCCTTTCGTCATTGTGTATTTCCTCCTTTTTCATATTGTTAAGTCTTGTCATTATTGTTTTCAAAGTGCTTCCTTAAAGAATTGAGCTGGTAGTAAAGCGCTTCAAATTTCTTTTTCAGGTCAGCAGAACTATGGTCTGCCTTCCAGAGTAATTCAATATCTTTGAGCGAACCCATGGCGCTTATGACCATGCCCCTCAAGGCTGCTTCGCCGGGTCTATCTTTTTCCGCATCAAATGCGTTGAGCGGTATTACTTTCACGATTGGAAAATGTCTTAAAGTGCTGCTAAATGCCATGTCGCCCTCCCAAAAAAGTTTTTAAAGGCAAGTGAGTCGTAAGGCGCTTACTTTTCTTGAACTTCTTTGTTCGGCGTTCTGAAAACCCCTCGAGGACGTTGAGGAGTCAGGCACATCAATGTGCTCTATCTGTAATTATAATGCACAACGATCCTATTTACAAGATAATTTTTGAATCGAGGGACCACGGAGGTCTGCTCGTCTCCCTCGCCGGAACGCAGCATGATTTTAACCGTCCCACACCCTACCCTACCTTCGTCTTAACCGATAGCCATTCCTCCCCGTTCCTCGGTGCGGATACGGATGCATTCGGCAAGATCAAGAATGAATATCTTGCCGTCGCCAGTCTCTCCTGTTTGAGCGCCTTTTATGATGGCTTTGATGGTCGGTTCCACGAAATCTTCGTTGACGGCGATTTCAAGTCGTACCTTCCTAAGGAGATTCCCCATCTCCTTTACACCACGGTAAACCTCGGTAATACCCATCTGTCTGCCGTGTCCGAGAACTTCATTGACAGTAATCAAATTTACCTCAGCCTTGTAGAGCTCCTGTTTTACTGCTTCCAGTCTGTCCGGTTTAATGATTGCGATAATGAGTTTCATCGTGCACCCCCTATTCCAGAATCGTGTACGCGTTTTCGTGATGCTGCGTGAGGTCGAGACCAATAATCTCTTCTTTTTCCGCTACCCGGACTTTCATGAAAAGATCAACAAGTTTAAAAATAATCAGGCTGGCAACAAAGCTATACAAGGCTATGGCTGCGACGGCAATCAGCTGAATGAGAAACTGCTTGGGATTGCCGAGGAAGAGTCCATCGGCCCCTGCGGGATTGATCGCCTTCGATGCAAAGAGGCCCGTCGCAAGGATCCCCAACATGCCTCCCACACCATGAACACCAAAAGCGTCAAGAGAATCATCATACCCCAGTTTCGGCTTCACGACAGCCACAAAAAAGTAACAGACAACACTGGCCGAGAAACCAATAACCGCTGCGGCGAAGACCGTCACAAATCCTGAAGCAGGGGTAATCGTCGCAAGGCCCGCGATGGAACCGGTAATAGTACCGAATATGGTCGGCTTCTCATTCAATATCCATTCGAGAAATGCCCAGGTTAGTCCTGCAATGGCTGCAGCGGTATGGGTTACCACGAGAGCGTGGATGGCCAATCCATTGGCGCCGAGGGCGCTTCCCGCATTGAACCCGAACCACCCGAACCAGAGCAGCGCCGTGCCCAACACGGTGAAGGGAAGATTATGCGGTGGCACCGGTCTATTCGCATAACCCTTCCGCTTTCCAATAACAAGTGCGGTAACGAGTGCTGCCACACCCGCATTGATGTGGACTACCGTACCACCGGCAAAATCGAGGACACCCATATCTTTGAGCCATCCTCCGACACCCCACACCCAGTGGCAGACCGGATCGTAGACAAAGGTCGCCCAGAGAAGAGTAAAAACAAGAAAAGCTGAGAATTTCATTCTCTCTGCAAAAGCACCGATGATAAGGGCCGGTGTGATGACGGCAAACATGGCCTGAAAAATCATGAAGGCTTCGTGAGGGATTGTCGCTGCATATTGTTTGAAAGGAGTGGATGTCACTCCCGTGAGGCCAAGCCACGCAAGGCCGCCCCAGAAGCCCTTTCCCGGTGCAAAGGCAAGGCTGTACCCGCAGATGAGCCACTGTGCCGTAATGACTCCGAGGACAATAAAGCATTGCATGAGAACTCCCAGGACATTCTTACGTCTCACCATACCGCCATAAAAAAACGCGAGCCCCGGCGTCATCAACATAACCAGTGCAATCGATATAAGCATCCAGGCCGTGTCGCCGGTATCGATATGTGTCTGCACATCGGTTGTCGCAACAGGTATTACGCCCGTTGCTTCTCCATGGCAAACCGCTGCAATTGAGAAACATAGAATTATTGCAAGTATTCCAATAGTAGATCTCCTCACCAAACACCTCCGGTTTTTGCGATGGGGTGAAACACCTCCGCGTCTTGCGGCACCAATTTGTCATCCCTTTTGCCGATAGCCTGAAAGCCTCGGCGCCAGACATACGATACAGTAGGTTACTCAGGATGGCAAAAGATTATACAGCTTCTCTGGGCCCTGCCGCGGGGGTTGCATGAACAACCCTTCCAGTCTGATTATCATTGACTGATTAGAACAACGTTGTTGGTTGTCCTCGGAATCGGTGAGGACATAATGTTGCACAACCGTGTGCGAACCACTACGTACCCCTACGAGTAAAAAGAGGACAGGTTTGGTAACCGATAAAGATTATTTTTCAGGGACGCCGGAGATCCGCTCATTTCGTTTGTCAGGATCCAGGACGATTTCTTTTCTAAGCGTGCAGTAATGAAAGACGACAACGCCTTTTCGTCCAAATACCACCATAGCGTTATGTTAGTCTTACCGGCGGGCTTGTCATCCTAATGTCCTAAGGTCATTTTATCCGATAGCCACCCCTCCCCGTTCCTCAGTGCGGATACGGATGCATTCGACAAGGTCGAGGATGAATATCTTGCCGTCGCCCGTCTCTCCTGTCTGAGCGCCTTTTATGATCGCCTTGATAGTTGGTTCCACGAAGTCTTCGTTGACGGCAATCTCAAGCCGTACCTTTCGAAGGAGATTTCCCATTTCTTTTACACCACGGTACACTTCGGTAATACCCATCTGTCTGCCGTGTCCGAGTACTTCATTGACGGTAATCAGGTTCACGTCAGCCTTATAGAGTTCCTGTTTTACTGTTTCCAGTCTGTCCGGTTTGATAATTGCGATGATAAGTTTCATCTCATGCACCCCCTATTCCATAATCGTGTATGCGTTTTCGTGATGCTGCGTGAGGTCAAGCCCCATGATTTCATCCTTCTCCTGGACGCGCACCTTTATGAATATGTTAATCACTTTATAAATGATGTAGCTGGCAACGAAGCTATAGACCAGCGTCGCTCCGACTGCAGTGGCCTGAATGAGGAACTGCTTCGGATTGCCGAAGAAAAGCCCGTCGGCCCCGGCAGGGTTGATCGCCTTCGAGGCAAAAAGACCCGTTGCAAGCGCACCCCAGATACCGCCGATGCAGTGAACACCAAAAACATCCAGGGCGTCATCATAGCCAAACCTCGGCTTAATCAATGCCACAGCCATATAACAGAATACGCTTACGAGAACGCCGATGGCGATCGCCGATAGGGCGCTGACAAAACCCGCCGCCGGTGTAATAGCTACAAGGCCTGCCACAGCCCCCGTGGCGGTCCCGAGCATCGTCGGTTTGTCGTTAAAGATCCAATCAATGAGCGCCCATGTCAACCCTGCCGCTGCGGCGGCCGTATTGGTCACCACAAAAGCGTTGACGGCAAGCCCATTTGCACCGAGAGAACTACCCGCATTGAAGCCGAACCACCCGAACCACAGCAGCGCCGTGCCCAATATGGTAAAGGGCAGATTGTGGGGAAGGATAGACTTGTTCACAGCGCCTTTTCTCTTGCCTATGAAGATGGCCGTCATAAGCGCCGCGATACCGGCGTTGATATGGACGACAGTACCTCCCGCAAAGTCAAGGGCCCCAAGTTCTTTGAGCCATCCGCCCACACCCCACACCCAGTGGCATACAGGATCATAGACAAAAGTCGCCCAAAGGACCATAAAGATAATAAAAGCGGAAAACCTCATTCTCTCCGCAAAGGCACCGATGATCAGGGCCGGGGTGATGATGGCGAACATCATCTGAAAGGCCATGAAAAGTTGATGGGGGATCGTCGCGGCATAGTCCTTGTACGGAGCAAAACCCACCCCGGTGAGACCTGTCCACGAAAGGCCGCCCCAGAAACCCTTACCGGGCGCAAAGGCGAGGCTGTAGCCGAAGAGTACCCATTGAATACTGATAACGCAGAGTATCGTGAAACACTGCATGAGGATGCCGAGCACATTTTTACGTCCCACCATGCCGCCGTAAAAGAAGGCAAGTCCCGGCGTCATGAGAAGAACAAGGGCCGTGGATATGAGAACCCAAGCGGTGTCGCCCGTATCCGCTTTTGGCGGGACCCCTGTCGCCGGGACTGTCTGCGCGACCGATCCCGAAGGCAGCGCCGTATCCTTCCCTTCCTCCGCGAAAACCACCGCTGTCATCATCACGATAAGACTAATCAGCATCAAGCAAATGAGAAACCTTTTCATATGATACCTCCCCAAAAATGAAAAAGGGCGTCACATAACCAACATCGGTTACTGACGCCTTCGTCTAAAAGCCTTGTAAATAACAACGGCGTTCTGATTCTTGGAACGCCGTTGTTATTTACACGCCAACGTGTATTGTTAATTATAAGCTTCTATCTGGTACAAGTCAAGATAAGCCAGTTTTGGTAACCACGCTGAAACCTTGGACCAGATTCTATTGCCGTTCTTACCGCATGATTACGGTATGCTAACGACCAGTCGTCTGGCAAAAACACCAAGAAGGACTCAGACAACGATCATTACAAAGACGACAACGACAAAATATCCCAGAACCTTTTCTTTCGGGGTTTTCATAAGAACCGGAAGACCAACGTAGATAAAGATAGAGGCTATACAGTGATGCAAGAAGGACGAGTGTTGCCAACATCGGAGTATGGCCAGAGCCCCCAATCCAGGCCAACGTAAAGGAGAAGACAGCCACCTTCATGGCCGGCAGCTTTTTCTTCTTCGAGTCAAAACTCGGAGCGAGGGCAGCAATAATGAGGGCAGCAACGTATATCCCCACAGGGGTCAGGACATACGGGAGTATGGCATGCACAAGCCCTGTAGCAATGGGGATACGATAATAAATCCCCAGGGAAGAAGCACCCACAAAAGACATGCCTATAAAACTCGCAGCAGCGGGAATGATCGCCAGAATACCGGCATAGGATGTTAAAGTTCCTTGATTGTTGTCTCTTCTTCTTTGATCTTTTCCCAGGTTTCTTTCGGTTTCACGATAATTTCTTTTGTTCTTGCCACTAAGTTCATATAACCCCTCCTTAAGATTTTATCAGAGCTGTTTATAAAGTGACAGGAGGTTTGTCATGTTGGATAAGAACAAATAAGTTTCAAGTTAAGTGGCGGACGTTAAAAGGGAAACGTAGGCCAAGGCGCATATGCGAAATGCATCTAGCAGGGAGAATAATGAACTGTATATCTCGACAAAACATTTATGGTTCGTGACAGAGATACTTGTGATGAAGAATTATGGTTGCCGTTGATAAGGAGACATTATTATTGCGTCGAAAAAGGGACAAGAAAGGGTGGGGCGTCGACAACCCCAAATAATTAACAAATACTTAACCTGTTCTATCAACGCGCTTAACACTCATGTTCTAAAATTCTATCATGAAACAGATCGGCCTTCTAAGGTCTATGAAAGTCCAATCCCATGATCCCATCATCGAATCTGTCAGGCAGAGGATTAATGAAGAGCTTTCCGCCATGGCGGAAACACTCAGTCTTCCCCTCAATGCTTTTCCCTTCAGGGAGATAAGGGCAGCGGCCGGAGCTTCTCTCGATCGGATCGCACATCACCTGAGGCGTAAAGACGTGTTCAATGCGGCGGTCAGCACCTCACAAGAAGCGTCCAGAATATACGTCCAGAATAGAGTAATCCGGATCGGGTGTTATCCGGTTTCTGCAGACCCATTCCACTGGGGGCACTTGCTGATCGGCTTAAATGCAATGGCTCGATTCGAACTGGATAAGGTGATTTACGTACTCGCAGGTTCAGATGAGCGTAAGCCTGGCATAACGCCTCCTGCGATACGTCACCCCATAGGCCGCACCATACTCAACATGTTTACGCCTCTCTTTGATTATCTGCCCAGGGGTGGCTCAGGTGATCCTGATGGCGAGTCCAGTCTCTTCAAGCTGTTGGCCTTGAACCGAGATCAGATGATCGACGCTTTCTATATAGCAGGATCAGATCATTGCCGCCGCGTTGATCCCGCCACCGGCAATGCGGATACCGTTCAAAAGCTGGAGGATAACATGACTAACGGTATTTACGGCTTCAACGATACCAGACACCGCGTTTTCCCGATCTTTGTAAAAAGGGGTTTGGCTGCATGTCGCATAAAGACGCAGCTCGAGGTTTCCTTTATGCCCGGGCTGCCGTTCGATGTATCGTCAACTGCTATCAGACAGGCATTTGCAGGCAAGGAAGAGGGAGACAAGCTCGCCTTCCTGCCTCACACCGCCTATCTATACATACGGGCGCTCGGTCTTTATACAACCGGAGAAAGCACTGAACAGAAGAAACGTATGCTGCCTGTGAAGCGAGCGGCATGAGGGTTGAACAGGCTACGCGTCACGGGACGCAGGAATCCAGGATTAAACGAAGGTAGCGACCGCCGTGCGTCAATGTCAGCAAGAAAAAATATTTGTATTCGTCCCATGAAAGTAGGACAATTGTATGTTCGTTTTCGTAACCGGTTCTAAGTGTTACGTTTTAAGCTTAAGGCAAAGAAACATCCGCCGCAGCGGGTTCAGTAGCAGGAGCCATGAGCTGCCCCTGCGCTGCTTATACAGTTGCCTGAGAGGCTAGGGATAAACAAAAGGGGTAACCATATGGTCAAAAAGAAGATAACCATGGAGCATGACAAAAGGATCGCCCTCGTCGCGCACGACAATATGAAACGTGATCTAGTGGAATGGGCAAAATACAACCGCGATCTCCTGGCACACCACGAGGTCTATGCGACAGGCACGACAGGCACGATACTGGAACGGGAGCTTGGCTTCAAGATTACAAAATTCAACAGCGGCCCATTGGGTGGCGATCAGCAAATTGGCGCAAAGATAGCAGAGGGCACGATCAATATGCTTATCTTCTTCTGGGACCCCCTCGAACCACAGCCTCATGATCCGGACGTCAAGGCGCTCCTGCGGATGGCGGTAGTCTGGAACATTCCCATTGCCTGCAACCGGGCTTCTGCCGATTTCATCATTTCATCTCCCTTGATGGACGGTGAATATAATCGTTTGGTACCTGACTACACCGCACACAGTACCCGGAAGCTGGCGAAGAGCTCATAACGGGAATACCCTTTCGATATTTGGCTGTGAAAATAGGTTGGAGGCAGCCTCGCTTTCACATGGCAATCCTTAATCCTGCTTCGTTGTTACTGTGAATATTTGTGAATTTTGCGGAGACAATTGTTGAAAAGGGACCTAAACCTTTGGACCAAAAGAAACGCCTTAAAATTTCTCACATCCAAGTGCAATGCTTTGGCATCTTTTGTGCAATTTACTTCTTGTAATTTTGGTAAATGATGTATAGTACATATAATAATCGCGCTAACCAGCGAGTATGATTGCTAAGCGTGCGAGGATAGCCGAAGCACATAAGGAAAGCCGCCAATTATTGCGTGCTCCGGGTCTGGCTCATTGAGGGAGGAAAAATGACTCTAAAAACAAAGCTCATATCCGGTTTAGGATTTCTGTTCCTCATTATTTTCACTGTTGCAGTTTTTTGCTCCTATTATGTTGGGAGCTTGGGTCAGGAGTCCGAAAATATTCTGAAAGATAATTATTACTCCATCGTATATTCCAAGGATATGCTCGCTGGTCTTGATGACATGAAAACTTCCATCACCAGCACCATGTATAATAGGGGTCACGTCGGAGCCGTGTCTGATTATTACCTGAGGCTTTTCGAATCAGGAAGAAATGTATTTGACACCAACTTGAAAGCGGAAAACAGCAACATAACAGAGATACACGAGAAAGAATATGTCGAGAGACTGAACCGGGACTATGATTCCTATCTGAAACTCTGCCGTCAGATGAAAAACGGACCAGTCAAAAACTCTGTATTTTTCAATGACTTTCTTCCGGCCGGCGAGAGGCTGAAACAATCTATCAACGCTATTTATGACGTAAACATGCAGGCTGTAGTGCGAAAAAGTCAGTTAGCAAAACATGATACCTCCCGTTTCCTCAACTCCATGGCAATCATAGGATCGATCTGCCTGGTGCTGGCGTTGGCGTACTTCTGGTATTTCCCGGTTTACATTTCTACCACCCTTGGCTATCTCTCGGAGAGGATGAAGAATCTGCTAAAAAGCAGCGGTGTTGCCTTCGACATAAAGACAAATGATGAGGCGTACATCATTCTCCATGCCATAAACTTGCTTGAAAATAAGCTGGGCGTAAAAAAAGAGGACGTCAAAGAAAGCGGCATAGACTAACCGACCGGCAGGGGGCCGCCCCAATGACCTTTTGCTCCCCGGCCCTCCGTGGTCTGGCTTGAGATACTCCGTCATCGACCCTCAATTCCTTTGCTAGTCCCGAACTCTTTTTCAGTCGGTAATAGTTATTTGATGCACCCGCTGTAATGTGAAGCTTTGGAGACACCACTGAACACTCGACAACTTCCCCCACTATTCTAGTTTTTTTGTTGAATAGCCCTCTTTGAATTGGTATTGTGGTAGACGGGGTGAGCGGACGACCATTATTGAATAGTTGAAGGGCGTCCCTGATGAATTACTCATCGGAAGGAAGGAGGAATCCATGGCCATACGTGTCGTGAGGCTCGGGAGTCAAAGAAACGAGAGCGAAGGCACCCGTATCGGAACCGTACGTCGCCCACCGAGAGGCGTACCCAAGGAGAAATTTGCTTCACGGAATTGGTACGACGTGTGGTTTCCAAACCTTGCGCCAAGTCCCGAAACAATGAAGCTCGGACAGGAGGCAACAACGCCCAGTCTATGGGCTGCATTCGCGAGAAAGTACCGCGCTGAAATGGCGACGCCAGAGAACACTCATACACTTGAGTTACTTGCCGCGCTCTCTCACCAAACCGACTTTTCGGTTGGCTGCTACTGCGAAGATGAATCACATTGTCATCGTTCAATACTGCGGGCTCTACTCGTGGAGAAGGGTGCCAAGGTGAAATAGGCATGACGCGTCATGAAATGGCGCCCAGTAAGGCGGCATTGCTAATCA
Source organism: uncultured delta proteobacterium (assembly GCA_963754785.1). Lineage (GTDB taxonomy): Bacteria > Desulfobacterota > Syntrophorhabdia > Syntrophorhabdales > Syntrophorhabdaceae > PNOF01. Next base: position 398,407 of record CAVWHH010000018.1, on the reverse strand, counting down.
GTGACTGCAAATCTGAACCCCACCACCGGTTCTGTGATGATGTAATAGGGGATGATTTGGATTTTCTTCTATCTTTTGCCGGAGATGAGCAATGTAGATTCTGAGACAATGGGTATCTGTCCGGTAATTGGGCCCCGGGGTGACAAGGAAGGGCTCTCTGTGAGTCACCATGCGACCAGTGTGCAGGGCAAGGCATTTCAAAATCTTGTATTCTGTTGGGGCCAGCTTTATTTCCTTTCCGTTGACCGACAGGTTTCGGCGTGTGATATCGAGTGTTAATCCTCCAAAGACTAAGTGCCGGCCTGTTCTCGTTTTTACCCTTGTACCTGAGAACAACGCGAATCCGGGCAAGGAGTTCTCCTATACCGAACGGCTTGGTGACATAATCATCAGCCCCGGCGTCAAGGACCTTAATCTTATCGTTATCATGCTCTCTCATTGACAGAATAATGACGGGGGTTCCGGTCCATTCGCGAAGCCTTTTAAGAAAAAAGACCCGGACCGATAAAGGGCACAACCGATAATAGAAAAGGGCAAGGACGACTGACATCCGTTCCGGGCTGCCACGTGCCTGTTTAGCACAACTCTTTATTATGATTATTAATCAGTCCCTGTCATTTAGGTTTTGTCACTTTGGGTAGGGGGCTAAATGACATTGGCGTCCGCGGCTTAATAAAGACAACTTACTAATATATCGGGAATTCTTACGATTTCTCACCTTCAACATTTGACAAACCTCATGTCACTCAAAGCGATTCTTCCATAATATTTGACAAACCTTCTTTTAAGCTCCTTATCCCGTGTAAACCCGCATAAAACAGGAACTTCCCGCTTTTTTTCGGCCAACTTTCAAGACGATAAAGCCTCCAGCAATGTATGCTGTTGCCTGGATTCTATTTGTCAGTCATTTGCCACACTCATATGGTACTATATGCTATTTCTTCTTCAGGAAGTCCTCCAACCTTTGCTTGAACAAGGGTTTACCGGCAAGCTCGGAAACATAGAACCTTTCTTTATCGAGGTGAGACTCGAGTCCGGAGTACAGCGCATGATTGACAAGGTCTTTGAAATATCCTATGGTCTCCATGGGAAGAACCTTGAGGCCAGCAATTGTTCTATCGATATGTTCCTCCAGTTCCCCTTCTTCGCAGATAATATTGACGAGGCCCAGCTCTTTCGCTTCTGCCGAGGTGATATTCCGGGAAAAGAGATAAAACTCATTAAACCTTTTGACGCCTACCAGTCTCGACAGAAGGATGCTCCCTCCACCATCAGGCGTAAGCCCTATTCTTCGATATCCCATATTGATGATAGCGTTCTTGGTGGCAATCGACAGATCACAGGCAAGAGCAAGGCCGACACCAGCTCCAACGGCGACACCTTCAATGGCCGCTATGACTATTGCGTTCATGTTGCGAATCGTCTTTATGCTCTCGTTGAGAACACCTGCTTCCGCGTCGATTAACGCTTCGGCGTCCTGGGCTGTATTAAAAGCCACAATGTCTCCCCCGGAACAGAAAGCCTTTCCTGAGCCCCGGATAACGACAAAGGATGCCTTTTCTTTTTCGGCTTTTTTAAGGGCATCGTAAAGACCCTTGAGCAGGTCGTAATTCATGGCATTCTTTTTTTCCGGTCGGTTGAGGGTTATCATATACACGCCGTCCTGATATGATTCCAATACAGAAGTCATTTTTGCCTCCTTCTAACGATCTAAAACATCATAAATAATTTAATCTCTGCTGCATCGCGATAACCTTATCGAAGAGGACCGCCGTACTGTAACCGAACATCCCGATCGTATACCGACTACCGGCAGAGCACAGGGCCTTGTTCTCAATGATGTAATATCCCAAAGCAATTTTCAACAGAAAAATCAATTTCCCGGTATTTGAAGGTCTTTTGGCCGGTTATTAACAACCTTTTTCAACGAACCGCGAATGTGAAGAAAAGACTCCCTATCCCGTCAGGATCAAAAAAGTCCTTACTATCGGCCTTTTTGTCTTGACATAAATTTACTTTGACATATAATATTGTACGCTAATAAAATATTTCACAAGATAGATTTTAGAATATGAAAAAAGGAGAGGTTGTTATGAAGTTAGAGGGCAGAAATGCAGTCGTAACAGGTGGTGGAAGGGGTGTAGGAAGGTCGATTTCGCTCGCCTTCGCACGGGAGGGCGCCAATGTTGTGGTCAATTACGCCGGTAATCAGACAGCTGCCGATGAAGTGGTCGGTATGATCCAGGCCATGGGAAGGAAGGCGGTGGCCGTCAAGGGAGATGTGGGCCAGGAAGCGGATGCGCAGAAGATTATCGACACCTGCGTTGAAAACTTTGGTTCCATCCACATTCTGGTAAACAATGCTGGAATTTCCAAGCCGGCCATGCTCCACAAGCTCACCGTGGCTCTCTGGGATGAGGTTGTAAATGTGCAGATGAGGGGGCCGTGGCTCTGCATCAGGGCGGCATCGAAATACTTCATGGAACAGAAATACGGGAGGATCGTCAATGTGACCTCTGTAGCCGGCATTGTCGGAACAGTAGGACAAATCCATTATGCTGCCGCAAAAGGTGGGGTCGTTACCCTCACGAAGTCTGCTGCACGTGAGCTTGCCCGTTTCAATGTCACAGCAAACGCTATCTCCCTCGGTATCGTGACAACAGAGATGTCTCACACGATCACTACTGATGAAAAACTGAAAGAGATATACACGAAGCGGATTCTCCTCGGCAAATACGCTGAACCGGAAGATGTTGCGCCGGCCTTCGTATTTCTTGCTTCGGATGATGCCCGCTATATAACAGGTCAAGTTTTGCCCGTGGATGGCGGTTATGGAATGACGTAAAAAATGAGGGAGGTGATGGTTTTTTATTTAATTAATATAAGGAGGTGTTGTGATGGGTGATGTACCAAAAACAATTAAACAGTGGCAAATGGTTCAGCCAACAGTCTTCAACAGGGAAACAAAGGAAACGACACCTGGAAAGCTTGCGATGGCAGAGATACCGGTTCCTGAGTTGAAAGAGGGAGAGGTGCTGGTGGAAGTTGCAGGGTGTGGCGTGTGTCATACAGACCTTGGCTACTTCTACGACGGTGTTCCTACTGTAAGCAAGCCACCACTGGCCCTCGGTCACGAAATCGCGGGCACAGTCGTCGCAGGCGATCCCGCATGGATTGGCAAAGAGGTTATTATCCCGGCAGTTATGCCTTGCAGAAAGTGCATTCTCTGCAAAACAGGAAGAGGCAACAGGTGTCTCGCGCAGAAGATGCCAGGCAACAGTATCGGTGTCTACGGTGGTTTTGCAAGCCACATCCCTGTGCCTACAATCGATCTTTGTGTGGTGACGGACAAAAAGGGATACGCGCTTGAACAGCTTGCCGTCGTTGCAGACGCGGTAACGACTCCGTACCAGGCATCAAAGAGAGCGGATTTGCAGCCCGGTGATAATGTTATCATCATCGGTGCAACAGGCGGGGTTGGTGTCTATATGGCGCAGACCGTGAAGGCCCTCGGCGCGAAGAGCGTCATCGGTATCGCCAGAAACCCTGATAAGCTGAAAAGAGCCCTTGAGTATGGTTGCGATCACGTAATCAGCACTCTCGACAAAGTCAACAAGGATATCGTGGGCGAATGGAGAAACTTCTGCAAATCAAATAAACTCGACAATACCGGTTGGAAGATCTTTGAAGTTACGGGCGCAAAGGCCGGCCAGGAGCTTGCCCTTGATCTTCTTTCCTTTGTGGGAAAGCTGATCCTTGTCGGTTACGGTATGGCAAAAAGCGAATACATGTTCTCGAAACTGATGGCTTTTGATGCAGAGGTTATCGGGACATGGGGCTGTTTGCCTGAGTACTATCCGATCGTCCTCGACATGGTTCTGAACAAAAAGATCATTATCGATCCCTTTGTTGAGGTGAGGCCCATGAGTATGATTGCGGCAACGTTTGATGAAATCCATAAGGCCGGATCTCCTGCGAAGAGGGTTTCCTTAAAGCCAGACTTTTAAGCAGCAATAAAAACTTATTAGGAGGAACATATGGGATTAGAATGGATGCCAAGAGAAAACGGAAAAAAAGATCATTCCCGACATGGGACAAACCATTGGGGGACAGAGGCTCCTTGTGTAGTCTATGAAAAGAAGCCCTTAAAGGACCCCAAGGGTAATGTAATACCGGGCCTTTTTGTTGCATGGATCAGGCTCAATAACCCGGCCCAGTACAATTCCTATACCACCGAGATGGTAAAGGGTGTAATCGCCGGTTTTGAGAATTCTTCCACAGACCGCGAAGTAGTGGCCACAGTCTTTACCGGAACAGGCCCGAATGCCTTCTGTACCGGCGGTAACACGAAAGAATATTCAGAGTACTACAGCATGAGACCGGAAGAATACGGCGCATACATGGAACTTTTCAACAACATGGTTGACAGTATTCTTATGTGCAAGAAACCGGTTATCTGCCGGGTAAACGGTATGAGAGTTGCCGGCGGCCAGGAAATCGGCCTTGCCTGTGACATCGCCATTTCATCTGACCTCGCTATCTTCGGCCAGGCGGGTCCTCGTCACGGTTCAGCCCCTGTAGGCGGGGCCTCTGACTTTCTGCCATGGTTCCTCACCGCTGAGGATGCAATGTGGAACTGCGTAAGCTGCGAAATGTGGTCAGCATACAAGATGAAAGCCAAAAACTTGATCTCCAAGTGCGTTCCATTACTGAAAGACGACAAGGGCAACTGGGTAAGAAACCCGCAGGTCATTACCGATCAGTACGTCATCAACGGCGAGATCGTTTACGGCGAGAACAAGACAGGCCAGGAAGCAAAAGATGCCAGGGCCTGGGTAAATGAGAAGCTAAAAAACAACGCCTATGATTTTACGCTTCTCGACGCGGAAGTCGACAAGGTCATCTGGACCTTCGCGAACCTCTTCCCCGGATGCTTGAATAAGTCCATCGACGGCATCAGGCAGAAAAAGAAATTCTTCTGGGATCAGATCAAGAACGATCATAGGTACTGGCTGGCAACGAACATGATGGGAGAGGCTTACCTCGGCTTCGGCGCCTTCAATACAAAGAGAATCACCGGTGTCGATACCATCGATTTCATAAAGAACCGTCAGCTTCTTGCAGAAGGTGCGCTGGTCAATGAGGCTTATATGGAGCAGGTCCTCGGAAAACCGCAGGCGAAGTAAGAAGGGCACAAACCATAGGGGGGGTTATCCCCCCCCCTTTTTTTATCACTAAAAAGACAGTGGATGGTGTATAGTGAATGGGTGGTAGAAAATGTGCGATATGGAAGCCGACTACGCACCATAAACACGAACGACTATTCACTGATCATGTGAAGGGAGGATTATCATGGCGTTCAATTATATTACCTTTGAAAAAAAAGGAAAACTTGCAACAATCACGCTCAATACCCCGCCGTCGAACTGGCTTACCATACTGATGATGAAAGAAATCAATCAGGTCCTCACGGAGGTCAAAAGGGACCCGGCAATCCAGGTCCTCGTTTTTGATCATGCCGGTGAAAAAGCCTTCTGCGATGGCGTCGATGTGGCAGACCACACAGAGGATAAAGTGGATGAGATGATCGAGGTCTTTCACGGAATGTTTCGGATCATGGCAACTATGGATGTTACGACCGTGGCCCTGGTAAACGGCAGGTCGCTTGGGGGCGGCTGCGAACTTATGGCTTTCTGTGATATCGTCATCGCCTCTGAAAAGGCGCGCATAGGACAGCCGGAAATTGCTGTGGGCGTTTTTCCGCCCGTTGCGGCTGCCTGGTTTCCAAAAATCATCGGCCTTAAGAAGACGATGGAGCTTCTCCTCACCGGGAAGACATTAACGGCAAAAGAAGCGGAAGCGATCGGACTTGTCAACGTGGTACTGCCGGTAGAGAATTTCAAAGAGGGTGTGGAAAAATTTCTCGCCGATTTCCTGAACAAAAGCAAGCCTGTGGCCATGTGGACACGCCGTGCCATTATGGCCGGGTTAAATGTGGATTTTCTGGAAGCCCTTAAGGTTTCCGAGATGATCTATCTCCAGGGTTGCATGAAGACAGAGGACGCGGTCGAAGGGATCAGCGCCTTCATGGAAAAACGAAAGGCTGTCTTCAAGGATAAATAGCTACTTATGATTTATACACCAAAAGAAGAAATCGTAAAAAGGACAGCGCGATTAAGAAGATTAATGGAAAAGGGCTCTATAGACGGGGCCTTTTTCCATTACAAGATTGACTATTACTACCTTTCTGGCACCATGCAGGACGCGCTCTTTTTCTTGCCTGTCAACGATGAACCAACGCTTTTTGTCAGGAAAGAGCTATCAAGGGCCAGAAGGGAATCGCCCATAGAAAACATCGTTCACGTTCATTCCTTCAAGGATGTTCCCGCTCAAGTTCCCCCTATGAAACGGGTCGGGCTGCAGCTTGATGTGATCCCCTATAATGATGTTATCAAATTCAAGGAACTTCTTGGCAATGTAGAATTTGTTGACGCATCGCCCCTCACGAAAGAACTGAGGAAATTTAAATCTCCATTCGAAATCGGCCTCATGGAAAAAGCCGCTTCAATCAGTAAGAAGGTTTACGCTCTGGTTCCCGAGCTTTTACGTGAAGGTATGAGCGAGATCGAACTCGCAGGTCTCATGGAAGCCCACGCAAAGACCTTGGGCCACGAAGGTCTTCTGAGGGCAAGATCGCTTAACTGGGAAGCATACACATGGCATGTCCTGAGCGGCCATACCGGCAGCATCGTCAGCCAGGCCGACTCGCCCATGGGAGGGCTCGGCTTATCGCCCGCTTTTCCTGTCGGTGCAAGTCTTAAAAAGATCAAAAAAAACGAACCGATACTCATAGATTTCGGCTCCTGCTATCACGGCTACCAGGTCGATGAAACAAGGATGTTTGCAATCGGCTCAATGCCTAAGCTCTTTGTGAAAGCATATGACGCGTGCAGGGAAATCCATTATCGCGTTCTCGACAAGGCCATCCAGGGGGTAACAAGTAAGGAACTTTTCCAATATTCCATAGAGCTTGCCGATACAATGGGGTACGGTGACTACTATCTCGGATATAAGCCGCATCAGGTCCGCTTTCTTGCGCATGGTATCGGCATTGAAATAGCTGAACCGCCCTTTATTGCAGCAAGCCATACATACCCCATCGAGGAGAGGATGGTCTTTGCCATTGAACCTAAAATGGTATTTCCAAAAAAAGGCGCCTGCGGCATCGAAAATACCGTACTGATTGAGCATGGGAATTACCGGATATTGACGGATATCGATGAAAACATCATTATCGTATGAAATTCCTCTTCTCCACGGGTTGCCTCTATTATCTTCCTATCGAAGACATCTTTCTATACGCCCGCGAAGCCGGGTTCGACGGCTGTGAGCTTGTAGTAGACCATCAATTCGACAACGATCATTATTTTGCTCGCGTCAGAGAATGCATGAACACCCTTCCCGCCTACAGCATCCACGCGCCCTTCGTAAAAATGAAAACCTGGGGCAGCAAAGTAGATGCGCTGAAACGCACCATCGAAATTGCGCAACTGCTCCCGGTCGAGATTGTCAATTTCCATCCTCCTTCATGGCTCGCGATGGAAATCGGCTTTTGTCGATGGTTCAAAAAAATAGGGGATTTTCAAAGAGAGCTCGGCCTCTCTGACAGGTATCTTGCCATAGAAAACATGCCCCGTGCCGGGAAGCGCCGCGCCCAGTCTTCTTATATTTTGAACGATATAGAAAATCTCGTACCCTTCGGGATCGAGCGAAACCTTTACTTCACCCTTGATATAACCCACCTGGCAACATTCGGGTATGATACGGTAGCCACATTTCTGCGCATATTCAAAACCGGACGGCTCAAAAATATTCATTTAAGTGATTATAGTAATTTCAAAAGCCATCTCTATCCGGGCAGAGGTGATCTTCCCATCCCGCGATTGCTCAACACCGTCCGTCAGACAGGCTACGATGGAATGATCACCCTTGAAGTATCTCCTGAAGAGTTGCCGAAAACAAAGGATTTACTTGTTAAAATGATGACCTTTCAGCTATCATATATGAAACTCCAGACGGGAAAGGATTAAATGGCGAAAAAAACGATTTTTGTTTGCGAGAATTGCGGATACGAAACATTCAAATGGATGGGAAAATGCCCCAGGTGTGCGAACTGGGACACTATGCGGGAATTCACGGCTCCCGAGACAACAAGCCGCCGTGAGAAGCAAAAGCCCACGTTCGTTTCAGACGACGATATCACAGAACAACGGGTTGTCCTCGGGATCGGTGAGATGGACCGGGTCCTGGGGGGAGGTCTCACCATAGGTTCGGCGATCCTCCTCGGAGGCGATCCGGGAATCGGCAAAACGACCCTCTGTTTTGAGATTGCGTCAAAGATGGTCCATCTCGGCCTGAAAGTCCTCTATGTGTCAGGCGAAGAATCATTGAAACAGCTGGCTTCCCGAAAAAAGAGACTGCGTTTGGACCCCGGTTTTCCCTTCCTCGTTACCAACCAGCTTGATGATATCCTCGAAGCGGCCTCCGCCGTGAGATACGACCTCATCATCATCGATTCAATCCAGTCTATTTACAATGCAAAGTTACCCATGCTTCCCGGGAGCATCAGCCAGATTAAAGATGTTTCAACCCGGCTGACCATGGAACTGAAGGCCATGGACACGACAATGATTGTCATCGGCCATGTGACAAAGGAAGGGGCAATCGCCGGACCGAAGATCCTTGAACATACCGTTGACACGGTGCTCTACTTCGAAGGCGATAAGATGCTTCCCTACAGGGTACTACGGGCAATCAAAAACAGGTTTGGACCTGTCGATGAAGTGGGTATCTTTCAGATGACAAAGGATGGCCTTGCCAGCGTTGAGAACCCTTCGCAATTTTTTGTATCGGAGAGAGACGATATAGCCTCCGGGAGCACGCTTTTCCCTTACATGAGCGGTTCACGGCCCATTATTCTTGAGGTCCAGGCCATCACGCAGAAGACAAACTTCTCCATGCCGAGGCGGCTCTCTCTCGGCTATGATGTAAACAGGCTCTTTATTCTCATATCCGTTATCGAAAAGGCAATCGGAAAATCTCTCTTCGATAGGGACATCTATGTCAATATTACGGGCGGAATGAAGGTCAATGAGCCTGCGGTAGATCTCTGTGTCGGAGCATCGATCCTGTCAAGCTACAAAGACATCAATATCGGCCAACACGCGGCCTTTTTCGGTGAAGTCGGTCTTACCGGCGAGATTCGAAAAATAGTCTACATGGATATGAGAATCAAAGAATGTACCCGTCTCGGCATCAGAAAAATATTCTGTCCGAAAGGGGTCGATCGCGCCGAGGGGATAGAGGTTATCCCACTCAAAAATATTAGAGAACTTTACGAACACATAACTTAATACCCAAAGGGCTAAGGTATTTTGAATTGCTTGTTTTTGGGCCGTATGGTAAGCACGGGGCAAGGCGATTTCCTTACCACCTTTTCGGCAACGCTGCCTATGAGGATATGTTCAATAGCGTTTCTCCCGTGCGTCCCCATAACAATGAGATCAATGGATTCTGATTTTACATAATCTATGATCTCCACAAAGGTTATCCCGGTTTTGACAACTCTCTTCACTCGAATGTCTATCTTTTTCATGATCTTATCAAAATTATTGCCAACTTCCTTCACCATATCCCTTTCGATGGCCACCAGGTTTTCCGGGGTGAGAAAAGATTCGTAGGGTGTGTAATAGTTGAGATTCGGAATAACATGCATCATGTACAACGTGGCATCAAATTTCTTTGCGATATTCAGAGCATACGCAACGATTTCATCTGTAAACTCTGAAAAATCAATGGCACACAGAATTTTTTTAAACATATCTTCCTCCCCGTGCTTATATTTGATAGTCAACTTATATATACCGCTGGTTTTTATCTAGTCAATCGTTTTTTATTCGATAAATAATCCAGAGGAACGGCGACGGATTTCACAAAGGCATGAAAAAGCATGAAAAACCAGCTTGACAAAAATATAAGTCAGTTGCTATACTTGAAATATAGGAACGTCAAAAAATAAACGAAAATGCCCTTAATCTCAAGATTAGGGCATTTTTTTACTGCCTGGAGAGCGTATGAGTATAAAAAACCAAAGTGAAATTAAGCATCTCGTCGATATGGGTATGGAAAAAGGCTATCTTACCCCGGACGAGATCAATGACGTTTTGCCTCAAAATATCTTCACCGCAGAAGACATAGAGGATATCTTCGACTTCCTCTCCGAAGCCAATATAGACATTGTGGAAACCATTAAGGAAAAAATTGAAACACCGGAGGAAGAGACCCAGGAATGGGGAGAAATAGAACGGTTTCCTTCCGAAAGAACAGACAACATCATATGGGCATATCTGAAGGACATCGGCAGGGTGTCACTCCTCACCTCTGAGGAGGAATACACAATCGCAAAAAGAATAGAAGACGGCGAAGGCAAGATCCGAAATCTCCTTTTCGACCTTCCCCACGCCATACACGAACTTCAGGAAATAGCATCCCACCTGAAGAAAGACACCGTTAATATTATAGATGTCATAAAAAACATCGATGAGCTGAATTATACGAAAAAGGATGAGGAAAAATATAAGAAGAAGACCGTCTCACTTATTAACTCGATAAAAAACTATTACGATAAGAAAGAAAAAATGCAGAAAACCCTTACAGGCAGGGCAAGCGGAGCGACAAAAAAACAGAACGAAAAAAAGCTGAAGGGCATTGAGCAAAAAATTGAGGAATCTCTCATCAACCTCAACCTCAACAAGAAAGTCCTTGAAGAAATCATCAGAAAAATCGGCAAACAACTCAAATTCATGGATGACAAAGAAGTGAGGAAGGTCAAAAGAAGACTCATGGAAATTGGTGAGATCGAAAATGGCCTTAAAACTGTGAAGAACAGACTGATCCAGGCAAACCTGCGACTCGTCATCAATATAGCAAAAAAATACCTCAACAGAGGTCTCTCTTTCCTCGATCTCATCCAGGAAGGCAACATGGGCCTCATGAAGGCCGCAGAAAAATACGACTACCAGAAAGGTTATAAATTCTCTACATATTCAACCTGGTGGATACGCCAGGCGATCACACGAGCAATCGCGGATTACGCCCGGACAATCAGGGTTCCCGTCCATGTCCTGGAAACAATGAACAAGATTACGAAGGTGACGATCTCTCTCTTCCAGGAATTAGGGAGAGAACCGAACCTTGAAGAAATATCCTTGAAAGCAGGGCTCCCTCTCGAAAAGGTGCGGAAGATTATGAAAGTCTCCAATGAGCCCATCTCCATTGAAACGCCTATCGGAGATGACGAATCCAAGCTTGGCGATTTCATAGCCGATCCCAAATCTCCTTCTCCTTTCAACGAACTCGTGGGCCTTTCTTTGAAAGAAGAAATCGATAAAGTCCTCTCAACATTGACCCCACGTGAGGAAAAGGTTATCAGAATGCGCCTTGGAATCGGGGAAAAGACAGATTATACCCTTGAAGAGGTCGGCGAAGTTTTTGGACTTACCCGTGAGCGTATCCGACAGATTGAAGCCAAAGCATTGAGAAAGTTAAAACATCCCTCCCGGCGCAAACGTCTTGATAGCTTCCTGGAATAATAACAACCATTTTATGGGGTTAAGAGCAAGCTTGAGTTATGCCTAAAACCAGAAGCTGAAGACTTTCTTTTAACTATTTCAGAACCCGGTTGTGAGCCATCCGATCAGCTTTTTTGTTCACTACCCCATATTTGAGGATTGGGGCTTCGGCTATACCTTCGTCATCGGCCATGATCCCGGCAACATGAGACCTGATCTTCGCTATCTTGTCCGGCGAGAATGGCCGTATCCTTGAGTAGGCAGGGCTCAAGGTGGAACTAGGTCTGAATTCCTGAATGAAGAACTTCTTTGCACCTTTAATCAAGGAGGCAACCTCATAAATATCCTCTTCCCGATGCAGAAAAGGTACAACAGTCATCCTGAATTCGTAATCGACGGTATTTTCCAGGATAAACTCGATACTTTCCCGTATTAATTTTGGTTCGACGGGAACTCCGCACCATCGGTGATAACGGTCAATGGGCCCCTTAACATCCATGGCGATATAATCGAGAAGGCCATCCTTGACAAGGCCTTTCACCACTGAGGGGTTTGATCCATTCGTATCGAGTTTAACAAACATTCCTTCGCTCTTCAACTGCCCTATAAGCCCGAAAAGGCTCATATTAACCGTCGGCTCACCACCGGTAACAACGACCCTGTCGACCCAGTTTTTGTATTTCCTGAAGTGGGCAACGATATACTCCATGGGTATGTTTTCCATGGCGGCATGACCGATAACAAGGTCCCTATTGTGGCAGAAAGGGCAACGAAAATTACATCCTCCGAGAAACATCACTGAGGAGAGATGCCCCTTCCAGTCGAGAAAGCTTGTCTCGATAAACCCCTTTATAGGCGGATTATGCTCTTTGCATAACATTGAGGACCTCATCAATGTGGGGCACGCTCCCCCGCCATTCCTGGAGGGAGTTCTCCGCTTCATCTTCAATGAGAATCGTAGGCAATGCCATGACACGATAGAACGTGGCTTCAGCAAGACCGTCTGTGGTGCCGACGTTGAAATAATTTACCTCAACGTTTTGTTCCTGAAGGGTATCTTTGAGTTTCTTCGCCATCGGACACATCGGACAATCATCTTTGTAAAAAATCTTCACAATACCCATGCAACCCCTCCTTGTCTAAAATACAGAATTATGAATGCAAAATGTGAGATTATTTTCCATTCGGTTATTCGTTAACCGCTTTTTTCTTCGCCGAGAAATACTCAATGTTCCTGTGTCTATCCTTCAGTTCGCCCAGCTTTCCCTTGTTCCAGCTCGATATCTTGGTGAAGTATCCTGTGATCCGCGTGATGCCATCCACATCGGCTGAACCGCAGTAGGAACAGGTATCTGAAAGGCCTCTCGATGTTCGATGACATTTGTTACAGGTTGTGAACTCCGGAGAAAAAGCTATCTGGTCGTTGGTCGTATTTTTGAAGGTTTTTATAACGAAATCCGCGATGGCCTCCTTGGACGGCTGTGCCTCTCCAAGCCAGAGATGAGAGATAGAGCCGGCCTCAATGAGAGGGTGGAAAAGTCCTTCCGTCGTCACCCGTTCGATAGGGTTCATGGCATGTTTTACGTTCAGGTGTGTTGAGTTGGTATAGTAAACCTCGCCTGACGCAATGTCACCCTTCACAACCCTTCCTGAGGCAGGAGAGAAATATCTCAGATCAAGCCGCGCGAACCTATAGCTCGTGCTCTCTGCGGGGGTCTGTTCGAGGACGATCTTCATGTTCTCCTGTCTTCTTATTTTATCCGTGAGGAGGTTCATGTGTGCAATCACCTTGAGGCCAAATTTCAGCGCCTTTTTCGACTCATGCATCTCTTCACCGGTATGGATCTGCACCATTTCGTTAAGGCCTACCATGCCAACAAGATGGGATGCGAGATTGAACCTGAGATACGGCATGCCGTCACGATTCATGGCGAGAAGGGCAAGAGGTCCGTTCTCACCGAGAGAGAGCAGCTTCTCCATAAAGGCCCTTTTCTGCTTATGGGCTTTCACGGCTAGAATAAACTGTTCGGTAAGGGAATTAAAAAGCTTCGTGTCATCCCTCTTTGCTATATATGCCAGTCTCGGAAGGTTTAACGAGACGTTCTGGAGCGCGCAATAACGCATTCGCCAAGGTTCCTTGGCATCCAGGAGGTCCCGTTCCTCGAGTTTAAAGCTCAGGCGGCAGCATTCCGATATCTTCGCTGTTTCGCCCCTGTCAAAGACATAATACGTATTTCCCTTGTCAGCCGCCACTTCACAGATAAGATTGAGAAAATCCATATAGCCGTCAGTATGGAAAAACTTTTCCGTGATATGGACGATGGGTTTCGGGAAGAAGAAGGGCCTACCCGCACCATCACCTTCTTTAAAGACCTCGAAGAGATTCCAGGCAAACCGCTGCGCCTCTTTCTCGTACTCGCCATATGTCTTGCCGGTAAACTTGCCACCGGGACCGATAGCGGGAACATTGACAAAATGTTTGGGAACTTCCCAATAGACATTTATATCGGTAAAGATCGCCTGTCCGCCTCGGGCAACGGCCTGCTGAGAGAATTCAAAAATAAGCATCTGGGAAAGTTGCTTTACCTCGTCATCACTCATTCCTTCAATGTAGGGGGCAAAAAAGATATTTATGGCATCCCATCCGATGGCGCCTGCAAAATGGCTCTGGAGAGCTGCCGCAAACTTGACGAGATGGGCAAGGAGTACCTCCGGATGCTTGGCTGGCTTTGCCATGGATAGAGAATGGGGCAAATCAAGGCCGAACTTCTTGATATATTCCAGCGACTGGCCGCTGCAATAGGGCCTGTCAACAAATCCGAGATCATGAAGATGGATATCGCCATTCATGTGGGCATCAGCGACTTCCTGTGAAAATACCGAGAGGAGGGCATACTCTTTTTTGATCCCCTCTGCAAGGGTAAGGTTTGTGGCCTCAGGGCCATGGGGCACATTGGCATTTTCCTTGTTCGGATGAAGGATAAGGCTGTCTACATCGTAAAGGGGCATTCCAAGCCTTGTATGCATCTTTCGTGTGCTTTCAAGCCCCTTTTCGATGAGCCGCGCGTTGACAAGCTCTCTGATGAGGGGGGCGGTAATCACCTGGATACCGGATTTACGGATCATCTGCTCTGCTTCTCTGCTGATCTGGTCTGCAGTATCCCTATCAATGAGGGTCTCCCGAATGAGCGCATCGGTTATTTTTGAACGATCCCAATCGGATATACTTTCCTCTGATGTCCTGACAAAAAGGTTCAGATCTGTTGTTTCCATGAAACCCCCTTCTTAGAATTGATCACCTGCTTGCTCGAGAAACACAAATCGAATGATACAACCTGCTCAAATTATTGGTGATAATATACCCCACTCGATACTACATATAGTATGCTTACTAAATATCCATACTACATGTAGTTATTTTTAACTGACTGTGCCTGTTATTGTCAAGAAATTTTTTAATTTTTTTTTACGGATTGTTACTATCGAAAATCTTTGATTATTTTAAACATAGAATTATTTCTTCAAGAATTTTCTCACCGTTTCGGCGACCGTGGGACAAAGCGAACCTCCTTCCACAAGCAGGAGAATGACCCCAATTATTAAGGACGTAAAGATATCTTCACCCTTCGCTGTAGTAAACGTCCCCGATAAAATCTACCCTAAAAACTATCATCATGATAGAAGGTGCAAAAAAAACACCAAGGACAAACCAGAACCATAGCTTCTTCATGGATCATCGCCCTACCCTTTCTGCATCTTAAGCGCATCCGCCGCCTGCTCAGGAGTAATTGAAATTACATGGAACTCGTCCTCACGTTTGTATTTGGAGGACCTGAAATCTCTCGGCAGTATCTCCACGTGCCAATGGAAATAATCATCTGCCAGCACCTCTTCGCCGTGAGTATCTTTGAAGGTTATTGTCGGAGCATTATGGATTTCCAGGGTGTATGCGTTTGTAAGCTGTTCTATTCTTTTCATGAGATCGAGTACAATGCTCACAAAATCATTCTTCACAGCCAGGTCATGGGATGTTTCGTAATAGGCTTCATGAAATCTCGGCACAACCCACGTCTCAAAGGGAAATCGGGACGCAAAAGGACATATGGCCATAAAGTTCTTATTTATGCTGACCATTCTCTTGTTCTGGCGTATCTCTTGATTCACAATATCGCACAACAGACACCGTTTTTTCTGAAGATAATGCATCCGCGTATTGACCGCTTCTATGGCTATCCGCGCCGGCACGATGGGTGTGGCAAGAATGTGCGAGTGCGGGTGCAGAATATAGGAGCCGGCCAGTTCTCCGTGATTCTTAAATACCTGCACATATTTGAACCGCGTATCTCTTCTCAAATCAATCATACGGTCTTGGTACATGCCCGCTAACATCAAAAAATCTTCCTCTGTGTACATTGACATTGTTTTTGTATGCGACCTGCTCTCAACGATAATTTCATGGGCTCCCACATTGCCCATTCTATCGTACACGCCCTCAGCTCTTTTGTTTTCTTCGATCTCTATCATAAATATGGGATTGGATGCAGCAAAACATCGAACAAGCCAGCTACCTGCTGAATCTTTGTACTCCCTTATTGTTGGCGGCGTGAGGGACTCATTACCGGGACAAAAAGGACACAATCCTGTACCACCACTCTTTGTGGCTCCATATCCCACGACTACCCAGTCGCCGGAAAAAGGGTCTCTTCTTAATTCGGCCATTTTTTTATGATAGACCAGAAAGAGGTTCTTGTCAATGCAATGGGGCCTTGCAAATCCCTGGGTATATTATTACAATGAAACTCATGGACGATCTTCTCGAATTTGCCGTTCACTGTGCTCTCGAATCAGGTAAAATACAGCGCGGGCAGTATGAAAAACATTTTCAGATCCATCATAAAGGAGAAATCAATCTCGTAACAGATGTGGACTTTGCCTGTCAGGAACGCATCATAAAACTCATACGGGAAGGCTTTCCCAACGATGATATCATCAGCGAAGAAAAATCGAACCGTTTTGACGGCATCCAAAATAGATGGATCATCGATCCACTTGACGGCACAACAAACTATGCTCACGGCTATCCTTTCTTCTGTACCTCCATCGCCTATGAGGTACAGGGAAATATCTCCCTTGGCGTTGTCTATAATCCCATGTTTAAGGAACTTTTCGTCGCACGAAAAGGTCAAGGCGCTTATCTGAACGGCAAGAAAATACACGTATCGGTCATTGGAGACCTTAAAAAGTCCCTTCTCAGCACAGGCTTTCCGTATGATATTGCCACAAGTGCAGAAAATAATATCGACCATTTCATCAATTTTCTCTATCACGCACAGGCAGTTCGCAGGGACGGTTCGGCGGCATTGAATCTCAGCTACGTGGCCTGCGGAAGATTTGACGGATACTGGGAATTGAAACTGAATTCATGGGATATGGCTGCGGGGACTTTGATCGTTCAAGAGGCGGGAGGGCGTGTAACGAATGTTGCCGGAGGAAAATTCAATATCTATAAAAGCAATATCATCGCCTCAAACAGCCTTATTCATAAAGACATGGTATGGGTCCTCAAGAAAAAAGGGCACAATAAACCAAAGGGGTTATTATGAAAGAGTATTCCATTGAAGATATAACAACTATTCTCAGACCAAAACTCGGCCAGGAAGTCCCGCTGCTCCTCTTCAGGATCCTCCGGATCATCGGCATGAGACAGATCCTCGGCGAAACATCGGGTGCAACCCTGTACATGGTTGGGAAACGGGTAGGCAATATGATCGGCGCGGGAAATCTTGCTGATTTTCAAGCAAAAATAGAGGCACTCAAAGTGGGCATACCGAAAGTCGAAATCATCGATGAAGATCATTTGACCGTCAAACTCTATGAGTGTATTACCTGCGCCGGTTTCACCTATACCGGAGAGATGTTCTGTGATATGGAAAGCGGCATTATCGCGGGACTCTTTGAAACAATTTACAAGAAAAAGGCGAAATCGACGCAAACCAAAAGCTGGTCCGTGGGCTATAATTACTGCGAATTCGAGGTATTCCTTTACTAAATTATATGGCAGGAACAAAAAAACCTTACAAAAATGAACTGCGGCAACTCGAGATAAATCTCGAAGAAGAGAGAAGCCTCTCCAAAGCCAGAAATACTCTTCTCGAAGCCAATATCAAAGAACTGGATGATATCTATACCGTCCTCAATGAAAAACTGAAATCCTTGCGCAGCAAAGACGAAAGAATCAAGGCCTTCGAAGCGGAACTGGTGAGAGCCAACAAGCTTTCAGCCCTGGGTGAGTTGGCGGGCTCCATCGCCCACGAAATCAAGAACCCACTCATATCTATACAGGGCTTCGCGAAAAGGATAGAAAAAACAAATGATATTGACAGGATCAATGAATATGCGAAACTCATCGATCAGGAGGCCGGCAGGCTCACCAATGTCCTCATGAAGCTTCTTGATTTTTCACGGATGGACGAACCGAAAAAGGAACGGGTCGAGGTGAGGGAAATCGTCGATGATACGGTCCTCTTTATGGAACATCATCTCACGCGCTTCAAGAATGTGGGCGTGAATGTGGAAAAAGGAAAAAAACCCACCTATATTGAAGCTGACAGAATTCATATCCAGCAGGCCCTAGTAAATCTTATCAATAACGCGGCGCAGGCCATGCCGCAGGGCGGTACCATCCGTATCAAGTCAGGTATCGAAGACGGTTATGGCTATATTGCCATAAGCGACGAAGGTGAAGGTATTAGTGAGGAGATTCTGGATAAAATCTTTGAACCCTTTTTTACCACAAAACCCAAGGGCGAGGGAACGGGCCTCGGTCTCTCACTCAGTAAAAGGCTTATTGAAGCGAACAGTGGCAGAATCGAGATTAAAACAAAAATGGGACAGGGAAGCACCTTCAAACTCCTCCTTCCTCTCACTAACGAGCCATAGCAATCATTCGTTTTGTACGCGGTTTTCTCTTGAAAGGAACGGGCGGGGTGTACCCTGCCCCTACAGAATAACGTCTTTTCCGGTTCCTATTCGTCCAGTGTGCTGCCCTGGCAGGCCAGGCAGGTCTATCCATCATCAGCAGAGCCGGTCTCAAAAATCTAGACAGTGACTTAAGTGGTAAAGCTGCTCTATAATGACAGAGAAAGGAGCGGTAACATGACAAAGAGACCAAGAAGGAACCATTCCCCGGCATTCAAGGCAAAGGTGGCACTGGACGCCCTGAAAGGAGAACAGACGATCGTTGAGCTGTCCCAGCGCTACCAGGTCCACCCCAACCTGATAAAGGGGTGGAAGAAGCAGCTTTTAGAGCATGCGGCGGGTCTCTTCGGTAAGGAAAGGGGAGCCGACCAGGGCCCGAGCATCAAGGAGCTTCACGCCAAGATCGGGCAGCTTGCCATGGAGAACGATTTTTTATCAGTCGCGCTCGGGCGCATAGCCGTGCCGGGCGCAAAGAAATGATCAATAAGGAGAACCAGTTGCCCGTAACGAGGCAGTGTAAAGTATTGCAACTCTCCCGGTCAGGCATCTACTACACGCCTCATCCGGTAAGCGATAGGGACAGAGAACGTATGCGTATCATCGACAGGATCCATCTCGATCACCCATACCTCGGTTCAAGGAGCATGGTGAGCGAGCTCAGAAACAGGAACCACAGGACAGGCAGGACCCATGTACGCACCCTTATGAGAAAGATGGGCATAGAGGCGCTCTACAGGAAACCCCGACTCTCGAAACCCCATCCCGAACACAGGGTCTATCCCTATCTCCTTCGTGGACGTGACATCACGAGGGCCAATGAGGTCTGGTGCTCGGACATCACCTACATCCCCATGGCGAAAGGCTTCTGCTACCTGACGGCCGTCATGGACTGGGCAAAAAGAAAGGTGCTCTCCTTCAGGCTCTCGAACACACTGGATGCCTCATTCTGTACAGAGGCCCCTGAGGAGGCCATAACAAAGTACGGGAAACCGGACATATTCAACACAGACCAAGGGAGCCAGTTCACCTCCCTCGATTTCACATATATCCTCATCGATAACAACATCAGGATCAGTATGGACGGACGGGGTCGCTGGATGGACAACATCTTCATCGAAAGGCTCTGGAAAAGCGTCAAATATGAGGACATATACCTCAGGGCATACGATTCGATCGCCGATGTCCGAAAGGGGCTTGTAGGCTACTTCGATCGTTACAACTCGTGGCGGCGCCACCAGGGTCTTGACAAGAAGACCCCTGATGAGTTTTACTGGAGTACGCTGCCAGATGTTAAGGATGCGGTATGAACAAAAGCGGCGAACCACTTAAAAACTTTTCTATGCTGTCTGAAAGACCAGGACCATCTCGGTCTGCTAAGATAAGGTCATGAGTAAAACCACATGACAGTCTGTGAAAAGCCCATTAAGAAGGTGTCGCGAGCGTCACCTGTGAGACTGCTGGTGACCGGATTCATAAGATGCTATCGCCCGTTTCTTTCATTTCCGGACAACCTTTCCCCGGTCCTGTTCTTTACTGGACTTTAGTTTGAAATACTTTTGTTATTCTGCTTATCCTAGAGGATAGGTGCGAAAGCGCCCGTTATGAATAATTTTAAGCCAGCTATTCCCGATTCTGCGCGGCGTCAGGAGTTGAATAGCGTCATAGAAGCCACTGGTGATAACACCAGGAGCTTCGACAAAACAGGCAAAGTAAACGGAGTTCCAACGAGCCTTTAGCTCCTGGGATAAATGCGGGTAGAAAAACTGGGAGACTGCGGTCATGAATTTACTTGACATAGCTTTTTTCGGAGCTTAGCTTAGTTATTATGGTTGTGCCGCACATAACTATACGTCGACAGACAGAGGGCATACGGTGAGTGAAACGTTCACGTAAAGGGGTTAAGAGAGCGGGAGCTCTCCTTACGGCTCCTGTATGTCTTGGGATGCAGAGATTAAACTTATAAGGAGGAAGATCATGAAAAGAATGACACGTCAGTTCACGTATCCAACCGCACTTGCTGTTGCGGTGGCGCTTTTTGCCTTTATGGTTCTCACACTTCCCATTCCTTCACACGCGGCCTCGGAGAATCAAGGTTTGACGACCGCTGGCGGGGCCTCAAAGGCCGACCGTGCTGAGGCACGCATCAAGGAGCTTCATGCCAAGCTCAAGATCACCCCGGCGCAGGAAGAGCTCTGGAATAACGTCGCCCAGGCGATCAGGGACAATGAGAAAACCATGGAGACGCTCATCAAGGAAAGGTCAGAAAAGGCAGGTACCATGACCGCCGTCGACGATCTCAAATCCTACAGTGAAATTGCCGAGGCACATGCAGATGGCCTCAAGAAATTCATCCCCGCCTTCGAGCCTCTCTATGCCAGCATGTCGGACGATCAGAAGAAGAATGCTGATATGTTGTTCCGCCATCACGGCCCCAAGAAACCAAAGGCGAAGGCGAAGGCCAAATGAGTGCGGCTGCCGTAACGTCAAAACAGCACACCCTATGGTGCGATAGGGAATCACGTGAAGAATGGGAGGACACCATGAGAACCTCGAATACGCGAGCCAGGAAGTTAAGTTCGACGGTCGGCAAGATCGTGATGGCGCTCGTCTTCGTCTTCATGATCGGCGGTATATCCATGGCGCCGGCCTTCGGCAGGGATAACGATAGGCGCGAAGAGCATCAGCGCGGTCGGGTGGAGCATCAAAGGCGTGTGCACCACCCCCCTCGTGAGTACTACTCGGCACCTGTCTATGCGCCCCCGCCGGTCGTCTATGCCCCTACCCCGTATCAGTCGCCGGGCATCACCCTTGTCTTCCCCTTCCACATTCGATAGGGGGTCCTTAAGCGTCGACCGTGGTGTTATGAACCCGGCTCTCCCACGAAGACCAAGGCCGAAATCCTCATGGTTACGTGTGGCCGGGTCATATCGTTCTCATGCCTGGCGACAGACAAGAAAAGGGGAGACAAGCTGGAGGATGTTTTGGGATATGAAGGGCGCGGGGTAAAGGTCACGAAGACCAGTAAGGAAGAAGGAGCGTACGAACGATGCGTTGTCGGAGGAGGCTGTAGTTGACTTCCCTTGGCCATATGCACAGCTCGAACCCTTTGATTACCGTGCTTACGCTTGTCGGCCGAGGAACCCTTCGTGTGTTCGGGAATTTCGGTGCAATAGCTATTTTCTTCTCTCTGGCCTTTGTCAATATCTTCCGACGAAAGCAGCTCCGCGAGATCGTGAACCAGGTATTTTATATCGGGGCGACGTCGTCTCTGATCGTGATTCTGGTGGGTCTTTTTACCGGTATGGTGCTCGGCTTGCAGCTTTTCTATACACTGGTGAAGTTTGGCTCAGTAGGCGCCCTCGGGTCTGCGATCTCCCTCACCCTGGTGAGGGAACTGGGGCCGGTGCTCACCGCCATCATGATCACGGCGCGGGCCGGCTCCGGCATAGCGGCAGAGATCGGGATCCTTCGCGTCTCGGAGCAGGTCGATGCCCTGTATACGATGGGGGTTGATCCCCTGCGGTATCTTGTGAGCCCGAGAATAGCCGCCTCAATCATCAGCTTTCCGCTGCTTACTGCCTTTTTTGATCTCAT
Organism: uncultured delta proteobacterium; assembly: GCA_963754785.1. Classification (GTDB taxonomy): domain Bacteria; phylum Desulfobacterota; class Syntrophorhabdia; order Syntrophorhabdales; family Syntrophorhabdaceae; genus PNOF01. Next base: position 376,205 of record CAVWHH010000018.1, on the reverse strand, counting down.
CGGCATCATCGGAGGATACCTGACCGGTGTCCTGTTGTTAGGAACAAACGGGGGTACGTATTTTTACCGTGTACAATCTTCCATAGATATGGTAGACATCCGGGGTGGCTTTATAAAGGCACTCGTTTTTGGTGCCATCGTCTCGTGCATCTGCTGCTTCCAGGGCTATTTCTGCCATATGAGAACCGACGGTTATGGGGCCAAGGCCGTGGGCCTTGCGACTGTCTCCGCCGTCGTGCTTTCGTGCGTAATGATCCTCATTGCCGATTACGTAGTAACTTCATTCCTTATGTAAGGATAATCATGGAGAAGCCTCTGATAGAATTCAAAAACGTGACAAAGCGGTTCGGTGAAAAGACTGTACTCGACAAGGTCAACCTCAGCATCTATGGAAACCAGATTACCACGATTATCGGAAAGAGCGGTACCGGAAAAAGTGTGCTTTTCAAACATATCATAGGGCTCCTCAAACCGGATGAGGGCACTATCGCCTTTCAAGGAACACCCGTTAACAAAATGAAAAAAAACGAATGGAAGGCGTGCAGGAGCCAGATGGCCTACCTGTTTCAGAATAATGCGCTCCTTGACTCGATGACGGTCCTCGATAATGTGGCCTTTCCCCTGCGTCAGACGACCAACTTCAGCAAAGCAGAGATCCGAAGGCTGGCGTTGAAAAAGATCGAGGACCTGGAGCTTACCGATGCGATCGAAAAATATCCTTCAGAACTCTCGGGCGGGATGCAGAAACGAGTGGCCCTGGCGCGGGCGTTGGTGAAAGACCCGAAGATCGTGCTCTTTGACGAGCCGACCACGGGTCAGGACCCCATCCGGAAGAACATGATCCTCAGTATGATCACCCATTACAAGAGAAAGTTCGGATTTACCGCCGTCATGATCAGCCATGACATCCCGGATGTCTTCTTTATTTCAGACCGGATTATTATCCTCTGGGAGGGGGCGGTCGGCTTCGAGGGGACTTACGAGGAGGCTGTCGGGTTGAAACTTCCTATGATCGACGAGTTTCTCCGCAGTCTTGAAGGATTCCAGGATGAACTGACAGGCTTGCTTTCAAGGGAGGCCTTCCGGGTGCACTATGCAGCAATGCTGGGGGGTACAGCTACAGTGGCAGCCGTTTCGGCGGCCCTTTTCAGCGTTGAGCTCAATCTGATGCATGAGGCCTTGGGACCGCAGGCCGCAGTAGAAGTCCTGAGGGCACTCGGCGAATATACGAACAGGCGATTCAATCCGATTGGGGGGTTTTCTGCCCGTCACAGCAGGGATGAGATTCTGACGATTTTCCCTCACACAAGCATCGCTGCGGCACGGCAAATGGTAGCGGACTTTGCGCAAGAGCTGAAGCATGAAGCCATTGACCGCATTCAAAGCATTGCAATAGAAAAGATAGGCACGGCAACATCTTTCGACATCTACATCCGTGCCGGGGTTACAGAGGTATCTCCCACGGATGCCATCGATCAGATAATCGAGAAGGCCCGTGCAACACAAGAGGTTGTTGCAACACACCGAAGCGTATCCGGAGGTAAGGAGCAATGAAAAAATATTCCATAGAAACGGCGGTCGGCGTCTTCATGGTGATTGGCCTTATATGTGTGGGTTACATGACGGTGAAACTCGGCAAGGTTTCGCTCCTTGGAGAGGACACCTACCCGCTTTCTGCCCGGTTCGCTTCGCTCTCCGGACTGAGAGCCGGCAGTGCAGTCGAAATTTACGGGATCCAGGTGGGCAGTGTGACGAGACTTAGCATTGACTCCGAGAGACAGATGGGGGTCGTCGATATGAAGATCAACAAGGGTGTGAAGGTTTACGACGATGCGGCGGCAACCATCAAGACCGCCGGGCTTATCGGCGATAAATACGTGAAAATCGATCCCGGGGGAGCAGGCACTCTCCTGAAACCTCAGGGGGTAATCACGCAGACATCTGTGCCGGCGGACATCGAAGATCTGATCGGCAAATATGCCTTCGGGGACGTAAAAAAAGAATCCGACAAGGCCCCGGAAAAACCAACCAAGTGACCGAGGAGGTTATCGTGAAAAAATGGCCCGTCTTATTAGTGCTTCTCATGGTGATAATAATTCCCATCCGTGCCCGTGCGGGCGCTCCACTCGATACGGTCAAATCAAATGTAAATAGCGTGCTTGATGTGCTCCGTGACCCCAAATTGCAGGGTGAGTCGGGCAAAAAGTTGAAGGAGCAGAGAATCGAGGCCGCCGCTGACAAGCTCTTCGACTTCATAGAGCTTTCGAAGAGAACACTTGGCTTGAATTGGAACAAGTTTTCTCCGGATCAGCGCAAGGAATTTGTTGAGCTTTACCGGACGATACTCAAGGATGCATACGTCGATAAAATTACAGGGTACACCGGTGAGCGGGTAAACTTCACCAAGGAAGTGCCCCTTTCCGAAACCACGGTGGAGGTCCAGAGTGTGGTCGTTTCAAAGGGCGGTGAAACGCCCATCTACTACCGAGTCATGAAGAAGGAGGCTGATTGGAAGGTATATGATGTGGTCATCGAAGGGGTAAGCCTGATCAGTAATTACAGCACCCAGTTCCGGGAGATCCTCGCGAACAATCCGCCAGACAAGCTGATCGAGACCCTGCGTAAGAAGGTCGACAAAAAGTGAAACAGCGGCATATGACACTGCCTCGAAAAAGAATAGAATTTCTTGGACCGACGGCAACTCTGGTTTTCCTGGTTTTTCTGCTTCTTAACTCTCCACCCCTTGCCGCAGCTTCCGATAGTTCCGATTCGAATATCGGCAGCGGTACGGAGAGCCCGGCGGTAGGGAAGCAGGTGGAGGAGGGCGGTCATATTCCGGCAGCTTCTCAAGGGAAGCCGACTGACGAATATGGAAACGTGACTGAAGAGGAGGTCGGTGGCGAAGAGTCGCGTATTGCTGATCCTATACAGCCCTGGAACAGGGCCATGTACCATGTGAACGACAAGCTTTACTTCTGGCTGTTGAAGCCCGCTGCAAAGGGCTACCGGTATGTCGTGCCCGAAGACGTACGGGGCATCTTCAGCAAATTCTATGAAAACCTTAAGGCACCTATCCGTATCGTGAATAATTTTCTGCAAGGGAAGCCCCGGTATGCCGGGCTTGAGTTGGTCCGGTTCCTCATCAACTCCACCGTCGGCGTCGGGGGCCTCAAGGACTGCGCAAAAGAATGTTTCGGGATCAACGGCCGTGATGCGGATTTCGGCCAGACACTCGGCAAGTATGGCATCGGCTTTGGCTTCTATATCGTGTGGCCCGTTCTTGGCCCTTCCAGCCCCCGGGACACGGTCGGGTGGATGGGAGACTGGCTTTTGAGGCCTCAAAGCTATGTCAGTTCGAGTTCCCAATGGATCAGTACTGAAGGCGTAGGGCTCTACCTCCACGAAAAGATCAATGACACTTCCTTCCATATAGGAGACTACGAGGCGATCAAAGGGGCAGCAATTGACCCCTACATCGCCATGCGCGACGCCTATGTCCAGTACCGCAAGAAAGTGCTTGAAGAGTGAATATTCATACCGGATTCTGGCTGTAAAACCTTTGTTCTCAGGGGTAGGAAGTCAGAACCCGCGGCACACTCAGCAATACGATTCTATATTGACGGCTTTCTACGATACCTCCAGAACCGGAGAAGGAATTGAACATACCAACATCTCCGCAATACCTGTACAAACAATCAGCTGCATAAGGCGGCGAACCATCTGCCCAACCATGCTGGGCACCATCTCATCATCGTCGATGATGAGATGGTGTGTCTCGTGTGTCCCCTTGGCGTTCCGTAATGACATAACGCTTCTGAGCCTCCCTCGCTGAACAGTTTCAAGTTCTATAGCCACCCTCCGCCCAGCATCTTATAGAGGGTCACCAGATTGGTTAGTCTGGCAAGGCGAAGGGTAATCAGTCCCTGTTCTGCGCTGTAAAGGGAACGCTGAGCATCCAGTACGCTCAGATAGCTGTCGATCCCGCTTTTGTAGCGTGCCTCGGAGAGGCGATAGGCCTGGGCCGAGGCTTGAACGAGGGATTCTTGCGCCGCTATCTGGTCCCCCACAGTTCCCTTCTGGGCAAGGGCATCAGCAACCTCCGTGAAAGCAACCTGAATAGTTTTCTCATACTGAGCCAGAGCAATCTCCCTTTCTACTTTAATTGTTCTTAATGCCGACCATATACGTGTATCAAATATTGGCATGGTAATTTGCGGTATGAAGGCCCAAGTGGCTGCGCCAGCCTTAAACAGTCCGGACAGCTCGTCGCTCGTCGTTCCGATGCTGCCGGTCAGGACGATGAGGGGGAAAAAGGCTGCCCGTGCAGCTCCAATGTTGGCATTGGCGGCCTTGAGCAGATTTTCGGCCTGAATAATATCGGGCCGGCCAAGCAGGACTTCAGAGGACAGACCTGGCGAAATGTCCTTCGGCGCCGTAACCGCGTTCAACTCGCTGGACAATAGTTCAACGGGCACGGGTGAGCCGACGAGAAGGTTCAGCGCGTTTTCATCCAGAGACACCTGGCGGGTATATCGGGAGATATCCACGCGTGCTGCATCCACGAGAGTTTGGGCCTGACGTAAATCCAGTTCAGAGGAGGCCCCGACCTCGTAACGACGCTGGATCAGCTTGTAGGTGCCCTGCTGGGCTTCCAGGGTAGATTGGGCCAGTCCCAGATTCTCACGGTCGGCAGCAAGAGTCAGATAAGCGTTTGCAACTTCGGCCACGAGTGAGATGCGCGCGTCGCGCCCAGCCTGCTCCGTAGCAAGATACTGCTCCAACGCACGCTCCTTCAAGCTCCGGATACGGCCGAAAAAGTCCAGTTCCCAGGAGGTGATTCCCACGTTGACGCTGTATTGCTTGGCATCGTAAGCTCTGCCTATTTGAGAAATATCGATCGGTACCCTCTGTTCGTTCAAACCACCTGAGGTACTTATCGAGGGAAAGAGTTCGGCACGTTGGATCCGGTAAAGGTCCCGTGCTCTTTCAATGTTTAATGTTGCTATCCGCAGATCCCGGTTATTACTGAGCGCGAGACTGATAACCCCTTGTAGCTTTCCGTCAACATAGAATTTGCGCCACTCAATGTCTGCGGCAGCCGGACCGGTCAGCCCGTCAGCAGCTCCCCTGTAAGCAGGGCCCGTTGGCCACCCGGCAGGAATGGGGGGTTCCGGGCGTTTATAGTCGGGCACCATTGTGCACCCGGTCAGGCAGATAATTGTGAGGATGATTGACAACACGTTTCGTATCATAGCGATCGCCCCTCCGAAGAATTAGCAGGGTCCGGCTTATACCCTCTCTCCGGTGAGGTTCCCGGAGACGGTCGCACGTTCGGATCACCCTCCGGAAAAGGGGTGGGATCGGGACCGTTATCGGGTTGTTTTTCTTTGAATATGCGGGACACAATGACAAAAAAGAGTGGAATATAGAAAATGGCGATGAGTGTCGCCGTGAGCATTCCACCGGCAACGGCGGTACCGATGGCCTTCATTGCGCCCGCGCCCGCGCCCGTTGCAATGGCCAGAGGCAGGACCCCGAAGAAAAAGGCCAGTGAGGTCATAATGATAGGCCGCAGCCGCAATCTCGCCGCCTCAACCGTCGCCACGATCAGGCCGGTCCCTTCGGCCATCCGTTCCTTGGCAAACTGAGCGATAAGGATGGCGTTCTTTGTCGTAAGACCCAGTGTGGTGAGAAATCCGATCTGGAAGTAGACATCATTGTACATACCCCGTACCCAGGTAGCCAACGCCGCGCCGAAGATACCAAGGGGCAGGACCAACAGGATCGAGATCGGGATCGACCAGCTTTCATAGAGTGCCGCAAGACAGAGAAAAATGACGATGATTGAAAATGTATAGAGCAGAGGCCCTTGTTTGCTTGACATTCGTTCCTGATAGGAAAGCCCGGTCCAATCAAAACCAATTCCCTGGGGCAGTTTTGCAACGATCTCTTCCATGGCCTGCATCGCTTCACCGGAGCTTCTCCCCGGCGCCGCCTCTCCCTGGATGTTCATGGATGGAAAACCATTGAAACGCTCGAGCCTAGGAGAACCTGACGTCCAGTAGCCGGAGGCAATCGAGGAAAAGGGTACCATCCTCCCCGCAGTGTTGCGCACAAAGAGTTTTTCTATGTCTTTGGGCAACATGCGGTACGGGGCGTCGGCCTGAACCCAGACGCGTTTGATCCGGCCGCCCTGTATGAAGTCGTTCACATAGCCGCTCCCAAAGGCTTGGGCGATGGTGCTATGGATGGAGTCGATAGGAACCCCAAGGGCGCCGGATTTTTCCCAATCCACGTCGACTCGATATTGGGACACATCTTCCAGGCCATTGGGCCGGACTTTGGTCAGCCGCGCGTCTTTTGCTGCCATGCCGAGAAGCTGGTTACGTGCCGCCATGAGCTTGTCGTGACCGAGTCCGCCCCGGTCCATCAACTGGAAGTCAAACCCGGTGGCAATACCCAGTTCCACTATTGCAGGGGGCGGAAAGACGAACACGAGGCTATTACGGTACTGAGAAAAGGCCCTCATGGCCCGTTCCGCAATAGCCTTTACTCTAAGCTGCGAGCGGTCACGGAGCTTCCAGTCTTTAAGCATGATAAATACCATACCGTTATTCTGTGCCATTCCGGAGAAACCGGCGCCGGAAATCGTCATCCAGGATTCCACGGCCTCTTTTTCATTTTCCTGAAAATAACGCTGGACCTGTTCTATGACCTTGTCGGTCTGCTCCTTGGTAGAACCCGTCGGCAACATTATCTGGGCAAGCATTGTTCCCTGGTCTTCATCGGGAACGTAGCCGGTCGGCATACGAAGGAAGAAAACACCCACAGCCGCCACGATCACAAAATAGATAATGGCGTAGCGCAGTTTCTTCGAAAAGGAGCGTTCGACTGCTTTTACATACCGGTCCCTGGTCCGGAAAAAAACACGGTCAAACCACAAAAAGAACGGGCGTAGGATAGGGATTGCATTCTCCGCCGGTTCATGCCCCGCCTTCACCGGCTTGAGAAAAGAGGCGCAGAGGACCGGCGTCAGGATCAATGCCACCACTACGGAGAGGAGCATGGAGGCGATGAGGGTCACGGAAAACTGGCGATAGAGCACACCTGTAGAGCCGCCGAAGAAGGCCATTGGCCCGAATACCGCCGAGAGCACAAGCCCGATGCCGATCAGCGCGCTCGTGATCTGTTTCATCGACTTTTGAGTGGCCTCCTTTGCTGAAATCCCTTCCTCACTCATGATCCGTTCCACGTTTTCCACGACAACAATAGCGTCGTCTACGAGCAAACCGATGGACAGTACCATGGCAAACATGGTGAGCATGTTGATGGAGAACCCGAGAAATCCCATGACCGCAAAGGTCCCGAGAAGAACCACCGGCACCGCGATAGTGGGGATCAGAGTGGCCCGGATATTTCCCATGAAGAGCCACATGATGAGAAATACCAGCAGGATTGCTTCAAGGAGGGTCTTGACCACTTCCCAGATAGCTACCCTGACAAAGGGGGTGGTGTCATAGGGATAGACGACTTTCATCCCCGAAGGGAAGTACCGGCTCATCTCTTGCATTTTTGCTTTAACTGCATCGGCCGTATCAAGGGCATTTGCGCCCGCCATCTGCCGAATGGCCAAAGCGGAACTAGGTTTGCCGTTGAAATGGGTATCGACATCAGAAGAATCGGTCCCCAGTTCTGTTCGTCCTATATCTTTGATCCGCACGATGGAGCCATCGGGATTGACGCGGACGGGAATGGCGGCAAACTCTTCAGGGGTCTTGAGCAAGCTCTGGACGATAATGGAGGCGTTCAGGCGCTGGCCCTTCACCGCCGGTGTTCCGCCGAATTGACCGGCAGAGACCTCGACATTGTAAGACTTAAGGGCCGCAACAATATCATCGACTGTCAGCTGATAACCGACTAATCTGTCGGGGTTCAGCCAGATGCGCATGGCATACTGTGCTGACCCGAATGTCTCCACCTCACCCACACCGGGCACCCGTGACAATACATTCACCAGGTTGGATTGGGCGTAGTCTCCCAAGTCGTTGCCATCCATGCTGCCGTCTTCTGAGACAAGGCCAACAAGCATCAAATAGTTTCTGGTAGCTTTGCCGACTGTGATACCCCGGCGCTGTACCACCTCGGGCAGGCTTGCCATGGCGAGCTGAAGCTTATTCTGCACCTTGGCCCAGGCGAGATCTGGATCGGTCCCCGGAGCAAAGGTCAACTCGGTGCGAGCACCTCCAGATGAATCGCTGGTGGAGGACAGGTAGAGCATCTTGTCGAGGCCGGTCATCTTCTGCTCGATGACCTGGGTCACGCTGTTTTCCACGGTCTCTGCCGAGGCACCGGGATAAGAGGCCTGAATGTAGATCGATGGGGGCGCAATGGGGGGATACTGCGAGATGGGCAGATTATAGATGGCAAGGCCGCCTGCCAGCATTATAATGATGGCAATGACCCAGGCGAAGACGGGACGGTCCAGAAAGAATTTCGATAACATCAGGTTCCTCCGTTTAATTCGTCTTTGCAGGCGGCCGAACCGTCTTCGTGGCCCCTGGACCGTCCTTTTGACCGGCATCAAAGGGGCCAACCTTTACCGAAACACCAGGTCGAATTCTTTGAAGGCCTTCGACTATGATACGGTCTCCCGGCTTGAGACCTTCCGTGACAAGCCATTTATTGCCAACGGCCCGATCAATCTTGAGCCCCCGCTGCTCGACCTTGTCCGAGCTATCCGCGAGAAGCGCGAAAGGGTTCCCCTTGGGATCGCGGGAAACCCCCTCCTGGGGGGCAAGAATTGCACGGTCAACTACCCCTTCCTCGACGAGGGCGCGTACGTACATGCCGGGAAGAAGGGTCTGTTTCTGGTTCGGAAAGACCATCCGTACCGTAAACGAACCCGTACTGGGATCGACGGTGATATCGGAAAATTTCAGGATCCCTTCAACCGGATAGGGTGTGCCGTCTTCAAGAAGCAACTTCACCCGTGCCTGGTCAGGACCGGCGCCCTTGACCCGGCCGGACGCTATGTTCTCTTTGAGTTCCAGCAGATTGGCACTGGATTGCGTTACGTCAACATAGACGGGATCGAGCTGTTGAACAACTGCCAGGGGCGTGCCCTGATTTGCCGTCACAAGCGCGCCTGTGGTAACTGAAGATTTGCCGATTCGCCCGGAAATCGGCGCCTTGACCCGCGCGTACGCGAGATTGATTTGTGCAGTTTCTGTGGCTGCCTTGTTGGCCTCTATATCAGCCTCCGCTTGCTTAAGGGCGGCAACTGCGTCGTCATAGTCCTGTTGGCTGACCGCGTTTATGGTAATCAGCTCCTTGTACCGCTCAACCCTGCTCCTAATGGACATGGCGTTGGCTTCGGCCCTGGCAAGGGCGGCTTTGGCCACGGAATATGCCGCCTCATAGGTGGCCGGGTCGATCTGATAGAGCACTTCGCCCGCCTTGACATCAGATCCTTCCGTGAAGAAACGTTTCTGAATGATGCCGGTCACCTGGGGTCTCACTTCCGCGACAAGGAAAGCTGATGTTCGCCCAGGCAATTCCGTGATGATAGGTACACGCTCGGGCTGGACAACCACCACGGCAACTTCGGGAGCTCCTCCCTGCGGAGCGCCGGTAGCGTTCCTCGATTTCCCGCAACCGGTCAATACCAAACAGGTCATGATAATTCCAACAGTTATAACGAACCTATTTCTATATTTTGTTCCCATATAACACCTCTGTGTCTCTAATCTCAATTTTAAGCCCGCCAGTTCCAAGACATGGCATATTCCACATCATGCCTGTTCTCTGTATCGGCTCATACCCCGTAATCAATAAATCTTTGCCTGGAAAAAACAACATTTCTCCCTCCTATCGCGCGTCACACCACTTCACCTGACAGCTAGACATCCTTTGAGAAACAATTCCGCAATCAGTGGAGCCTTTACTTCGTGTGGGCGGCTGTCCGGGTCTTCCAACCCGCAAAATAGAAAGCTATTGGTAAGTCCTTCAAGGGCCACAGACAGGTAGTAGGGATCGATCTTTCGGAGGACCTTTGAACGGATCCCCTTTTCAAGTACTGAAGCCAGTTTTTTTGTCATCTTATTATGAATGGTGAGCAATTCCTGATCAAGACCGGTTTTAAAATTAAAACTCGCTCCCTGCGTTTCAGCAAAATAGAGTCGTATGAGGGCACGGTTATGTTTAAAAAACGTGGCCTTGGCTGTGATAAAATCTCTGATAATATCCTGAACATCATCCTCTTTGGCAAAGACTTCATCGAGGACGCGGGAAAACTGTTCTGCTCTGTCGACTAGCAAAGCGCTGTATAAATCTTCTTTGTTCTTGAAAAATTTATAAAGCGTGCCGATACTGAATTCGGCCCTTTCTGCTATCTCATGCATCGATACATTGTGGTAACCTTTCTCCGAGAAAAGTTCAAGGGCAGCTGTGAGCATCTGACTCCGATGATTGAGCTTTTCTCTTTCCCGGCGGGGGAGTTTCTTTGCCTCCATAGCTTGTCTCCTAATATCAGAAATATAACATCCATTATTCTATATGACGTTATATATAGTGACGGTTGATTATACTTAATGACATAATCGTTCATTTGTCAAGAAAAAACTTGGCGGAACTGAATCGGCGCATTTGGCACTTGAAGTTTCATTGATTGTGAGTGCCCGTCAACAGATTCTATCTGCAGAGGATAATCCTGTTGGTAGGATTGTCACCATACCACGTCAGAAGGACAACATGTTATCTGGTACTATGTAACTGATCGCGAAGGTAACATAATCGAGTTCCAGTCACGGGCATAGAAATGACCAAACGGGAAGAACTGAAGTGTCTCACAAACGACTTGAGTTATCAAAATTCTTTGTTCTGAAAGATGCCCTGTATCTGTCTATGACGCAGGACAGGGCATCCTTCTTTTGTCTTTTTGATGATTTTCTTCTCCTTGGGGGGGGGTGAGATCCATCAAACGTCTTTTGACATCTTCATCCTTTCTCGGTCCTATCCAGGAATAGCAGGTTGAACGTTTCGTACTGAGGTCCTTTTGAGGTTGCCGTTACGGTCTGTCTCTGCGATTTTATAGCCTATGGCTTATTGTCTGTCTCTATTGATGATTGCTCGATTTTCCGTATTTTTCTCTCAGCATCCTATGAAGAATTTTGCCTTCCCCGGAACGAGGCATCTCGTCATCTTTGATAAAGATAACATTCTTGGGCACCTTAAAACCTGCGATTTTACCTTTGCAGTGGCTGGATATTTCTTCCGCCGTGGCTGTCTGTCCTTCGTGGAGCACGACGACTGCCGTTACCTGCTCGCCCCACTTCTCATGAGGCACACCGATAACCGCTACATCCTTCACCTTGGGGTAGCTACCCACGCAACTCTCAACCTCGGAGGGGAAGATGTTCTCGCCACCGGAGATGATCATGTTGGCCTTTCTGTCAACGAGGTACACATATCCCTCTTCGTCTTTATATCCCATGTCTCCCGCACTGAAGTATTCGCCCTTCATAACAGCGGCGGTCTTCTCAGATTCCTTCCAGTACCCCTCGAAGAGCATGGGGCTCCTCGAATAGAGTTCACCGACCACATTCGGTGTGGTGATGAGGGTACCATCTTCGTCATAAAGCTCGACGATATCGGTCCCACTGACTTCACGGCCGATGGACCCAAGCTTGGTGAGCTGTTCATTGGGCTTGAGCACCGTCACGATACCAGCTTCTGTGGACCCGTAGGCTTCATAGAGTTCCGAGTTGGGGAACATCTTGAGGACGCCAAGCTTGGTGTCTCGTCTCGCCGGGGCAGAGGATATGAGGAGCTTCTTGACGGAGGTGAGGTCGTATTTCTTCTTGATCTCGTCGGGGAGCGCGAGCATCATGATGTAGTGGGTGGGGACGAGGGAGGTAAAGGTGATCTTCAGGTCCTGGAAGGTCTTAAGAAGAGTCTCAGGATTGAAGCTCACCATGTTGTAGGGTGCGACGCACCCGCCGACCCAGGTGACGACAAAGGAGTAGAAGAGTGAGTTCACATGGCAGCAGGGCATGACGAGGAGGTTTACGTCATCGGATTTGAAATCGTGATCAAATATGGAGATAAAATACTGGGCGAAGAGGTTGGCATGGCTTTTCATGACCCCCTTGGGTTTGCCGGTGGTGCCTCCGGTGTACATGATGACCCAGATGTCATCGGCATCGACGGTCACGGGGGGTTCTTCGGGACTTGCGTGAGCCAGGGCCTCTTCGTAGGGGATGAAGTCGGGATAGGTCTCGGTGCCCACGGCAAAGGAGATATAGTGCTTGACGGTGGGGATGTTCTTCCTCATGGCGTTCACCTGGGTAATCCAGGGGAACTCCTTGCCGTCAGAGGGGTCCTTGCCGCCCTGGACGATGAAGACCTTGCACTCGCTGTGGTTGATGTTGTATTCCATCTCTAACGGAGAGAGACGGAACATGAGGGGGACACAGATGAAGCCCCCCTTGGCCGCAGCGGCATAGATCTCCATCCATTCGACGCAGTTATAGGCGAGGACCGCGAAACGGTCGCCCTTCTGCATGCCGAGGGAGGTTAACGCATTGGCGAGTCTGCAGGAACGGTCGTTCCACTCTTTGAAGGTATGGGATTTATAGAGGTCCTTGATACCTATCTTGTCCGGCCATTTGAAGGCGTTGACCCGTACAATATCTTTCGCTGTCATCCAGTGACCGTTCTTCATAATAATCCTCCTTAAAGTTTTTTCTATTCTACCAGCTCCAAAAGGTGGTAGACCTTCTGGGGCATCTTGTTCTGGAGCACGTTATCGACGAGGTTGATCATGCAGCCGGGGCAGGCGGTGACCACGATGTCGGCCTTGGTTGCCTTGATCCCGTCCATCTTCTTGGACGCGATCTTCTTCGAGAGGTCGTAGTGGTAGACACTGAAGGAGCCGCCCATGCCGCAGCACATGTCCGCGTTGGGCATCTCCACGTAGGTGAGGCCCTTTAAGGCTTTGAGGATGGCACGGGGCTCATCCTTGATGTTCTGGTAGCGGATGAGGTGGCAGGGATCGTGCCAGGTGGCTACCTTCCCCTCGAACTCCTTCTTCAGGGTAAAGGATTCCGGGGGAATTTTCAAGACATTGATCAAGAATTCGGTTGAGTCCTTGATCTTGGCGGCGAATGCCTCGTAGCGCTTCTTCGTATCCTCCGTGTCGGGAAGGTACTTCTGGTAGTCCTTGAGGGTAGATGAGCAGGTGCCGCAGGCGGTCACGATATAGTCCACATCAAAGAAGGCCTCGATGTTCTTCTCTGCCAGCATCCTGCCGGTTTCGAAGTCACCCGAGAAGTAGATGGCGGCGCCGCAGCAGTTCTGGGCATCGGGGACAACCACTTCAACGTTGTGTTTGACCAAGAAATCGATGAGCTTGAGTCCCAGGTCGGGATAGATGAAGTCCGTGGCGCAGCCCATGAAGAAGCCCACCTTCATGACGGGGGTCCCCTGTGGCTTGTAGCGGGGCTTCACCTGATCACGCAGGAAGGTCTTTGCGAGTGTGGGGATGTTTCTCTTGTGGCCCAACGCCTTTAGGAAGTCGGGGAGGTGGCGGATATTACCCTCAGTCCTGGGGAGGAGCCACTGGAAGGTTTGAGCGAGTTTGACCATGCGAGAGAAGGTCTTCCGGTTCGCCATGACCCTGCGGAAGAGGAAGTTCTTCATGAAGCCCAAGCCCTTGTCCTTCACCATCTGGGCCCGGGCGGCAACCACCACGCGGTCGATCTGGGTCTTGGAGGGGCAGTTTGCCACACAGCGTTTGCAGAGAAGACACTTGCTGATGATCTCTCCCAATTGGGGGGTAAACTCCTGGTTGCCGGCCAACACCTGTTTCACGAGGTAGTTCTTGCCGCGGGCAACCGCTGTCTCGGTCTTCTCTTCCTGGTACACAGGACAGAAGAAACTGCAGAAACCGCACTTCATGCACTGGTCCGCGTAGGAAGAGATTTTGGTAAGTTCTTTTAAGTCCTTCATGGGCGCTCCCCTCTAGTCCCAGATCTTGCCGGGGTTCATGATGTTCGCCGGATCAAGGAGGTGCTTGATGTTCTTCATCATATCGACGACAACGGGTTCGGTGACCTTGTTGAAGAACTTCTGCTTCTCGAGGCCGATGCCGTGTTCTCCGGAGAGGACACCGCCTAATGCAACGGCGGCCTCGATGATCTCATCGACTGCCTTGACGGCACGGTCGTAATGTTCCTTGTTCTTCATGTCGGTCAAAACCGATGGGTGGAGGTTGCCGTCCCCGGCATGACCTAAAACGCAGTTCTCCACATTGTACTTCTTGCCGATCTCTTTCACCTTCCTGATGAGCGCCGGGATGTTGCCTCTCGGGACGGTGACGTCCTCGGAGAGGACCGTGGGGGACTTGCCGAAGGTGGCGGCAAAGCCTGCCTTGCGCGCCATCCAGTACTTGTCGGCCTCGGCCTGGTCCTTCGCGATACGGACATCGACGGCACCGTATTTCTTCACGATCTCGGCGATTTCTCGATCTCCTTCTCCACGGCTTCGGGGATGCCGTCACACTCGAAGAGCAGAACCGCGTCGGCATCGGTGGGGAGGCCCATGGGCATCATCTCTTCGATGCGCCTGATGATCCAGTTGTCGAGGAGCTCTATCTTGCCGGGGATGACGCCCTTCTCCAAGACCCGGTAGACGCTCTCTCCTGCCACTGCCACATCGGCATAGACTGCCATCAAGGTCTTTTTGGCAGGGGGCAGGGGGAGAAGTTTTAGCTCCGCTCTGGTGATGACACCCAGGGTCCCTTCGGAGCTGATGAAGATGTGGAGAAGATCGTAGCCCACGACGTTCTTTAAGGTACGGCCTCCGAGGTGGACGATCTCACCGGTCGGGAGCACGACCTCGATACCCAGGATATACTGCTTGGTGACCCCGTACTTGACACAGGCGGGACCGCCGCCGTTCTCTGCGATGATGCCCCCCATGGTAGCCCCTAAGAAGCTCTGGGGGTCGGGAGGGAAGAAGAGGCCCTCTTTTACAAGCTGGATGGTTAAGTCCTGGAGGACGACCCCGGGTTCCACCGTAGCTGTCAGGTTCTCTTTGTCTATCTTCAAGATCCTGTTCATCTTCGTGGTACAGAGGACAATGCCTCCCTGAATGGGGATGGAACCACCACTGACGTTCGTGCCTCCCCCTCTCGGGGTGACGGGTATCTTCTCCCGATTGGCGATCTTTAGGATCTTGGAGACCTCTTGGGCGGTTGTGGGAAAGATGACGACATCGGGCTCATGGATCCAGTTTGTGGTCCCATCGTAGGAATAGGCCTTTAAGGACTCCGGTGAGGTGAGGATGTTGTCCTTGCTGACGATTGTTGCAAGTTCTGATAGTACGGATTGGTTGAGCATCTAGGACCCCCAATGGTAATTTAAAACACATTTTGGCATTGTACAAATTTTGCACGTTTATATCTTGTTCGCCTTCGTCCTGTCAAGAAAATAGAGCTTCCGCAAGCGTTCCGCCGATTGTGAACAGTGAAAAAGAATCGGATTTTCATGTGGGGTGACAGATCGATGAAATGGGCCGGTTGCTTCTTATAAACCGGCCCTCGTGGTTCATAGATTCTCACTGGCTTCGCCTCGGGTTTTTCTGCATGGTTCGCGTCGCCGTGAGATTCTAAGAGCGAGCGTAGCAAGCCTTGAGGGGGAGGCGAGGTACCCGCTCGCGGGTGTAGCTTCGCTTGCGGTGGGGCGACGCAAACCTCTTTGATAGTCAACAACGATCTATTGCTTGATCGCCACCTTTATTTGATTGACGATATCTTCACTGCTTAATGAGCCTATCGTTTTTAGGAGACCTTCATTCCGGTAGAAATCGATGAGCGGCGCTGTCTTTTCATTGTAAGTTTCAAGACGCTTCGTAATGGCATCTTCTGTTTCATCGGCGCGCTGGACCGCGGGGAAACCGCACTTCACGCACGTTCCATCCGGCTTTGGTGGCTTGCTCTTGATGTTATAGATTTCCTGGCAGTCAGGATTGGAGCAAGTCCTTCTCGTTGTCAGCCTTTCGAGAATAACTTCTTTCGGAACATCGATATTCACAACGAGATCCAGTTTAATATTCAACTTCGCAAGAAGTTTTTTTAATGCCTCCGCCTGAGGAATGGTCCTTGGAAAGCCATCAAGGAGAAATCCTTTCGCGCAATCAGTTTCCTTCAGCCGTACCTCCATAATGTCCATGATGAGTTTATCGGGCACGAGTTCTCCGCGTTCCATGTAGCCCTTAGCCTCTTTGCCGAGTTCATTGCCTGCCTTCACGGCATTTCTCAGAATATCTCCTGTCGAAATTTGTACTGACCCGTCATAGTCAGTCAACATCTTTGCTATCGTACCTTTTCCGGCGCCGGGTGCTCCTAACAGAACTATTCGCATTGCACATCCTCCTTTATGTATTCAATTTTCTACGAGGAAACTGTTTCTTGTTTACGTTTTAGCCGGTCTATTTACCCGCCTTTTTCTCCTGTCTCTCTTTTCTCTTTTCTTTCAAGGTTTTTTGCGGAGCCTTTTTACTCTCCTTTTTCTGTTTATTTTTTTCAGCCATACAACCCTCCCTGTGAAGAATTTGTTTGAGTTTATCAGAAAAAATGAAAAAAATCATCGAGAAAAATTTATGTTTCACAAAGGGGCTGAGAGAAAATGAATCGGGGTAGACCTTTTCTTCTTGACTGATAAAGGGATTGTACGGTACGGTATAGATTGTCAGTTGCGGCCCGATTCCGTATGAGACAGGATTACTACCTATATATAGGCCAGAACAAAAAAGAGCATTTCACGCTTCCCCAAGGATGGATTCCATTGCATTTTGTAGAAGACGAGGAAGAAGCGCCCATACCTTCCATCGAGCAAATGGTCCTTCAAGCCATATCCCGGCCGATAGGAACGCCGTCCTTTCAAGACCTGCTCTGTAAGGCGAACCGTCTTGCAATCGTAGTGGATGACGCAACCCGCCCAACGCCTGTTGCAGAAATCCTTGAGGTCTTCTTCGCCCATGTGGCTGATACCGGTTTCCCGCGAGAGAAGATTACCGTCGTTGTGGCCCTCGGGACCCATGAGGCTATGAACAAAGAAGCTCTGGGTGAGAGGGTGGGCAAACACATCCTTAATCAATATAAAGTGGTCCAACACAACGCCTGGGGGAGCGATCTCGTGCCCCTTCATGTACCCGGCCATGAGAGGATGGTGATGATTAATCCGGAGGTAGCCCAAGCGGACTTGAGGGTGGCCGTCAGTTCCATTCTTTCCCACCCCATGGCTGGTTATGGAGGTGGCCCCAAGAGTCTGATGCCGGGAATTTGCGATTATGAGTTCATCCGGGACCACCATATGAAGTATCTCATAGATCCCCGATCCGTCGGGGGGAGCACAAAGGGGAATCCCTTTCATGAAAACTGTATGCTCGTTGCCCGCACAATCGGGCTTGATTTTTCGATAAACTGTCTATACAACCCCAAGGGACAGGTTATACGCATCATAGCGGGCAGCCTGGATATGGCTTTTGCAAAGGCCGTGGAGGCCTGTCTTGAAAAACTCGGTCATAGGTTTGAAGAAAAAGTGGATGTCACCATTACCTCGTCCTATCCTCATACCCACGGCCACCAACTTTTTAAGGGTCTGAGCGCACCCGATGTAGTCACCAAAGACACGGGGGCCATACTGCTTGTGGCGCCCATCGTAGCCCCTATCAATGCCGACTTTATCAAATCTTTTCAGATAATCAAAGAAAAATCGCATGATAATTCGGAGGCATACATACGAGAACATCTGTCAAAAGGCAAAGCGTATCTGCCGGACAAGTCCATCGATTTTAATATGGCCATGTCTACCCCCTTTCTCCGGCCAAAGATACGGGTGATACTTGTATCTCCCTTCGTTTCTCAACAAGAGGCTGAGATTATGGGCTTGGAGTATGCCGGCTCCGTTGAAGAAGGGTTAAAGACGCTCAAGAGCGCTTATCCTGCAGCGAAGGTTGCCATACTCCCTTCAGGCGGTCTCATCATCCCCATAACAGCCTGACAGCAGTAAAACAGGATGGGCCTACCGATAAGGATTTGCAATGAAAAATAAAACCAAAGCCATCATGATCAATGAAAAAGACAATGTGGCAACTGCTTTGGAAGCACTCAAGCCCGGTGCAGTCATTTCCGTGGAGCACGGAGGATACATCGAGAACATACGGCTTGTTTCAGAGATTCCCCCGGGCCATAAATTCTCTCTCATCGATATTGATGAAGGGGCGGCTATCATCAAATATGGAGAACCTATCGGACAGAGCACGGTAAAGATCGTCCGGGGAGAGCATGTGCATATTCATAACATGGTCAGTCAGCCGAAAAACAGAGCGCAACAATGACCTTTGAAGGCTATCGCAGAACGGACGGGCACGCGGGCACGCGAAACTATGTGCTCGTGATCCCCAGTGTGGGCTGCTCGCAGGGTCCCGCCAAGGCGATTGCCCGGGGCCTGAAAGACGTGGTTTTCCTTCCCAACATTGCCGGCTGTGGGCAGGTGGGTAAAGACCATATGATTGTCAAAAAGACTCTCGCCGGCTTCGGCATACATCCCAATGTCTTCGCCGTCCTTATCGTGGGGCTCGGATGCGAACAGCTTTCCTCTCAAGAAATCGCAAAAGAGATAGCCCCTTCGGGTAAGCGGGTGGAGGTCCTTGTGATTCAGGATACGGGGGGAACAAAAAAGACAATTGCCCTCGGAAAAAAAATCATCAAAGAGATGCTTGCAGATGCCGCACAATTTACACGCGGGCCCATCCCCTTGAGCCAACTGATTCTCGGTACTGAATGCGGCGGCTCCGATTACACTTCCGGTCTTACGTCGAACCCGGCACTGGGAAACGCCTCTGACAGACTCGTGGAAGAAGGGGGAACGGTGCTACTCTCCGAAACTCCTGAGTTGATCGGCGCCGAACATCTGCTCGCGGCAAGGGCAAGGACGCCGGAGGTGGCGCAAAAAATCCTTGATGCCGTGGCTTGGTGGGAGGAGAGGGCCATTGCGGCTGGTCAGAATATCCGTGAGGCCAACCCCGCACCTGGAAATATCGCCGGAGGCATCACGACACTGGAAGAGAAATCCCTGGGGTGCATTTATAAAGCAGGAACAAGCGCTCTCGAAGAGGTAGTATCATACGCCTCCCACCCCACGAAAAAGGGGCTTGTCTATATGGATACTCCGGCCCACGATATCGAGCAGCTCACCGGCATGGTGGCCGGAGGGGCCCAGATAGTCGTTTTCACTACAGGCAGGGGCACCCCCTTAGGATCGCCCATCGTACCGGTTATCAAGGTTACGGGCAACAGAAATACGTACCTCGCCATGAGGGACAACATGGATATGGATGTGAGCAAGGTCATTGAGGGAAAAGAGAGTGTGAAGAACACCGGAAAACGGATTTTCGAGGAGATTATCAGAGTCGCCTCCGGAAAGGAGACAAAGGCCGAAAAACTGGGCCAGCGGGATTTTTCCATATTCAAAATGAACATGAACATATAACGAGGGCTCGTCATCCGGTCATGCTATCAGCAGGATGGCCCCCTGTCCTATTCGAGATATGCGCCTTTGTCGGCGCTCACAGCGTGCTTCGCGAAATGAGCAAGGTAACCGCGCGTAATCTTCGGCTCCGGGGGTTTCCAGGACTTCAGTCTCTCCGCAATTTCTTCATCGCTCAATTCAACGTTTAGGGTCCGAGCAGGGATATCTATATTGATGATGTCTCCATCACGCAGAACGGCGATGGGACCGCCGATCACCGCCTCAGGAACGATGTGACCCACACAGGGACCGCCCGAGGTACCCGAAAATCGTCCGTCAGTAATAATTGCGACCGATTTGTCAAGGCCCAAGTCTACAAGCATCCACGTCGCCATGACCATCTCACGCATGCCCGGGCCACCTTTGGGGCCTTCATAGCGGATCACAAGCACCTCCTTTTCTTTCACCTTTCCTGCCAACAGCGCGTCGATACAGTCTTCTTCCTGTTCAAAGACCCTTGCAGGTCCGCGGTGTTGCTGCATTTCCGGCCTTACGGCGGTCTGCTTCACGACTGCCACGCCCAGATTACCCTTGAGGACCGCAATGCCACCGTTTTTGCCTTTGGGATGAGAAAGGGAACGGATAACATCCGGGTCTTTGACCTCAACACCTTTCAAATTGTCCGCGAGGCTTTGACCCGTAACAGTCATTACGTTTGTGTCGAGGAGGCTTTCCATGGATTTCATCACAGCCTGCAAGCCTCCGGCACGCTCGAAGTCCTCCATGAGATATTTTGGATCTGATGGCTTGATCTCCATGATGGATGGCGTACGCTGACTGATGTTCTCAAAATCGTCGAGGTTGAAAGGATAATCCAGTTCATGGGCGATGGCGGGAAAGTGGAGCGTCAAATTCGTTGAGCCGCTTGTGGCGCAACAAACTTTCACCGCATTCGTAAAGGCCGCCGGTGTCATAATATCATTAGCTTTGATGTCCTTCCAGACAAGATCCATGACTCTGCGACCCGCTTCTTCAGCCAGTCTTTCAAGGGCCGGATCCGTGGCACAGATGGCGGAGTTTCCCGGTAGAGAAAGGCCGAGGGCCTCCGCGGCAATGCACATGCTGTTTGCCGTTCCCATGAGGCAGCATGCTCCCGGACCAGGACAAACATAGCCCTCAACTTCACGTAATTCCTCCTTGGTAATCTTGCCTTGTCTGTACATGACGAAATATTTCCCCATGGAGGAGCAATCAAGACGGTCCCCTTTGTAATGACCTGCAGGCATATAACCGCCGGTGAAGACAACCGTAGGAAGATTGCAACGGACGGCGGCCATGATGAGCCCTGGAACGATCTTGTCACAGGTCCCGATCATGATGGCGGCGTCGTAGCTCGCGTGTTCGATCATCATCTCAACAGAGGCAGCGATAAGGTCGCGGCTGGGCAGGACATACTTGAAGCCCACGTTTCCGCTCCCCTGCCCGTCACAAGGAGCCAGAACATTGAAGATAGTGGCCATGCCTCCGGCCTCCCTGATGCCGCGCTTCACAGCCGCCGCAACATGATCCAGGTGATACGATCCGGGGAGGATCTCATTCCAGGTATTGGCAATGGCGATGAGGGGCTTTTCTAAGTCTTCATCTGTAGCGCCCATTGCCTTGAAGAAGACCCTGCGCATGTAATACTGGGGAACGTCGGGACTCAAACCTTTGCTTCTTAAGTGATGGCTCATCACAAACCTCCTGTGAAATAGTCGTTGCGCTTCCTCACATAGAAACGAGGAAATCAATATTCCACCATTCTATCGCACATCAAGCGCCAAATCTACAACATATAGTTACTCTTCCATCTCATATCCTTTCCGATTCCGATTATTCAACCGACTCCACCAGTAGCTGTCCGTTCCAGTTAAGTTTACCTCCTGCAGTGCATTTGTAAGGGGCAGGATCTACTTGCACCGCTTGTTGCAAAACCCGGTAGAACAAATTGCCTCGTGAGATTGATATTCGGCGATTGAAATGTGAACTCACCAGGTAGTAATCGAGATGTGTTTAATGGATAGCTCCCTGATGTGTGCTGAGCAACCGCCGTTTCAAGAACGACACCACTCGATGCACCCGGGGAAGGAAGTGCTCGCCTTCCGGCCGAAGGCGCTGCACATGTCGGTCGTACGTATGGCCGCTGAGTCCCGTGTAAGCGTTTAGCCCATCTGTTCGCAGGGTGCTGCCTCGCTCAATCACGTGAGCGATGAAGCCGTGCGGGCTGGTTTTGGTCAAGTCGGGAATACGTCCGACACTAATACGGCCAAACCCTTTCCTGTCTTCTTAAGCGACGACAATGATTATGGTCTTGTCCTCCGTCAGCCGTCCGACAACGCCCTTTTCCTGACCGCCCCAATAGGCTTCGTTCACCTTAACTGTGCCATGCAACGGATCACGAGGGGCCACACCATGGTTTGTCATACCTTCCCCAAGTTCCCGGCACGTTTGCTTTTGCTTTTTCCCCATTCTTTGGATTGAAGGGGATTTTGTTAACATCGCCGCAGACCCAATTCGGATATGATTTAAGTTTTGGAGGAGTGTTCTCGGAATTGATTAGCGAAGCTGACATGAACTTAGTAGCTGAATGTCTGTCCATTTTTCCGTCCTTGTACGTTTTGGTCTATGTGAGTGATGATGCGCTCTTCGCCCTGAAACGCCGGTTCTCACTGAGGAACAAGGAAGAAGAGTACCTCTTTTACGGACAGCGCCATGGCCACCTCTGTTACAGTGCTGCCAAGAGTCGCTTCGTGCACTATATCCGAAAGGCACGGCTGGAACATAAGGGTTATACCGTGCATTGTTTTCGTCATACCTTCGCAAGCGAGCTTCTGAACACCGGCATGCGCCTTGAAGTCCTCCAGCAGCTTTTGGGTCACCAGGACATCGAAGTTGCCCGGCGTTACGCACGACTTACTGATAGGACCCGGGAAGAGGAATACTTTCGGGCCATGGCGATTATCGAGAAGGGAGGGATCGATGGAGATTACTGAGAGATACCGAAGATCCTTAAAGAGAAAAAACTGCTCGCCCTATACGGTGAAGAATTACATGAACAGGATATATACATTTATCCTATGGCTTGGTATCTCCCTCGACAAGGTGACTCGCCGGGAGACAGGGGGCCTACGTGGACCATCTCTTGGGGAAGCGGCTCGCCCCAAAGACGATCACCTGCCACGTGCAGACCCTGCGTCTTTCGAATACCTCATCGACGAGGAGGGATACCGATGGCCAATCCCGTCACCCGCGTGTCGATCCGTCTGCCGAAGCCCCTTCCCCGATGTCTCAAAGACGGCGAGGTGGATATGCTCCTTGCCGTTATCAGGGACCCGAGAGACAGGGCCATGTTCATGCTTCGCTCAGGCCTTCGGGTGGAAGAGGTTGCACACCTCGCGGTAGATGCGGTAGACTTAAGGAACAGGCAGGTGTTCGTGTTACACGGAAAAGGCGCCAAAGACAGGGTCGTTTACTTGAGCGACGATACCCGCGATGCCCTCGAAGCCTATCTCAAGAAACGGTCATCGAAGGTGAAGGAACTGTTTCTCGTACACAAGGGGCTGCTTACGGGCACCCTCATATCAGTCCGGGGCATCCAGAAGAGGATCGAGTACTATACGCGAAAAAGCGGACTTCACGTGTCGTGTCATCGGCTGAGACACACCTTCGCCACGCAGCTTCTGAACGCCGATGCTGACCTTGCCACCATTCAGGACCTTTTGGGCCATGGCCAGATTACCACGACGCAGCGGTACTGCCGGGTGGCCAACCTGAAGGTAGAGCGGGACTACTACAAGGCCATGAAGGTGGTCCAGCAAAAGACGCACACAGGGGGAGACGAGGGGAAGAGTCGTTCTCACGCCGGCAGACAGAACGAGGGGTCAACCGCTCCGACATGGCGGGTCATCCCTCTTTACCCACGGGGAAAGGTCGCTGTTGAGGAAATGAAGTCGAGGGAAGGCAGTACGAACGGAGGGAATAGAAAATGGCAGGTGGTAAAAAGAACGAAGAGGAACTGAACGATCTGATCGAAGAGATCATTGTCGACGCCTATGGCGACGACGAGCAGCTCTGGGCCTTCCGGCAGGCCTTTGAAGATGACGTTGCCCTTCCCGCAGACGCTTTTGTGGTGGGGGAACCGGTGACGGTACTCAGGATTGATTACGACGGGAACGAGCGACGGGGGCTTGTGGCTTTGTGCCAGCGGGAAGACCGTTTTGAGTATCCCATCGCCGCGTGTGATCTTGCCTTTCCTAAAGGCTCAACAGCGGCACGCTACGTGGCCGCGTATCGCACATGGCTCGGCATCGAGCCCTATCCGAAGGTCTCATTGCACAGGCGGCCGAAGGTAACAGAGGATGATCTCGACATGAGCAAGGATATTGACCTCATAGCCCTCGCCATCAAGGGAAACGCCATCTCCTGCTCAATCCCGGGAAAGGACCGTGCACTCACCTTCCGACCTGCAGGGTTTTGGGAGGTGGTGCCGGGCGAGATCATTACCGTATCGCCACGGAAGAAATGGCGTTACGCGAATCATCCCTACCTCGCCGGCGAGATCAAGGCCTCGCGTCTTGACATACCCGCTCTGGATCTTATACCCCTTGCGCTCGAAGAAAAAGGAATGTGGGACCCCAAGCACCACTATTGGGGGGAGCCCGATGAACCGATAGAACCATGGGCGAGGCCTCTCATCGAGCGGGGTATGAGACCTGAATACGAGATGGAGCAGATGCTTCCCGGCCAGGACCCCGACAATCCCGATACGGACCCTATCCTCCAAGCCGTCGACCTGAAAGAGGCCGGTGATTATAAGGGGGCGCACCGCATGCTCATGAACCTCCTTGCTGCCGATCTCCGTTGTCTTGATGCCCACGCCCACCTTGGAAACCTCGCCTTCCCTCACGATCCAGATACGGCAATCCGTCACTACGACACGGGAGTGAGGATCGGGGAACTCTCCCTCGGCAAGGACTTCACCGGTCTACTTCCCTGGGGGCGGTTAAACAACCGTCCGTTCCTTCGTTGCCTGCACGGCTACGCCCTCTGTCTGTGGCGCTTCTCCCGGTTCAGGGACGCAGAAAGAGTATTCACCCGAATGCTCTGGCTTAATCCTACCGATAATCAGGGTGTGCGGTTTGAGCTTTACGATGTGAAACAGGGAAAGGCCTGGCATGAATAGAACGGCCCTTGAAAAAAAGAAACTGCAACTGTGGGAAGGCTGTACAGCCTTCCCACAGTTGCGCATTACGGCGGCGGCACGGAAGATGGTTATACTATATATGATAAAGACGGCCTTAAAAAAGGCAAGAATTATCTTGACAGGGATGCATGGAAAAAGGATAATAGACAATGGTGCCTAACTACATAATATCACAAGATAAAGCAGGATATGTTATGTATAGCATCTACAATTAAACGATTTAAAATAAATCAATTACCGAGAATTACCGGTTGTAATAAGTGGATAAAACCTGCGCCAAGCGTTAGCGCTTTTTGCTATCCGCTTAAGAACAAGTTGCAAATGACACCATGATCCACCATCAAAAATAATGAAAAACCTCGTTGATCCTTGAGTATCAAGGTGATAGAGTAATGGTAACGACTCCAAATCTATCATCAACGAGGTGAATCAATTATGCCACAAGGACTCCTTCCTTACAAGTATGAAAAAGAAAAAAGTGCAAGCGGCATGACAGCCCTTGCAGGCCTTCCCGTCTATCTGGACCTGGCCTCTGTTCTCAATCTGGGAGAAAGCATCTCAGAACATCTTCATACCAAGACCCAGGGATGGACAGACGAGCAGATCATCCTCTCCCTTATCCTCCTAAACCTCGCCGGCGGAGAATGTGTCGATGACCTTTGTATCCTTGAAGCCGATGAAGGATTCTGCCGCATACTCCAACGCATAGAACTTAAGGGTCTTCCCAGGAAAAAGCGACGACAGACGAGAGACGATGGCGTAAGGAAAAGCACCGGTTCGTCCCTTCGGCCTCAGCGGTCTTCCGGTATCTTTCTGCTTTCCACGAAGAGTATGTTCGCACCGAAGGCATCTCAGTGATCCCTCCTCTCACTGAGATGCTCTCTGCCCTTGAGCGGGTCCAGAACGATCTCGTCAGGGCGATCTATATGAAGAATCCCGTTCAGTGTGCCACGCTCGATATGGATGCCACCCTCATTGCCACACAGAAAAAAGAAGGCCTCTTCTCGTATAAAGGAGGAAGCGACGCGGGCATGCTGTGCAGTACGTCGAAGAGAGTGACGATAATGGCAAGCAAGGTATATAAATGAAGACAATTTGGTCTAAAGACCTGCTGAAAGCGTGGCTCCAAGCAAGTCGTTTGCCTTTTTATGTAGTCACCTTCATCCCCCTCTTCATCGGATGGATACTCGCCATAAAGAACGAGGGCGTGGCAAGGCCCTGGCGGTTTGTTCTCGTTTTTCTCGGCTCTCTCATGGTCCACCTTTTAACAAACCTTGCCAATGATTATTTCGACCATTTTGTGGGCGCTGACTCAGGCGAGGCCATCGGCGGATCACGGGTCATACAGGAAGGAAAAATAGCGCCAAAGGCCATGTTCCGTGTCATCATCACTCTCTATATTCTCGCCTTCACCATCGCCTTCATCATCATCTTCAGCTTCAAATTGTACCTCCTTGCCGTGCCGATCTTCTTCGCTGCCTTCAGCAGCTATTTCTACGTCGCGCCGCCAATCAGGTACGGTTATCACGGGCTCGGCGAACTTTTCGTGGGGATCAATATGGGGCCCATTATGGTGGTTGGCACATACTGGGTCATCGCGGGACGTCCCGATGTGATACCACTTCTTATCTCAATCCCGGTTGGTCTTATGGTGGCGCTCATTCTCTACTACCAGAGTCTGCCTGATATGAAGACCGACCAGGTGGCAGGCAAGTGGACCCTTGCAACCAGGCTTGGGAAAAGGGGCGCCTTGTGGGGACTTATTCTGTTCTTTTTTTTGATTTATTTGAGCATGGTCCTGCTCATTGTTTACCGGCTGCTCTCGCGGTATAGCCTCGTTCTCTGCGTGAGCATACCACTCTGTGTGAGACTCATCGGCATCGTTATCAGGACGGATGACTGGGTATTGCTGGACCAGCACGGGAAGTGTGTCCGCATGATATATTTCATCAATGGCTTGTCCATCATCGCCGGCCTCTTCTGATACCAATCCGGCTTTATCATATAACTTTGTCGCCTTTGTCGTTGCTCTCCTCGACGTAATTCCATGTACGCCTACATCGGCTCCTCCATCGGTTTCGCGTTCTCTAAGCAAATCCGGATTGGTATAAGAGAATTCAGATGGCTCACGCGTCTAATCAACCATCGAAAATAGCTTCGGCCGAGAAAGGACCACGTGCACTAGGAACGTTCGCTTTGCTCGGACGTCCGCTGCGTTTGGGCGCAAAGGCATTTATTTGTCCCACGTTTCATCGTCCTTAATCCTATGACCCTGTCCCTGAACGTTTCTATCCACTCTAAATGAATATTGGGAATTGTGCTGCCGACGAAAGCATTACGCAGTGGAGCTAAGAAGTCGTCACAAAATAACATGATCATACATTCTGATTATGTGGTTTAATAGTGTAGTTCCACTCTCCATGAAAAGTATCCCGGATCAGGCTCACCTTCTTCAGCTCTTTGTCTGTCACCTTTACGCCTTTCGGGTAGGTGTTATAGTCCATAGCACAGCGGACACGTAGCCCTTTTGTAGTGGTGGTTGAAGCAATAAGGTTCACAATCACTTCATGACTGATGAGGGGTCTACCGCGCCAGTTTTTGCTGATGAAAGAAAAGAGGCGATGTTCGATCTTGTTCCATTTGCTGGTGCCGGGAGGAAAATGGCATACAGAGACGCAAAGCCCGGTGTCGTCGCTTAGCTTCTGAAGCTCGGTTTTCCAGAGTCTGAGTCTGGCGCCGTTGCTTCCCCCGCTGTCTGCAGTAATAAGCACCTGTGACGCCTCAGGGTACACCTGATTTCCCATGGTGAACCACCAGCGACGGATGGATTCGACCGCAAAGGCAGCCGTATCATGATCGACACCGACGTTTACCCAGCCGGTATTCTGCATGAGGTCGTAGACACCGTAGGGATTGACCTTACCCTCCCCCAAAGAGCCAAAGTCGTGGACAAGAACTTTTTCATGCTGTCCCTTGGGCCGCCATTCCCGTCCCTCGTTCTCGAAGTTACCGACAAGCTCTTTCTTTTTCGTGTCAACGGAGATCACCGGCTGTCTCTCTGTCTGAAACGTTTTGACCTTCGTATAGATATGTTCAAACTGTCCATCTCGGTCAGGATGTGAACTACCTTCGATCGTTTTCCGGTTTGCCTGGAGGCTGTATCCAAGATGTTTTAAAAGTTCGGCCACCATGCGATGACTGGTCTTATGTCCCATCCTATTGAGTTCGCCTGCGAGCTTTCTGACACTCTTACAGGTCCAGCGAAGAGAGGATTCGGGATCACCACGGGTAGCCGGTTCTAGCAATCCTTCGAGGTCCCTCTCAAGGGTCGGATCCTTGTGAACCGTCTTCTTTCTTCCGCCGCCAGGACTACGGACACGACCGGTCTCTTTGTTTACGAATGAACGTTGTTCCGTGATTTCCAGACGCCCGGCAACCACGGTGTTTCTGGATAACCCGGTGGCCCTGGCAACCGTTGAGATACCACCACGGCCCAAGGTCTCTGCTTCCGCCGCTGCGAGAAGCCGTCGTTGCTTTTCATTCAGAAATCGTTCCATCAGCATGAATCGTTTCCGAATATGCTCCGTACTCATGCATCTATAGTAGCACAAGTATCTTATATGGTCAAGTTATTTTGTGACAGTTACTAAGAAAAGTCTCTAAGGCGTAGTCGGGATAGATCGCGTCACAACCCACTTTATGGGTACCCCTGCATAAGCGATGGGGGGTGCATCCTCGCTGTTAACACGCGTGCCCCGCCGCTATTAGGCGACGTAAAGCGCCTAAAAGTCACTTTTTTCTCCAAAAAGCACGAGACCGAGGAACCAATGCAATTCCCTATATGCCATTTAAGGGACAGGCCCTATTCTCCCGCTGGTTGCGACCAAGGCCGTATATAACTGGTCATGATCGTAATCCTCTCTGTGAAACTTGTATGTATGCCTATCGTGAATCAACTGTGTGAAAAACAGAACATTACGTCGAGAGAAGATATCCTAATTGTATTACAGCAGAAAATCATGTTGCTTCATCGAATGCTGCCAATGTTGCGTTTATTTTATTGCAGCGTGTTTACGAACTGTTTCAATTGTTCCGGGCCGTCAACCGGCTCGTAGCAGGTGTCCCTGACGCAGGGGATTATCGAGCCCGTGTCGTCACCGTAGACAATACAGGAATAAGGGTACCAGATGGAAAGAACCGATTTCGCTAGTTCCGAATCAGGCGAGGCATTGATGCCCAGTTTAAGCATATGGTAAAAGGCGTCGAGGCCGCAGAAATAGTATCCTCCGTGGATTTCCATGAACCGGGCATCGGAGGAAAAAACATCCAGCAATCGTTCGGTGTATTGCCGGTATTTCTCATCGTCGAGCATGTGGGCAAGCTTCAGGAGAACAATAGCAGCGAGTCCATTGGCCGATGGCTGGGGCACATCCTCTATCCCTTTGAACCGCATGCCCACAACCTCTTCTTCGGTGTCAAAAAAACCGCCCCCTTCGCGGTCCCAGAACCTTTCGAGACAGGCGTCCATAACCCCTCTTGCCCGGTCAAGGTAATTCCTGCCCCCGCTTACCTCGTAGGCGGAGATGATTGCGTCGATGATGTGGATATAATCATCGAGTATTGCGTTGACGCCCGGGCAATGGGAAAGCCGGCCGGCGACAACATTCATTTCCAGAATTTTTTCAAGGCTCATCAGGGCAAAGTCCCTCAACGTTCCATCACCAAAGGCCCGGAATGCCTTAAGATAGGCTGATATCATCATCCCGTTGAGTGACGTATAGAATGCCGTATCGATGAGGGGTTTCTGCCGTTTTTCCCGTTTGGCAAGGAGCTTGCGTCTCGTACTTTCAAGCATCTCCTTGACCTTCTCCACATCCATTCCGGAGCTTTGGGCAGTGTCATTGACATCCATGCAAACGGAGAGGACGAATTTTCTGTCATCATGATGCACCGTGCGACCTTTATGGAGAAAATAGAGAGCGAAGAGGCCATATTCATCTTCCGTGAGTGTGCCACGCAACTCCTCATCGGTCCAGGTAAAATATCCGCCCTCATCATCGGGGGTCACATCCGCGTCCATGCTCGCGTAGAAACCGCCGTCGGGATGAGAAAGTTCCTTGCGGGTAAAATAGATAATATCCTCTCCAACCTTTTTGAAAAATCCATCACCGAAGACGCTATAGGCATCGGCATAATTTCGGAGCAGCAAAGCGTTGTCGTCAGCCATCTTTTCGAAATGCGGGATGGCCCATGCTTCATCCATGGAGTACCGATGAAAGCCGCCGCCCAGCTGGTCGTGGAAACCGCCGCTTGCCATAGCGATGAGCGTTTTCTTGAGCGCGTATTCAAGGACCTGGTCTTTTTTAAAAAAGTATCGATTGAGAAGAAACTCGATAGCCCCCGACATGGGGAATTTCGGCGCGCTCCCGAACCCCCCGTGGAGCTTGTCAAAATTTTCCAGCATTTTTTTTGCGGCCTCGTCCACATATGCTTGATTCTTCTTTCCCTTCCTGGGTGTCCGTTGTTTCAAGAAATCATGAAATTTTCTGCTGTTCTCATAGACTGCTTCTTTCTTGACTTTATAAAACTGGCTCATGGAACTGAGTACCGTCTTGAAGCCGGGCCTTCCGAAGCTGTCGGCCAGTGGAAAGTAGGTACCCCCGTAAAAAGGTTTTTTTTCAGGCGTCAGGAATACGCTCAAGGGCCAGCCGCCCTTGAAACCCATGGCGGTAACAGCCTGCTGATAGCGCCTGTCTATATCGGGACGTTCGTCCCTGTCGAGCTTGACAGCGATGAAGTGCTCGTTGAGAAACCGGGCTACTTCATCGTCCTCAAAACATTCCTTTGCCATGACATGGCACCAATGGCACCAAAGGGCGCCGGAACTCAGAAATACAGGCTTGTCTTCCTTCTGTGCCTTTTCAAAGGCCTCTTCTGACCAGGGGTACCAGTCTATCTTCTGCTGCGCCGCATGGCGTAAATAGGCAGACTTTTCCTGTGCAAGTCTATTCAAGATGATTACCTTTCATGCCATTCCGTAAGCCACAGACGCGAAAACGGTCTTTTACCAAGGAGATCATAAGTAAAGGCACATGACAGTCCATAAAAAACCTTTTAAGAAGGTATGTTGCGAACGTCACGTGTGAGACTACTAATGGCCGGATTAGTAAGTTATTTCAGCCTTGCTTCAGCGGCCTTCCAGTCGATGTTCTTGAAGAAGGCTTCAATATAATCGGCCCTTTTTAAACCGTAGTCGATCATGAAGGCGTGCTCAAACACGTCCATGATGAGAATCGGGTTACCGCCTGCCGGATGAGAGACATCGTGTTCATTGATCCAGAAATTGATCAGTTTGCCGCTTGCTAGGTCCTGGTAGAGGACTGTCCAGCCGATACCGCGCATGGCACCGGTGCCCTTAAAATCCTTCTCCCACATCTCGTAGGTGCCGAATGTTTCTGCCATCTTCTTGACAAGCTTACCTGCCTTGTCGAAGGGAGCCTTGCCACCGAGATTCTCAAAATAGTATTCGTGAAGCCTCATGCCGTTGAACTCCCAACCCAGTCTTCTTTTTAATTCCGCGTATTCAGGCGTTGCTGTCTTGCCTTCTTTCAGAATCGCTTCAAGGGCATCCAAAACTTTGTTCGTATTCGTCACGTAGCCCTGATAGAGGGTAAAATGGTTTTTGAGGAGTGTTTCGCTGAATCCTTCCATACCGATCAGTTTCGCATAATCCTTCGCAGTGTAACTCATGGCTTTCCTCCTTGGATGTTTTTATATGAAGATGTATCTTCGAACTCATTTTACAGGCAATTGATACCCGATCACACCATCTTCATAGGCATAGAGAATAATAATACATCTCCGGCACATGTCAATCCCAAAAACATGCCTGAGCTTTTTTCGAAGAATCAAGATGTGAAGGACAACGTGATCAGGCGCGGGAAGGACTTTGACTTGAATATGAGCAGAGCGGTTCTGCTTCGAGAATATCGCCGGTAAGTTCGTAGGCCCGCGCTCGGCAACCGCTGCAAATTTTAAGGAACTTGCAGCCCCCGCATTTACCTCTGTACGATGAGAGATCGCGCAGCGCATTGAAAACGGGCGATTTTTCCCAGACCCTTTTTACGGCCACGTTTTTTACATCACCGCAGGGAACCTCAAGATAGCCACAGGGCTGGGCCATGCCCCTATGCGAGATGAACATAAAGCTTTTGCCCGCGAGACAACCAGTGCTCTTCGGCGCACCCCCCCTTTCTTTGACGATGCGATAGTAATGGGGAGCGCAGGTTACCTTTATTTCGATTTCATTTTTCCTTTCTATCTGGTAAAGCCACTCAAGGACATCCTCGTACATTTTCGCGTTCAATTCCTCGCCCTTGAGCACTTCACCCCTTCCCACGGGCACGAGGAGAAATATGTGCCATGCGACAACGCCGAGCGATTTTACGAGGGCATAGATGGCCCCGAGATCATCAGCGTTCATGCGCGTCACTGTCGTGTTGATCTGAAAAGGAAGGCCCACTTCGGAGAGTGTTGCCGCCGCCTTCGTGACGGCATCGAATGAGCCTTCGATCCCCCGAAAGCTGTCATGGGCTTCTCTGTCTTGCCCGTCGATGCTCATGCTCACCCGCTTGATATCGTCCGCTTTCAGTCTCAGGGCTTTCTCTCTGTCAAGGAGCGTGCCATTTGTGGCGATGACGAGCCTCAGCCCTTTTTGGTTTCCATACTCGATAATGTCGAAAATGTCTTCCCGCATGAGAGGTTCGCCACCCGTGAGTATCACTGTGGGAGATGAAAAGGCAAGGATACCATCTATGATTTGTTTGCATTCGTCGGTTGTGAGTTCGCCTGTGTGGGGACCAAGTTCCGCCGAGGCCCTACAGTGAATACAGTTGAGATTACAGTTTCGCGTCAGCTCCCATGCGAGTATTTTCAGAGGGAATTTGCTTTGGCCCATTTTCCGATATCCTTCGCGAAATAGGTAACGATGATGTCAGCACCCGCGCGCCTTATGCTCACCGTCGATTCGATGACTGCCCTCTTGAGGTCTATGTGACCCTTTGACGCGGCGAGTTTTATCATCGTGTATTCGCCGCTCACGGAATAGGCGGCAAGGGAGATGTTGAACTTCTCTCTGGCTCGGGCAAGGATATCAAGGTAAAAAAGCGCCGGTTTCACCAGGATGATATCGGCTCCTTCTTCCATATCGAGGGCAATTTCACGGAGCGCCTCACGTTCATTGGGCGGGTCTATCTGGTAGCCCTTTCTGTCGCCGAACTGCGGGGCCGATTCCGCGGCATCCCGAAAGGGGCTGTAAAGACAGGAAGCATATTTGGCGGCATAGCTCATGATAGGGGTATTGTAATCTCCATGCAGGTCAAGCATTTCCCGTATGGACTTAACCCTGCCGTCCATCATATCCGACGGGGCTACTATGTCGGCGCCTGCCATAACGTGGGCGAGGGCGCTTCTCGCGAGCAGCTTTAACGTCTCGTCATTATCGACGACGCCATCCTTGACGATACCGCAGTGGCCGTGGCTCGTGTATTCGCACATACAAACATCGGTAATAACGAGGAGGTCGTCGCCAAAACGTTTTTTGATCTCTCGCACCGTTCTCGGGACAATACCGTTTTTATCGTATGCGCCGCTTCCGGTCTCGTCTTTCTTTTCGGGTATGCCGAAGAGGAGTATGGCCGGGACTGAGAGCTTAACCACTTCGTCGATTTCTTTCAACAGTCCCTCAAGGGAGAATTGATGAATGTCGGGCATGGAAGGGATGGCTACCTTTTTCTCGCTCATCTCTTTCACAAAAACGGGATAGACAAGATGATTGACGGAAAGCTCTGTTTCGCGTATCATGCCCCTCAATTTCTCATTCGCCCTGAGCCTTCTCGGCCTGTATGTGGGAAATTTCATTTCAACCTCCTACTTTATTTCCTCATCGCTCAGATAACACTGCGGGTCTTCGGCCCAGATATCGCCTCTCACCGCTTCCGCTCTCACCCGAAAATTACCTCCGCAAATATTGAGCCACTTGCATGCGGCGCATCTTCCTTTTACAAATTTCTTTTTCTCTTTGAGTTTTGCCATAAGCCCATTCGATGTGTCCACCCATATTTCGCTGAAGGGCCTTTCACGGACATTGCCGAAACTGTAATGTCTCCAGAACTGGTCGGCATGAACATTGCCCTCTTCATCGATACAGGCAATCCCCACGCCGGAGGCGTTTCCCTCATTCATCATAAGAAGTTGATAGACGTCTTTAGCCCTTCGAGGGTTCTCGTTTAAAAGTCTCAAGTAGACATAGGGCCCGTCGGCGTGGTTATCCACGGTGAGGACTTCAATCTCTCTACCGTTTTTGAAAAACTCCTTTGTCCTATCCATGATGTAATCTACTGTCTGCCTCGTTTCATCGTGGGTCAAATCTTCCGTCATGAGATTGGAGCCTCTTCCAGCGTAGACAAGGTGATAGAAACAGACCCGCTCGATGTTCTCCTTTTCGATGAGGTCAAACACCTTCGGGACCTCTTTGTAATTCCGTTTGCTCATGGTGAAACGCAGGCCTGTCTTGATCCCTGCCTTCTTCGCGTTTCTGATGCCGGTTAAGGCTTTCTCGTAGGCCCCTTTGGCGCCCCGGAAAGAATCATTGACGCTACCGATCCCATCAATGCTCACTCCGATGTAGGAGAGAGAAAACTGCGCGAATATGCGCGCCTTCTCTTCGGTAATGATCGTGCCGTTTGTAGAGATCACGGCCCTCATGCCCTTCTTCGTCGCGTAGCCAATGAGGTCCGGCAAGTCCTCCCGGAGAAGCGGCTCTCCACCTGAAAAAAGGATGACGGGTACGCCGAAACGTGCCAGATCATCGATGAGCTTCTTGCCCTCATCCGTCGTCAGATCGTTGCCTTTGTAATTCTCGCCCTCAGCACGGGCGTAACAGTGGATGCACCGCAGGTTGCATCGTTTCGTCGAGTTCCAGACGACAATCGGTCTCTTGTCTTTCGAAAACTGGAGAAGGTGCGATGGAAGCATGCCCGATTCCCTCCCATACCTAAGAGGATCGGACGCCTCCACAACGTTTAGGTACAGTTTCGATATACCGATCATGCCGTTATTGTGCCCGTAAAACCGGAAAAAGTCAATAAGGCTCTAGGGTGCCATGTTTTTGGCGACATGGACATACGTCACTTCTTGAAGAGGTCATGTGGCCTCACTTATGACCCCCTTAGCAGCTATAATAAAACCCGAGAAATATACGTTTCATAATCAGGCTAAGGGTACTTCTTGTATCGGGGAATCCCCGGTACTTCAATACAATAGTGGATTATCCCATAAACACAGAAAGCTACAGGGTACTTGTGCCCTATTGCGGGCAGAGCACCGGGAACGACATCGATCCGCCGGATGGGCCAGGCAAAAAAAGAGAATCGGAAAACGGGTGAACAGGTGAGCAGTACCGGTGTGTACAAGGCAAAATTCGACGAGGATTAATGATATTGATTGTGTTAAAGTTTTTTCTTTTTGG
Source organism: uncultured delta proteobacterium (assembly GCA_963754785.1). Lineage (GTDB taxonomy): Bacteria > Desulfobacterota > Syntrophorhabdia > Syntrophorhabdales > Syntrophorhabdaceae > PNOF01. The sequence goes on along the minus strand of CAVWHH010000018.1, from coordinate 340,903 downwards.
ACGAAACAATAAATGACTTGTGAATTGAAGAGTTTCTTGGTAAATGTATAGGATAGACAGAATGGTTTTGACTGAGGCGGATGATGGTATCCGAAACTGATAAAAGCCAGGAGAGCTTCTCCGACGGACTTGATATCAAGATTATATCAGACCTCATCCATGCCATGAATATGGCTGCCAGCAAGCTCTTATCCTATCCCGATGGCCATCCGTTTGTCGTTGAATCATTCAGGAGAGCGGAAGATATCCTTCGAGGGGTTTTTGAGTCCAGAGGCCATCTGACGTTCGGAATCGCAAAAAATGCCGTCATGGTGGGGACAAAGGTCCTGGGTCAGAAGAACCCCATTTTTCAACGCTTCGCGCAGACCCTCTTTGAACACGGGGTCGTGGGATTGACCCTCCAGAGAGGACTTACTGCGAAGGAGCTTAAGGATTTCGACTCCATCATCTCACAGAAGAGGAACGATGTTGCCCAACAGGGAGGGGTCAACACGCTTCTTTCAAAAGCCAACATACGACACATACAGGTAAAGCTTATCGATTATGGCATATTTCAGGCGCGGGATGAGCTTGATTCCGGAGAAAAGGGTAAAGAAGAACTCCAATCGGCCTCGTTCTGGGAGAGCTTTGTAAGAGGGCTCTTTGAAGGTACCCTCGACCCTGCCAGCAAGAGCGATATACCACTGGCCGAGATGAGTCCTGAGGCCCTTGCCAGGATGCTCAACAACACTTACATGAGCCAGGAGTCGAAGGCCCTGGAAGGACTTGATTTTGCCCTTCTCACGAATATGCAGAAGTGGGACATCGCCCAGTTTGCGGAAAACGATGAGTCAAAACGAAGGCTCTTCAAATTCACGGAATCCCTGAATGACGAACTCCGTCAATGTTTCCTGGAAGGGTTTTTTAACTCACTTCCGGATGATGGCGATATGGCAGACCGTATTCTTTCAGGCTTCCCTGAGGAGATCATCCTGGAGGCCCTCCAAAAGTGTGTAAACCGACAACTCTATATCCCTCCGAATATTATGAAGGTGTTGCAGAGGATAGCGAAATCCTCGGGCAAAGGGAATCTCGAGGGGGTCGATGATCTCCTCGAGACCTATTCCAAAGAGGAACTCTTGGAGAAACTGAGTGTCATTTTCAAAGAAGATGAAGTGGATCGGTTTGTTCCCCCGGACTATCAAAAAGTGCTTCAGGACGTTATCGTGGCCGAAGATCTTTCTGCACCTGAGCTTTCTGAAGTTCATCAACTGAGCCAGACGCTTAGCGAACATAGCATCAAGACGAGTTTCACATCGATCCTTGTCGATATTATAGTTGCCCAGAGCGGGCGCAACGTGTCCGATTCCCTGAAGAAGAGTCTCAAGGATCGATGTGTTACACTTATGCAAAACGGCGATTTTCATATCGTCTTCAACATCATTGAAACGATCAATGCCAACACGGTTCTGTCCGGAAATGATCAGACACCGCCACCGGGCAGCCTGATGGAAATATTTTCCGATGAAGCCTTTGTGAAGGAAGTGCTCACATCGGCGGCCCGATGGGGAAAGGAGAAATATTTTTACATTACCAGACTGATGAAAGGCATCGGCCCGTCCTTTTTCAGTGAGCAATTGCTGAACCGTCTTGCCGATGAGGAAAACAGAACGGCCCGCCTGTTTTATCTTGATCTCCTGAAGGAGCTCGGTTTGACCGTTAAGGACCCGATAATCAAGCGATTGGGCGACAGACGATGGTATTTTCTCAGAAACCTGCTCATCATTCTTCGCCACCTGAATGATCCGTCAGTTTTGAGATACCTTTACGGTTTGTTTGAATACCCCCACCCAAGGGTGAGACAGGAACTGCTGCACACCTTGATGACCTTCGGGGACCCAAAAGCGGACGGCATGCTTTTAACGGAGATGAGTTCTTCCGATATGGACCGGCGCTTGAAAGCTATCATGCTTGCCGGCATGGCCCGGAACAAAGAGGTCGTACAGAAACTCATCGAGTTCCTCGGAAAAAAGGGCATGAATAAAGCGGATTTTGAGATCAAAAAGGCATCTGTGCGCGCCCTCGGCGAGATCGGCGATACCTCTGTTTTCCACGTTCTTGAGGGGATCCTGAAATCATTTTCATTGTTTACTCGGCGGAGGTCCACGCTCCTGAAACTTGAAATCGTAGAGTCGCTAGGAAAATACCCCGCCGCAGAGGCATTTTCGATACTCAAAAAGATTGCCGGCAAACGTTCCGGAGCGCTGGCAGAAAAGGCCGTGTTGACGTTGAAAACGATGAAGGTTGACTAACCATGAACCCCGACAGAAAGGAACGTATCCACAGCTTGCTCCGTGCTTTTCTTCCTGCCCTGACACAGGCTCAACAATACACGACCTCTCATCGGTTGGCCGCTTCTTCCATCGAAAACACTTTCAATCAGGTGACGGAAGCGCTGAGCAAGGACCGGACACTTCCTATCGTCATAGTCGACGATAGGGTTATTGTGGATGAAGAACCGTTGGAGGATTCCATCTATATCAACCGTTTTATCCATTTCTTCAAAAGTCGCGGAATCCAGCATGTTCTCTTTCGTCAGGGGATTACCCTGGAAGAGCTGAAATCTTTCATTGCAATGCTTACTGCGGGCCCCGTGGCGACAGGCATGATGGAGGCTTTTCCGCACATACAGTTCGGCAAGGTGGGCCTGGGGCACAAGACCGGAGAGGAGGCAGACCAAAAGACGGATGAAGAGGAAAAGTGTGAGGTTGATAAGGAAGCCGAAAGTAAGGCTGGCGGAGAAACGGAGGACAAGCCGCAACAGGGTGTTCGTTATTTCGACGCCATCGTTCAAAAAGACCTTAATCTTATGGAAGGCGTCTATTTTGCCGTTACGAGAAATCGGGGCCTCCCGAATCTTGAGATCAATCAAGCTGTCAGCGATATCATTACGGCGATCAAAAAGGGATCGTCAGTCCTTGTCACCTTTTCTCCCCTTCGTGAACTGGACGAATACACCTTCACTCATTCGACAAACGTCTGCATTCTCACGCTCGCCCAGGCAATTGCTTTAAACATCGAGGGCGAGCTGCTCCATGATATAGGGGTAGCCGCGATGCTCCATGACATCGGCAAGATATTTGTGCCCGACGAGATCTTGAACAAAAAGGGGTCGCTTACAGAAACCGAATGGATGATGATCAGACAGCATCCGCTGAAAGGGGCCGAATACCTCATTGACAAACCCGGCATCCCACCGCTCGCAGTCGTTGTCGCATACGAGCACCACATGTTCTACGACCTTTCCGGTTACCCGAAAATATCCAAAAATTGGCGGCAGAACATCTGCAGCCAGATGACCACCATATCCGATTATTTTGATGCGCTCAGAACAAAGCGCATCTACCGGGATTCAGTTGAGATGAAAACCATCGCCGACCAGATGGCAAAGATGGAAGGGGTTACCCTGAACCCTGTTCTTACAAAGAACTTCCTCATCTTGATAAAGAAACTGATTGAGGCACAAAAAGTGTAGCAACCAGCCCGTTAAAACCTTGTCGGGCTGTTCGGCACCCACCGCATGGCGTACTTCAAGAGGTCGGTACCGTCATTCAATTTTAATTTTTCTTTAGTACGAGAACGGCAGAACTCGATCGTTTTGACGCTGAAATGGAGTTTTTTTCACTATCTGGCTTGTTTTAAGACCCAGCAGATCATCCGAAAAACCGTCAATTCACGATTACTGAGAAGACCGATAGGTGTGTTTGCTTTTTTGGCGTTACCGGGGACGAACGCTTCGGGCGTGTTGGTCGTTATCTCATCACCGAAGAAGATTTCATCGGCAAGGGCCCGGCGGATGTCCACCAATATTTGTTCCAGGGCTTCGTGCTTCATGATATAGCATGTGCCCTTGCGCGGACCGGCGGACCCGCTCGGCGAACAGTGATTCACCGTGCATCGATACGACGAGGAAGGGCAGACCACGATAACACAATTTAACCGATTTTATCAATTTGGTTGCGTCAATGCCGGGGAGCGATATATCGACGATGAGCATAGCGGGCTTCACCGTGTCAATCATCTCAAGGATCCTTTAGGCATTGTCTGCTTCAGCTATCACAACGAGGTCGGGCTAATGGTTGATGAGCATTGATAGCTCTTGTGGAGGATCCGCTTCCTTCTTGAGTGCTCTTAAGACTGTGGTCCAACGTCTTGACGGCGGTATTTCATGACACTTTTGTGGCTTTTTGTACAGGCTCAACGCGGAGTTGAGGCGGAGCGTAAACGATCGGCTGCAACCGCTTGTTGGGCAATAAGCAAGGTATGATTCCTCTTCCAAATTTCAACATTTCACCAATGTCTCCTTTACGTTGTGCGTTGGGTTATTCAACGAGGATATCGGTGATGTCTTTTTCCTTTAAAACACTCCTCTTCCATGTATTGATCTGTGGGATAATATAGGGAAGGAGCCTCAAAGCGTAATATGGCGGCAGCAGGGGCAGTCCCGCGAGGTCTCCGAAGGTCACTAGCATAAAGAGGTTGTTGGTATACCCCTTTTCTTTTTGTAAGTCGCGATGGAGTTCGTAGGCGGTGAACCCGTACAGAACTTCCCGGATTACCTTCAGGTAGACCGTCACTTTCTTGCAAAAACTGCTCATCAGGGCATTCATTCTGTACTACCTCTTTTAGCCTGAAATTCGCCCAACACGGCAATTTCCAATTTTTTAATAGCATATTCCCGATAAATTGAAAAAGCAATATAGAAAGCTATGAACCTCAAAGTATAATTGAAACACATTTTTATGAAAGTAGGTTTTTTGGTGCGTAATATCAATAATAACGGTGCTGGTTTTTTACGGGCATTGTTTCCACGATTACCATCGGTATTCTTCACAAAGACTGCTTTGCTGCAAATTGGTAAATAAGGAAACAAGCAAGAACCGGATGAACCCACTTTACCATGTTTGGGCGGATTATTCAGGCCGCTCTGCACGATCCTGTAAATGCATCGCCACGGCCTTGTCGTATATGAGAGTGGGCTGTGCGTGTATTCAAAGTGGCAAGCTATGCCGAAAAGTTTTTCCACATTGACGGCCAGCTCAGCAAGGGCCACCATGAGTCCGTGGGCCTCGAGCCTCACCGGATTCAAGCCTCGCGCAAATCCGCGTGCCAGGGTGATAGCTTTCTCTAAGCTTGACGATTTCGATGACATCAGCAGGTATGAGAGGCTGCTCTTCAGTAATCTTCTTTTCGAAAACCTTTCCCATGAAACCGATTCCGGCAAGGTGCTGGCACAGGCTTCGTGCTGGTCCTGGCCGATGCGTCTATGCTTTCTTCACTGATTTCAAGGATCTCACTTTCGATCCGCTTCCGTCTTGTTATATCTCTGACTATGCCGAGAACATTGTTGTTTGTACATACGACCATTCGTACTTCAAAGTCCCTTCCTTCGTCGCTGAAAGAGGTGGGCTGCTCAAAAACCTGTGCCTTCCGCGTCTCAAACGTATGCCTCAATAGGCCATCGCCCGATCCAGCATCCGTTTCGGCAATAACCTTCTTCCATCGGAGATAAGGTATATGTCTTTGCCGATGATCTCTCTCACAAAATTCTGAGGAATAGCGAATTTGTCCTCGTGCAATGCGAGAGCCGTTCCATCCTGATTTATCTGAAACATCAAATCGGGCATAGCGTCAAGATGGGTCGGGCTCTTTGGTTCGCTTTCCTGGAGAGCCTCTTCAGTGCATTTGCTCTCGACAATTTCACCGATCCTTTCAGCGATGACATTAATGGAGCTTCTCTCTTCCTGAAAAACGGCCCTTCTGCTTCAGTGGGCTTCTTCTGACGATAAAAGGCATAGAAAACGCCGGGCTTCTCGCTGTGAATCAAATTCTTTGAGACTGTCTCAAAGGGGTTTCTACGAAATGAACGCTTCTGAACTCTCTATCCCCGAATACGATACGACTGCAGATAATCTGAGAGTACTGCCAGGCGTAGGGAATAATACCCCCTGTCCTCTGCAACACTTTTTCAAGGGTAGCGCCGCCCCGTTCCTCAACCATGCTGGATATCGCATACAGACAGTTCAGCTCTTTCACACGTTCCTTCAGTGTGTATGTGAGCCTTTCAAGTATCTTCATTTTTTCTGTTTTTTCCGATTCTTTGAGTTCTTCTATGTTTTTTCAGCCTTTTTAAGGGCACCATAGAGATTCTTGTCGGTCTTGACCTGAAATTTTTTTGCGGGACGGTTTTTCCTCGGTTCCTTTATCCTTATCTTTATTCATATAACGTGTATTAACCTTTTATTCACAACCAAATGATATCTATTTGAGTGCCACACCTTTAAAGAAGGTATAGCAAAAAGTGCCGTCTTTTTCAGTTGTCCGGTAAAGGCCTTGAATACCTTTCTCCCATGTTTCTTCATCGATGATGCCGAAATTCAACGCCCTTTCACGTATCCCTTCCACCATAGCGATAAAGGTGTTTTTTGTAAATCCTTCAATCAATTCAGGGCTTCTTGAATCCACATAGACTATCCTCGGCATAACCTTGATATTGGTGAATCCGGCGGCTTTAAGTAAAGGATAGACTTGTCGTCCTATGAGTGCGTTTCCTCCGATACCGCCCTGAATGTCGATGAGACATTGAATTGTTTTTTGAGCCTCAACGCTCTCCGGGTAAAAGTAGGTGGAGCCATGGTCTCCTTCAATGACGGTGATAGAGCCTCCCGGTTTCAGCTTCCTTTTTAAACTCACAAGGGCATCAAGGGGCCGTATGCAATGCTCCAGGACGAAGCAGACAAAGACATGGTCAAAGTTTTCATCGGGAAAGTTGAGATGATAAATGTCGCCATTCTCAAACCGTACATTTGATATCCCTTCTCTTTCAGCCGCCGCTTTTGCTTTAGTGAGAGACTCTTCTGAAAGATCAACCGACAGAATGTGAGCTTCCGGGCTGTTTTTGGCAAGGATAGTGGTCTGGGCCCCCACTCCGCAACCTGCTTCAAGAACAATGCTGCCGGGTGGATAGAATGTGTCGCCGTGAAGAAGCTCTGTCAGCGTGTTTGCTTGATCGTGTAGTCTTGCATGCTCCCGTTCGGAATAACCATGGACATAGCTATTCTTTTTTTTCATCTCATTCAAGAGCTCTTTTGATATTGTACAGCAATAAGCAAGGGCATGGCAAGTGAACTGCCGCAGGGTATTTCAGGCGGGTCTTCAGGAACAGAAGAGCAAATAGCCCCTACTCCCGACACGGATATGATTAAGTAAATCATAAGTCGTTCCGATAAAAGAATGGATGTAGTGAGAGGAGACAAAAAGGTACGTTGAATGGAGATTCCGCACGAAAGACGTTCTATACTGATATAACAGGGATTGGCCGGAAGGACAACCTGCCGTTAAATGTCTTGGTTGAATATTTTTAAGTGTCATGTCCATTTGGCGATAAATTTTTGGACTGAATATAATAATTCGGTGGCACCTTTGATACACAGGACAGGTTTTAATGAAACGAATTACAAGTAGTATCGCGGTATTAACCGTAACGCTCTTCTTCCTCGGTGGAGCGTATACCGCATATGTCGCCACACCCCAAGAAGCGAAGGCGCTGGGTGAAAAGCGGCTGCGCATGCGAAGGCGAATGGAAAGGAAGAAGGGTTCGCCGAGAACGGCAATCCCAAGGGTCAGTTTGTAAAAGATGAAATATATGTCACCTTTCATGACTTCAAAGGTGTATTTCTTGCGAACCTTGTAGCTCCCGCTATCGTTGGACAAAACCACTACGACCTAAAAGATCCGAACGGCAAATATTCTGCGAGAGAAATGAATGAAATAGCAAAAACAAAGGGTAGCGGTTGGACTGAATACATCTGAACAAACCCTGCAACAAAGAAATTCCAGCCGAAAGAATCTTGGGTGCAGAGGGTTGAAGGCACGGAGACGTTCACTCTTTCCGGACTCTTCCAATACCGAACCCTGGAAGACGGTTGTGTCGCGGAACAAAGCTTTTGGCCGAATAATTTTCTCGGCAATGTTTTTGAGAAGCACCGGGTCTTCAATGAAAAGCTTTGCAATGCTGTTGGATCTATTGATACAATGTTTTAAAACACCCATACGGTGCATGGTATGAATACAGAGCTTGGACAGATGATACTGAAGAGAGAGAAAGTATGCTCACTATGATAATTGAAGCAACGACTTTGTCAGGAAGATAGGAGGATTGAAAGTTGGGCGGACGGTTGAGCAAACTCAGAATGACGACAAAGCTTCCAGTTTCCCCCGGAGCGGCAATTGCGTTCCTCATTATTGTCTGGGTTGTCTGCTATTTCAGCTTCTTCAAAGAGAAAACGGCCCTCGATGATATTTTTAACAACAAGTTTATGTACTCCTAAGCAACCTGCTGCTCGATCGGCTGTAGTATTGCATCATATCCCAGTTCCCGCGCCCTCTTGGTAATGTTGCGGAGCATCCGTTCCTTATAGTGGTTCTCATAGTATTCACTTCCGAGATCGGTATAGGACTGGCCGGTCGTTAACATGCGATAAAATATGCGGGCAAGTTTATGGGCCGTGGCGGTGATAGCCTTCGGAGCACCTAAACGGGCACAGATCAGCCGGTAGAAACCTTCCGAGGCTGGTATTACTGTTTGCTAAGGATTGGGCTCCCATACGAAAAGCGTAAGCTGCCCGATTTGCGGTCTTCCTTGTCTTTGTGCTCTTGACCTTTCCTCCGGTGACACGGTTATTGGGGCAAAGGGCAAGCCAGGAAACAGATCGCTTTTCCGTGGGGAACTTCCCCGGGTTAAGGCCGACCTCGGATAAGGATCGTCTTTACGGTAAGTGCTTCGAGGCCCGGTATCTTCAGTGAAATCGATACCGCTTACCCGGTAGAGCTCGGTTCTTAAGGTCAACGAATGATTGATTTCCGATCGGCTTCTTTCCCCTCCGTTTCGCATAAGGGAGAGGGTAAGGACAGGATCGATTTTGACCTTAAACGTACGAAGGTGGCGTTCGATCTGACGGTCGCCGCCTCTCTCTGACGGTGAGAGAAATCAGAGAGCTTAACTGCCTGCTTGAGAGCAAACAGGTGTTCTTACCGGTAGTCACCTTCAAGGGCTTTCGCGGTAGCTTCGGGGGTATTCTTTACTCCCGGCTCTCTCATGAGAGCCAAGCTTCTGAGGGTCTCTCTCCCCCGCGATGATCGCCCGGATGATATGCATGCCTGTTACCCCGGTAACAGGTGAGAGGAGCCTGTGCAGGTGAAGGTTCCGTCCGTCAAGGCCTTCTCATGTGCTGGATATGTGAGAGGCGTAGCGGACAAGATTATCCCTGTGCCCAAAGTATGAACGTAAACACGCAGACCTGATCGTCGGGGAGAAGGAAGCGGATAAAAGGCCCTGGGTGTGGAGACGCTTAAGCCACTTTTAGTCTAAGACATCGCTTGTGCGTCCCGGCACGTTCTTCACATGGCGAGCGTTCACGAGCGTAACCTCGAATCCGTGTTCTTTAATGGATCTTAAGGGGGGGGAATTACTAAGAAGGTCATAAGTAAAGCCACATGACAATCTGTGAAAGGCCTTTTAAAAAGGTGTGTCGCGAGCGTCATGAGTGAGACTATTAATGGCCGGGTTAGTAAGTAAACCCCTGTTGACTTGATGGCAACCGTGGTAACACCACAGTTCGTAAGCCACCTCGCCATGACGTTCAGGTCGGGGTATGAGGTAGCCGAAGGAGCGTGCCGGCTTTCCGTCCCGGTCTAAAGCACGGCAACTTTAGTGTGCTTCCGAGCCGATGTCGATGCCTCAGGCATCAATGTTCATGATCGGGAAGGAACCGGAGTCAGACTTCTTCTGTGGTACGCCTTTCTTTTTTCTCCCATACTGTTTCATTGGATGACCTCCCTAGAAATATTTTTTGGTACGTTTAGGCCCAGGTCGGCCTACTCGATACATCTCCTAAACGGGATCGCATCACCAATGGGACAACCGAAAACGCCTTAAACCATGCTACAAAACGGGTACACTGACACCAGTGTGAATGGGGTTTTAGCTGCCGGACCGTATCCGTGGGATATTCTCTCCATTCCACACGAGCTTGAGCAAGGGTTGCTTTCATTGGACAAGCCAGGGGGTGTAAGCACCGGGCTTAGATGCTACAAAGGGAAAAAGCTTGACATCATATACATATCAGTATAAAAGTAAATATACCTAGCTGTATACAGGCAATTGATATGGTTAATAAAGGCAAGCAAGAATCAAATGCCCTTCGTTTCAAGGCATATAACGTGATTAAAGAGAAAATAATTTATCTTGATTTCAAACCAGGCGAGAAAATCTTTGAAAGTGTACTGGCGAAATCTCTCAACACCAGCAGAACACCAGTGAGAGAAGCTCTCCTTATGCTTCAGCATGAGAAACTTGTGACCTGCAGTGACAGTCTTGGATTTATCGTCAGAAGGTTCAACACGAAGGATATTGATGAGTTCTTTGCCTTGAGATACGCCATTGAGGAGCTTGTGATACCTCTTGTCGTAAAAAAAATAACCGAAGAGGAAATTGCAGGTCTCAAGGCAAACGTAGCCGAAGGTGAGGGATTCATCAAGAAAGGTGGCGATATACACGCTATCGTACGCACCGAATCGGAATTCCATGAACTGCTCTATCGGGCAGCAAAATCGGAGATTCTTTACGATACCATATCAGGTCTCGTAGACAAATTCCAATGGTTCAGAGCACTTGCTCTCAGCGTGCCTGGAGCCGCCCGCAGTTCTCTTTCGCACCATCACAAAATAATCGAATTGATTGAAAGTAAAGACATAGAAGGATTCAAAAGGATGATGCGCGTGCATCTCGATGAGGCACGCGGTCTGTTAATCGGTTTGCCCGGACTTTTGCTCCAATCCGGCTTCGAAACAGCTTTGTCTTCATAGAACGAGAGGAGCTTGCATGAAGCTGGAGAAGCGAAGCTCTTCTGTCAGGCAAGAAGGGGTGGATGTGAGGAACACCCTTGGTGCAAGAATTGAAAATTAATTCTCTTGATGTCATAAAGCTAGGAGATATTGTGACTATCAACATAGACGAGGCTTTTATGGCGACTAAGCGGGTGTTATGGTGTTTTTGAACACTGTTCTTAGTACTTTATACCAGGTTTTCCCCGTTCTTCTCGGGGGTCATTCTGGTCCTCTTGGTTACAGCTGTTCGTATCGGAATTATTGATTATCATGTTCTTAAGAAAGGAGGAATGAGCGATTGGCAAAAGGCACGTGGATTGTCGGGTGTCAATAGACCCGCCATAACTGGCAGCGTTTCCAAAACATCGTAGGGTCGCTCTTAGGGTAACTGACTATAAACAACAAAGAGAAGGAGGAAACAATGGTTAGAATCAGATCGAAGATCGTAGTTTTCGTGATCATGATGGTGGTCGGATTATTGGTATTTTCCCCAAGCACTCAGGCCGCCGGGAAGACAGTCTACGTCGGCGGCAGCTTTGCACTCACCGGCGCTTATGCAGAGGACATGGCGGCGATGTTGGCTGCCTTTGAGGACTATGTCAAATATGTAAACGAGACGAAGAACTTAGCCCCCTGGCGAAAGGAGAAATGGCCCGCCGACATAACACTAGAACTGTTGTGGCGGGACGATCAGCTCCAGCCCGCAAAGGCGCTCTCCATCTATGAGGAACTCAAGGCAAAAGGAATGCTGGTTTACAGGGTAGGGAGCTCGCCCGTTGCTCTTGCCCTCAAGGACAGGCTGATGCAGGATGGTTTCGGCGTTACCAGTTCGGCTACCGGAGCTTATATCATGCAGCCGAAGCCAGGGACCATCCTTACCTATTACCCCATTTATACCGATGATATGGCAGCTGTGGCCGATTGGTTCAAAGAGAAATGGAAGGAAACGAGAAAACCGAGAGTTGCTTACCTTACCGCAGATAATGCCATGGGTAAGTCGATTGAGATACCCCAGATGAAGGCTTATCTCGAGAAACTAGGGTATGAATTTGTCGGCATCCAGTATGTGCCCCTTGTCCCCACCTCTCCTCCAACCACTCAGCTTATGTGGCTCAAAGATAATAAGGTTGACCTTGCCCTCGGCATGATGGTTAATCCCGGTTCACAGCCGACAGTCAAGGAAATGGTCAGGTTGGGTATGGGACCGTATCAGCCTTACAAGATGACCTTTGCCTGCGCTGCACCAAGCCTTCTCCCTGTGTTTGCAGATGCAATGGGTAAGCTGGGTGACGGGTTTGTTGTCGCCGGCGGTTTTCCACCTTGGGATGACCCGAACCCTGGAGTAAAGTTCATCACCGATTTGCAGAAGAAGTATCATCCGAATAAATGGGTGAGCGACATTATGTACCAGGCGGGCTTCCTTGAGGTCGCGACGCAAGTTGAGGCGTTAAGGCTTGCCATGCTCAAGAAGCCTCTTGAGCAGCTAAAGCCTATTGACGTGCTGAACGATGGTTTTTATCAGATCAAGGACCTTGATACCGGGGGCGTAAGTGCCACACCGTTGACTTATGGTCCGGGCAAGATCGAGGGCATTGACAAGGTTCGTGTTGACCAGTTGCAGAACGGCAAGGTCGTGAAACAGGGCGTCTGGCCCGTGCGCGGCATTTATTAGCAATTGCTACCGCTATCATTCCGTGGGCTCCGTTCATAGAGCCCACGGAAACTGAGTGAAGATCGGGAAATATGCCCTAGGTTGCGGAGCCCTCTGGACCGGATGGGCTGGAGTATGTGAAAGACTCACGTCAAAAACTAGGGCTTGAATAGGTGTGGCGGAGGCATAAGCTGAAGGATCTGTGATTATAGCAGCCAGGCCGGATTTGCAAACCCGTTTACTGCATTGGAAGACATTCTGAAAACTTCTCGGATCTTAAAAGCTATTGACCATGGACTGACGTGGAAATAGGGAGGCAAAAATCATGTTACTCCTTGAAAAGGAGCAACAATCCATAAAGAAAAAGGAGATACAACAATGAAACATAAGGTTACCTATTCCCTGTCGGAGTTCAATTCCATGTCTGCCGAGGAGATTCGCAAGGAGCAGGAGCGCCTTTTGGCAATCCAGCTCAGATACGATTACGACAATTCCCCACTCTACAAAAAAAAGTTTGATAATGCCGGGGTGCGACCAGAAGATATAAAAACATTGGATGACTTGCGCCGTTTACCTATATTTATGACAAAAGTTGAAGAAAGGGCTAGTCAAGAAGAATCGTTGGAAAAATTCGGACACCCCTTTGGCATGCACCTTTGCGCTCCGGTCGAAGACCTTTATTTCGTGGGTACCACCTCTGGAACCACTGGCAGAGCTACCTTCAGCTATATATTCACTAAAAGAGACGTGGACGTCGTGGCAGCTGCCTTTGGGCATGACTTTACAGTGCTAGGGGCCCATCGCGGCGACCGGGTGCTGTGGTGTTATGCCTTGGGTATTTACGCCACTACCATTCATACATACGGGATTCGTCACATAGGTGCTCTACCTATCGACATAGATGCAAGAGCAGGGGTTGAGATGATGCTCACATTTGCCGAGCAAACGAGACCCGCTTTCTTTGCTGCTACACCGTCTTTAGCAATGCACATGGCGGAGAGGGCTCCGTCAATCATCGGGAAGGATGTTAGATCACTTGGGTTCAAAGCCTTGCAACTTACTGGGGAGCCGTGGGCCGCCATTCCAGAGATCAAAAGCAAGATAGAGGAGCAATATGGATGCCGGGCCTACGATTTTTATGCACCTTTTGGGATTGCCATGGGAATGTCTTGTGACAGTGACGATTATTATGGCCTGCACGCCTATGCTCCGCACTTGTGTACCACCTACCAGGACCTTGTGGACCCTATAACAAAAGAGCCTGTCGCAATAACTGACGGTGCAATCGGGGAGATGTTGTTCACAGCGTTACAGCGAAAGGCGGGCCCAGTGCTCAAATATTCAAATGGCGATATAATCAAGATATTTACGCAAGAGTGTCCTGGTTGCGGCTTTAAGGGTATCAGGGCGAAGCTGGTGGGTAGGTCGGATGACATGCTGATTGTGAAAGGAGTTAACATATATCCTACGGCCATAAAAGAAGTTGTTGCCTCTTTTATGCCAAGAGTGATGGAGATGCGCATCATTCTCGATGTGCCTCCACCCAGAGTTGTTCCTCCCCTGAAGCTTAAGGTCGAGTACGGCCCGGAGGTTCGGGAACCCGATCTTGGAGGGCTGGCCAAGGAAATTGGCGACTCGCTCCATAACAAGCTGAAGATTCGCCCGGCCATCGAATGGGTTCGCCCCGGCACTCTGGAAAAATCAACAAGAAAGACATCTCTTTTTGAAAAAAGATACGAGATAAAAGGGGAATAGTATGTGCCTGCCTTAATAAGGTAAGCCGACAACCTCTGCTCGCGAGGGAGTGTAAATGTATAATTGTCTTCAATCAGACAAAATTGACTTTCCTTGTCTGAGCAGTTTATTGCCCCTTTATGGTACTGGAATAAGGGAGGAATATCTTCCCTTTATTTCAAGAACACTGGCGACGGTGACAACATTGGGTTCATTTTTTTTATCGTTCCCATTACAGCCTTCGTGCCAGTCTTGACTGCACGATAATGGGCAGGCGATTTTAGTGTGAGCAAATTGAGAGTACTGGCTGAACGAACCTTTTTTAAGGAGGGGTAACGACATGAAGAAAAAGGCTAGAAGAATGAGTGGAAAATTGATTTACTCTAATATAGAAAAGAAGATTGCCGTCGTTGAGATGTGCAATGAAAAGAAAAAGAATGTCTTTTCTTATGACCTGCTGTCTGAGCTCAAGGATACCCTTCAAAGCTTGGAGGCAAACGAAGAAATAAGGGCAGTCATCCTTTGCGGACGAGGAGGTAACTTCTCTTCAGGCATGGATGTGAATTGGTTCCTTAAAGAAGACTTCATCAGCATGAGAAAGGCAGAGAGATTTATCCAAGATGTTTTTACTTATGTAGAGCACTATCCGAAACCATTGATTGCAGCGTTGAGCGGTATGACATTAGGAGCTGGATTGACGCTGTCCTTGCATTGTGACCGGAGATTAGCGTCTGATGATGTCATGTTGGGATTCCCGGAGATTAAGATCGGGGTTCCTATTGGTCATGCTGCCTTCAAATTACTTCAAAAATACCTGGGAATCGGCAGGATAAAGGATCTTCTGTTTACAGGTCGTCTCGTGAATGCTCAGGAAGGTCTCGACTTGGGATTGATTGACGTTGTGACTGAAACCGCGAGCCTGATGAAAGAAACAATACTTTTTGCGCATGAGCTGAGTAGCTATAGCCCCATTACGATAGAAATGTATAAAGCATCCTTGAACGCGAGTTACGAAATGAGCGAAAAATCCCTGCTAACTTACACATTGGATAGCCTCGGATTTTATTGGGCGACGAAAGACAGAAGAGAGGGATTCGAGGCATTTCTTGAAAAACGAAAACCGCTATTCAAAGGCCGGTAGTGAACAGGTGCCGCTGCGGATTGGTCAGGGACCTAGCCAAAAGATAGTAGCAACAATCGGCAAGCTTCCCGGTCTTGATAGGGAAGAGCGGGTTGTCTGGGAAGAAATCAATCGTATCCTTGCCGGTAAGCTACTGATCTGCCCCTGCAAAAAACCAGTCCAGCTTCTGTATGAGACTCTGGACAGAGAAAAAGGATTGTAAAGCTGATCTTTGACAGTTCCAAAAAAATACTTTAGCTATTTCAGGCACATAGATATGCTTAAAAAGTTCTTGGCACCACAGATCGGTTTTTTTCGGCAGAGGGGTGTGAGTCACGATACCTCCCGGATGGTCTTGGGGATGGCGACCCCAACCGCCTGGAACACCCTGCCACAGGTCCCCCTGCACTCTGTTCTGACGGCAAGCTTCTTGTTGCGATCTTCTATGGTAATCTCCTGCAGGGCATTTAGGTCGTGTTTAATGTCAGCCCATTCGAAGTCGTGACCGGCTTTCAGAAGCCTCCGATCCAGCTCTTTTCTGAGGACCAGGGAAAGAAAACTTGAGAACACGTGGCCCCTTATGGTCTCATCCCTTTGGTCAAAGATGGGTCTTGTATCGAGGATGGACTTCATATCCCTGAAGACCTGCTCCACCTGCCAGAGCTCCCTGTACTTGAGGGCAACCTGTTTTGCAGTGAGAGCGGTATTCGTCTTGAGCACCCACTTCCCGTCGAATCTCGTTTCCTCTTCGATCTTCTCTTCATTGAGAGCGATGGTTTCCCGATGCATGGTGAGATATTTCCGGTACCCTTTGTTGCCCACAAGAGATTTGGGGCTGGTCTTGAGTTTTTCCGACAAGGAGTCGATGATGGCCTTCCGGTCGGCGGCATCCTTTTTCGCCTGTTTTGTATTGAGGCATACGATGTAGCGGTGGTCATTTACGATGACCTCTTTTACCTTGAGGGGCGAGGGGTCTTTGGAAGATACCCCTTCGGGGTGAACCTCATGATACCGCCCCGCTCGTGAGAGGACTTCCTCTTTCACCTCTTTCACCCTTCTCATGCGGGCGCCAAGAATATACCGTATCTGTTCTTTTTCCAGATAGTTGAGTGTCTCTTCGCTTACCATCCCCCGGTCGGAGACGATACAGAATGTGCCAATGGCGAACCGCCCTCTCAACCTCTCCATGACGGGGATGAGACTCTTTACATCCGCCGTGTTTCCGGGCCACATCTCCTGGCAGACGGGATTGCCTTCATTGTCGAGAATGACGCCCACAACCATCTGCTTGAGATCGGGACGATGGTCCTTACTATGACCGAGTTCCCCTAGGGTCTCTCCTCCTTCTCCTTCAAAGTAGATCGAGGTCGTATCGAAGAAGACGACATCAAGGCTCGTGAAGAGGTCCTGACGAAGATGAAACATGTCTTCCTCGATGAGGTCCTTGGTTTGACGCAAAAAGAAGGTCCGATCCTTCTGGTCTTCAATCTCTTCCCCGAGAAATGCCATGGCCCGGTAGAGGTGATGGAGGGCGAGACCGTCCACTCCATCGATCACGTAGTCCCGGCGCCACGTGTCGCAGAACCGGTCGGAACCGGAGGCGAAAAGCCGATGAAGAACCGTGAGGAAGATTGCCCTCTCCACATCGAAACCGAACTTTCTGTCTTTCAGGAGACGATAAAGAACAGTATCGATCTGAAGTTCCTTTAAGAGTCTCTCAAAGATGAGGGCAGGCCCGATCTTCTTCGCGTGAGCACGGACCGCATCAGTTTTTTCTGAAAGGACGAGGAGCACATCTTCGGAGAAGCGCGAGAGGGAACGGACGAGGGTTTCGATCTCTCCTTTGTCCCTCATCTTATCCATACGACCCACGGTGGCAATGACCCTTTGCACGGTCCTTTTGCCATCCCGGCTGTTCTTGACGATCTGGAGGTACTCATGTGGGCCCGCCTTCTTTACTCTCGCAAACATTAAAACGTCTCCTTTCCTGACACCTCAATAATACCCCATAGATCCCTATCTTGTCAAGTAAAATATGCATAATACGTGGCACCACAATTCGTGATAATGCTACCCCTCGTTCGGGGTACGATTCAATGGATACGGGGGTTTAGCAAGAGAAGGTCCAAAATAACTGTCAAAGATCAGCTAAGGTAACGCTCTTTGGACATTTACCTATGAAAGTAAGGTGGAGGTGGTCCTCACTTTTAAGCGGCAATCCTTGATACTGCCGTCATTGTTACTCTGAGCATTTGCAAATGGGATCGCATACGGACTTCTTCCACACCATGGCACTTTCCCTGTTTATGCAACATTACAATTGGAAAGTAGTCAATGACGTGCTATTGATTACAGAAACATAGCGGTTTTTGGGGACTGTATTTCTATGAAAGGAACCGCTCAGTAGGTCTTGGTGTGGCGATGAAGTGTAAGTTGCTTCCTCAGTTCGATGTTCTCATTCAATTTGAAAGATTCAATCGGTAATAGCGCATTCCCTATCACACAGTTGACACTTCTCGTACTGCAATGTTATAAGAGAAAAAGGCAAGCAATCCATTTAAAATAGTGAGGGCCGATCATGGGTAAAAACACGTCTCCTTCTTTGACAGTGACAAAAGCTCTTCTCATCCTTCTCGGTATATCAATGGGCATGCTGGCAATGTTTCCCGTTGGAAGTGTTATGGCGGCACCCGCAGCAACGCCAACGCTCGAATGGTCTCTTGATGCTGATTTAATCATCCCGAAGAGTGAAGTAGCGGAGCTTGGGTCCCTCGTAGCCACAACGGACCATATTGATGCCCTGCTGACAAAACTGAACGCCGAAGGCGTCAAAACAGAAATACGTACCAAGGGTAGTAATAATAAGGGCACCATTTATACCCTCACAGCTTCAGGCCAAGGCAATGTGGAAACTTTCCGTAAACTTATCTATACGGTGGCGACGCCTCAATTTAACCTGCTGGGCGGAGTGAATGAAATGGAGATCGACAGCACGGTCTCTGAGAGCCCGGATGTGCTTCTTGTTCTGGAAGCAAACCCATCCACGGGCTACAGCTGGCAGGTCGCAGAAGACAGCAGCATGATCGAACACGCTTCTGCCGAGTACGAGAAGCACACCCTCGGTTATGGCGTTCCCGAGCGACAATACATCCATTTGGCCTCCGGCAGAAACGGCACTGGTCCTATCAAACTTGTCTACAGGCGCCCATGGGAAAATGCGGTTCCTACCCGGCATTTTAAGCTCACGCTTTCATCTCTGCCAGTGACCCTCGACCTGAGCAACCCCGGTGCCCCCAAGGGCTCTGTCTCCCAACCATTGGGTGTTGTGAATGATATGGCCTTCCCTGTTGTCACTGAAGGGGATTTGCCTACCCATTTCGACTGGCGCGACCAGGGCATCGTTACACCCGTGCGCGACCAGGGAGCATGCGGCAGCTGTTGGGCCTTTGCCACGGTCGGCGTCATGGAATCCTCGCTGGGGAAAAGTTCTATCCCCAACCAGGACCTTTCCGAACAGTTCCTTGTCTCCTGCAACCAGAGTGGCTGGAGCTGTAACGGTGGTGGCATCGCCCATATGTACCATTACGACACGCTGGGCAGTAACCAGACCACCATCGGCGCTGTCTATGAGACAGATAAGCCTTACATAGCGAGCAACGGTACCTGTACAAGCGATTATTACAAACCATACAGATTGAATGGCTGGGGATACGTCTCAGGGGGATCTGGCATTCCCACTGTCGACCAGATCAAAAACGCTATCTATACGTACGGTCCTGTTGCCACGTTCGTCTGTGCCGACAACTGGAGCTCGTATACCGGCGGTATTTTCTCAACCAACTGTACCAACATCGACCACGCCGTTGTTCTTGTCGGCTGGGATGATCCGGGGCAGTACTGGATCCTCCGTAATAGCTGGGGTACCTTCTGGGGCATAGGAGGTTACATGTACATGCAGTGGGGTACCTCGAGCGTAGGCACCAGCACATCGTGGGTTACGACCCCTCCTTCATCAACCGAGCCTTACCTCTATGGAAACTTCACCGGTAACGGTGTCTGGATGTACAACGGGAGCGCATGGAGTCAGGTTACACCGGGTAATCCCACGAGCATGGCAGCCTCAGGTTCTTACCTCTATGGAAACTTCACCGGTAACGGTGTCTGGATGTACAACGGGAGCGCATGGAGTCAGGTTACACCGGGTAATCCCACGAGCATGGCAGCCTCAGGTTCTTACCTCTATGGAAACTTCACCGGTAACGGTGTCTGGATGTACAACGGGAGCGCATGGAGTCAGGTTACACCGGGTAATCCCACGAGCATGGCAGCCTCAGGTTCTTACCTCTATGGAAACTTCACCGGTAACGGTGTCTGGATGTACAACGGGAGCGCATGGAGTCAGGTTACACCGGGTAATCCCACGAGCATGGCAGCCTCAGGTTCTTACCTCTATGGAAACTTCACCGGTAACGGTGTCTGGATGTACAACGGGAGCGCATGGAGTCAGGTTACACCGGGTAATCCCACGAGCATGGCAGCCTCAGGTTCTTACCTCTATGGAAACTTCACCGGTAACGGTGTCTGGATGTACAACGGGAGCGCATGGAGTCAGGTTACACCGGGTAATCCCACGAGCATGGCAGCCTCAGGTTCTTACCTCTATGGAAACTTCACCGGTAACGGTGTCTGGATGTACAACGGGAGCGCATGGAGTCAGGTCAATGCAGTTTCTCCGAACAATATGGTGACTGGTCCTTAAGAGATGTAGTAGGGTCACCGAATGTGCTCAGTTAATGGCACATCGGTGACCTTCTTGTTGCTACTTTCTATGACTTATCTCTTTCCCTTAGTAGCTGCGCATAAATAACTTGTACAATAAGGCTTATTATGGTAACCTTTTGTTGTGGTCACAATGGACATGATTAAGGGCAAATATGATTTAGTAAAGAGAAGGTTTGACGAGAAAGGCCGCCGGCAATGGGCAGCCATTGAAGCAAAAGCCCTGGGGCGCGGTGGTGTAACATTGATTTCCCGAGCAACCGGTCTATCAAGGACTACAGTAGTTTCAGGAATAAAGGAGATAGAAGGCATTCATACGGATACAGAAAGGATTCGCCAGAAAGGCGGGGGTCGTAAGCGCATCACCGAAAACGAGCCGGGCTTATTAGAGGATATTGAAAAATTAGTAGAACCGGTGACCCGTGGAGATCCTGAGTCTCCTTTAAGATGGACCTGCAAGAGTACAAGGAAACTGGCCGAAGAACTGAAAAAGCAAGGCTACAAGATAGGTGATAGAAAGGTCGCTCACCTTCTGCACGAATTGAGCTACAGCTTGCAGGCAAACAGAAAGACCCGGGAGATGACGTCGCATCCGGATAGAAATGCTCAGTTTGCATACATCAATCAATTGACAGGATTGTTTCAGTCAAAGGGCCAACCCGTGATCTCGGTGGATGCCAAGAAAAGGGAGCTTATCGGCGATTTCAAAAACGGGGGAAAAGAGTGGCGCTCAAAGGGCAGACCGGAAGAAGTCAGAATGTATGATTTTAAAGATGAGCAATTAGGCCACGGCATACCCTATGGCGTATATGACATCGCAGCCAATAAAGGCTGGATCGCTGTGGGAATGGACGGCAACACGGCTGAATTTGCATGTGAGACAATACGGCAGTGGTGGAAAAGGATGGGGGCTCACGTGTACAAAAATGCCTCAGAACTCCTGATTACCGCAGACGGGGGCGGCAGCAACGGCAGTAGGAACAGGCTATGGAAGGTCTGTATCCAGAACATAGCAGATGAAATCGGCCTCAAAATCTCTGTATGTCATTTTCCCCCAGGCACCAGTAAATGGAATAAAATCGAGCACAGGATGTTTTGTCATATCACACAAAACTGGAGAGGCAAACCGCTGGTGAGTCATGAGGCAATGGTAAGCCTCATAGGAAGCACTACGACAAGAAAGGGTCTGAAAATAGAGGCCCGATTAGACGAAAAAAAATACGAGACTGGCATTAAGGTTTCTGACGAAGAAATAGATAGCTTGAACCTGAAGAGAGCTGAATTTCACGGGGAATGGAATTATTCAATCTCTCCCAGAAAAATGCATTAAACTGTTCATGTTATTTATGCGCAGCTACTTATCAAAACTGAGGACCCCCAGGTGTTATCGCGTACGGACTGCTTCCTCTTCGCGCATCCCGTCACCTGGCTATCTATGCATTGTTTCAAGTGGAAAGGAGTATGAGTTGCTTCCCGACTGTAGGATTGATCCAACCGTCCGGTCGGTCCCAGGAACCACCCAGTTTTCGAGGTCTGTAGCGCCCGTCACTCAACCTCCGGAATTATATCCGCCCCCCCGTCTCTCTGTGAATGTTTCACGAAGAGAACGAGCGGTATGGCGATGAGAAAGATCGTAGCGATGAGAAAATAAACGTGGTTGTACGCGAGAATGCCGGCCTGTCTCGCGACCATATTATTCATAAGCGCTAATGCCCCTTTATCCGCGGTAAAGGGATCGACACCCCGGGAAAGAAGAGATGAAGAAAGGGCGCTGAGTGACTCCGATGTAGAGTCTCTGAATGGGGTTACATGTTCCATAAGTATATTCCAGTTCCAGGTTTCTCCCCGGGTAAGGAATGTCGCAGCAAGGGCGATGCCAATGCTGCCGGATACGGTCCTAACCACCGTGAAGAGTCCCACTGCGGCAGTCATGAGCGGTTTTTCGATAGTGGACAGGCCTGCCGTGGCCAGGGAGACGAAAATAAGGGCAAAGCCTGTTCCCTGGATGAACTGGGGAACAAAGATATCCCAGTATCCGGCATCGAGGGAAAGGCGTGAAAACTGATAAAAGGCAAAGACATTCACCAGAAGCCCTGCTGTTACGAGAAGCTTCGGGCCTGCCCTGTTGTAAATCCTGCCCGCAAGGGGCATGACAGTTGCCATAGCAAGGCCCCTCGGTACAAGCGCCAGGCCGGAGTTGAAAGCAGGGTAGCCCAAGAGCGTCTGGAGAAAAAGCGGCAGGGTAAACATGCCTGCAAAAAGACCCATGCCGAGAATACCGTTCAGAAGCGTCGCAGAGGCAAAGTTGGTGTCCTTTAATATCCTCAGGTTCACAACCGGTTTATCCGTGGTCAATTCCCGCCATACGAAGAGACCAAGACCCATGAGAGCGGCCACGCCGAGGCATCTGATAAAATCTGACCCGAACCAATCCTTCTCATTGCCCCTCTCCAGGAAAATCTGGAGGGCTCCCAGGCCCATGGCCAGGAAGAAAAGTCCGGCCACATCAAGCTTGCCTTTCTCCCGGACCAGATAGGGAGGATCTTTAATAAACCGCATCACCATCAGAATGCTGATGATCCCGATAGGCACATTGATATAGAAGATCCATGGCCAGGAGTAGCTGTCGGTAATCCATCCGCCAAGGGTGGGCCCCAGGCCCGGACCCAGGATGGCGCCTATTCCGAAAATACCCATGGCGGTGCCTTGCTCCTCGGGAGGGAATGTTTCCCGGAGGATCGACTGCGCAATAGGCATGAGGGTTCCGCCCCCGAAACCCTGGAGGATCCGGAAGATGACGATTGACGTCAAATTCCAGGAGGCCCCGCATAACATGGAAGCGCCGGTGAAGAGCAGTATGGAAAAGATATAGAACCGTTTACGACCGAAGCGGGAGCTCAAAAACGCGATAATAGGCATGATGATGACGCTCGAGAGCATGTATCCGGTAGCGACCCAGGCGATCTCTTCGACAGATGCGCCAAGGGTTCCGCGCATGCTCGGCAGGGCAACGTTGACGATGCTCATATCGAGCCCCGCCATGGTGTTTCCGATCATGACGGTGAGGGTAATGATCCATTTATGCGGTTTGTATGCCCCATCCATCAAGGTTACCGTCTGGCGGATGGTGCGGGGTAGGAAGATAGCTTCGGACCGGTCTTGCGGCTTGTATCTACAGTCGGGATGACAAACAGGCCTGGCCACAGTGGATTGTTTCTGTCAGGCTTCGATTCCATGACGATCTTGACCGGAACACGCTGCACGACTTTCACGAAGTTACCTGTTGCATTCTTAGGCGGGAGCAAACTGAAGGCTGAGCTCGTATTCCCATGGGAAAAGGGGTGGACAAAACGCACTGTGGAGTAAATCAGGGCCGCCACAATAACCAGAAAAACCAATCCTCGGAATATCGATTCGTGCGTAGGTATCACACCCCATTCTACTTCGCAGGCCGCTATGCTGTCAAGCTACCGCCCGTCCCTTTCTTCGCCGTATCTTCTTCGCTGTATCGACAAGAGAAACTTTCTTCTTGTCTCGTTCTTATGGTTTTTTGTATGATAATACTAGCGGGTGATGGATAATTGACCATGGGGCAAAGAACGACAAAACGGATAAAATCGTATCGGTGGACATGAGATGAAACTAAAATACAGAGTTGCAATATTGACGGCTGCCGCGGGTGCGGGAATCGGTCAGGCTACGGCACGTGTGATGGCGCGGGAAGGAGCACGGGTTGTGATCACGGACATGCATGAAGAACGCTCGTACAGTGTGGCGCGGTCGATTCACGATGAAATCGGCATTGAAACGATGGGCATCCGATGCGATGTCACAAGACTGGACGAAGTGAAAAATGTCGTTGAGGCCACACTTGAACGATTCGGGCGGATCGATATACTTTTCAACAACGCAGGAACGAACCGTCCCATGCAGATTGCCGATATGACTGATGAAACTTGGCACCTTGTCATCGACACATCACTGAAGGGTACTTTTTATTTCTCCCGTGAGGTATTACCGGTGATGATAACACAGAAGACCGGCCGTATCGTGAATATGACATCTGTCGCCGGCTTCCGGGGATTAAACGGCGGTCACGCCCATTACGCAGCAGCCAAAGCGGGCGTTATGGCATTTACGAGGTGTCTCGCAGCGGAAGTGGCCCCATACCATATTACGGCTAACACGATCGCTCCAAGCTTCATCTTCAACGAATTTGTACCCAACATCTATCCGGAGGAAGAGATCGAAAGGATGTTTGCCGAGATACCCTATCCGAGAAAAGGAACGCCTGAGGATATCGCCAATACAGTCCTGTTTCTTGTTTCCGATCAAGGAGAATATATTACCGGCCAGACAATATGCGTAACAGGCGGAAGCTGGATGAGGTGATGAAGAATGAGGGGCGGAGTTGAGAAGATAAAATGGTGTAGAAGAGAAGCGCGATGAAGACCGAAGAGAGAAATTCACGTTCGGAAGATATCGATATATTGTCGGTTGAAGAAATTGTCGATATTATGAACGACGAAGATATGTTGGCTGGAAGCGCCATAAGCGGAGCAAAACGGCCATCTGTGGAGCCATAAAAGATGCGATGATAGCGATTCGATCCGGCGGACACTTTGTCTATATCGGCGCGGGGACAAGCGGCAGGCTCGGTGTCCTCGACGCGTCTGAGATGCCACCTACCTTCAGCGTATCGCCTCGTATCATACGGGGCGTCATCGCGGGCGGCAGAAAGGCCATTACCCACGTGGTAGAAGGCGCTGAAGATGATGGCAATGCTGGTACGGAGGCCGGCTCCGGGCTTGC
This sequence comes from uncultured delta proteobacterium, assembly GCA_963754785.1. GTDB lineage: Bacteria > Desulfobacterota > Syntrophorhabdia > Syntrophorhabdales > Syntrophorhabdaceae > PNOF01. The sequence continues at coordinate 315,881 of CAVWHH010000018.1, read as the reverse complement.
AGAAAATGACATGCTTCTTGGTATATCGGCAAGTGGCAAGACCCCCTTTGTCATCGCCGCGCTAAAGGCGGCAAAACGTTCCGGCGCGCGGTGCTGGCTTTTGACTTGCAATAAGGTGACGTATAGGTTTCTCGACGGTATGATCTTTATCCCCGTGGGGCCTGAAATCATTGCTGGTTCCACGCGGCTCAAGGCGGGTACGGCAACAAAAATGGCGCTCAACATGATTTCGACTGTCGCCATGACCAAGCTCGGACGAGTCTACAAAGGATACATGATCGATGTGGTCCCGATAAACAAAAAATTGAAAGAACGCTCCGTGGCGATTGTCAGGAAAATTACCGGCTGTGGTGACAAAGAAGCTCAGGCCCTGCTTGCGGACTCAAGGGTCAATGTCAAGGTCGCGCTTCTCATGAATTTGAAGCGATTGACTTATAAAGAAGCAAGAGCACGTTTGAAAAAAACAGGAGGGCTCTTGAGAGAGGCATTACGTTTTTCTAAATGAATGGTTATATTTGTTAGCACGGTAAATAGCTAACCGGGCACGTTAACACGTTGAGGAGGTAATCGTGATCACTAAACTAGGGCCTGGAGAACTTTACAAACGATGCGATCCTGAGACATTTTCATTTAACACGACTAACGAGATCACAGCGTTTCCCCACACCATAGGCCAGGAAAAGGCGCTTAGGTCTCTTGATTTTGGCCTTGGCATGGACAGCACCGGATTCAATATTTTTGCCATCGGCGAGAGCGGTACTGGCAAAATGACGACGATCATGTCCATGCTCAATGAGAAAGCGGCTCAAGAGGAGGCACCTCCCGACTGGTGTTATGTCAACAATTTTAAGGACCCCGATCTGTCCATCGCCCTTTCTTTCGGTCCGGGCCAGGGCGTAGTGTTCCAGAAGGAAATGAACGAACTTATCAAGATACTCCGACTTGAGATACCCAAGGCCTTTGAATCCAAAGAATATGAAACCCAGAAGAACAAGGTCATTGATGAATTTCAGCAAAAGCAGTCGGAATATCTTTCTCGGCTTGACGAGGAGGCAAAAGAGAGAGGATTCACCGTTAAGAGAACCCCGACTGGTGTACTGATCGTGCCGATCAAAGAAACTGGCGAACTCCTCACCAAGGAAGAATTCGATGCCCTCGATGAGAAGACGCGGAAAAAGATGGAAGAGACTGGTCGATTGTTCCAAGAAAAACTTAACGATGTAGTGCGTATCCTCCGAGAAGCCGAGAAGCTTGTCAGAGACATGCTGACAAAACTTGACCGGATGGTGGCCCTCGATCTTGTGGGCCCGCTCATCGACGCTATGAGAAGTAAATACAAAGACCAAGATAAGGTCAATAGCTATCTTGAGAGCGTTAGGGAAGAGATCCTTACGCGCCTTGACGAATTCAAGGTAACCGAAGAACCTCCCTCTCCTTTTCCTTTCCTGAAACCCCCAAAAGCAGAGACTTCCTTCGCAAAGTACTCCGTAAACGTCATGGTCGATAATAGCGAACGTCAGGGCGCGCCCGTTGTATATGAAAGCAACCCCACATACCTCAACCTTTTCGGCCGTATGGAATACAACGTACAGTACGGCATGGCGTCAACAGATTTTACCATGGTAAAGGCCGGGGCGCTGCATAAAGCCAACGGCGGGTACCTCATCATTGATGCTATAGAGCTTCTGAAAAATCCTTTTTCCTATGATGCCCTGAAGAGGTGTATGAAGAATAAGGAAATCAAGATAGAAGATGTTCTGGAACAATACAGACTCATCAGTACAGCGGGGCTAAAGCCTGAGCCTATACCGCTCAACGCAAAAATCATTATCATCAGTAACCCTTATCTCTACTACCTCCTCCACAGCTACGACGAGGAATCGCGGGAATTATTCAAGGTAAAGGTGGATTTCGACAGCAGAATGGATCGGACCTCCGAGAATACGGAGAAATACGCCATGTATGTCGCACAGTGTCAAAAAGAGGAAAAACTGCTGCCTTTTGACAGAAGCGGCGTGGCGAAGATCGTCGAATTCGGTTCGCGCTTTGCCGATCATCAGGAGAAATTGTCAACAAAGTTCAGGGATATTACCGACCTGATCCGTGAATCACATTACTGGGCACAGAAGGAGAAGGACTCTGTTGTCACAGGAGCGCACGTGACGAAAGCTGTCGATGAAAAAATATTCAGGGTTAACAGGATTGAAGAACGTCTGAGAGAGATGATGCTCGATGATACTCTCATTGTCAACACTTCAGGAGAGAGGGTGGGGCAGATCAACGGACTTGCCGTTCTCGATATGGGCGATTACAGCTTCGGGAAACCGTCGAGGATCACAGCAAAAACTTACGCGGGTCGCGCCGGCGTGGTGAATCTTGAGCGCGAAACGAAAATGAGTGGAAAAATCCATGAAAAGGCAATTCTTATCATAACCAGCTATCTCGGAAGCAAATACGCCGTGAAGAAACCCATCAGTCTGTCGGCATCGATAACATTCGAACAGCTCTATGAAATGGTGGAAGGCGACAGCGCAACTTGCGCTGAGCTCTATGCCCTCCTCTCCAGTATCTCCGGCGTACCCCTCAAACAAAGCTTTGCAGTGACAGGATCCATGGACCAAAATGGCGATGTACAGCCCATCGGAGGGGTAAACCAGAAGATCGAAGGATTTTTCCAGCTCTGCAAGATGAGAGGCCTCGACGGGAGCCAAGGCGCCATTATCCCCAAACGGAACCGGAAAAACCTTGTACTCAACGATGAGGTCGTTGACACGGTAAATAAGGGCCTGTTTTCAATCTATACGATTGACTTCGTGGAGGAAGGGCTCGAGATATTAACGGGCATGAAAGCCGGGGAATTGCGGAAAGACGGTACATACCCTGAAGGAACCGTCAATTATCTTATAGAAAAGAGGCTCACGGAGATATCAGAGGCTTTGGAAAAACAGAAAGACAAAGAAAAAGAAACCGATGAGGAGCCACCAAAACCAGCAGACAAATAGCTTATCTTCTGCTTTTTAGATGGGATGAGGAGCTTGGATTATATCTGTTGTTTGACGTTTTCTTTAATGAAATCGATTATTTCAGCTTCCTTGCCTGGATAAAAGTGGCTCGTGCTAATGACCTTGAGGAATTTGTCTTTAACGGTTAGCCCCCTGTAAAGGGCAAGAAGATCGTCAATAGGAGCAATATCGTCGTCGGTGCCGCCTATAAAATACATTTTTTTATTGAAGCCCTTGAGGTAATCGCTTTTATAGACCACAAAAGGAAAGGAAACAAGGAAAAGACCATCAAAGTTTTCTGTTGTATCCAGCGCCGCTCTGCTCACTATCCAAGCCCCAAAAGAATACCCGGCAAGTATGGTGCGGGCGTTCTCCTCGAGCCGTTTGCCTAAATACTGAAGGGCCGCGAGGGCGTCCCGTACCTCCCCCTCCCCCTCATCGTATTCACCTGTGCTGCGCCCCACGCCACGGAAGTTAAAGAGGAGGGTTGAATATCCCTGTGATGAGAACCCTTCTTCAATGGCTCCTACCACATTGTTGCGCATATCGCCGCCATAAAGTGGGTGCGGGTGGCATATGACGACACCCGCGTGGCGATTCTTGTCACGAAAAGCCCCTTCGAGGAGGCAGTCGGACTCTATGGTAACCCTTTCTATTGACATGCTATACTTATTTTGGTAGTTTTTCAGCAAAAATTCAACAGGAAAAATAAGAATGGGATTCTTCACAAGAAAAGAAAAAAAGCCATACAAAGAAATAGATATCGAAAAAGAGATCAAAAAAGCGGAAAAAGAAGAGTCGCTCTGGATAAAATGCAGTTCCTGTAAGGAACTGCTTTATATCAGAGAAGTGGAAAGAAACCACCATGTCTGTCCCAAGTGTGTTTATCATTTTCCGATAAGTGTTGAGGAAAGAATCGCTTTGACCTACGATAAAGGCACCTTCACTGAATATTACCAAGGAATAGAACCCATCGATTTTCTTAAGTTTAAGGACATAAAACCGTATAGAGCGAGGCTCACGGAAACAAAAGAATCAACACAAAGAAATGATGCCATGGTCTGCGGGAGCGCGAAGATCAGCGGAATAGCCGCACTGACTGCAATTTTTGACTTCAATTTCATGGGCGGCAGCCTCGGTTCGGTCGTAGGAGAAAAATTTACGAGGGTGCTTGAAGAAGGGATTCGTGAAAGATTGCCTGTCATTCTCTTCTGTTCATCGGGTGGCGCGAGGATGCAGGAAGGCATTATGTCGCTCATGCAGATGTCAAAGGTGTCGGGGGCCATATACAATCTGAAGGCCCAGGGCATCCCCTATATCACTATTTTGACGGACCCGACCTTTGGGGGTGTGACAGCGAGTATGGGCATGCTCGGTGATATTATCATCGCGGAACCCAAGGCAATGATAGGCTTCGCAGGCAGCAGAGTTATCAGGGATACGATCAAAGCCGAGCTTCCGCCAGGATTCCAGAGGGCGGAATACCTCTTGGAACACGGCATGATCGACATGATATCGCCAAGAAAAGAGTTAAAACAGAAACTGTACACGATACTTTCACTAATTGTATGACGAAAAATGAATACGAGAAGACCTTGAAATACCTCTTTGGTCTTGAACGATTCGGTATGGTCTTCGGGCTCGACAACATCATATGGTTGCTTGATGCCATAGGAAAGCCACATCATTTTATCAAGACAGTTCACATTGCAGGTACAAACGGCAAGGGTTCCACTGCCGCCATGCTTTCCAATGTCCTGAAAGAGGGAGGTTTCAGGGTAGGTAAGTATACTTCACCCCACCTCCTTTCTTTTACTGAAAGAATTACCGTCAACGAGGAAGAAATTTCGGAAAAAGAGGTGGTAGAGCTCGCGGACTTTATCCGGAGCAAAGTCGATGAGAGAGACAGAAACAGGTTTTTTACCTTCTTCGATTTCACTACAGCCCTCGCCTTTGAGTACTTCAGACGGAAAGAAGTTGATATTGCCGTCATTGAAGCTGGCCTCGGTGGGAGGCTTGATTCTACAAATGTCATCGAGCCTCGCGCCTGTATTATCACCAATGTTGCCTACGACCATATGGAGCAGCTTGGCACAACCATAGAACAAATTACCCGCGAGAAAGCGGGAATCATGAAAAATGGGGTTCCCGTAATTACCGGTTGTGAAGGAATAGCAAGAGAAGTTATAGAGAACAGGGCGAAAGAGCTCCAATGCAGGACCTATATCCTCAATCAGGATTTTTCTTATGAAAAAATAGAAGATGGAAGGCTTACCTACAAAGGGGTCAGCCGGGACCTGCCAGATGTTGTGGTCAATCTCAACGGCGACCATCAGCTCAGAAACTGTGCTCTTGCCCTATGCGCCACTGAAGTCCTGTCGTCTTCGGGTTTTTTTGTTCCTGAGGATGCAGTCTATGGCGCATTGCCACATATGAAGTGGCAGGGCAGACTGGAAAAGGTAAAGGAGAACCCTCTTGTGTTTCTGGATGGTGCCCATAATCCTCATGGAGCACATGCTTTGTCCGAATTTATGCGGACCCACTTCCAGGACAAAAAGAAAATACTTGTCTTCGGCGTCATGAAGGACAAAGAATATGCGAATATGCTTGAGGAAATTGCACCTGAAATGGATATTGTCATCTTCACCAAACCGGACATCGAGAGGGCGCTTTCTCCTGACGAGTTAAAACCATCTGTGTCTGATGCTATCATTACCGACAATACAAGAAACGCCCTGGAAAAGGCGAGAGCAATGGCAAGCGAGAAGGACCTCATTCTGGTTACCGGATCTTTTTATACCATCGGGGAGGCAAAGGCCATCATCGATGAACTTTTTTGAGACCATCATCCTCACATTCTTGTTGCTTCTTCTTTTTTCCGCTTCCGGCAAATCGATGGATTTCAAGCTTACAGGCCCCGTTGACATCACGGCAGACTATCTTGAGTATAACCGCGGGGACAATACGTACATAGCCAGAGGTAAGGTGGATTTAAAAGAAGGTACCCGTACTTTGAAGGCCGATTACATGGTATATAACGACACCACAAAAGATGTCACGGCGGAAGATAACGTTATTTTTCAGGAAGAGGAAGACCGGGTGGAATGTGATAAGATGCAGCTCAATCTGGAAACGAAAAAAGGAACTCTCGAAAACGCGAAAATTTTTATCAAACAGGGCAACTTTTATGTTACCGGTCAAAATATTCAGAAGGTCGGAGAATCCCAATATGTCATGCGCAGGGGAGAGTTTACCACCTGCGGCTGGGACAAGCCTGCCTGGAAGTTTACGGCCAGCGATGTGGACATTACCGTCGAAGGATACGCAAAAACAAAAAACGCCACGTTTCGCATTCTCGATTACCCCGTCTTCTACTTCCCCTGGGGGATGTTTCCAGCAAGAACAGAAAGGCAGTCGGGTTTTCTCATTCCAACAGTCGCGTTGTCCACAAGAAACGGGACGATTATCAATAATGCCTATTATTGGGCCATATCGAAGGACAAAGACATGACATTTTATCTGAATTACATAGAGGACAGGGGTTTTAATCCGGGAGTGCAATTCAGATACGCCTTGAAGGAAGATTTGAAGGGGACATGGGATTACTCTATCATACAAGACAAAGCGTATGACGGCACTCGCTGGCAATTGACGGGCAAACACGAGCAGACATTTTTTGGGGACCTGCAGCTAAAAGCGAATCTTCATTTTGTCTCCGACGAAGATTACCTCGAAGATTTCGGCTCCACCCCACAGGACCGAGCTGAAGATCTACTAAAATCGACAGCATATGTGGAAAAACCGTTTGAGAAATCGCTCCTCACAACGGAGGTATCCTATTTCAGGAATTTAACTCAACGGGATAACGACTTCACTTACCAATACCTCCCTTCTATGACCTTTTTTACGGAGTACATCCCCCTTGCGAAGGGCAAATTGTTTACCGATTTTTCAAGCGATTTCACCAATTTTTATAGGAAACAGGGAGATACTTATTCGAGATTAAATTTAGAGCCGGCATTGAGATTACCCTTTTCTTTCCACGGGCTCAATCTTCTCGCAAGCGGCACGTTGTTTGAAACCGGCTATCTGATAAACCGCAGCGATACTATTAATCATGATACGGCCGAGAGACATACCTTCAACATTGAAGGCGATGCGAACATGCAATTTATCAGAGATTACAAGACGGATTTCCTTGACATCAGTGAAATGCAGAGCCTGATTAAGCCTCAACTGAAATATACCTTCATACCCAATACGTCCTTTACCAACATACCGAACATCGATCCTTCAGACAGGATGTATCAGACAAACTCAGTGACTTACTCTTTCGATCAGTATCTCTATGGCCTCAAGGAAGGGGCACAGAGACAGTTGGCTTTGCTGGAGGTGTCGCAGACATATGGGTTATCAGGCGACCTTAGCCCATCGACAGCTTATACCGGATCAGGCAAGCGGTTATCGGACATCGATGCGAGATTGGCCCTATATCCTTCGACACATCTGACATATACGAGTCAAGCCGACCTGAGTACCAATGGGAAAGGTATAACAGCCATGCAAAATACACTAAGCGAATCAGAACCGGGAAGATATCATGTCAATGTCTCGAGCATCGATACTGAGGGCCTCACCAACGAAGCATTTTTGGATCTCGGCGGTGTCTATAAACAATTTGAGGCAGGTTATCAGCTCACGTATTCTTTCAGAGATGCGGACTGGATCGATACCCTTTATAAACTGACATATCGCCCTGGTTGCTGGTCCGCAACCATTTCGCTTACCCAGACGAAAAGGCCTAGAGACACAAGGTTCAACATTAGCTTCGACCTCGCTGGAATAAGCAGAATGAAATGATAGGCGATAGACGAGAGTCGACGTGAGAAGCAGTTCGAAGCTATGGATGGACATCAGGAAAGAAGGAGATTGAGATGAAGGAGGCATTATGAAAGGGATTATACTGGCCGGAGGTCTCGGAACGAGATTGTATCCCCTCACGAAGATCACCAATAAACATCTCCTTCCGGTCTACGACAGGCCAATGATATTCTATCCCATCGAAGCGCTTATCAACGCAGGGATTACAGATATTATGATTGTTACAGGCGGGAACCATGCCGGTGATTTCTTGAGGCTTATGGGCAACGGGAAGGAATTCGGTTTAAAGCACATTAACTATACATATCAGGAAGGTGAAGGCGGTATCGCAGACGCCCTTTCACTTGCCGAATATTTTGCCGATGGCGAGCCCATATGTGTTATCCTTGGAGATAATATTATTGAGAAAAACATTTTAAAAGCCGTGAATAATTTTCAGAAACAGAAGAAAGGCGCGAAGATACTCCTCAAGGAAGTACCTGATCCGGAACGATTCGGAGTCGCAGAAATTGAAAAAGGCAGGCTTATCAATATTGTGGAAAAACCCAAACGGTCAAAGAGCAATCTTGCCGTTATCGGCATCTACCTGTACGACCAACGTGTCTTTGATATCGTAAAAACGTTAAAGCCTTCAGACAGAGGAGAATTGGAAATTACCGATGTAAATAACGCGTATGTCAAAGAAGGTACGATGTCCTGGGAGATGCTCGAAGGTTGGTGGACCGATGCAGGAACCTTTGAATCGCTTCTGAGAGCCAGTGTCCTCGTATCGCAGACAGGAGTGAACAACAAATAGAGGCAGGGGGTTTTATTATGATAGACGGTGTGACAACGAAACTACTGAAGTGCATCCCTGATGAACGAGGGAGGTTGATGGAAATATTAAGAAACGATGACGAAATATTTACAGGTTTTGGTCAGGTCTATATGACGACAACGTATCCTCATGTTGTCAAGGCATGGCACTATCATAAGAAACAGGATGATTACATTACCTGCGTGAAAGGGATGCTCAAACTGGTCCTCTATGACGGTCGGAAAAGATCACCGACTTTCAGCGAAATCAATGAATTCTTCATCGGCGATCATAACCGGACGCTGGTGAAGGTTCCGAAGATGATATACCACGGATGGAAGTGCGTGAGCGAGGAAGAGGCGATAGTGATCAATGTTCCCACGAAACCTTATAACCGGACAAATCCTGATGAGTACAGATTAGACCCCCACAGAAACGACATACCATACGCATGGGAGAGAAAAGATGGCTGAGCCATATGTTTTAATTACCGGCGCCTGTGGATTCATCGGGTCCAACTTTGTGCGCCATATGCTGGCGAAACACAACTATCACGTGGTTAATTTCGATAAGCTCACCTACGCGGGTAACCTGGAAAATCTCAAGGATATTGAAAAGAACGAGCGGTATACCTTTCTCAGGGGCGATATCGCTGAGACATCGGACGTGGGGAAAGTCTTTGAACTGCCCATCGAAATGGTTGTCAATTTCGCTGCTGAATCCCATGTGGATCGAAGCATTCTTGATCCCGAGTCATTCATCAAGACAAATATAAACGGGACCTTCCATCTTCTTGAAATGGCGAAGAAGAAAGGCGTCAGGAAGTTTGTCCAGATTTCTACCGATGAGGTATATGGATCACTGGGAAAGGAAGGAAAATTCAGCGAAGAAACGCCTCTGGCGCCGAATAGCCCCTATTCCGCATCTAAAACATCAGCGGATGTGCTGGCTATGGCCTATTACACAACATACGGAATGCCGATCATTATTACGCGATGTTCGAATAACTATGGGCCATATCAGTTTCCGGAAAAGCTGATCCCTCTCATCATCAGTAATGCTCTTGATGGCATTGAGCTTCCCGTATATGGTGATGGTCTCAATATCAGAGACTGGATCCATGTTGCCGACCATTGCGAAGCCATCGACGTCGTTCTTCACAAAGGGAAAGAGGGCAATGTGTACAATATCGGAGGTGAGAATGAGCGGACGAATATTGAAATTGTGAAGCTGATACTGAAAGTCCTTGATAAACCTGAGGCGCTCATCAAATACGTGAAAGACAGACCGGGCCACGACAGACGGTATGCAATAGATTCAACGAAGCTGCGGCAGGAACTCGGCTTTAAGCCGCACATAGATTTTGCTCAAGGAATGGAAGAAACCGTGAAGTGGTATAAGGAGAATAGAGACTGGTGGGAAAGGATCAAAAGCGGGGCCTACCTGGAATACTACAAAACAATGTATAAAAACCGATGAAGGTTCTTATTCTTGGGGGGAAAGGTCTTCTGGGCACAAATATCGCCTCCGTCCTCGAAAAAAAATTCGATCTCGCGCTCTGTGACATTGATTCATGGGATATCACTGATAAGACATCAGGTGAAAGCCATCTCGACAGATATCGTCCGGATGTTGTCATCAATCTTGCCGCTATCACCGACGTGGACGGATGCGAAGACAAAGGAGAATTGGCCGAACGAGTAAACGCTTATGGTGCCGGTATTGTCGCCGTGCTATGCCGGGAACGTGCTATCCGATTTGTCCATTTCAGTACCGATTATGTCTTTGATGGCACAACAAAGGTCCCCTACAAAGAGAACGATAGACCGAACCCCATCTCCGTCTACGGCGCGACAAAGCTTATGGGTGAAAAGACGGTGCTTGAGAAAAATCCCTCTTCGCTGATCATCAGGGCCCAGTGGTTATACGGAGAAGGCGGAGAAAATTTTATTACAAAGGTCGTCGCAATAGCAAAACGAGATGGCTTTCTTCGGGTTGTTGATGACCAGAGGGGTTCACCTACTTATGCAAAGGATCTTGCACAACCGCTTATTGTCCTGATAGAAAAAGGAAAGTCGGGTATCTACCATCTTGCCAACAGCGGCTCATGCACCTGGTTCGACTTTGCCGGAGAAATATTTTCGCTTCTCAAAATGGATGTCGCGATCACACCTATTTCTTCGGCTGAACTTGCAAGAAAAGCAAAGAGACCTCGATATTCTGTCTTTGACATGTGGAAATTTCAGAAAGACACGGGACTCAAGATGAGACCTTGGCAGGAAGCGCTTAGGGAATATCTTACCGTGGCCGGAGTATGATATTGAAAGCGATCTTTTTTTCCGATGCCCATCTCACAGCGGATAGTGTAGACAAAGCAGAACTCCTGCAGAGATTTGCCGTAGATGTTTTGGGGAACGCTAATGCGGTCTTTATTTTGGGAGATTTGTTTGAATTCTATCACGGCTATGATGGTTATATATATCCCTGGTATCGAGGGGCCATCGATATTCTGAAGAAGCTTGCGGAAAGCGGCAAATATATGGTTTTTTTTGAAGGGAATCATGAATTCGGCATGGGTCGATATTTTGAAGACTATACGGGCATTCCTTGCAGACAGAGCACAACTGTTGATCTTGATGGCAAAAAGGTCTTCATGTCTCATGGCGATGGTTGGCATCGTTTTTATCTGGGTAGTATTTTAAAAACCCGCTTTATCTACGCGATTATGGATGCTCTCGGTCCGCGCTTAACGTGGATGATAGCAAAGGCGGCACGGGTTTTTCTCTCACGGAACATAAAACCTTATAACGAAAGAACCAAAAATATTTTCAGGGAGTATGCGCGAAAAAAACTTGATGAAGAATACGACATCATAATACTTGCTCATTCACATATGACCGATATTGTGGAGTTTGAGGTTTGCCAGAAAAAGAAGGTCTACCTCAACACCGGTGATTTTGGCAGATATCTGGATTATGTGTCATATGACAGCGGCACCGGCTTTACATTGGAAAAATATGACCCGTCTCGCCCCAAGGCGAAATAATCTCTTTATGAAATCGCTCTATTTCAGGGTGATTGCCCTTTCAGGACAGACCTCCTGACAGCAAAAACAAGCAATACACTTAGAGCCATCCACGTCAGGAAGACCGTCGTTTATGGATAAAGCAGATGCCGGACACTGGTCGACGCAGGTTCGGCAGCCCGTGCACAACTCCGGATCGGCCTTAGGTCGCATGAGTGTTCGGCTGCGGAACATGGCCTCCATGGGTTCGTTTCTCATAAGCGCTTCCCCGCTCAATGGGGGAAGCTTGAAGGCAGACAGCGGTTTCAGCTCCCCAATAATTTCGATTGCATTGAGTTCGTAGTCTCCCAAGCCCATTTCTCTGGCCTTTTGCAGGAATTTCAGCCGACCTGGTTTCTCAATTCCCATCATCCTCGCAACAGTCGCATCGAGGGCCACGGCATTGTCAGATGCAAGGATAAGGCCGATGTTCCGGAGGTCTGTCGAAGCTGGACCGTTACCCTCCATGCCGACAACAGCATCCATGATGAAAAGATCGGGCACCCGGATCCTAAAGAGGTCGACTATCATTTCGTGGAAGCGCTCAGCACTGCCTGCCGTTTTGTGCATTCTTGCCTTTTGAGCACCGGGTAAGAAACCATAACTGTTTTTGATGGCTCCTGTCATGACTGTTAAGCCGTGTGTTTTGAATTTAGGGAGGCTGATGATGATATCGGCTTCGAAAACGATTCGGGAGAAGGTCACTTTCGGTGCAAAGGCAGGGTTGAAATCAACCTCCTGCGCATCGTTCCCGATATTCTGATAGTGGCCTTTGGCCGCTTCCAAAAGGCCTGTCGTTCTGAACGTTTCCTCATTCGCCCCGTAACAAAACACACCGGGATTATCGCCCACAATGATAGATGCCGGTTTCATTGTCTCTACCTTTTCCACGACAGCGCGCAGGACCGCGGGATTCGTCACGATGGCCTCTTTTGCCTCCGATGCCCGAAGCACGTTGGGTTTTATCAAGACCTTTTTTTTCTGAAGCGCAAGGGGAAAAAGTTCAAAAACTCTATCTACGGCCTGATGGACATTTTCGTAGGTAGCAGGGTGAATCATTACTTTCGACATAATCTGTGCCCTCCTATTATAATGTAATGCTATCAAAGGGAGCTGAAGGTGTCAATGTCCGTTATGAATGTAGAGAATGCCGGAAGGGTGGTATAATGAAACGAGATATCCCAAGCGCGCTTATTATTGTCTTCCGCCTGTTCATGGTTGTACTGTCGGCGCGCTATTCATGGCGTTATTATGGTCCCGGATACCACATGGACGAGGCTATTACAACGGCTGGGCCACGGCGGCCGCTATTGCAGGGACCCTTGTTTCCGGCGCAATCGTCGTGAGCGCTATCAACCAGATCTATCAATACACGCTACCGCCAACATACGTTTACTAACAACCGGTAACGGGTTATCAACCTTCATCTCAGCCGTCCGCTGCGCCTGATCCGGATTTTATTACCAAATACGGCAAGAAAAGACCCTCCGAAGAATGGGTCTCCATTCCAAGCCAGTGGGTAGGCGACAAGTGGGTCTTACCGCATACCGTATTCGTACCGGCAAGTGAGTAATACCAACCTGTGATTAAAATAAGGTAAGAGGCTCGATCAATATCTCGTGTCTCGCCTTGAAGGGCGTGTTGACTGCGAGACACCGCATTGCCCCTTATACGGACATATGCTCTATCGAAAACAAAAGGTAAAGCGATTGCGGAGCGAAAAGCAGAAAGAGAGCGGCCGTAAAAACGCCATACGGCTGTCTGAATTGCCCAAGAAAAGAATATTGTAGACATTTTGGGAGAGGGGGTGCATAGTTATGCCTCTTATAAGACTCGAAGGCGAGAATCAAAGAAGAATTGTTGATCCCGGTGGTTCTTTGAAGATGGCATGGGTATTTATACAAACGGCATTGAGGATTTTAAATGAAGACCACACTCGAACCCGAAGATATTCAGGCTATTGTATCGGCTGTCATTGAAGGATTGAAACCTTCCCTATCCGGTAAGTGTGAAAGCCGTATTGATGATGCTATCCTTGATGTTCCCGGTCTGTGTCAATATCTCTGTGTAAGTGCAAAGTGGGTACACGAACGAACACATTTGAAGGAGATACTCTATTATAAGTTGTCCAGTAAGCAGTTACGATTCAGGAAGAAAGATATTGATAAATGGTTGGAATCTGTCAAAACCCCTGATATCAATAAATATCGGGGAGAACTAAGGTTGATAAGATGACCCCGGCCTGCTCATTAGTTCTGCCATGTTCTATTTATCGTCTATATCCAGTATTTGCTTTAGCTTTAGTCGCTGTTTTCTTTAGTTTTTCTGATACTTATGGAATTATTGCAAGAAAAATATTGTGTAGTGTTTCTGCCCCTATGGTTGTCTGTCATCAGGGTTTTATCGGTCTCTGTGTATACGTTGAGCATTTTCCTCCAACTCTGTTTAAAGCGCTTCGGCGTTAAATCGCGCAATGCTTCCACTGCTAAGGTTCTTACGGTAAATGTGGATAAAAAAACGGGACGTCATAAGGAGGTAGACGAAAGAGAGGATCCCACCGATACAAAGATTGAAAACGATGTTGCCCGGAAATGTCCCTGTCGTAAGTATACTCCGTATGCTTTCAAAGACGTAAGACGGTGGAACCAGCTTGGCAAAGGCCGTAAGGGCGGGCGGCAAGGTCGTGATGGGATAGAAGACACCGGCAACAATGGAGAGCACCAGAGGAATCGGCCAGCCGAGCCACTCGGCCGAGGGGCCAAGCCGGAAAATCATGGCTGAGACAAAAATGCCCATTGCCATGCCGAAAATGAAGAGTATCAGCATGAAGGGCACGAGCAGCACGCCGATCTTCAGAATGTTATATCCGAAAACCATACCCGCCATAGCCGCCGTGACAAGAAAACCCGCAAGTCCCGTCGTGATGCTCGTGAGCACAAGGCCAGCTAGGTATTCCCTGACTTTGAGCGGTGAGGCAAAAAAATTGATAAAATTTTGGGTCCAGATATCTTCAAGAAAGGCCATCATAATCCCTTGCTGGATCCGCGTCATGAAACCCCAGAGGATAATAGCTCCCAGGATGACGGAAATGAAACTGAACGTAGCCCGGCCCAATGTCCCGAGGTACTTACTGATAAAGCCCCATTGAACAATATCGATGATTAACCATACAAAAATACTGACGAGACGCGTCGGGTTGCTCGCGAACAAAAACAACTGGCGTACAAAGACAGCCCTGATTCTGGATAGGCTCAAAGGCTCATACCTCCAGGCGAAGAGGTTCCCTGGCCACGGTTATAAAGAGTTCTTCCAGGTCCACCTTCCCGTGTTCCGCAGGCAGGGTTTTTGGATCACCGCTCAAGAGAATTTTACCGTGTGAAAGGAATAAGACCCGATCGCAGACAGCTTCAATCTCGTTCATATTATGCGATGTCCAGAGTATGGCGGCCCGAGTCCTCAGAACGTATCTCTTTATTCGTTCGCGAACAAGCTGAGAAATGCTTGGATCAAGGGAGGCAGTGGGTTCGTCGAGAAGGAGCAGACAGGGCTCATTCATTACCGCTTTAGCAAGGTTGAGACGACTCAGTTCCCCCGAAGAAAGCAGACCGGTCTTCACATCGGTGAATGTTTCGAGATCAAATTCTTGGAGAAGCTGCCGTATCGTTTCTTTAAGGTCTCTTATCTCGTATAATAAGCCGAAAACATAAAGATTCTGCCAGACGGTGAGATTGGCAGGCATATGGGCGTAAACCGCAGCAAAGTTGATGCTCTTGCTGATTTCGGATCTGCACTTTTTCAAATCTTTTCCCAGCATCTCGATTGTGCCATCTGTCGGCTGCAGGATGCCGAGAATCATATTGATGGTTGTAGTCTTACCTGCGCCATTGGGACCCAAGAGTCCCACTATTTCGCCTCGATTTACAGAAAAGGAAATATGATCGACGGCCCTCAACGTACCGTACTCTTTCACCAGTTCCGTAATCCTTAAAATTGTCCCATTCGTCATAGACGCCCAATTATATGAAAGTTACGGATAAATTGCAAAACCGAAACACCACTCTAGTCACACAAAAATATAAACATTTTACCGAGTATCTGAAACTATTCACACAACGGTTTGGGTCTGGACCCCCCGGACGGTAATTCCTCAGTTACGCCGGACACCTCTTTTTTATTGACATTTATCCGGAATTGGTTTGATAATCTGTGACAACAGAACTATTTTTCTTTAACGGTTATAACACGAGTTTCCAAAATTCGTCTAAGTATTCTGGAAGGAGGATCATTATGAAGGAATCGGTTTTGAACACTATGCGGATTCTGGCCGTCGATGACGAGCCGGATGTTCTGGAAACGCTGAAAGAGGAGATTCTGTCGGCTGCCCCGGACTGTACCATAGATACGGCGGTCTCCTATGGGAAAGCAAGCGAACTGCTGGCATCCTGGACATACGACCTTGCCATTTTTGACATCATGGGCGTCCAGGGTTTCGACCTACTTCAAAAAGCCACGGACCGCCCATACCCGGTGCCGGCGGTGATGCTTACGGCACACGCCCTTTCTCCCGAATCCCTGAAAAAATCCATCGAGCTTGGAGCGCGGGCCTATCTTCCGAAGGAGAGGCTGGGAGCGGTGGTACCCTTCCTGGAAGACGTCATGACCTACGAATACGGGGCCACTTGGAAGCGTGTTCTAAAACAGCTTGAGGGAATCTTTAGCAAAGCATGGGGACCATACTGGCGGAAGCCTGATGAAAGGTTCTGGAATGAGTTTGAGGAGAAAATCGCTTCTCACAAGGAGTGAAAAGACAAACAACGAATTCGACCATGGCAATTGACGCGCGAAAATGCCGTTGATTATAGTATGGTGCAGGCGACAGGCAAACACTGGCTTGGTGGACCAGATGAAGGAGGTGTTCTTTTACTTTATCTTCTCCCAGCTTATCGGGAAGTCTATTGAAGTACCTGGCAAACTGCGTTACGCGGAAGAGGTATGCCTCCCGTGTTTTCGGGCTCAATCCTCTCAACTCAAGATCGTCTTTCATTCTCTGCTCTAAGGTCGCCATAATACAATCTCCTTTTATGAATGGATTCACTGCCGGTTCTATGACAGCGTTAAGGGAGATTGTATGCCGGAATAATTGCTTTGTAAGCAGAAGAAATATGTTTTAAGAAGAGAAGCTGAATGGGTTGTTGTGGAATGTGGGACTAGGTGCCACCGCGTAGCGGTTTAGTTCAATCAGGTTTTATCTGTATGGCTTGTTTAAATGCCTCCATCGCCTCCTGATTTTTGCCAGATTGACTATAGGCAACCCCAAGATTGTACCAATACTCGGGCGTCTTACCGTAATTCTCGATTTGGTTGTCTTTAATGACTACCACTTTTTCGCCTGTAATCTTATTTTTGACGGTATTGGTGGGCATTGCAAAATTGAGGTTCTGAGACTCTTCTATGAAAAATGTCGCAACGCCAACAACCTGTCCATTTTGATTAAATACAGGCACACCACTGCTTCCGGGTGAAACGGGAGCTGTTATCTGGAGTATTGTTTGGTTTTCGTCTACCTCTCTTTTACCACTCAATAAACCATCGGATATTGTGTTTTCAAGCCCTTGCGGAACTGCTGATGACATAGATCTTTTCACCAATGTTTGTTTTCTTAAAATCACCGAGGATAACTGTCGGTAAATTATTGGCGTTCGCTTTGAGTATTGCGATATCATTTTCTTTATCCAGATCGATAATCCCATCGACATTTAAAACCCTGTTTCCCACTTTTATTCGTATGCTCTTTGCGTCGCTTATGACATGATAGTTTGTAACAATGACACCATCTTGTCTCACAATAAATCCACTTCCCTGACCAATCGCTTTGCCCGCCCCATCGTACGTCACAATAATAACAACTGCTTCGTTATTCTGCTTAAAATCTTGTCGGCCTGTGCAAGACAGATAGCAGGAACCAAGGTTGCCAAGAGTATCGACATCACTGAAAAGAATATCTAAGCTCTTTTCTTAAAAACATGCGGTGTCATTTCATCCTCCCTGTTTACCTCACTGGTAAGGCTCTCGCTATGAATCCACTCTTCTGCAATCATCGGCAGACTACAAGGAGAAAGTCGTCGATCCACAATTGATTGCTTGAAATCTTCATAGGTTCCTAAAGCTTCCAAGTGCTTTCATATGACCTCGTTCTGGCTCCTTATTGTTGCGTGTAATCCAAAATAGCCTTGAGAAGCGAAGCGCTATGGCCAAGTTGGGTATAGGCTTCCTCTTTGGTCAAAGGACGGTCCTCCGCCTCAAGCTGATAGCCTAATTTCATAGAGAGGTTGGCTATTCTTGCTATTTCCTTTACCAGGTCGTCTTCGGATGTGATCTTTATGGAATAGATTTTGATCTGCTCCAGATGGTTAAGCACCTCATCCTCGACGATTCCGTCCATAGATGCGTGATGCTGCCGGTTGAATGAATTGTACAGGGTATTATGGAGCGGCATGGATAGATCACCGACATAATGAGCACAGTAGGCGAGATAATACTCTCCATATTTCCCTGTTGCCTTGGCCGATTTATAATCGCGCAGAGAGGCAACAATTGCCCCATAAAGATGTCCGCCTTCATCACTCGGATCATCGTACCTATGTACCTGGTCCAGAATCATCTCAGGAGTAATAACCGTACCGAGCGGATTGTCAGAGAAGTGGTTATAACCTTCTTTGTCTCCCGCCTTAATCTTGGCGATGTCAGGTCCAGCGGCGTTGTACCATTGCTCATAACCTGCCACTTTTGCGATGGCTAAGTGGGTTTTGTCGTGCCAGGCCTGAGAAATACCCGGAAAACTAAGGAATAGAAAAACCGTTACTGCAATTAGTCTGGGGACACTATTTTTCGTGGGCATGTGGTTAATCCCCGGCTATGATAAGACTACTTCGCCTTGATCTGTGAGGGGTCTTTCACAATGATCTCGGGGCTGCCCCTATAGCTTTGTATCAGCCCCGTTACGCAAATATCTTTTCCAGAAAACGCCTCAGGGGGCTTCTCGAACTTGCCCCTGTCTGATCCCCAAATCAAAACAGTAAAGACCTGTTGCGGATACGGCTTATCGAGGTTCAAAAAAGTGGGCTGCCCCTTGCTGCGAGCAGCATAATGTGCGCTGGCTACTATCCCGCATACCGTGGCTTTCTTGCCAACAAATTGACCGGCATCTGATGCGGTAATGGTGCTTTGTTGAGCAAAGGACGGAAAACCTCCGACAATGGATAATACTAAGAATACTCCTAATATAAGACCTAATCGTCTTTGCATTTTCTCCCCCTTTGGCCCGTAGTATTGGGTAGCTGTACCTGCCGTTATCTCACGGGCATAATTCAAATCTCTTCAGGTCATTCTACCACCGCCCCACATGAAGTCAATTACATTGTTGACGGCACAAGCAGGAGAGAGGATTTCTCCCCCTCCTCCTGCCCCACCATGTCCAGAAGGCCCGGTGATGTGTCTCATTGTATTTGACCACCGCCATTTTATCCCCCTTCTTCCACCGTTCAAACGCTTTCAGAGCGTCTTCCTCTGTCTACGGTTCCTTTTCTGTTGTCGGTTTATGGAACATGGCCTTGATTTTTGTGAGTGCTGATTCGATAGCAGACAGATGGTCTTCGATTGCTTTCAGCCTTTTCTCAAGAGGCGTCGGCTGTTTTGATCCTGGGCTCTTGATTTTGCTCTGAGGCATACTCATATCTTGCGCTCCTGCCTGGAACCCTTTTTGAGGAAGACGGATATGGGTTATTCAGTCCCGGCTATTTTTGTTCTCTGACCTCTTACTATTTTAAAGGTGAACCCTTCTTTCCCACGTCGGACCTTCAGTTCAACTGGATCCCCGGCAAGGCCAAAAGAAGCGATGCT
Organism: uncultured delta proteobacterium; assembly: GCA_963754785.1. Classification (GTDB taxonomy): domain Bacteria; phylum Desulfobacterota; class Syntrophorhabdia; order Syntrophorhabdales; family Syntrophorhabdaceae; genus PNOF01. The sequence goes on along the minus strand of CAVWHH010000018.1, from coordinate 296,239 downwards.
TAGCTCTCTATTATTTTTCACCGCCTTACCGTTGACCGATACGATCACATCGCCCACTTTAATCCCCGCCCGATCGGCAGGAGAATCTTTGAAGACCTTGGTAACGGAGCAATCCTCCGCTGTCATGACCCCAACCATTCCTACCTTCTCGATTTCGACGTATCCCATCTGTTTGTAGTATTCTACACAACTATCTCGGTTCATAAATGGACAATGGACACCCTGCGCCTGATTATTCATCAATATTTGAGATTGAAAAACGCATCCGGCCAACAAGACAACGACGAATAAAAAGACAATGCTTTTCATTAAAACCCCTTTATGATTCTTTAATTCCATTATCCCCCTTCCCCGGTCCCTCGTCAACATTTCTTATGAGAAAGTGGGAAGAACCCAGTGATCACCCCTCGTCCTGTTGAGGATTCCAACCTCAACATGGGGAAACGCATGAAGGTGTTGTGACGTGATATGGATAGGTAAAATTGATATTCTGGGCACACGAGAATGCATTGGATTGTTGCTTTCACCTACATATACCTCAATTCAAAGGGGGGCGAGAGATAGATGATGATAGTAATAACCAGAAGGTCACCGATGCGCCCTTGATTGAGCGTGTCGGTGACCCCACTACATTTCTTAAGGACCAGCCACCATACTTGTCGGAGCAACTGCATTGACCTGGCTCCACGTTGTGCCATCCCATTGCCAGAGACCGCCTCCCGTGAAGTTCGCATACAGCAGCGACCCCGAAACCACCATACTTGTCGGAGCAACTGCATTGACCTGGCTCCACGTTGTGCCATCCCATTGCCAGAGACCGCCTCCCGTGAAGTTCGCATACAGCAGCGACCCCGAAACCACCATACTTGTCGGAGCAACTGCATTGACCTGGCTCCACGTTGTGCCATCCCATTGCCAGAGACCGCCTGAACCGAAGTCCCCGTAGAGGACCGAACCTGACGCCACCATACTGGTTGGAACAACTGCATTGGCCTGAGTCCATGTGGTGCCATCCCATTGCCAGAGCCCGTCTGAACCGAAGTTCGCATACAGTGAGTGATTAGAAGAACTTGACAGCACCTCAGTGTCAGGAGGGTTGTTGTTATTCCAGCTGTCAACCTCTTTTATATAGCCGACCCCCGGCGCAAAATAGTCAATGCAAGTCGGGGTATTACAAGCACTAGGGACAGCCCCACCCGCACCACTGTTGCCTTGACAGTGAGTAATACCATAGGTTGTTGTAAACGTGCCATATGGGACACTCACTGATCCGATTGAAGTAATCTCATAGTACATGTAATTCCCCGCGCCCACCGGATAGTTCCACTGAGTTCCCACAGTACCAGTTTGTGCGTTGAGTTCCTCAACGCCAAGTCCGGAGTCATACATAAAAAGTTGGGTATCAGTCACGCGCAGGTATATGTCTTCCGTGTCGCCGCTGTTTTCATAATTATATTGTTGCAGATGAAAGTAGTCTTCAGAATTATAGGTCGCTGTGCCGACAACGTCGAATGTACTAACCCAGCTATTGCCCAGAGAATCAGTTCCGCTAAATGTGGCCTGGGTTCCTACCCGGAGCGGAAAGAATGGTGCAGCAAGAGCGGTACCTGTGATAAAGAATAAGTAAATGACTACAAAGAAGATCCTTAACTTCGTCAACATAATACACCTCCGACTTTTACTACGATTTTGATTTTCTGTCACCCCAATTTGGAGAAATCATACCCTAAATAAGCCAAATGGACATCCTTACAGCTCTTGCTTGCGTTTATCTAAGATGTAGATACCGTTTTATATCAAATATGAAAGTGACTGACAAGAAAATAATATGCAGAAAGGCATCGACCTTATAGCTGAATACCAAATGAATCTTCACAGTTTTGAAAGGCTTGCCGTGCAACGATTAAGGAAGAAATGACGTGGCTCATCGGACATGCAGAGGGGGCTTTCTCCCCCTCCCCTGTCTCGCCACGTCGGCTTGGATAGTTTTTGTATAGTAGACATGAGTATTCTAAACCCCAAAATAGGGAACACCCTACCCTCTTAATTGTGACAGAAACGAGTAATGAGTATGTAAAAGGTGAGAATCGGGAAAGGGTAAGACAATACCTTAATATACGAACTAATGAAAAAGGCCCTAGTCTCAATTTCGGGCCGCCCTGGAAAAAGGGAACACATTAATCTTAAGATGCAGGGGGAACCTATGGAGAGCAAAAGCATTCTCATCGTTGACGATGACAAAATGATCAGAAATATGCTGATGGATTTTTTTCGCGACCTCAGATACCAGGTCGTCACAGCCGATTCCAGAGGAGACGCCTTACAGAAGTTTGCGCCTGAGACCTTTGATATCGTTATTTCTGATTTCGTTATGCCGGATACCAATGGTATCGAACTGCTGAAAGAGTTTCTTAAGAAGGATGACAAAGTGCTTTTTTTATCATTACAGGCTATCCGACCCTCGAAACAGCCGTCCAAGCCGTCAAGACCGGAGCTTATGATTATATCGTCAAGCCTTTCAATTTCGATAATCTGAGGATTAAAGTTGAAAGGACCCTGATGACGCGCCAACTGAAGACCTCTCTCAAGAAGCTAGGCGGCGTCTTGTGGGCTTGCATCATATCGGTGCCCATATGGATAATTCTCAGTATACTCTTAGGGATTGTCTGGAAACACCGCTAGGCTCCAATCTGTAAAGACAATGAATATTTTTGCTTTTCTGGTTTCACCGGGTTACCGTGTGCAGTGAGGGTGTTACGATTAGAGAAGTTGTCTTTTTCTCCGCGGGGAAGCTGCTTTTGTTCTTCCTGAACCTCGCGGTGAAAATTTTCATCCACAATGGCTTGATAAATTCACTTCCCATGCTTATCAATGAAAGAGTAGGCGAAAGGAGGCTGTAATGCCAAAGGTAATAGAGATTGGTGGTAAGGCAAAGGAGTTCGCGTTGAAAGATCAACACGATACAGAGTTCAGGCTTTCGGATTTTCAAGGAAAAAGGGTGCTTCTCTCTTTTCATCCCCTTGCCTGGACACGTGTCTGTTCAGAACAGATGAAATCGCTGGAAGCAAATAAGACGAAATTCGATCACTTCAATACCGTAGCCCTTGGTGTAAGTGTCGATACCGTGCCGTCCAAGAATGCCTGGGCAAAAGAGCTTGACATTCAGAATACCAGCCTGCTCTCCGATTTCTGGCCTCATGGAAATGTAGCAAAGGCATACGGTATATTCAGACAGGCAAACGGTTTTTCGGAGCGGGCTAACATCATTCTCAACGAAGAGCAGAGGGTAATTTTCGTCAAGGTTTATCCCATTTCTCAATTACCCGATATAGAAGAAATTCTCAAAGCTCTTGTTTGAAAACCGAATCCGTCTGCCATCCTTTGTTTGTGCGGCTCTTCTGTGCATAGATGCACGGGTAGGCGAAGGCCCGCTCACAGAGACGGGCCATCACGCAATGAAACACTGTGGGTCTTCTTCGAGGAAATCGTTTCTTCCCTGAGAAAGCGAGTAGGCATAAGCGATGGCCCGACAACCGCGGCAGTTTGACCAGCGTTTGCAGATCCGACACTTCCCCTTATAGAGGCTCTTGTCTCGCAGTGCATTCAGGACTTCTGAGGTCGCCCATACTTCCCTCAGCGAATCTTTGAGTATATTGCCCACAGGAATGCTCAGCCTCCTGCAGGGGGTGATCAGACCGTCAGGGAGCAGTGTGAGTCCCGATACCCCCGCAGCGCAACCGCCCGACGGGAACGCATCATCATCGTTTACAGCCGGCCCGGTCTTTAACTGTGACACCAGGGGATCTCCGGTTACGATTTCGAGACCCGGAGTTTTGAGGGAGAATATCTTCTTGTAAACCTCTTTGATCCGTTCTGCCTTCAGCATTCTGGGCAGCAGATCAAACCCCCTTCCGTAGGGGACGAGTCTTGAAAAACCGAGACAGGGTACCCCAATGTCAGTTGCAAGAGAGATCATATCCATAAAATAATCTGCGTTTATCTCCGAGAGCGTGACATTGAGCGTGACCTTTATGCCCGCATCCCGCAGATGCCCAATACCTTTGAGAGCAGCGGAAAAGCTTTTTCTCCCCCGGATCGATTCGTGCACAGCCTCGGGGCCCTCAAGGCTCACCTGTACTCTTGTGACAGGTATGTCCGCAAGCATACGGGCATTTTCGCTATCTATCAGTGTTCCGTTCGTGAGGACAGAAATGGCAAAATGGCGACTGCTGATCTTCCGAAGAATTTCGCAGAGATCTTTTCTCAGAAAGGGCTCGCCGCCGGTGATATTGAAACTGGTAAAGAAGGGAATTTCATAGGTATCTGACCAGTGATGAATTGTATCTGAGATATGCTGCATCGCATTGCTGATTTCAGGCATCCCCATCTCTGCGGGCATCTCTCGCCCCTGATAGCAATGCGAACATGCGAGGTTGCACCTCTCCGTGAGGTGCCATTGCACGAAAAAATCAAAGGCCTCTGTGGGGGTACGGTCTGTTTGACTATTTTCCATAGTATAGAAGAATAAGACAGGCAGTCAAGGCATGACATGGCCTTTCCTGCCTGTCAGAGATTAAGTTGCAGACCTGCAACTTTAACTCTTTCAGCTCTTTCACTTAAGGCATTTCTTAGCAATATTTTGTCCCAGGGTCTTCTTGATTCCATTCCAGAACAATGCCTCCTTTTCAATCACTTTCCTGTCCTTTTCTTTTTGCATGATTTTTCACCTCCTTTCTTGTCTGACTAGCCGATATGAAGGTACAAAAAACTATAAGCCCGTGGCATTGAAAAGTCAATCTTCTTTTAACGAGACGACACTGAAACGGCAGACAAAAAGAATATACGATCGTTGGAGGGATATTAGGGAAGAAAATGGCCAACCACGAGGAGTCGCGAGAAACCAAAAATTCATTTGCATATGAGCAAAAATTGAAGGAAAATAAGAACACGGCGGTAGAGGTCAGTCTACAAATAAGAAAGAGAGAAGGGATCTAAAACACAGTTCGGATCGGGGGCATCGGCACAGCAGGCAGTAAGTATAACAAAGGAGGTCAGCCCGGGAACGCTTCACGAAGTATGGGAACACTGGTGCCGGATCCTATAAAAGATTATCTCAATTTGCGTCAACGCATCGATATGGAGGCTAAGCGTCTTGTTGCGCTGCATGGCCGGAACATAACCTGCGGCCCCGGCTGCGACGGGTGTTGCGTAAACCTTACCGTTTTTCCTGTGGAGTTCTTCTCCATGGAGCACGAGATAAACCGGGTTGGTCTGTATCCGGAAGAGATCCTTTTTGATGAGACTGCCGCATGTGGCTTTCTCCACGACAGGCTATGTCGTATCTATCCCTTTCGCCCTATCATTTGCCGTACGCATGGACTGCCGATACTCTTCGTTGACGATCCATCCGATGAGCCGAGGTGGGAGGTTTCGTTCTGTAAATTGAACTTCATAGGTAGTGATCAGATCGGACTCACTGATGACATGCTTCTCGACATTGAAGAAATCAATGCTGAGTTAAACCTTATCAATCGTGATTTCATCGCGTCTTTGCCTGAAGAAAAATATCAGAGTCATACGCGGATCCCGCTAAGGGAATTGTATTTAACCAAAACGAAGAGGCTTGTCAGGGGCGTATAGCGGAGACCATACGAAAAGCCATTACATATAAGGCAAAAACAAGGGAGGAATAGTGAACCCATTTGGGCTTAGATCCAGTACTACCGGGTTCACGACCTGATTGACAAAACGATACATGGCAACGTACTATTTTACCCCGTTTGGACCTTCTCCCTTAATCTGGTTTGACCCAAAATCCCCTTTCATCTGTTTCGACTGCATGCCCTTTATCTGGTTCGACAGTTTAGGGTCATTTACTTCAAGGCTCCCGATCTTAATCTCGGTACGAAACGAGTGGATGTGGGAGTGAAGAAAAACGCGGGGCCATGTGATGACAAAATTATGGCACAGATGGTGATCCCGTCGTCTCCCAACCTCCGCCCAGCGCCTTAATCAGCAGTACCGCCGCCGCCATCCGCCGGCCTGCTATATCTACCGCGGTCCCTTCGTTCGTCAACGCCGTCGTCTGGGCGACGATGACATTGAGATAACTCACCGTTCCTGCTTTGTACTGATTTACAGTCAGAGCCAGAGATTGCTGCGCACTCTTTACCGCTGTGTCCTGTGTCTGTGCCTCCTGTTCCAGGATACGTAAGGCAGCTAGGTTGTCCTCGACCTCCTGAAATCCCGTAAGTACCGTCTGGCGGTAAGTTGCAACCGTGCCATCATAGACCGCCCGAGCCCCTTCACTGAGGGCCCGTATCGATCCGCCTGCAAACAAAGTCTGCGCTATGGTAGGTCCGAGGGACCAGAAGCGGCTCGGCCAGGTAAGCCATTCAGCCGAACTGCTACTTTCGTATCCGCCCACAGCGCCCAATGTGACCGTCGGAAAATAGGCTGCCTTTGCCACACCTATCTGGGCGTTGGCAGCGGCCATGCGGCGCTCAGCGCCAGCAATGTCAGGCCTTCGTTCTAATAGCTCCGACGGCACGCCGACGGGTACGTTAGGCGGGACCGCGGCAAGCGGCGTGGCTGCGAGGGAGAAGACGGAAGCGGGCTTTCCGATGAGCACCGCTATCGCGTGCTCCAATTGCGCCCGCTGGACGCCAAGGTCGATCAATTGGGCCTGGGTGGACTTAAGCTGGGTCTCGGCCTGAAGGACATCTGTCTCTCCGGCCACGCCGCTGCTGTAACGGTTCTGTGTCAGTTCGAGCGCCTTTTTGTATGCAGCCTCTGTTGCATCGAGAAGCTGTATCTGTGCATCAACTGTTCGCAACTGAAAATAGCTCTGTGCCAGTGCGGCCTGTACACTTAGGCGGGCGGATTCCAGGTCGGCCGCGCTCGCCTGGGCGTTCGAACGGCTCGCCTCGACGGTGCGGCGGATACGTCCCCACACGTCCGCCTCCCAACTCGCATTGACGGGCAGAAGGTAATTAGAGGTGGGTTTACTCCCGGTAGCCGGGCTGGTTGGAAGTGTTGAGGACTGTAAAGCACGTGTGAAGGAGGGACCGGCTGTGACCATGGGGAAATAGCTTGCGCGGGCAATCTGTGCGAGCGCCATGGCCTGGCGGTATTGCGCTTCTGCCACAAGCACGGTCTGATTTGAAATGTTCAGCTGCTCTTCGAGGTCGTTCAATTGCGGATCGTCGAATATGCTCCACCACTTCCCTCTGATGGTAGTATCCTCCGGCTGGGCTAGTTTCCAGCTGCCCATCTCTTTATACGCCCCGGGAACAGGCGCGGACGGCCTGACATAGTCTGGTCCCACGGCACAGGCGGCAAGCGCTACGCACAGAAGCGCCGTGAGCCACATTATATTTATTATCCTGATCATAGTATTCACCTCACAGATCTTCAGGGATTTCTCCGGCCACCGAAGGATGGCGTTTTTGCCACAGTCCTTTCATGTGCAACCTGAACCTATCGAGATAGAGATACATCACCGGCGTTGTATACAGGGTGAGCATCTGGCTGAATATGAGACCTCCGACGATAGCTACGCCCATGGGCCTGCGAAGCTCCGATCCGATGCCCCTGCCCAATGCGAGAGGCATCCCACCGAGAAGCGCGGCCATGGTTGTCATCATAATGGGTCTGAAACGTAAAAGGCATGCCTGAAAAATGGCCTCTTCCGGACTCTTTCCTTGCTTGCGCTCCGCCTCGAGGGCAAAATCGACCATCATGATCCCGTTCTTTTTGACGAGGCCTATAAGAAGGATGATGCCGATGAGGGCGATGATGCTGAAATCGATGCGGAAGATCAGAAGCGCGAGAAGCGCCCCCACGCCTGCAGACGGAAGGGTCGAAAGGATGGTGACAGGGTGAACGTAGCTTTCATAGAGCATCCCCAGCACGATGTAGACCGCTGCAAGCGCGGCGAGAATAAGCCATGGCATGTTGACGAGAGTGGCCTGGAAGACCCGTGCCGTTCCCTCAAAGCTGCCTCTGAGACTCGCAGGAAGTCCCATCTGTCGGGTTGTCTCCTGTGTCTCCTTCACCGCTTCTTCAAGCGATGTGCCTGGTGCCAGATTGAAAGAGATGGTAATGGCAGGGAACTGACCCTGGTGGTTGACGGCCAGCGAGGCTGTGTTCTGTTCAAACCGTGCGAACGAGGAGAGAGGCACCATTGCCCCGGTATTCGAGGGGACATAAATGTCGCGAAGCGTCTCCGGTCTCTGCCAGAAACTTGGTTCTACCTCCATCACCGTGTGGTATTGATTAAGATACGTATAGGTGACCGAAACCTGCCGCTGGCCAAAGGCATCATAGAGCGTGTCATCTATCACCTGAGGTGCGATACCGAGACGGGAGGCCGTATTTCGGTCGATGACAAGGGTTGCCTCCAGTCCTTTGTTTTGCTGGTCGCTGTTGACATCGACAAGGGCAGGGAGCCTGCGCATCTGCTGCAGTACACGTGGAGCCCAGGTATTAAGGTCAAAGAGATTTTCTCCTCTCAGCGTGTATTGGTACATGGCGCCGCTCATCCTTCCTCCCACACGAAGCTCCTGCACCACCTGAAGATAGGTCGGGGCTCCGGGCACTTCAGTGAGCTTACCGCGGAGCCGTCCGATCACCTCGTTCGCTGTGCTTTTACGCTTCCCGTAGGGCTTGAGGGCCATAAAAAGCCGCCCTGTGTTTGTTGTGGCGCCACCCCCTCCCGAACCGCTCGTGAAACCGGCGACATTATCCACGTCCTTGTCCGCCTGGATAATATCCACCACCTGTTTGAGCTTCTCCTTCATGGCCTGGAATGATATATCCTGGTCGGCGATAATAGTGCCCATGATGCGCCCGGTGTCCTGTTCAGGAAAAAACCCCTTCGGAGTGATGACAAAGAGACCGATGCTGAGACCCGCACAGGCCACGACCAAGGTCAGCATGAATCTGGGGTGACCTAAGGCCCAGCGCAAGGTTATCTCATATCGGCGGCGCATTCCGTCGAATAATGCCTCGCTCATTTTATATACCTTGCCGTGAGCGGTATTATTCCCAGGTTTTAAAAACCTGCCGCACATCATGGGTGTCACTGTGAGTGATGCCACGAGGGAGACGGCGACGGCGACGCTTAAAGTGACGGCAAATTCACGAAGGAGTCTGCCGGGGATATCCGCCATCAAGAGAAGGGGGATAAAGACCGCCACAAGGGAAATACTCATGGACATGACCGTAAATGTAATTTCCTTCGCGCCAAGCAATGCCGCCTGTAAGGCCGTAGCACCCATCTCCATGTGTCGCGTAGTGTTTTCGAGCACGACGATGGCATCATCAACGACAAACCCTGTTGCTATGGTCAGGGCCATGAGCGAAAGGTTGTCCACGTTGTAGCGGAGAAGGTACATAACGGCGAAAGTACCGATCAACGAAAGAACCACTGCTACGGCCGGTATCATGGTAGCGCGGATATTCCTGAGAAAGCCGAAGACCACCAGAATGACGAGGATAGCCGAGATCATAAGCGTGATCTCCACATCTTTCAAAGACCCCCTGATCGGTGGTGTACGGTCCTGTATGATGGTGGCCTTTACCGCGCCAGGCATGGCGGTCTCCAGCTCGGGGATAAGCGCGCTTATCCGATCGACGGTTTCGATGATATTGGCCCCTGGCTGCCGGAAAATTATCACCATGATGGCCGGTTTTCCATTTACAAGGCCTGTGGCCCTGACGTCCTCTACAGAGTCTGTAACCTTTGCCACGTCGAAAAGGCGTACCGCCGCTCCTGATCGGTATGAGACGATTACGGGTTCATATTGATCGGCTTTGCGCAACTGATCGTTACTCTGTATCTCCCAAGCACGCTCTGCATTCACCAACTGGCCCTTGGGCCGGTTCACATTGGTGTTGCTCAATACGCCGCGTACATCCTCAAGGCTGATACCGTAATGGTTCAGTGCTGTGGGGTTAACGTCTACACGAACAGCAGGTAGGGAACTTCCTCCGACAATGATCTCACCCACACCATCAACCTGCGACAGTTTCTGCTGCATGATACTCGAAGCCGCGTCATACATCTGGGCTGTAGTAACAACGTCTGAAGTGAGGGCGATGAGCACGATGGGCGCGTCGGCAGGATTACTTTTGCGATAATAAGGGTTACTCGGCATGTTCGCGGGCAGGTAACTTCGAGCGGCGTTTATGGCGGCCTGTACATCGCGCGCGGCACCGTCTATATTGCGGTTCAAGTCGAATTGCAGAGTGATCCTCGTGGATCCGCGATTACTCGTAGAAGTCATCTCGTTGACGCCCGCTATGCGCCCGAACTGGCGTTCGAGGGGCGTGGCAACGGAGGTGGCCATTGTTTCAGGGTCCGCCCCGGGCAGCGAGGCGCCTATGGAGATAGTGGGAAATTCCACGGGTGGCAAAGGAGACACGGGCAACAGCTGAAAGGCAAGGACACCCGCAAGAACAAGGGCAGCTGCGAGCAGCGTTGTTGCAACAGGTCGGTGAATGAAGGTCTCTGAGATGTTCACGACCGGCCCACACGTATCTTTTCTTGATCCGTCACGTAGGAACGACCGTGTTTGATCCGTCCTGCCAGCCGGTCAAACCACAGATAGATGACTGGCGTCGTATACAGGGTGAGCATCTGGCTGATGATCATGCCGCCTACAATGGCGATGCCGAGTGGGTGGCGAAGCTCAGAACCCACACCGCCGCCCATGGCCAGAGGAAGTGCGCCAAGCAGCGCAGCCATGGTGGTCATCATGATAGGACGAAAACGCAACAGCGATGCCTGATAAATGGCCTCTTCCGGACTTTTTCCTTCCTTGCGCTCCGCCTCGAGGGCAAAGTCGACTATCATGATGCCGTTCTTTTTGACGATACCGATAAGAAGGATGATACCGATGAGCGCGATAACGCTGAAATCGGTACGGAGTAAGATGAGGGCCAGGAGCGCGCCCACACCCGCAGAGGGAAGGGTCGATAAGATCGTGATGGGATGGATGTAGCTCTCATAAAGGACACCGAGAACAATAAAAACGGTAACGAGCGCTGCCAGGATCAGAAGCGGTTCATTGGTGAGTGAACTCTTGAATGCCTGTGCCGTTCCCTGAAAGCTTCCTCGTATACTCGCCGGAAGACCCAACTTATTTTCGGCTGTCTCCACCGCTTCCACGGCCTGGCCCAACGATGCTCCGCGCTCCAGGTTGAAGGAGACAGTAACGGCCGGGAATTGGCCCTGTCGACTGACCAGAAGCGGCCCTGTTGCTTCCGTGATCCGGCTTATTGCGCTGAGTGGCACCTGGCCGCCGGTACTGCTGCGGAGATATATGCTATTCAGCTTCTCCGGGTTTTGGAGGAACTCGGGTTTCACGGCGAGAATGACGCGGTACTGATTGACCTGCGTAAACATGGTAGAAATAATCCTCTGGCCAAAGGCATCGTACAGTATGTTGTCTACGTCTAGCGGTGCTATGCCAAAACGCGACGCAGTACTACGATCGATATCCAGGGTGACCCGGAGTCCCTTATCCTGTTGGTCGCTGCTCACATCCCTCAGTTCAGGGCGCATCTTCAGGGCATCGGTCAGTTTTGGTGCCCAGCTGTACAGTTCATTTGCGTCGGGGTCTTCCATCGTGTACTGGAACTGTGTGCGGCTGACCCTGGCGTCAACAGTGAGATCCTGCACAGGCTGCATGAAAAGGGTGATCCCGTTGACCTTAACGAGTTTGGGCTGCAGACGCCGTATCACCTCCGACGCACTCACCTTGCGCTTCGCGAGAGGCACCAGGCTTATAAGGATCCGCCCGCTGTTGAGTGTCGCGTTGGTTCCATCCACGCCAATGAAAGAGGAGATATTCTCTACGGCAGGGTCCTCGAGGATTACCCGGGCTAGGGCCTGCTGCTTCACGGCCATGGCCGAAAAGGAGGACGATTGAGAGGCCTCGGATATCCCCTGGATGACCCCCGTGTCCTGTACCGGAAAGAAACCCTTTGGTATAACCCAGTAGAGGACCACAGTGAGCACAAGGGTTCCGGCAGCCACGAGGAGCACGGTCCGTTGCCGTCTCAGGACCCATTTCAGTGTCGTTCCATATGCTTCTATTATACGATCGAAGGCCCTCCCGGAGGCCAGGTAAAACCGGCTCTGCTGCTCTTCACGGGTATCCTTGAGCAGACGTGCACACATCATCGGCGTGAGCGTGAGCGAGACCACGGCAGAGATGAGGATTGTAACACCGAGGGTTACGGCGAACTCACGAAAGAGCCGTCCTACCACGTCACCCATAAACAGAAGCGGGATCAGAACAGCGATAAGGGACACAGTGAGAGACAGGATGGTAAAACCTATCTGTTTTGATCCTTTCAGCGCTGCTTCGAGAGGCTTGTCTCCTTCTTCTATGAACCGGCTGATATTCTCGATCATGACGATAGCGTCATCGACGACAAAGCCGGTGGATATGGTGAGCGCCATGAGGGAGAGGTTATTGAGGCTGAACCCGAGAAGATACATGACGCCGAAAGTACCCACGAGGGAAACGGGCACGGCAATGCTCGGAATGATAGTCGCCGAAAGGCTGCGCAGAAAGAGAAAGATGACAAGTATGACCAGAGCAACGGCGAGCATCAGTTCAAACTCCACATCGTGCACCGACGCGCGGATCGTTGTCGTTCTGTCCGTGAGTATGGAAACCTCAATCGCGGGCGGAAGAGAGCTCGTGAGCTGAGGCATAAGGGCTTTCACGCGGTTGACGACTTCAATGACATTGGCGCCAGGCTGGCGCTGAATATTAAGAATAACCGCCGGCGTCCTGTTCGTCCATGCAGCCTGCTGAACATTCTCGGCATCGTCAACGGCCTCCGCCACATCGGAAAGCCTGACCGGGGCGCCGTTCTTGTATGCGATGATAAGGGACCGATATTGATTGCTCGAAAAGAGCTGATCATTAGCTCCGATGATGTAGGACTGCTGTGGACCGTCAAAGCTTCCCTTTGCCTCGTTGACGTTCGCCGTACTTATTGCGGATCGTATATCTTCAAGCGTCAGGTTATTGGCTGCGAGGGCCACCGGGTTTACATGGATTCTTACCGCCGGCCTTTGCCCGCCGCTGATACTCACGAGTCCCACTCCGGAAAGCTGGGATATCTTCTGCGCAAAGCGTGTATCGGCCAAGTCTTCCACGGTCGGGAGCGGCAGGGTCTTTGACGTGAGGGCAAGCGTAAGAATAGGGGCGTCAGCAGGATTTACCTTGCTGTAGACCGGCGGCGTTGGAAGGTCCTTAGGCAGGTACGAGAACGCGGCGTTGATTGCCGCCTGGACCTGTTGCTCGGCCACGTCAAGGGACAGGTCAAGACTGAACTGCAGGATGATGACCGAACTTCCGCTGGAACTTGTGGACGTCATCTGCGCGAGACCGGGCATTATGCCGAATTGGCGTTCCAACGGGGCCGTCACTGAGGATGCCATAACGTCGGGACTTGCACCGGGATAAGCCGTACTGACCTCGATTGTCGGGTAATCAACTTGCGGCAATGCGGAGACCGGCAGTTGGCGATATGCCACGGCCCCGGCCAAAAAAATCGCTACCATTAGGAGCGTCGTCGCCACGGGCCGCGTGATGAAGGGACGTGAAATATTCATCAGCGCTCCTTTTGGGGCACCTTGCTGCTCGTCTCATCGCCCCTTAAATCCACCCTTGCTCCATCCCGAAGCCTTTCTGCACCATCGACCACGACGAGTTCACCCGCCGAAAGCCCCTTAATGATGGAGGCTTGGCCGCCCTGTACCTCACCCACATCGACGGGTCGGACTTGGGCGGTATGGTCTGATTTCACCACGTAGACGAAGGTGCCCGTGGGACCCCTCTGAATGGCGGCCGACGGTATGATAATAGTCCCACGCTTGAGGTCTATGAGCAGGCTGGCGTTAACGAACTGGTTCGGAAACAGCTCATGCGCATTGTTCGGGAATACTGCCCTAAACTTGACTGTGCCCGTGTTCGGATCGACTTGGTTGTCGATTGTCAGAAGAGAGCCTGTGGCAAGTTTCACCTTTTGTTCCCGGTCGTAGGCTTCAACAACTAATCGCTCCCCTGTTTTGAGTCTTGGGAGCACCTGTTGAAGATTGTCTTCGGGAATGGGAAAGATAACCGTAATGGGTTGAAGTTGGGTAATGACGACCAGACCGTTGGCATCGGCAGCATGGACGATGTTGCCCGGATCCACGAGACGAAGGCCGATGCGTCCACTGACCGGTGCGGCAATCTGACAGTAGGCAAGCTGCAATCTGGCACTATCGATCTGGCCCTGGTCAGCCTTTACAGTGCCCTCATACTGCCGCACCAGGGCCTCCTGGGTGTCGAGCTGCTGTTTGGGAATTGAATCTTGCTGCCAGAGTGTCCGGTACCTCTCCAGGTCCAGAGTCGCGTTCTTCAAAAAAGCCTGGTCGCGAGCCATCTGCCCCTCGGCCTGAGTTAGCTGTACTTCGAAAGGTCTCGGGTCGATGACGGCCAGCACGTCCCCGGTGTTGACGGATTGGCCTTCTTTGTAGCGCACCTCCATCAGTTGTCCGTCCACGCGGGTGTGGACAGTGACCGTGTTGAGCGGAGTGACCGTGCCGAGCCCCGTGAGATACAACGCCATGTCGCCCTTTTTCGCCTGAGCCGCCGCGACAGGCACGGCCTGTGTCTGGTTGGCGGATCCTTGTCTGGCAACTTTTGATTTCATTGCCGGTCTGATGAAAAAGACGTATGTTCCGATGGCCACGATGCAGATCACGAGCAGTATCGTCCACAAATGCCGCTTTTTCACACCAGCGTCAGTGGGATTCGGTATTTCGTGTTTCTCTGGCTCCTGCGTAAATGTCATTTTGATACCCTCTCAAGGATTGTTTTTGATCATTTCTTATACACTCAAATGGATAGCCAACAGATCGGTTTGTTGCAGATAACCGGAATCTGGACTCGTTTTATATAGTAAATACTACACATCAAGGTTTCCGGTCAAGCGCACTCCTTGAATGATGACGCCAAGATTATAGTAAAGTATACTAAAATAAAGTAAGGTTTATGGAGTTATATCATCAAATGTAGATATTTAAAGAGCCTTCCAACCCTAGTCCCCACGCATGTATATACTCCTTGCACCTCCGGACCTGATCCCGGGGTCCTGAACCATCTTAAGGGATAAGGATATGGTCTCTTCTGTCCTTAAGGGCCAGAAACCCCATGTGTCCGGTCGCACGAAACCGAAACGATCAGGGGTTATCGGATACCCACACCTTGTGGGAGGGAACCCATGTGCCGTTTACGGATTGACCCGGCACCGTAACCCATTGCCCTGATGATGGCTTACCGTCCGATTGGGACGTAACAGCCGGATCAGGATACGCGTAAGCCTGATTCGGATAATAGGCAGGCGGCGGCGTGGTATAGACAACGGTAGGCGGGGGATAGACGTAAGCAGGCGGGGGTGCGTAATACCAGGGCTGGGCAAGGGCAGCGCCGAGAAGGACTCCACCCACTAGTGCCCCGGGTCCCCACCATCCCCAGCCGCCCCTCCACCCTCTGGCCTGGCTCGTGGCAGGAAGGACAAGCGAGATGCCTATCAAGGCAACGATGATACTCATAAAAATCTTCTTTCTCATGGATACCTCCTTTTCTCCCGTGTGGCAGAAATACTGCTCAACATTCAGTCATGGTGTAGCGTTCTATCCTCTTCTTTCCTGGTGGTGGTCCCAGTATCTCTCCCGTTCCCATCTTCTCCAGTTCCCCTGCAGTTCTTGATAGGGTATGGGCCGGTATCCCGGCGGGATACCCCTCCGATAGTCCGGGGGAAGCCCTCTGAGGACGTGAGGCACCATCCGGGGAACGATGTATACCCACGGTCCGTTGTACGTTGTCGCCCTGAACCAGCGACCCGCATACGGACGATACCAGAAGCCATGGTAGAACAGAATATCCGCCCCGATGTCCGGAACGAAGTATACATAGGTTCCCGGTATGGGAACGACCGGCGGGGCTGTCTGGATCACGTATGCCGGGGGAGCCTCCTGTGGGCCCGCGCCCATCTGTCCGCCCGGATTGACCGGCACCCACGTTCTGTGTGCCGGTACCCACTGTCCGTTGACCCACTGCCCCGGGACTTCGACCCATTGACCGGGAGGAGGGACGTTCGCGGGTGGTACCTGTGCCAGACGCTCCTGGGCCTGGCTTTGGTCGATGGCATTTCCCGCGACTGCTCCTACGAGTGCCCCGCCTGCGGCGCCTATTAAGGTGCCCGCGGTGTTATGGCCGATTGCCTGGCCGGCGAGCGCACCACCGATGGCGCCTATGGCAGCGCCCTTCTGCGTGTTGTAGCTATCGGAGGCGCAGGAAAAACCAGACAATCCTGATGCGAGTACCATCAAACAGAGGATGACAATTTTTTTCATATGCCTTACCGGGCCATCAATTCCAACGAGGGTGGCGATGGTGCATGGACAGGGTCTCGAGCTTCTGAAGCTGCTCAGGGGTAAGAATCTTTCTCCCCTCGATCTTCATCTCGGCCATCTTATCCATGAGCTTCCCTTTCAGCGCGTTCAATTCCTTCTCCTTTGCAAGAAGCGTTGCATCGTCGGTCTTCGGATCGGTAAAGAGTTTTTTCATCTCGAGTTTCTTCTGTGCGAGGTCGTATCTCATATCGCGAGTTTCCTTGGAAAAGCGGATTCTGAGCTCATGCATCTTATCCCTCTGCTCCCTGGAGAGGTTCAGGTACGACCGGAAGCCTTTATGGAAAGGACCACCATGGTGCATCCCGGAGAACCCCGGGCAACCGTGACCAAAGGCAGGGGCCATGGCCGAAGGTGCCTGATCGGTCGGAGCTGAGAAGACAACCGTTGCCAGAGCAACAAAACATACTGCGATCATTACGACGAATAGCTTTTTCATACTACCTCCTCAAATGGGGATTTTTTTCTTCACTTTTATCGGTTGAATCATCATTGAGCACGGGGGGCGCCGGGCAGTAGTAAATGCGGGCAAAACCATCGAGACGAAGGCATGCTTTCTTTTGAACTCTGCCCCCGGTGGTCGTTCGGATGATCATCCTGTGAAACGGGTCCTCATCATGGTTTTTGGGCCCCGCCACATCCGGTTGTGTGCTTTCCGTGCATCCCAGTGTCCCGTTCATTGCTTCACCTTCTCCCATACTGGGAAGAGTAGTGCAATGGGCGTGCCGTTCACAACAAGCTAACATCATTAGATATTAAATAACTTGTCGCGGAAATTCTCGACAACCGTGTCGATGTGTGCGGAAATTTTCGACAACCGTGTCGATGTATCGGGTATGTTTGGCATGTTGCCTTGGGATAGGAAGACTTAGAAATACCAGGCGCCATCTGAAGCAGACGTCCTCGCAAACCTTCCTAGCTTCCTTTATTTGCTTTTCCCGCTCATAAATTCATTTTCCCGTAACCGTTGGTTGGTCAACAGAATGCTCACGGAATGCCATTCCTAATCTTCACAGTTTTGACATAATTCTCAGGAAAAGACTTTCAGGAAGGTATCCTGTGGCTGCTTGGCCACGTATAATTAAACTATTTAGAAGAAACCAATTATCGAGAATTACCAATCGAAACAGGGGTAACGTTCCGCATAAGCCGCGCCGCCAATTACCATGACGTGTAACATTGACAAGTTTTCAGGTGTCGGCCTTAATACGGTTGTTATGCATAGATTCTGAACACCCTCGGTGGGCGGCAGTGGCAGCATGCTTGCGTGAGCGGTTTTGTATCGGAGAATTCAAATGATGCATGTACCCATCCTCAATGGGCGCAGTAATATGCATGCCCCCCTTTGCGGTATCGGTACATTGTAGGAAAAGTATTTGCCCCTGAGCCTTCTTTGTCGGTTCTACGAAGGTTTTAGTATACTTTTCGTTCAGGCGGACAAGTACGTTCCTGTTGTCCTGGGCAAGCATCAAATCGGACAAGGTGGGTACAACAAGCAATGAGCTTATCTCGGTGCGCTATGGGGAAGATAAGGGCTTTTCACTTTTTTCCGTGGAAGTGGCGGACTTTCTGGAGGAATTCCTGGAGTTTCTTCTCGTGGCCCCTGCCTGTTGGCAAGTAGTATCGTTTTGCAAGGAGTTCGTCAGGAAGATACGTCTGCTCAACGAGGGCTCCCTCAAAATCGTGGGGATAGAGATAGCCCTTTCCATAGCCCAACTCGCTCATGAGCTTTGTCGGGGCGTTTCGGATATGCATAGGCACGGGATATTCCGGGAGTTCTTTCACATCGCGACTCACTGCGCCATACGCCTTGTAAATGGCATTACTTTTTTCGCATAGCGAGAGATAGACCACTGCCTGGGCGATCGCCAGATAGCCTTCCGGCTGGCCGACGAATTTAAAGGCCTCTGTGGCGGAGATAGTGAGCGCCAGCGCATAGGGATCAGCGTTTCCCACATCCTCTGACGCGAAGCGCACAATTCTTCTCAATACATAAAGAGGGTCTTCGCCGCCCTCGATCATTCGGGCAAGCCAGTATAGGGCCGCGTCAACATCGGAGCCGCGCATGCTCTTGTGCAAAGCGCTGATAAGGTCATAGTGCATCTCGCCGGTTTTGTCATAGACGGCAACCTTCTTCTGGTATGCTTCACGGACAATTTCGTGGCTAACAGCCTGCGCACCTGATCCTGCTTCCCGTACCATCTTGTAACAGACCTCAATGAGGTTGAGCCCGCGCCGTGCATCGCCATCAGCCAGATAAGCGATCTCTTCAACCGTATCATCGTCGATCTTCAACGATGCCGTCTTAAGCTCTCTGTCTTCACGTAAGGCCCTTTTCAAAATTATCACAAGCCCATCTTTTGTGAGGGGGTTGAGTGTGATAACCCGCATCCGCGAGAGAAGCGGCGAGATGATCTCAAAGGAAGGATTTTCCGTTGTAGCGCCAATAAGGATGATGCTGCCGTTCTCCACGTGAGGCAGGAAAGAATCCTGTTGCAGTTTATTGAAGCGGTGAAATTCGTCGATGAAGAGCATGATACGTTGGAGTCTTGTCTTCTGCACCACCTCTTTCACTTCTTTGAGGCCGATGCTGACCGCGCTCAAAGAGACAAAGGGTAACTTCATATAACGTCCCATAAGCCATCCGAGGGTCGTCTTACCCACGCCGCTCGGCCCCCAAAGGATCATCGACGGTATGTCCTTTTTTTCGATCAGGACCCGGAGAACCCTCCCTTCGCCGAGGATGTGCTCCTGGCCCACGAAATCATTGAGCGTCTTCGGCCTCATCCTGTCGGCAAGGGGTTTGTCGGAATCGCTCTCAAATAGTTCATCATTTCTAAATAATTCCATAACGTAGAAAGATCATACAGCGTATGGAAACCTTTTTCAAGGCGCGACAAAATGATGGGTCGTCGTTTTTATCGACTGTCAAATATACAGCCTCATCGCATAAAGCCTTCAAATGAAGCAACGACCCTGATTTCATCGAGAAGGTGCGGGATGGTGTCGGTCTGTGGCTCAACCCGTCCGATGAAGCTCTCGTGATATCCGTTGACGAGAAAAGTCAGATCCAGGCATTGGATCGCGCACAGCCGGGATTACCCTGAGAAGAGGGCCATGCCGATACCATGACGCATGATGACGAAAGACACGGCACAAGAACCCTCTTTGCTGTGCTGAAGACCCTTGGCGGAAAGGTAACCGGGGCCTCATGCCAAAGGACCGCCAGGACGAGTTCCTGAAGTTTCCCGAAAAGATCAACACAGAGACCCCTTTTTACATTGATCCCCCTTGTCATTGACAACCGTGGTTCACATACAATGAAACGCGTGAAAGAATGGCGTACAGAACATCATCGCTTCCCTATGCACGTTATACCCACCTTGGTATCATGGCCTAGAACGGTTCTTGAGCGAAATCACCACAAAGAAAATCAGAAGGGGCGTCTTCAGAAGTGTTAAGACCCATTCCACATCAAAGGACAGAGTAATGACATAGTGACGTTAGGAGGAATTCTCTATAAGAAAATATGCCGTCATCCAACCATTATCCTTCGCCCGAAGAGCTAGCCGAATGGGTACGGCAAGCAGAAACCCGCGATGTGTATGAGAAGAGACTTGCGGTATGGGTTACGTATGTTGCCCTTCCACGCGCAACGAATAGCCTCGATAGTCCAGGCAGTATGGCTCTCTGTGGGCATTATCCTCTTTCTGGTAGGCATGGCTGGGGGTGAATATGACCGGTTTTCTTCTTTCGGTCAAAAATGCCTCACGAGGCGATGATTGAGAAACTCGAGAACCATTATCATAATCAAAACCGAGCAAACCGTTTGAACTTCCTGAGCAATCGTATGGCATGCTTCCGATGGTAGCTACAAGTAGCGCAAAGTCTATCGGATATTTTTTTTCGCAAGGCTTTCTTGTGTTGCAGGAAGGCAGCTTCGATATGCTCCCTCTCGATCGCAGACTCATACCGGTCCCCTTCTTTCGGGGCTATTATTCGGTAACATCATTTATGAGTTAACGATCTTCTATCACCACCCTTTGGGTAACACTCTTTATGAAGCAATTAGTCCAGCTAAATACTTATTGACAATACTGCATGGATACTGTAAATTGAACAGGAGTTCACATGAACAATCGTTCAGTAATATATAAGAAATATATTTGGATACCATTGTTGACGATGGCCCTCGTTCTACCTGGTCATACTGTTCTTCATGCGGAAACGCTTACCCTTGCGGAGGGAATCAGGCTTGTTACAGAGGACAGCAGAGTCGTCAAAATAGCGCAGCAGGAAGAATCCATATCGAATGCCGATACGCTTATCGCCCGCTCACGATTGCTGCCTCGTGCCGATGGCGGTTACACCCAGAATTATCTGGAGCTTCAACCTGGCATGATAAACGGAAGCCAGGTAGCGTTAACCTCGGAGAAGAGTTTTTACACCTATTCTCTGGTCATGCAACAACTCCTGTACGATTTCGGGGGGGTGTCATCCTACTTTGCGTCGAGTAAAAGAATATACGAGACAAAGCAGTTTGAGACAAAAAGGATAAAGAACTATGTGGCACTTCAGTTTGCTTCCGCCTATTACGACCTCCTCGAATCCGAAAAGATGGTGAAGGTTGCCGAGAGGGAAAAAGAGCGGCTGGAGGGGCATCTCGCCAATGCACAAGCCCTTTACAACGAAGGTGTCATTACCAAGAATGATCTTCTCCAGGCGGAGGTGAGGCTCTCCGATGCGAAGCAAAAACTGATCACCGCGCAGAACATGAAAAAGATCCGTCATTCGCAACTGAACAATCTGCTCGCACGGCCCCTTACCACGATCATTGACACTGAGGAAGCGAATGTGGTCCCCGCGACTTATGTCTCTCTTGAAGAAGCACAGGAGTCCGCAGAAAAAGACAGATATGAAGCAAAGATCGTCGACAACACCTTGGAGGCGACGAAACTCGAAGAAACCGGTAAACGGGCTGAATATTTCCCCCAATTTGTTCTTCAGGGAAGATACGATTACATGAAAGACAAATACGAGCTTCATGAGGGCATGTGGGGGGTCCTGGTCGGCATGAACATCAATTTTTTCAGCGGAGGCAGCACTCAGGCAGGCCTCGCCAAGATAGAGAGTCAAAAGCAGAAATTAATTACAGAAAGAAAAAAGCTGATCGATGATATCAGGTTCGAGGTTGAGCGGTACTATCTTGAAATGGTCGATGCGCAAGAAAAGGTGAAGGTCACAAAGGATGCCACTGCTCAGGCAGAAGAAAACCTGAGAATCAACAAAGTAAAGTATGCGGACGGTGTCGGTACGGCAACGGATGTCATCGACGCGATTACGCTTCTCACTGTGGCGGAGACGAATTATTATCAATCACTTTATGAATTTAACCGCGCTTACGCGGGGCTCATGTACGCATCGGGAAAAGACCTCATAGAGATATACAAGTAATGGTGGAAGAAATAAAAAAGGCCTTCAATAGCCGGAACAAGGGCCCGGCGGCGATTGTGTTTTTGATAATCGTGATTGTAGCGATTATTTTCCTGGCCTTTTATCTGCGGTATCGCGCGACGCGTATTACAACCGATGATGCCTTTGTTGAAGGAAGGATTCATACCATCGCGTCAAAAGTGAGCGGAACAATCAGAGTGATCCATATACAGGACAACCAGTTTGTCAAAAAGGACGACCTTCTGCTGGAAATAGACCCCATCGATTACAATGTGAAGGTCAGAGAAACCACATCGGCTTACGAGGCGGAAAAGGCAAAATGGTCTGAAACACAGTATAAGCTGGATGTTGCGGGCAAACAAGCGGTCCAGATAAAAGCGGCCATCGAGGCGGCAAAAGCCAACAAGGATCTTGCTGAAGCGAACCTCAATCAGGCAAAAGCCGATATGAGGCGGGCCGAAAACCTCCTCAAAGATGAGGCGATTTCAAAAGAAAGGTATGAGAAGACCAGGACCGCCCTTGATGTGAGCGGGGCCCAGCTCAAGGCAGCTGTTGAGCGCATCAAAGAGCTGGAGGCTTCACTGGAAACACAGCTTTCCCTCATCAAGCAGAACGACGCGGGGCTCGTCGCCCAGAAAGCCATCGTAGAAACAAAGAAGGCTATTATGGACAGCGCCGTGCTCAACAAAGAATACACGAAAATCCTCGCGCCCGCCGACGGGTATGTTACAAAAAAGGCCGTTGAGGTCGGAAATCAGATCAGCGCGGGGCAACCGCTCTGCGCCGTTGTTCCCCTTGAGGACATCTGGATTGTTGCGAATTTCAAAGAAACCCAGCTCGCGAAAATAAGGGCGGGTCAGAAAGTGGACTTCAAAGTCGATACCTACTCGGGAAAGACCTTTAACGGTAGCGTTGACAGCATCATGGCTGGAACAGGGGCAAACTTCTCGCTCTTTCCTCCGGAAAATGCCACAGGCAATTACGTAAAAGTAGTCCAGCGGATTCCCGTTAAAATCATTCTCGATAAGAACACAGATAAAGACCACATCCTTAGAGTTGGCATGTCTGTCCAACCCACCGTCATAACGCAATAATAGTGTAATGGAAAAGTGGATTATCGCCTTTACCGTAATGCTTCCCACGCTCATCGAGATCATTGACACGTCTGTTGTCAATGTGTCGCTTGACCATATCAGGGGCAGCCTCTCTGCAGGGATTGACGAATCTACCTGGGCCATAACCATGTACCTTGTTTCTAACGCCATCATCATTCCCATCACCGGGTGGCTGAGCAGATTCTTCGGGCGGAAGCTGTACCTTCTCATTTCAATCGCTGTTTTTACCGCGAGTTCCCTCCTGTGCGGCTTTTCGTGGAATATTCAAAGTCTCATCTTTTTCAGGATTTTCCAGGGTCTCGGCGGCGGCGCGCTACAACCAATCTCTCAGTCCATCCTTCTTGAAACCTTTCCACCGCGTCAGCATGGCATAGCCATGGCCTTTTTCGGAATCGGCATCATGTTCGGTCCCATTGTGGGCCCTGTGATGGGGGGCTGGATTACAGACAACTGGTCCTGGCATTGGATATTCTTCATCAATATTCCCATCGGGATCATTTCCATTATCATGGCCATGCTTTTTATCAAAGATCCGCATTACATGGAAAGGATCAAGATGAAGATGGACTATTTGGGATTGATGCTCGTGGCTCTGGGACTCGGATGCCTGCAGATCCTCCTCGATCAGGGGCAGAGAGAAGATTGGTTCGCTTCGACGCAGATCAGATGGCTCGCCGTTGTATCCATTACGTCTCTTATCCTCCTCGTTTTCACTGAACTGAGAAAAAAGGAGCCTGTCATTAACCTCAGACTCTTCAAGGACATCTCATTTTCCACAGGGAACATGATCATGTTTTTTGTCTTCCTCAACATGTTCTCGACCCTCGTGCTCCTTCCCATTTATTTGCAGACATTGATGGGATACACGTCAACCCTCGCCGGACTCGCTCTAGGTCCCGGAGGCATCGCGACAATTTTCTCCCTCCTGATAGTAGGCAGGCTTGTGACAAAAATAAACCCCAAATACATACTTTTTACCGGACTTTCGATCGTCACATACTCCTTGTATCTCATGGCAAATTTTAATCTTGAGGCCAATTTTATGACCATCATGTGGCCTAGGGTAATACTCGGTCTCGGAATGGGCTTTGTCTTCGTACCGCTCACAAATCTTACCCTTTCACACATCAGGAAAGAAAATATGGCTGGTGCAACAGCGCTCTTCAATCTCCTCAGAAATCTCGGCGGGAGCTTTGGTGTCGCGATCTTTACAACGCTTCTCGCGAGACGGGCACAATTCCATCAGTCTCGGCTCGTGGAACACTTGACACCTTTCGATGGGCCATATCAGTGGGCGCTCAGCCACATTCAACCGTTTCTCCATCTGAAGGGTATACCTGACGCCTTGGCGTTTCAGGGAGCGCTGGGGGTCATATACGGAAATCTCATCAGACAGGCAACGATGATCGCCTTCAATGACACCTTCCATTTCGTCTTCATTCTGATGCTCGTTATTTTGCCGTTTATCTTTCTCTTGAGAAAACCCGGCAGAATGGATGGCCCACCACCGATGCACTAAGGCACGACAACAGTCCGGATGACGACCCTTTCTTTGTGTCGCTCACTACCGTGCTCATCTTGACACAGGACAGGTAACTGTTGCAAAAATTCTTTCTATTATGATATGTTTACGCTATTCGGGGCGTGGCGCAGCATGGTTTAGCGCGCTTGCCTTGGGAGCAAGAGGTCGCTGGTTCAAATCCAGTCGCCCCGACCATACGTGACGCTAGAAACAGCGGAAAATGCTCACCGGCCTAACAAACCATCCAGCGGTCTGGGAGAAAGGAGATCGCCCTCAATATTGAAGGCATCACCGATCATAATCCCCCTCACTCACTTCTTCGCAAAGAACCCGGCCACCAGCCCTCCGATGGCAGAGAAGACCTGTTGCACCATTTCCGGTTCGGGCAGCGGAACTTTCAGATAGGGCCTTCCTGTTGTCTCATCCCTGCCGATCATGGCCTGCACCTGTTTCTCCATGACCTCATGGGGCGGCGCATTACTTTGCGACAGGGCATCACCGAGCGCTGTCAGGAATTCGGCGCCTTTCATGAGGATCTGGCTGAACGGTTCTACCTGATTTTTTGCCATGGCTCCTGGCCCGGTCACTATCGACGGCGCATCTATCCCGTTTTCCTCGGCTTCTTTTCTGTCCACCGCTTCCGCATCCAGGGCAACTTCGGCCTGATCCTGTGTTTCTATAAGCGGATCGGGTTTTTCCAGATCATCCGTTACTGCTTCTACGGTCTCCATAAACTTCTTGATCTGGCTCTCGCCGATCATCACAATGTCTTGTCCTCCCTCATCCAAAGCCCCTGCAAAGAGGGATTTCTTGAATTTGAGCAGGTCCAGTATGCGCTCCTCGATGGATGCCCTGGTTACGAAATTGATGACCCGGACCAGGCGGCGCTGGCCGATGCGATGAACGCGGCCGACGCGCTGCTCAAGGACGGCGGGATTCCAGGGAATATCCATGTTGATTACAACAGAGCCGCTCTGGAGGTTCAAGCCCACACCGCCGGCATCGGTGGAGAGGAAGACCTTGCAGTCGGGATCTTCACGGAACTGGGTCATAAGCTCTTTACGCTTTCGTGAGGACACCATGCCGTTGAGATGGACATAGGCAATGCCGTTATCCTGAAGGACCCGCTCCACCAGTTCTGTCATGCGGAGCCACTGGCTGAAGATAACGGCTTTTTCTCCACCCTCAAGAACTATTTCCCGGAGTAAAGTTGAAAGCTCCTCGATCTTCGGGGCCGTGAACCGTTTTCTTGTCCACGAGGTAGGTGTTGTCAGCAGCCATCCGCATCATGCTGAGAGCGATCTGCATGCGCCGCTGGTCGGCCTCTGACAGGAATCTGTAACGGCGCCATTTGGCGACCAACCTTACCACGATTTCGTAGTTCTCGTCATGGATATCCTGCTGCTCCTTCGTCATGGGCACAAAGAAATGTTTATCAACCCGGAGGGGCAACTGCTTCAGCACCTCTTCCTTCTTCCGGCGAATCATAACCCCTTCCAGAGACCGCCGTACCGATTCCAGATTCCTATACCCCACAACCTTTCCGCCGTCATCCAGGATCCGGTGCGTGTGGAGGAAGCGATAGAGAGGGCCGAAGTGATGCCGGTCTATGAATTCCATGATGGAATAAAGCTCTTCGATCCGGTTCTCAATAGGCGTTCCTGTCAACACGATGGCAAAGGAGGACTGCAATTGCTTCACATATTTGGCTGTCCTGGTCTTCCAGTTCTTGATCCGCTGTGCTTCGTCGAGGATAACCAGGTCCGGTCCCCATTGCCGGATCTGTTCCAGGTCCCGCCAGACCAGCTCATAATTGACCAGTTTGTAGAAGGCATCGTCCTGATACAAAGCGCGGCGCTGGTTGTTCAGCCCTTCAATAACAATGGCATTCCGGTCGGTGAATTTTTCTATTTCTCCCTTCCATTGATATTTAAGAGATGTGGGAGAGACGATCAATACTTTTCCGATACGAAACAACCGTGCCATCAACTCTGCTGCTGCCAGGGCCTGAATAGTCTTTCCCAGTCCCATATCATCTCCGATGAGACAGCGGCCAGCCTGCACAGCGAATAAGGCGCCTTCCTTCTGATACGGGTAGAGGTCTGTCTTGAGAACTTTGCCCATGATCGAGCCCTCAATACCCTCTTTCAGGCTGTCATCGACGATGCAGCGCCGATGCTCCTCGTCCTGATGGTCGGCAATATAGGCCATGACATCATCGTAGCAACGCACCTCATGGCCGTTGTTTTTCGGGATGCCATCGAGAAACCGGGGAAAATCAAGTATGCGGCCCTCCTTAAGCCTTCCATCCGCGTCAAAGAATTCTTGGGCCAGGGAAATAAGCTCCCCTGGCGCTCCCTGGCCTGCCCGAAACCGGACCTCTTTTTTCAACCCATAGGCCAAAAACACCTCGGAAAAGGAAGGGGTATATCCTTCACTGAAAGCTCTTTCCGCTCCCTTGACATTCATGAGCCGGTTGAGAGTAAAGGCGATATGTTTGCACATGCCCAGGTTGTTGACCTGAAAATCCGGACAGGAGCAATAGTTGTCCCCCGGCTTGTTCCCCCGTATGGCGACTTTGTACGTTTTTTGGGATTCCGGATTGGTGAGGCGAAAATCGGAAAAAATAGCATGATCTCCCAAGTTTTCCAACTGGAACGTCTGCTGTTCCCCGTACTGTTTCCTCAGGAGCCGCTGCCATTCTTCGAGCTCCACGTCCTCTGGTTTGTGTGTTCGGGAAACAGTCATTCGAACTGTTTTGCCGGATGTCTCCGGTGATGATTTGATGCGCCGCTTATTGCCGGTCTTTTTTGTAGAATGCATGTGAGTGTCCTTTAGGGATTTCATTTGTCCGTTCGAAGTAACAACTTGCCTTCGGTGTCCGCCAATCTTGCTCCTGCCGTCTCCACTTTATAAGAATGTGCAGCTCAAGTCAAGCCCGAACCTATCATCTATCATCCTTTCCTTGGCCATCGCTGCCTCGCACGCTCCAGGAACGTAGGTTCAATCTGTCTTGGAGCATCGGAGGCGATTCGCTCGAACCCGGCCATAAACCCTTTCTTGAGGCGGTGACGTGTGCGAACATCTGCGGCCACAGCCTCCCAGTCCGCATCAAGACCGGCCTTCATATAGTATTTTTTTGCGTGCTCCATGTTGCCGAGGGCCGCGTTGTAATATTTGCTCTTGCCCGCATTCAGAATCCGCATGGCAAGCGCCCGATACATCCTTGCCGCCAATTCGGGGTGAGAACGCTCTAATTTGCGGGCAAGGGGCTCGCCATTGTAATGGCTGAGGTTTTCCAGCTCATCGTCGGCGGCTTTACTCAGCCTCGCAGTGAGCCTATCCATTTCGGCTTTCTCCAGCCAAAGTTCAATCTGAGAGGCAAGATCACTATCCTCCGACGCCTCCATGGCTTTTTCACGCCATACCCTTTTTTCCTTGGGCGGCACATAGCGCATCAGAACACCGTAAGCGAATAAGGACGGATGGTTCCGGAATTCGGCCCAGGCGGAATCGAGAGCCTTTTGACGTCTTCCGAGCTTGGTCAGGAGCGTCCGTCTCATTTCGGCAAGGTCGTATCCGGCCAGAGAACTCCCAGCGCCCTGTGACCTTAATATCAATCCTTGCTCAACCCACAGGAGCGCATCTTTGAGGCGCTTATTCTTCCTGTACATACCGGCTATAACCCGGCACTCTTCGGCCCCGAGCCCGCTCTCCCGGCAAAGATCGACGTAAGCGTCGATATTGCCCTGTGCAGCAAGAACGGTTTTGAGCACTCTAACCCAGCGGCGGCGACCAAATCCGGAGAAATTGTCTTTCTCCTTTTTGCGTTGTTTCGCTTCTATCTCATATTTGACGCGCACAAGACGGCCCAAGGCTTCAAGCCCATCTTTGTCGAGCACCTCGACCGCTTCCCGGTCCAGGTGGAAGCAGTAGCCGTAAGGGTCATCGTCGATCCAGGCCAGCAAGGATTTCGCCAGCTCGTCCCGGTTCGCGCCGGTCGCCTGGCACGCCCTAATCCAGCCACAGAATAGGCCCTCCACTAACGCTCCGAAACTGCCGCTGGAATCATCGACCTCATCGGCTTTCTCGTGACAGGCGGAGATGAAGACCTCATAAAGGCGGACTGCACGCTCCGGCTCATTATCAACGAGCGTGTCAATCTTGTCTGCAAACGTCTGGACATCCTCCACAAAGGACGACGCCGCACGATAGGAGATGAAACTACCGGGAGCGAGAACCATTTCGATTGCCCGCTCTAACGGGTCATTCCGGCTGTGGTTCGGTTTCATCATTCGTCTTTGCGCTCCTCCCGTGGCCTCCCCGTCCGAACATGCCCAATCAGAAAGCGTACGCCCTGGTTGTCGAATGGGTTGAGCTAGAGCATCCAATCAAAGAGACGCTCGGCTTCCTTGAAGCGTCTCAGACGCCAGAGGCATAAACCATAGCCGTGCATGCATCTGAGGAAGGGACGGTTGTCAATGCAACCCCAGGGGGTAAACCCTCAAAGGCTTCACCAAGGGAGAGTTCCCCAATACGTAGGCCGACCTCGTAGTGGCGGATGGCGTCCTCCGGCCTTGTGTCGAAGTAAAGATTGCCGAGGTGTGCATGGACGTCGAGACAGCGCAGATCGGACTGGCAGAGCTGCATGAGAATCTTCTTTGCTTCGGAACGGTTTCCAGCCTCTTTAAGGTCATTGGCCTCGGTAATGGGGTCCAAAAAGGGATCATCGGGATTGGCCCCGGGCAGGACCTGTTCCATCTCAAATTCCGGGCGCGGTGCATGGGCAATGATCGGCTTAGCCCAATCTTCGATTGGCTCATCATCTTCGTCCCAGTAATGTTCCTTGGGGTCCCAAATTGCTCTGTCTTCGAGCGTAAGCGGTACAAGCCCGAGCACGGCCACGTCAAGCCTGATAGATTCTATTTCTCCCCGAGAGATAGGGATAACCGGCGTATTGCCATTGCTTGGGTTTGACCGTGACTATCTCACCCGGCGCCATATCCCGGATCCGGTGCGGGCGAAGCGTGACTACCCGTTCGCTTCCCAGAAGACAGCAGCGGGGGGCACGATTCTTAACGGAGAGGACTACGAGATCAATTGGTCCGCCTAAATCGAGGTCAACAGCCGTGGCCTTGTGTTGACGTCTGCGGACCAAAAACGCCTGGGCCTTTTGAGGGTAAGGTTCGAGGCCAAACCATTTGCGGTAGGCGGCCAAATATCTTGCACCATAGAATCCTTCCGGAAACATCATATCGGAGGCTGCAATTATGTGCTCGGAGCCATCCTCCCAGCGGCATTTTGCCGTCAATCCGCGACGCTTGTTGCCTTCGTAATCGATCTCGACTACAAATACGGGTTGGCCGATGACAAAACCGCCTGCTGGCAAGGACACTTCGTCCTCGATGGCCTGCCGAAAGGCCCAAAGCTGTTCATCTTCGCCGTACGCATCGACAATGATCTCATCAATCAGCTCATCCAGATCCGCGAACTCGTCGTTGGGCCGCTTTCTCCTTGTCATTGTCCGGCCTCTAAAGCAGCCCCTTCAGGTCAAATATCAGCATGCCCTCTTTTTCAAGTGATACACGTGTTTTATCCGGTATGGCCTGCACAGAGAAAAGGGCAAAATATTCCTTTCGAGAGCTCATGTTCCATTTCACCTGCTTTGTCTTTTCTTTCAGTTTTTGGAGGTCGACAAGAGTGAACTTATTGCCTTTCAGCTTGCATTCCCCGAAGAGGATTTTTCCCTCATCTTCGTTGAGCGCCACAATATCTATCTCGACGTCACCTTTGCGCGTCCAGAACCCGCCGATCTTTGTAAACCGGAACGGTAGGAGGCCTTTGGCGTTTCTCTTCAGGAGCAGTCCTCTGATCAGCTCCTCAAAGCTCTTTCCCGAGAAGGTCGGCAGATCACGGAGTATCCTTTCCGTAAGCGTCCTTTCGTCCCCTATCTCTATGAGACTTTGATTTTTGAAGATATACCGGAACCAGAACCTCAATGCGTGGTCCTTTATGTAGTACCTTCCTATTTTTTTGTCATGCTTATGTTCCGTGACGGGGATACGCCTTTCAAGGACCTGGTAATAAGTGGTGAGTTCTTCCAGGTACTTGCTGATACTGTTTACGTTTATTCCTGCCCCATCCGCTATCCTTGCCATCTGTGTTTCACCCCCGGCAACGACTTGGAGCACGGAGAAATAGAGATGATAGTTCTTCCCGAATTCTTCTATGAGGAGATCTTTTCCTTCTTGCTGGAGAGGTGCGTCAGCCTCACAGAATAACTTCCTCACAATTTCTGCATGGGATTTTCCATAGAGCCGGTATCTGTCAAGGAGGAAATAGTATTTGGGAATCCCGTCGAAAAGGGTGAAGTAAAACAAAAGATGGGCAGCAGGGTCAAGATGATAATCGGAGAGAATCTCTGCAATGACATCAGGATCGAGCGGTTCGAGGTAAATCCGTGAAGTTGCTCTTCCAAAGAGAGGTTCCTTTGCTCCTTCAAAGATCTTCTGCATCAGGGTATGAATTGATCCGATGAATATAAACGTGCCCTTGATGGTATCCTTGCCGCTGTCCCACAGATTTTGAAGCGTTGAGAACACCGAAGGGTCCACGTACTCGAAGTTCTGGAATTCATCGAAAACAACGATGGAAAATTGGTCCTTCATGTAATCGAACAGGAATGAAAAAAAGTCACCAAAGGTCTTGAAGGACGCTGTTCTGATGAGAGCAATCTTTTCTGCGCTCACATCCCTGAATTCTTCAACTAGGATGTTGGGTTTCTTCTTTGAAACGAAGAGATAGAGCACGTCCTTTCTCTCCATCGAAAAGCGTCTGATCAATTCTGTCTTTCCGACGCGACGCCTTCCCGTTATTATCACCATGTGAGGGGCGCTCATGGACAGCTTTGCTATATCTGACAGCTTTGAAAGCTCGCTCTCTCTGTTGTAGAACTTCATGTGTCTATAATATCATACCTTTTCGTATGATACAATATCGTACGATAAATTTTCTTCCGCCTTTCAGAGTTAACCTATCCGTGATATCGTTGAGTGGTAGAAAACTGTCACCACCTTGTCACTGAAGAAAAACAGTGGGATGCAATAGCCGTAATATCAATAAGTTGGTATGATGGGCCGCTGGCTCAAATCCAGTCGCCCCGATATTAAATTATCGTAAAGAGTGGTTCCCCACCTTATTCCAATGCATTCTCGACATTATAGCTTCTGGTATTTCTCCATCATTACAAACGTGGATCATTGAAACCCATCGTATGAATGCCTACATTCTCATAGATATTTCCTTGTGAAAAGGAGGACCCACATATGAGTGACGAACCCATTATAGTCCGTTGTCCACAGTGCAGGGCGAAAAACCGCATTCCGAGAAACCGATGGGGAGGTGAGCCGGCATGCGGAAAATGCAAGGCCGCTCTGCGTCTATCATATCTTTATCCTGACAGTCCTGTCGATGTCACCGACACGACCTTTGACGAAGAAGTAATGCGTTTTCCGGGAGCGGTGCTTCTCGATTTCACAGCGCCGTGGTGAGGATATTGTCGAAATCTTGACCCTGTTCTGGATGAACTGGCATTACGCTATACGGGAAAGGTGAAAGTGGCGAAGGTGAATGTGGACGTGTCTCCACATACCGCCTCTCAACACGGGATTCGAGGTGTACCGGCGCTCTACTTTTACAAAAACGGTAGTATTGTGGATAATGCGGTGGGCGCTCTTCCGAAAAGCGAGATAGAACGTCGTCTCAACGGCCTCATCTCATAGGTTCAAAACTATTTCTCTCGGATCTCGCGGGGTTGTAACACGATATTACAATTGTTCTCCCCGTATGTGAGCGTCGAGAATATCGGTAAGCTTATCCCTGTCCCAACCGGCGACAACATCCTTCTTGTCCACGATGAAGGCTGGGTACTTACGAAAGCGATGTCTCAGGGATTTGTAAACCCCCGATATTGATTTGGCGTCGATAATGCTGATCCTGATGCGATGTCTGTAAAGACGGGCAAGTTCTGCCATCCAATCAGAGAGTTTGAAGAATTCCTCTCTCAGCTCCGCTGGATACTCATTGAGGGCCTCCTTACTCACTTCCTCTTCGACGCCGATCTCGTTATAGATAAGTTTACAGCTCTCACAGTGGTTGAGAACAGTGAGCAGATTGGTGACGACTTCTACGGAAATCGGCTTCATACAGGTAATATAATACGTTGCAGTTCCTTCCGCTATTGTGTGATGTCTCCGGCAACAGCAGGTTTTCATGGTTATATCCTTAATGATAGAAAAACTTTCGTCTCGGCACAGATAAGGGAACATACTGTGGCTTTCGAGAAAACCAGATGAGTAAGGCGGATTGATATTAGGTGCTGTGGAGAAGATTGTTGACAATATATTCCATTTCTATAGCAAAATCGCCCATGGGGTATCGCGCCAAAACGGGCACCTGATCCAGAACGCTCTCCTCTACCTCGGACTGGGCTGAAATGCTTCCCAGAAATGAAACCTCTTTTGAAAGCCACTTTCTTGAAACTTCCTGAATCATTATAGGTACATGATGCATGTTATTATATTTTGGAACTTTATTGAGGACAAGGCAGGGCTTGAAATCAGCCATAGCCTGTTTAACCAGCGGAAGATTATGGGGCCGGTAATCTCTTACCTGTTCCAAAAATTCTTTAATAGTTCTTACTTTTGCTCCATGGGACGGCAACGTCATCCCTTGAATGAGTCTTTCGAGATCCTTATCCCTCGCAATCCTGTACTTGGATTCGGGACCAAAGATTCTTGCCAGTTTTCTATAGAGGGCTTCTTTGATGAAGTGGTACGCACCCATATAGGATGCCGAATCAGGCGTTGTCACGACAATACCGTAATCGGCCCGGAGGAAAAAATCCAGGGAATTGTAGGATACATCGCCGCCGAGATCAAGGATAATATAGTCGGCGTCAATAACCCCTAAGGCCCTTATTAATCGCAACTTTTTCATAAACTTAATATTGGCGGCTCCCAGTTCGGAGTTACCACCGCTGATCATCAAGGGGCCGTATTCGCTTTCAACCGTTACCTCGTTCAGGGTCTTTACCCGTTTCTTGAGGAAATCGTTTATGTTCCGTTCTGCAGAAGAATGTTTGCCCAGATAGACATGGATGTTTGCTCCTCCAAGGTCCAGATCAACAACAACTGTTTTAAAACCTCCAGACGACAGGAACACACCGAGGTTGGTGGCAAAGACGCTCTTGCCCACACCGCCTTTCGCGCTTCCCACAGCAATAATCTTTTTCCGCTTTTCCTGGAAGGGGTCTGCCTCTTCCGCAAGACATGGCGTGAAAAACACATATTTGTCTTTATCCAATCTTGCAGTATTCACCCCTTCAACCTCCAAACCTCTACTGCTATCTTATAGATCATTAGCCACACGCTCCGCAAACTGACGTTGCAAGCTTCATGCCAGCATCGCCACTGGCCGTTGAAACTTCTGTGCTGAGTCTAAGAAAGAGGAACAATTTCAATCACTAAGCGATCTTTTTGCCGCGAAAAATCGATAGGGGTTGCCCCAAAGAAATCTCCCTATTCCCTCCATGATAAGCGTCGAGAGATCATCAAATTTTGTAGATGATTTCCGAATGTGATGCACTCTATGATACCTTGTTATACTCTATATGAGAAACGCGTTTCCTGGATAAATATCTCCTAGAACCAATATCAAAGCCAATATATGTGGATCATAAACTCAGATAATTAGGGCGGCACGTCTTATCATGATTGCGATGTACGAGACGGTGCTTTATACCATAAGACTTTGCCTTGCATCAAAAACCGTGAAGGTGAGTATCATAAAAATTCCATTCTTGACTCTTGTGCACGGGATATATGCACGGATAATAAACGAAGCCCTCTCTGCTCCTCCCTCTGTCTGTTGAGATAGACCGGAGATTCTTCATTACATTGTTAAGAAACAGAACAGCCATGCCCAACTGATGTAAGATGTTTTCTATCATTCATCGTTTTGTCTAATGTAACTACTGCCATAAACAGCAAAATCATAGACCAGAAAAGGGAAGCAAAGATAGAGAGATGAAAATAAGAAAGACAGAGGGTCACTCTGCCTTTTTCTGATCGTAACAAAAACGTTCTTATACTTGCGGGTAGTTTGTCTGCGCTGGTGTATTGTACCCGTTCAGGACAAATCCTATTACCTTTTCCTGTGGAATAAGCTCTATGGCCTTCCTGACATCATTGAGCGATGTCGTGCCCGCCCGGACTACCATGATGATATAATCAACGAGGGGCACGAAGGCAGGTACATCAGCGCTGCTCAAAATAGGCGGCACATCAAGAAAGACATACCGGTCCGGATAACGGGTCTTCATATCGTCTACAAGCTCGCTCATCTTTGTTAAACCGAGAAGTTCAGTGCTTTCATGAATAAGCCTGCCACCTGAAATAAGGGTAAGCTTATCGATGCCTGGCCAGGTGATAATCTCCGGCACCGGCCGATTATCCACAAGATAGTCGGCAAGCCCCCTGTCGCTTTCAAAGCCAAGTTGTTTATGGATGCTTTGCTGTCTCAGATCACCATCGACAAGAAGCACGGTCTGCTCAAAAAGCTTTGCAAAGGTGAAGGCAAGATTGATTGCAGTGAGGGTCTTGCCTTCTCCCGGCTGCGCGCTGGTGATCATGAACGTATTGCCTCCCTTCTTTTTGGTATACCTCAGTATCTGGGTGCGCAGCACTTTATAGACTTCCGTTTCTTTGGCATACGGAAAGATTGCAACGCAGCGATTGTCTGCCAGTGTCTTCATATTCAGCTTTACCGTCTTCGAGGTCGTGTAACTTGGCGATATGAAGCCCGCCTTCTCCTTGTCAGCGCGGGTGAAGTCAGAGGACAGATTTTCCTCTGTGGAATAGGCAGTTGACTCTGCCTGCTGTGCTCTTTTTCTCAGCTTGTTAAAGACGTCCTCAAAAAAAATCTTTACTTTTTCGGCCGCCTTCTCTCCCTCCTTAATTTTCGGAGAACTATAAGAACCTGCTACAGGAATTTTCTCATCAGTCGCGACCACAGAATATCGAGATCTATAATAAAGAAATGAAAGATGATGATGCCGACCACCATGCCGCCACTTGAATCTCATTTGCCACGCAGCGAGCCGAAAGAAAAGAGGTGAGTAAGAAAGAGTGACGGGCAACAATGGGGTGTACCGCCCAGGAAACGCTGATCGATATTTTCATCAAAGGCCTACCAGGCAGCGAAGTCTGTTCAATGCACGGCGCAAATCATTATCGCGAATCGTCATCCCTTTCAAAAAATCCGGGAGTTTCGGGGAGTCGAAATAAATCAGTCACGAGTTGGATACCTCTTATATTTCCAGAACTGGTATAGCGGTGGGTGAGTTTGAAATCCCTACATCAATCAATCCATGTGGCAAGGCTATCGAGGCTATCTCGTGGTGACTTGAACTGATTAATTGGGCTCTCAGGATCGGCGTGGCCGAGCGCGATACCGATGACGACGTCCTTATTATCCGGTATATTGAGGATCTCTTTGATGTCGTCTTCGTACGCGTTGATGAGTCCGATGGGGCATGTGGAAAGGCCGAAATTGTGCGCGATGAGGACGAAATAACCGAGCGCGATACCGATGTCGACAAGGCGCGCCTTTGAGAAGGCGTTGTCGAGACAGATAATGACAGCAACGGGTGCCCCGTAAAAATTACAGCTCCCTTCATTGACGAAAGAACTAAAATCCTGCTGTCCCATTTTTTTGAGGTAGGGGTTCATAAGCTCAAAGGATTCTGCCCCCCGTTTGCTGAATGTCTCTGAAAGAGATTTCACATTACCAGGGCTGCATGATATCTGCTTCTCTCTGTATAATTTAACAAGCTTTCTCGACAGTCTTTCTTTTTCCTCGTCCATGACGACAACAAATTCCCAGGGCTGCAGATTGAGGGCCGATGGTGCGTTGACGACGAGTTTTAAGACTTCCTCGATCTGTTCCTTCCTTACCGGGTCGGGTTTAAAAGCCCGGGCGCTCTTTCGTTCATTGATGATTTGAATGATATCCATTCGTTTTACCCCCGGTGCCTAGTCTCTTGCATTCATATAACCTTGTTACAGTCGCCAAGTCAACTACCGTCTGATACTAATTCGCTTTCATTCATATGGTTTTGTTGCCTGCTTATCGTTCTCCTCTATTTCTCAGCTTCGCGTTGCCCCTCGACGAACCAAGCTCATGGAGCCACCCCCTCCTCAACTTGCTTCGCTTGCCCTGCGTCCAGTACCTGCCTGCGGGTGTTCATCATCGCTCGGGTACCCTTTGGGCTCTATTTTTACCCGCAAATTGGCATGACAACGCTGATCAGTCGGAGGTCAGGGAAGGTTAAAAACTGAATTCAGTCTGGAACCTGTCTTTTGTGATGATGTCCTTGTGGATGATCTTTCCATACCCGTTCTTGACAATACCCTCTTCGATATCCTTGATAACATTTTCGCAGAGCCGGTCAGGAAGGCCTTCCATAACGTCTATGGGAATAAATATACGGTTCGTTTCGTTCAAAACTTTGTCTTTGTTGGACTGCCTCCATACCCATCTTCTCGTGAGGACGGCAGTGTCATCAGCATAGATAACCTCGCCGTTTTCAACAATCTCCTGTTCCCCCAGGTCCATGGGAACAAAGGTCTCACCACCCTGGGCGAAACAAAGGCGGATGTTTCCATCAATGGGTTCGAGGGCATGACCACCTATGGGGACAAGGTGCCTCAACGATATGGCGTTATAGAGGTCTACGAGAGGATTGATCCGGGGAAAAGGTCCACCCTTCAGCGCCCGCCTCAGGAGCGATTCGATGGAACTCTGGTATTTCGTGGCTGAAATTCCCAATTTCTTGAAGGCCTCTCGCCACACTTTTACCTGCTGGTGATCCTGTGGCCTTTCAAGGGAGAAATGGACCTTCACATCCTCAAGGATCTCTTCGAGACGGTCATCACCATATTTCGTGTTGTCGATTTCACCGACAATAACCCCTATTTTCAATGAAGGAAAAAGATTGAAAAGATCTTCGCTTACGAAAAAGATCATCCGATTTTCTTTGAGGCCACCGAAATTCTTGCAATTGCCCTAAGCAGCGCCAGTTCGTACATCCTGTACTCTGCATCGTCGGAGATAGTGGTCTTGAGAGCAGATTCCGCCTTTTCTCTGGCCCTCTTTGCCCGCTCGATATCTATGTCTTCGGCAAATTCCGCCGTATCGAGAAGCATGACGACCTTATCCTCCACGACTTCAGCAAAGCCACCGCTTGTTGAAAGATGCATTGTCTTATCACCTTTCATATAGCGTACCTCACCGATGTCGAGAGTCGTGAGAAACTGCGTGTGTCCCGGGAGGACACCGAATTCACCGTATGCCCCTTTTGCCTCCACCATATCTACAGATTCATCGATGAGTGTCTTTTCCGGGGTAATAATTGCGAGGTTCAGCATGTGCTTTTATTATTCTCCCATGAATTTTTTGGCTTTTTCCACGGCTTCTTCGATGGTGCCGACCATGTAGAATGCTTGCTCCGGCAGATCGTCGTGCTTGCCTTCGGCGATCTCCTTGAAGCCTTTTATGGTGTCCTTCAGCGCCACGTACCTTCCCGGCTGGCCAGTAAATACTTCGGCAACGAAGAACGGTTGGGAGAGGAATCTCTGTATTTTTCGCGCCCGGGCCACGACGAGTTTATCTTCTTCGGAAAGCTCATCCATGCCGAGAATGGCAATGATATCCTGGAGGTCCTTGTATTTCTGGAGTATTCTCTGGACTTCGCGGGCAACCTGATAATGTTCTTCACCCACGATAACGGGGTCAAGGATACGGCTCGTGGAATCGAGCGGGTCCACTGCCGGGTAGATGCCAAGTTCTGAAATCTGTCGTGAAAGAACCGTCGTTGCGTCGAGGTGCGCGAAGGTTGTCGCCGGCGCGGGGTCTGTAAGGTCGTCAGCAGGAACGTAGATGGCCTGAACGGATGTAATAGAGCCCTTTAAGGTCGAGGTGATCCGTTCTTCCAGCTCACCAAGATCTGTTGCAAGGGTCGGCTGGTAGCCGACAGCCGAGGGCATCCTGCCCAAGAGCGCCGATACCTCTGAATTTGCCTGGGTAAATCTGAATATATTGTCGATGAAGAGGAGCACATCCTGACCTTCTTCATCTCTGAAATATTCGGCAGCGGTAAGAGCTGTCAGACCTATTCGCGCGCGGGCACCGGGTACTTCCGTCATCTGGCCGTATATAAGAGCCGTTTTATCGAGAACGCCGGAGCCTTTCATTTCGAGCCAGAGGTCGTTTCCTTCCCTTGTCCTCTCACCCACACCGCCGAAGACCGATATGCCTCCGTGGTGCATGGCGATATTATGGATCATCTCCATGATAACAACAGTTTTGCCGACACCAGCACCGCCAAAAAGTCCTACCTTCCCGCCCTTCGAGTACGGTTCGAGGAGATCGATAACCTTGACGCCTGTTTCCAGGATTTCAATATTCGTATTCTGCATAACCAGCGTTGGAGCCGGTCTATGGATAGGATACGCCATCTTTGTGTCTACTACCGCACCTCCGTCGACAGGCTCACCGATAACGTTGAGCACCCTTCCAAGGATCTCTTTGCCCACAGGGACTGTGATCTGGTTCCCTTTATAGACCGCGTCCTGGCCCCGACGAAGTCCATCAGTGGTGTTCATGGCAATACAACGGACCGTGCTATCCCCCACGTGCTGAGCAACTTCAAGGATAAGATTTTCCTGCTTATCATTGATCGTCGGATTTGTCACATAGACTGCACCGTATATTGGCGGAAGCTGATCCGATGGAAACCTGAAATCCACTACCGTTCCGATGACCTGTACTATCTTGCCTCTTACTTCAACGCCCATCTATGTTCCTCCTTTTAGGTTCCTCTTAATGCTTCGGCGCCGCCAACGATATCCATCATCTCGTTGGTTATGCTTTCCTGCCTTCGCTTGTTATAAACAAGGGTAAGATATCGCACCATCTCACCGCAGTTAGTTGTGGCGTTTTCCATCGCGCTCATCCTGGCTGCGTGTTCGGAAGTCTGCGATTCCACCAGGGCGTAATAGATCTTCGTACTTATATATTTCGGGATAAGGGACTCAACGATCTTTATCCGTTCCGGTTCGCAGAGATAGTCGATATACTCGGCCTCTTCCGATGTCTTTATGGGGATAAAGTCGTCAAAGACAATCTCCTGTTTGACGGCAGATTTAAAGTGTGTATAGGTTATGTAAATCATATCAAATTCACCAGAAAGATACAGCCCGATCAATTCATTGGCCATAGCATTGACAAACTCCTGATCGATCCTTTTAATGTCGGTCCGGTCTGCTATGATATCAATCTTTCTCCTCTGGAGATAGTCTTTTATTTTTCGTCCAAAAGCATACACGCCGATCCGGTCAAACTTATCGCGGTTCTGCTGGATAAAATTCTGCGCATGAAGGCCAATGTTGAGGTTGAAACCTCCGCATAAGCCCCGGTCGGAGCCGATAGCGACAATGAGTACCTTTTTGATTGTCTCTCGCGTTACAAGAAGGGGATGCGTGTCTTCAGGCATATTTTTTACAACACGACCCGTCAGCTCTTCTATCTTGACGGCGTAATCTGTTATTTTTTCCAATTCCTCCTGCGCCCTTCGCAGCTTCGCCGCAGAGACCATCTTCATGGTCCGTGTTATGGTCTGAGTGCTGTTGATACTGCCGATTTTTCTTTTAATATCTCTTAAGGTCGCCATCGCTCGCTCTTAGTGGGTGAATGTTTCCTTGAATTCATCCAATGCCTTGCGCAATCTCTCATCAATGGATGTATCAATGGCCTTCTTTGTCTTGATATCACCAAGAACATCGGCATATTTCTCTTCCATGAATTTAACCATGTCCTGCTCGTATTTTTTCAGAGCGCTCTCAGGATAGGTATCGATATATCCATTTGCGCCCGCGTAAAGCAGCACAACCTGTTTTTCAACGGGGATCGGTACATACTGGCCCTGTTTGAGAAGCTCGGTGAGACGGGAACCACGGGCAAGGAGCGCCTGGGTTGCCTTGTCGAGATCACTGCCGAATTTGGCAAATGCAGCCATTTCCCTGTACTGGGCAAGTTCGAGCCTCAGACGGCCTGCAACCTGTTTCATGGCTTTGGTTTGTGCATTTCCACCCACCCTTGATACAGAAAGCCCGACGTTGATTGCGGGCCTGACACCTGAGTAGAAGAGTTCTGGTTCGAGATATATCTGCCCATCGGTGATGGAGATAACGTTTGTCGGAATATATGCCGAGACGTCGCCGGCCTGTGTTTCGATAATGGGAAGGGCTGTCAGCGTGCCAGCTCCGTGGGCATCGTCCCATTTTGCGGCCCTTTCAAGCAGTCGTGAATGGAGATAAAAAATATCACCGGGATATGCCTCGCGCGCGGGTGGCCGTCTCAGAAGAAGCGAAAGCTGCCGGTACGCGACAGCATGTTTTGAAAGATCATCGTAGATGATGAGGGCATGCCGACCGGTATCCCGGAAATACTCGCCCATGGAACAGCCCGAGAAGGGGGCTAGGTACTGTAGAGGCGCTGTATCGCTTGCCGTAGCGGCAACAACGGTCGTATATTCCATGGCGCCATAGGAGGTGAGCAAATCAACAGTCCGCGCGACGGAGGACCTTTTCTGCCCGATGGCCACATAGATACAATATACATCGTTTCCTTTCTGGTTAATGATCGTATCGATAGCGATGACAGTCTTCCCTGTTCCTCTGTCCCCGATAATAAGTTCTCTCTGGCCTCTTCCGATAGGGATCATGGAATCAATCGCCTTGATGCCTGTCTGGAGCGGTTCTTTCACGGGCTGGCGGACAACGACACCGGGGGCCATTTGCTCAACATTCCTGAATTCCTTCGCGTCAATGGGTCCTTTGCCGTCTATGGGCGCACCAAGGCCGTCAACAACCCTGCCGACAAGGGCTTCGCCAACGGGTACCTGGGCAATCCTGCCCGTCCTTTTTACCAGGTCACCTTCCTTGATCTTGTAGTCCTCTCCAAAAATAACTGCACCGATATTATCTTCCTCAAGGTTTAAGGCCATACCGGTAATGCCCTGCGGGAAATCGAGGAGTTCCCCCGACATGACATTCTCAAGTCCGTATATCCTCCCGATGCCGTCACCAATAGAGATGACGATGCCTGTTTCCTGGAGGTTTACCTCCTTTTCAAAGCCTGATATCTTCTGTTCTATGATCCTGCTTATTTCGTCGGCCTTAATCTCCATAGACATTACTCCTTCAGTATATTTTCCTTCAACGTTGCGAGTTGCTGCTTCACGCTGCCGTCGATGATAGTCCCCCTGATCATTACCTTGATACCGCCGATGAGACTTTTGTCCTCAAGAGAGGTGAGGATCACCTCTTTGCGCAGCTTAACACTCAATTCGTTTTCGATGCGTTTTTTTGTTGCTTCTTCGAGAGGGTAGGCTGACCAGATGGTGCCTTTTACCCTGCCTTCCTTTTCATCGACAAGCTGACTGTATGCGTCTCTTATGAAGGGAAGATATGCCATCCTGTTGTTTTCCAGAAGCATAGTAAACATACCGGCAAGGGGCGCCGATATTCGAAGCATTCTCACAACATCGTTTAAGAGTTCTTTCCTCTGCCCTACTTCGATGAGAGGGAGCATGAGGGCCTTTTTCAGACGATCTTCTTTATCAAAAGCCCGTAGGACGTCGTCAAATTCATTGAAATACTCCCTATACTTCCCGTTCTTTTCGCCAACGCTGAATAACCCTTTTGCGTACTTTCGTGCGATGGATTGACTTATCAATTCAAACTCCTCAGCTTTGCGATGAAATCGTCTACCATTTTCTCATGGTCTACCTTGCTCATTTTTTCGGCAATGAGCTTCTCCGCACCCTCGACAGTAAGCGCTGTTATATTTTCCTTGATCCTGTTTTTTGTCTCTTTGAGTTCCTGCTCGTAGGTAAGGCGCGCTTGTTCCTTCATCTTCGAGGCGAATTGTGTTGCCTCTGCGATGATCTTTGCCTTTTCTTTTTCTGTTTCGTCCATGATCTTCTTTTTAAAGGCTTCTATTGCTTCATCCAGCCCGGCAAGTTTTTTTTCATATGCCCGCTTCAGCGTTTCTGCCTCATCAAGCATATTCTTCGTCTCTTCAAGCTTTTCTTGTATGGCCTTGTGACGGTTTGCAAGATAATCTTTTAGGGGCTTTCTCAGGTATTTCAGGAGAAATGCAGCGAAGATAATAAAATTCATACTGAGGTAGACAAAAAGCGGTATGGATTTAAAAAACGCCACGATCATAGCCCATGTCGACAAATTGCTCTGCATCACTGCAAACTCCGTCTCAGTATTTTCTCTGCAACCTCTTCGGAGAGCCTGCCCACGTCGCTCCTTAGTGTTTCGTAAATCCTTTTCCCTTCGATCTCGATCTCGCCTTTTATTCTCGCCAGTTCGTCGAAGAGTTCTAGACGGGCCTTTTCAACGATTTTCGTGGCGCCGGTATTTGCCTCGGAAATAGTGGCATCTTTACTTTCAAGTATGGGTTTTTTTTGCTCACGGGTCACTTCATCATACTGTTTCTCAAGATCTCTTGAATCTTTCTTTGCCTTTTCCACCTGTTCCGCGAGCGCTTTCATGGTGTCATCTCTTTTCGCAAGGGCCCTAAGGACCGGTTTAAAGAGGAAAAAATTCAGAAGTATCAAAAGAATCAGCAAATTTGCAAACTGATAAAGAATAGTGACATTAAAATCTATCATCTGAAGACGTCCTTAGTGACTTAGAGATTTATTTCACATAATCCGTACCGTAGGTTTTTACCATAAACAATTTTCATTTTCAATGTATTTTTATAGCATCAGAATTCGGCTATTTGTTCTGCAATTCTTTCAAGGTCTTCCTTTGAATAGAACTCGATGATTATCTTACCCTTATTCCTCTTGAAGGTAATATCGACTTTGGTCTGCAAGGCCCTTTGCAGGCTCTCCTCGATAGAGCCAAAGGTGGGATTTTTTGGCAGGGCCTTCTTTCGTGCCTGTCTCTCAAGCTCTCTTACCGAAACTCCATCTTTCAAGACCCTCTGGACAAACCGTTTCTGTTCTTTTTCACTTTTCAGGGGCAGGAGCGCACGCGCGTGTCCCTGGGTCAATTTCCCCTCAGTGATCAGCTCTTTTACCCAGGGAGGGAGTTTGAGGAGACGCACGAAGTTGGATACGGAGCTTCTGTCGACCCCCATTTTGTGCGCTATTTCATCGTGTGTATAGTTGAACTCTTCAATGAATTTTTCGTAGACCATCGCCACTTCAATAGCGTTGAGATCTTCCCTCTGGAGGTTTTCAACAAGCGCAATCTCAAGGGCCTCTCTGTCGTCAACATTCTTTACCATTGCGGGTATTTCTTTCAAGCCTGCCATGACAGCAGCCCTGAACCGCCTCTCGCCTGCGATAATCTCATATCCCATGTTCTTTCGTTTTAAAATGATAGGTTGGAGGAGACCTTTTTCCTTGATCGATGTGGCAAGCTCCCCTATGGATTTTTCGTCTATCTTCAATCTTGGCTGGGTCCTGTTG
The DNA here is from genome assembly GCA_963754785.1 of uncultured delta proteobacterium. GTDB lineage: Bacteria > Desulfobacterota > Syntrophorhabdia > Syntrophorhabdales > Syntrophorhabdaceae > PNOF01. The sequence continues at coordinate 252,047 of CAVWHH010000018.1, read as the reverse complement.
GGAACGATCTGATCAATTGGGATGAGTTTACTCGATCCTTTCTCTTCGATATCGTTCAATATTGCCGACAGTCCTCGTCCCAAGGGATCCTTTTTCAACGGACACTCCTCTTTTCGATGATTTCCGAGGCAAGCTGGAGATAACTCTCCGCGCCCCGTGAACTTATATCATAAAGCAGGGCCGGTTTTCCATGACTCGGTGATTCGCTCAATTTTATGTTTCTCGGGATCACCGTCTTGAAAACGGTGTCGCTGAAGCATTTATTCACCTCTTCCCAGACTCTGAAGGAGAGATTATTTCTCCGGTCGAACATGGTAAGGAGAATGCCCAGTACTTCAAGCTTCGGGTTTAGTTTTCTCTGGAAGATCGATATAGTCCTCAGGAGGAGCGCGAGTCCTTCAAGGGCAAAATACTCGCATTGCAAGGGGATGATCACATAATCCGACGCAGCGAGCGCGTTGATTGTCAGAAGGCCGAGCGAAGGCGGACAATCAATAAAAATATATCGGTAAGTATCTTTCAACCCCTCGAGGGCATTTTTCAACCGGTACTCTCTCTCTTCAATGTCGAGGAGTTCTACCTCGGCACCTATGAGGTCGGGGTGGGAAGGGATGATATCAAGATAAGGGATTTCCGTCTTTTTAATGACCTCCCGGATACTCTTTTCCCCGATAAGCACGTGATAGATATGATCGTACGGACGGTTATAAGATATGCCGAACCCCGATGTGGTATTGCACTGAGAATCCATGTCGATGACGAGGGTTTTTTGCTCTGAGACCGCTATCGATGCGGAGAGATTGACGGCTGTTGTGGTCTTTCCGACACCGCCTTTTTGATTTGCAATGGATACTACCATGATGGGTTCATTACCATACCATAAATAATTTCTCTATGAAACTCTTTTGTAAATGAGGAGTTTATACGATTTTGAAACCATAGGAAGTTCATAACATATTGTATCTTCAAGGATAAAACCCCCGAAGTCAGCCGGTTCCTCCCTTTTCCCCTTTATAATCAACGCCCTTCCGCCAGGTTTGATATGGGCCCCTCCCTTTTCCAGTATCGTCGATACACTGCCGAAAGCCTTTACCACCAGGCTGTCAACCCTGAGAGATGCGATCTCTTCCACTCGTCCGTGAAGCAGTGAGAACCCCTTCAGATTCAAGGTCCTCTTGATGTGTCTCTGAAACTGTATTTTTCTCAGGCTCTTATCCACGGAAAAGACATCAATATCTTCATTTATTATGGAAAGAGGAATGGCAAGAACACCCGCTCCCGAACCGAGGTCCAGCACGGAATGATCGTTTTTCACATAGCCATTCAAAAAAAATGCGTCATAGAGGAGTTCCCGGACGGCCCGTTCCACATCCTTGATCCCTGTGAGATTTATCTTTTTGTTCCATCGCATGAGTTCTTCCATGTAGAAAAGGAGGGCCTTAATATCTTTTTCATCGCAGCCGATACGGAAGTGCATGAGACCTTCTCTCATGATCTTTTCTGATTGCACAATTTTAAGAATAGCATAATTTTTTTCCTTCTGTTATACTAATGCGCAATGCGAAAATTTATCATCATCGCTTCCATTGGCCTCGTGCTTTTCGCCTGCGCCTCGAAAGGGCCCAAGAAGATAGATAGCGCGGGCAACCTTTACATCGACGGCATCAAACTGATGCAGGCGAAAAAGTATGATAAAGCGATGGAGAAATTTTCTGCCATACGTGAAAACCATCCTTTTGACTCGTTGGCTCTGGTAGCTGCGGTGAAATTAGGCGATATACACTTGGCAAAGAAGGAATATATCCTGGCAGCCGGTATCTATGAAGATTTTTTCAAGTCCTATCCGGACGATGAAAATGTTCCTTACACGCTTGCAAGGATAGGGGAATGTTACGAAAAAGCATCCCTTTCAATCGATAGAGACCTGGCATACACCCTAAAAGCCATTGAGGCGCTTACCTATCTGAAGAACCGTTTTCCGGCAAGCCCTTATACAAATGAATCGGAGCCGAGACTCAAAAGACTGGTCCAGAGGCTTGCCGACCGTGAATTGTACATAGGTGAATTCTATTACAAAACCGCCCAGTATAACGCATCGATTATGAGGCTTGAATATCTCATAAAAAAATACCCTGATGCAAAAGGGCTTGACAAGGCCCTGTTCTATTTGGCCCTGTCCTACCGCGAAATGGGCGATCAGGTTAGAAGCGATCAGTATCTGGAGATGTTACACGCTCAATATCCGAACAGTCTTTTGACGCGAACCTCCGTGAGGGAAAGAAAGACCCTACAGCCGAAACTGCAACCTGTAAAGGCGGAAGGACCTCTTTCCCTTTATGAAGAGCCACAGAAAAGGAATATCGTTCTGACCCCTCAAACGGCAGCGACCCAGTCCAATGAGGGGGCACAGGACAACAACGGGAAGGAAAAAGCACAAACCAAAGAGCAAGACAAAGGGCTATCGTTCTTCGATAAGAAAAAACCTGTCGATATCGTATCCGATACGATGGAAGGCTTCGATAAGGAAAAATATATTGTCTTCAAAGGGAGCGTCATTGCCAAGCAGGAAGATTTATTTATTTTTGCCGATACCATCGAAGCGTACATGAGCGAAACCACCAACGAAATAGACAAAGCGCATGCGATGGGAAATGTGAAGATCGTCAAACAGAACCGCACGGCAACGTGTCAGGAAGCAATCTTCGAAAACGCAAAAGGTGAAATCACGCTCAAGGGAAACGTTATCGTCTATCAGGGCGAGGACAAGCTTGTTGGAGACAATATTATTTACTATGTCAATGAAGATAGGGTTGTCGTCGAGGCAGACAAGGACAAAAAAGCCCACGTTACCGTCCAGCCGAAACAAGCGACCAAATAATAGTCAACAGTCCCGCTTTCGGGAATATCCTAATTCTAATTTACCTCTGCCACCGTTTTATGCATGTCTTTGCGCATAGGGAAAGGCGACAGGCGTCCCTGAGGATGCATGTAAATTAACTTTACCTGGATTTATCTTTTTCACTATCAAGAAATGATACGAGTTCATTCTTGATGTAGACGAGGGCCTGGCATACAGCAACGAGCTCGTCATCGTTCTTGACGGTGATATAGTAGGATGCTGTCTTCTTTGTTCTATGGGTCTCTTTTGATTCCGCGACAAGAGTGATATTTTTCTTCGGCGGCCTCATATACGTAACATTCATATTCAACGCAACGGCCTTGTTCTCGCGGCTATTCGAGGAAATTTCGAAGGCTTCATCGATTAATCCAAAGATGGCACCCCCGTGTGCCATGCCATAAAGATTGTCCATATCTTCTCTATAATCCATCTCACAGAGGGCGTATCCTTCTGTGACGTCTTTCAGCTTAATATCCAAGAGACGCGCGAAGGGTTCTTTCCGAACTGCCCTATAATATGCCTCTTGCCTTTCTGGGTCCATGCTACGACACAATTTTTTTCAGCAAAGTATCTACGGAACCCTTGGGCTGGGCGCCGACAATTCTATCGACGACTTCGCCGTTGTTGAAGAGGATAAGTGTCGGAATGCCTCTGACTCCATACTTGGAAGGCGTTACAGGATTTTCATCAACGTTCAGTTTCAGCACCTTCACCTTGTCTCCGTATTCTCCGGCAACGGCATCGACAACAGGTCCCATTACCTGACAGGGTCCACACCACGTTGCCCAGAAATCGACGAGAACGGGTATTTCCGATTCGAGTACCGCTTTTGTGAAATCGCCATCCGTTACCGCTTGCACCTGGCTCATAATATTCTCCTTTTCGGTGATGTTTAAAAAAACCTCTCCTTATACATAAGCCCTTACGGCTGCTTTGTCAACGGGATGTCATTCGTCCAAGAAACCGATAACTTCACCGTCCGGTATAAGCCGCACTCTCCCTCCCTCGTTCATGTCCCGTACCTTTCCTGAGGTAATCTGGCCGTCATCGGAGTATCCCCTTTTTTCCCAGAACCCGGAGACATAGTGATCCATCAATTCAATCTCCGCAACACTTTTCGCTGACTTATAGCCCCAAAGGTAAGGGCACAATACCCTGACCGGCCCTCCGTAGTCCTCTTCGAGGAATTCCCCGTCGAACTCATAGGCAAGCAGTGTCTTTTCCAGAAGGGCAGTTTCAAGCGGTATAGACGTGTCGTAAACCTTTTTCACCGACCAGAAACGTACATACTTCACGGCGGCATCGGGTTTCACGGAGCCAAGTATCTGTGAAAGTGCTACCCCTCCCCATTGTCCCCGCACCGAGAAGCGTGTAACACTCGTAAGGCGGGCATCGACAACGGCTTTCGGCAGGGCCGATAGCTCCTGCCATGAAAATTGTTTCGGGTTTTCGCAGAGCCCTTTTACCTCGATCTCCCAGCCATTGCGGTCCAAGTTTCCCGGATGTCCTTCGACCCAGAAGATCGGTGTTCGTAATTCTTTCAGTCTGCCCATGAATGAGCCTCTTCTTAAAATAACTATAACAATTTATGCAGGTTCATACAACCGGCATAACAGGGATGAAATTATTAATGTCATTTTATGCGATAACAGGTATTATATTGACCGACTATGATCCCCCTCACCGTTAATCAGAACCGCATAGGCCCCATAGCAGGTTTTCATCCCTGGGTCTTTTCTCAGGCCTTCGTGGCAATCCCTGATGGTATCAAATCCGGCGAACCGGTGCGTCTTCTGAATGAGAGAGGAGAATTCCTTGCGCTTGGCTATTTCAATTCTTATTCGCAAATCGCGGTTCGCATCTGGGGTTACGACAAAGATGAAGCAATTGACGAGGTCTTCTTCGAAAAACGAATAGAAAAAGCCTACAGCATAAGAAAAACATATGTAGAAAGCCCTGAAACAAATGCCTACCGAATCGTTAATGGGGAAAACGATCTTCTCCCAGGGCTTATTGTCGATAAATACGCCGACTATCTCGTCGTGCAATTTCACACAGGCGGCATTGAGGCCTGGAAAGAAAAGATCATTGCCGCATTGAAAGAAATCATATGTCCAAAGGGTATCTATGAACGCTCCGATATGGCCGTGAGAAAATTCGACCACCTTCATGACGCGCAGGGTCTTTTATGCGGTTCTGTTCCCGATCTCATCACGATCACGGAGAATGGTTTTCGGTTTCTCGTTGACGTGAAACATGGCCAGAAGACAGGGTTCTTTTTTGATCAACGCGACAAACGAAGGGCTGTCCTCAAGTATACGAAGAACGCTTCGGTTCTTAACTGTTTCTCATATACGGGAGGATTTTCCGTATATGCCCTCGCAGGAGGGGCCAAGGCGGTAACAAACATCGATACGTCGGAGAGTGCCATGACGTTTGCCAAGGAGAATATTAGGCTCAATGGGTTTGATACAGATAAATGCCGATTCATTTTAGAAGATGTGAAGCACTATTTGAAAAATAATGGCGAACAATTTGAGATCATTGTGCTCGATCCGCCAGCCTTTATCAAGGACCGCAGAAAAAAGAAGGAAGGTATAGCCGGTTACAAAAGTATCAATGAAATGGCCATGAGGGCCCTCGCGGAAAATGGGATCCTTATTACCTGCTCGTGCTCGAATCATTTAACGCTGGAAGAATTCCGCTTCCTCTTGTCGGAGGTGGGCCTCAAGGTCAAGAAGGGCCTCAAGATATTGGAAACATATACCCACGGAATTGATCATCCCCAGCTTGTCCCTTTCACAGAGGGAGAATACCTCAAATGTTTCTTCCTGAAGATCTGAGCGATAAAAATTTGAGAAACGGTTTGCGATCCGGTCACCGGTTCGTATGTGTTGCTTGATGATTGAATGTTTGCGTAACCTTCTCTTTCCAGGCAGAGACCCGCTCTATAAAACTGTGTTGAACCTCATCGAGGGCTTCCTGCCATTCACCCCAGGCCTCGATATTGGGTTCCACTGCGCTACCCGTTATGCCCATTTCTTTGAGCCTGTCGTTTATATGCCTACGGACAATACCTTCTCTTTTCTTAACCTCATCGGCAAAATCCTTTTCAAGCACTTCCATTTCCTCTTTCAAATGTCCATGTTGTGATGTACTATCTACCAAATGAAAAATGGCAAAGAGTCTTTTATTGTTTTCTTTATTCAGATCAAACTCTTCCAGAAAAAGGTCTATCAATATTGATTTTTTTGTTTTCTCGTCGCCTTGAATGTTATTGAGTTCCCGCACCGTGCCCTGGCTGTTTGTCAGGTTTTCCAGATATCTCCTGAGCGCTATTCTCATCTTATTTTCAATATCCTTCGTCTGCAGTGCCTGCCGCTCTTTTGCGTCTATGACAATGTCCTTTGTCCGCTCCATAGCTAGCTCGATGGCACTCTTGATCTCACCCACATTAATCTCCCAGGTCTATTTTCAATGCATCTTCTTTATCATAATACTGGGGGCTGTATTCGACAACAAATGTGTCCTTAAGTCCATAGAAGATGTGGCCTACGCGTGTCGGGACTTTTACTTTGTCCCCCTTCGTGAGTATCCGTTCTTCCTTTTCTGAGGTATCTATATCAGCAAACACAGCGCGAATCTTTCCGCTTATGATGTAGAAGACTTCTTCTTTTTTCTCGTGATAATGGTTTCCACGGAATTGACCCTTCTTTAACTCAAAGAAAGCAACATGCCCTATGTTTTCCCGGTATGATATCTGAACAAACTCGCCCTTTGCGTCTTCCCAGCGTTTTACGCCTTCAATTTCTTTTGTTTCAGGCAATTTTTCAATGGTAAGGTTTTCCATACTCTATAGTTTCTCCATGCCGCCTGCTCGATACTTTCTTGCGAGGTCTATGTAAAACTCCTTGCCCCACTCCCAGTATTCGATATCTTTTTTCCTAACCACGCGAATTACCCTGGCAGGGTTTCCTCCTGCCACTACTGAATCCGGGACTACCTGCCGCATTTTTACCACAGCGCCTTCAGTTATGATTGTATGTACGCCTATCTCAGAATGGATGCTGAGGATCGCTCCCATGCCTATCACGGCCAGATTGCCGATCTTCGCGCCATGGATAATTGCGCCATGACCGATCGTTACTCTCTCACCAACCACGGAGGCTTCGTTTGGAGGGGCATGCATTATGACCCCTTCCTCGACCGCTGTACCCGAACCGATAAGAATGGAGCCATAATCCCCGCGGAGTATAGCTCCATGACCTATATAACAATGATCTCCAATTCTCACATCACCAATGACAAGGGCCTCTTCGCTTACGTAGGCTTCTTGTCCGATCTCAGGGCTTTTCCCATCAAATTTGTACAGCAACTATTTCCTCGCGCGCTGATCACTGAATGAGCGCGGCTTCGATCTCCGCAGTATTCGCTCCCACCACGGATTTTTTGCCGTTAATGATAAAAAAGGGTGTACCATTTATACCCATCTTACCCCCAATCTCTTTATGGAGGTTCAAAAGCGCTATTGCTTCCGGCTTGTCACATTTCTCATATTTCTGATCGTCGAATTTGCCCTTCATCGCATCTTCATAAGTTTTTGCCTTATCTTCCGAGCAGAAGATAAATTTTACCTTATTTTCGGCATCGGGATGCATGGGAAGCGGGAAAAAGAACACATAACGTGTCACATCCGTTCTTTGCTCCAGGAATTCCGCCGCCCTTCTGCAATAAGGACAATCAGGATCGGTAAATTCCAGAATCGTATTCTTCCCGCTTCCAATTTTTATGGCCTTGTCCAGAGGGAGGTCCTTTGCCTTTTCCGCGACAAGTGCTCCCTTCCTTTCCTGAGTAAGGCTCTTCCCTTCCTTGCTGACGATATCACCGACAAAGATATAGCCGGGGTCCGGAATGAAATAGATGATCTCTGAACCCTTGATGACTTCATAAACGCCTTTTATGTCTGTGGGTTTTATTGAATCAAAAGGCACTCTGGGAAAGGTGTTTTTGAAGGTCTCTTCTATGTTTTCATTGCCGGTTGCCTGTTGTTCTATGGCCTGCTGTTCTGTCTTTTTAACAGTTTGTCTTGCTGTATTGTTTACCGTCTGAGCACTTAGGCTTCCGACAAAAACAAAACTGACGACAAAGACAAACAGACACATGAGTGATACCATACTTCTCTTCTTCATCATTCCTCCTCATCATTACGTTATACTGCAATATACCACCCGAAACACAAAATTCCTATCAGAAAAATTGTTTGAGGGGTATCAGAGGAAAAAACTCTGTTCTCAGAAACTTCTTGCTTTACCCGGCAGGCAAGCTGCAGGGAATAGCCAAGTTAAAGGCTCGCATCGCCTTCTCTCCAGCGGTAAAGCTGACAGAACCTGCCCTTCTCGCTCAAGAATAAGCTAAAGCGCTTCGTTAAATGCAACCCCTTGGCCTGAACTCCACGCGCCATGCGCTCTGCTACTTATTTTCGCCAGGCAAGGCGTTTCTCAAGCCAGCGCGATAAGCTCGTGAAGGCATAACAGATGATGAAATAAATAACTGCGATAAAAAGAAAAATCTCCGTGGGGTATATAATGGTGCGGTTATTAATCTGCGTTGCAACATGTGTTAACTCCGAAACCCCAACGATAAAAGCAAGCGATGTATCTTTTATCATGGAAACGAACTGGTTCACGAAAGAAGGGATCATGTTGCGCAGCCCCTGGGGAAGCACAATAGAAATCATTACCTGCCACGGGCGGAGTCCCGTCGAAAGCCCTGCCTCCGTCTGCCCTTTCGGTATGCTGTCGATGCCCGCCTTCACAATCTGTGACATATACGCCGACGTAAAAATAGTCAATGCTGCGATGACCGTCCAGCTTTCAGGAACGGTATGGCCCATCATTGCCGGTAACAGAAAATACATCCAAAAAATCACCATGAGAAGAGGCATACCTCTGATAATGTTAACGATCCCAAGCGATACCCATTTGACCACCCTGTTATGGGAGATATTGAGCATCCCGAGGATCAAACCGCCGAAAAAAGAAAGAATACAGGCAACAATGGCAAGGTACAGGGTGAGGGCGATGCCGCCAAGGGAGCCAAGCGGAAAACGACCTATAAAAAAATAGGTCAGGTTCTTCCATATAACGGTAAAATCGAGTCCTGTGCCGCTCATATCATTTGGCCTTCATAGGTGTCAGTACTTTTTTGCTGTAAAGCGTTACCAGACCGGTAATAAGAAAGGAGATGACAACATATACCAGTGTGGCTGCCGTAAAGGCCTCGAATCCTCTAAACGTATAGCTTTCTATCTGCCTTGCCTGATAGGTCAACTCTGCAACCCCGATCGTCATTGCAAGTGAAGAGTTTTTCATGAGGTTGAGAAACTGGTTGATAAGTGGCGGTATGGTAAGCCTCACCGCCTGAGGCAGGATAATATATTGCATGGACCTCAGATAAGAAAATCCGGAACTCCGCGCCACCTCCATCTGCTCCTTCGGAATTGAGCGTACACCGGAGCGAATATCTTCCGCAATGAAAGCGGACGTGTAAATGGTGAGAGCAATGACGGCTGCTGAGAACTCGAAGTTCATGGTATTAAGCCAGTCGTTTATTGCAGTGGGAAGTATCTTATATGATCCGAAGTACCAGAAAAATATCTGGACAAGGAGAGGGGTATTGCGGAAAAACTCCAGATAGCCGTGCGCGAACCAGCGGATGGGTCGGACATTGCTCATACGCATAACAGCTATGAGAAGACCCAGCAAAAATGCAAATACAATAGAGACTGCGGAGAGTTCAAAGGTAGTTTTGATGCCCGTTAGTAGCCACTCAGCGTATTTTCCTGATATTACAATCGACCAGTCGAATTGATACTTGAACAATGGGAGCAAACCTCGCGCAGAATGTATTTTAGAGGTTATCGGGCCTTGAAAGAAAGCCCGATAACCCGCGCTTTTTTATTCATTTGTCTGCTGTTATCTTAAAATTCCCTCTCTGCATAGGTGCTTTTGAATTTGGTCCGAACCATTTATCAAAGATTCTCTTCGCCTCGCCACTCTTTTCCATGTCGAGGAGCGTCTTGTTGACAAAATCAACGAAATTCTTGTCACCCTTGCGCATGCCGAGACCGTACGGTTCATCGGAAATCCGGATGTTGGGAATTTCATACTGGTCTTTATTAGGTGTGTTAGCGAGCAGATCGGCCAGAATCGATTCGTCTGTCGTTATCGCGAATACCTTGCCCTGCTGAAGAGCCAGTAATGCCGGGGGATAATCATCGAAGGAAAGAATTGTTGCTTTCGGCAATGCCTTGGCTGCGTTTTGCTCGGAGGTTGAGCCCTTCGCGGTGCCTATCTTCTTACCGTCAAGGTCCGCAAGAGTTTTTACCGTTCCCTTTCTGGCGATAAATTTCTGACCGGTGAAAAAGTAGGTTAAACTGAAGTCAATCTGCTTTGCCCGATCCTCAGTTTTCGTCATCGTCGCGGCAATAATGTCAATATTGCCTTCGGTCAATTGTGGCATACGGGTTGACGATGTAACGGGTTTCAGTTCGAGCTTCACGCCGAGTTTGTCGGCGATAGCCTTCACGAAATCCACATCGTACCCGACAATTTCACGGGTCTTTTCATCAATAAACCCAAATCCCGGTGTAGAGTCTTTCACGCCTGCCACCAGGACACCCTTTTTCTTCACTGTCTCCAGAGTATCTGCCGCGAATGCCGCTCCACACAGGCCAACCAAGAATATTAGTGCACAGATTGTTACGCCAAGCTTTTTCATGTTGTTCCTCCTTAATTATTTTCTTAGTGCATAGGCGACAGTATTTCTTTTAAGAATTGCTGTGCCCTTTCGTGCTTTGGGTGCTTAAAAAATTCAGCAGGCTGGGCCTCTTCGAGAACCTCACCTTCATCCATAAAGACGATCCTATCGGAAACTTCACGGGCAAAACCCATCTCATGGGTCACCACTATCATTGTCATGCCTGACTGGGCAAGGTCTTTCATAACCTGAAGCACTTCGCCGATCATCTCGGGATCCAGAGCCGAAGTAGGTTCGTCGAAGAGCATGATCCTCGGTTTCATGGCAAGGGCACGGGCAATAGCTACCCTCTGCTGCTGCCCACCTGACAGTTGTGTCGGATAGGCGTCTTTCTTTTCAGAAAGCCCCACGCGTTGCAGAAGGGCGAAAGCCTGATCTTCAGCATTTTTTTTACTCATGTTACGGATCCTTACAGGGGCAAGGGTAATATTTTTCAGAACAGAAAGATGGGGGTAAAGATTGAATTGCTGAAAAACCATGCCGATTTCGGCCCTGAGTTTGTTGATATCCGCCTTCTTATCGGAAAGGTCTACTCCGTCCACAACAAGGGTGCCCTTATTAATGGGCTCCAGTTTGTTGATCGTGCGAATGAGAGTTGATTTGCCCGAACCTGAAGGCCCACAGACAACAACCACTTCTCCCTGGTTTACATGGAGGTCAATATTTTTTAGAACATGGAGGTCCTTAAACCACTTATGCACCTCTTTAAATGTTATCATTCGTTACTCCTGCGACGATATTGAGCCATGTATACACTGATTACCGATCAGCAGTATTTGACAGTATACCCTACTCAACCGATACAATCAACAACAGGCCTTGCGTGGTTTCAAGAAAAACAACTGCCCAGGATGTGAAAACCCAAACGAATCATACCCTTAAAGTCAACATTACAAGAACCGGAGAATTCCTCGTATATCATCTATTATATATGTAGCACGGACCTCCTGTAAAGCCTTTTTGTCGGTCCTGCCCGTCAGGACGCCTACGGTCTTCATGTTGAGCCCCCTGCCTGCTATAATATCAGTCGGATGGTCGCCGACCACTATTGCCTCTTCGGAAGCAACATTGAGAGTATCAAGTGCTCTTTTGACATGGGCCGGGTCCGGTTTTACCTCACGGATATCTTCGCGGGTCACGACGACATCGATGTATTCCTCCATATCGGGAAAGACTTGCCTCAATACGGCTCGGCAGGTTCTCGTGATGATGGCCGTTTTTATGCTTCCTTTTAGAAGTTCATTCAATACGCCTCTCGTATAGGGAAAGACATCCTTGCCCGCGGAGGCCTGAAGCTCCAATGATTTTAACCGTTCAAAGGCCTTTTCCTGGAAGTCAGCGCCCTCTGCTCCCATTTCTTCCCCCAGTCTGTATATCGTCTCGACAATATATGGTTTCTCTAAGGCATTGATAATATTAGGGGAAACATATTGCCGGGCGAACGCAAGGATCTCTTTTTTTAAATAGCTAAAATCGAGCGTTAACTCAGTTAAGGTTCCGTCAAAATCAAAGATAACCGCTTTCATAGAAACATAAGCCTCCATGTTCATGGCTGTATACAAAAATGAGGTAAATTGGAAGCACCCGATTTACCTCATTACGTTATGTCTGTTCACAGACCGATAGGCTACGGGAGGTCGATTCTCTTTGCCAAAATCACGTGGGGCAACGACTGAATCTCTCTCACCACAGCGTCTTCCACTTCTTTGTCGACATCGAGCAGGGATATGGCAAGGCCGCCGGTGGCTTCTCTTCCGAAATGCATACCGCCAATGTTGATGTCCCGGATATAAAATACATTGGCAATGCCCGCTATGACACCGGGTTTGTCGTGATTATAAACAAAAAGTGTATTACCGCCATGCAGGTCTGCCTCAAGATAGATATTATTGATTTTGATGAGCCGCGGCTCCTTTTTGCCGAACAATGTCCCCTGCACGGTATTTTCATCCTTTTCACCTCTGAGCGTTATGGTGACGAGGGAGGTGAAATCATACTGTTCCGCTATCTTGACTTCTTTAACGGTGATCCCCCGTTTTTTTGCTACCAGGGGCGCATTCACGTAGTTCACACCCTCCATCTGGGGAGAGAGAACGTTCTTTAAAATACCCTGGGTGAGGACCTTAGTGTCCATCTCGGAAATCTCACCCATATATTGGATTTGTATCTCCTGAATGCGGAATTCCGTTATAGCTGACACAACGGTTCCCAGATTTTCAGAGAGCTTTAGATAGGGGCCAATCTGTTTTGCCACCTCAAGAGACACGGAAGGGGCATTGACGCTGTTCTTAATGACCCCATAGTAAAAGAAATCGACCATCTGGTTCGCGATATCAATGGCAACCTTGTCCTGGGCCTCTACGGTGGAAGCGCCGAGATGAGGCGTGCAGACGGTCTTTTGTGAAAGCACAAGGGGGTCATCCTTTGGCGGAGGTTCTTCATCAAAAACGTCCAGAGCGGCAAATCCGACCTGACCGCTCTCAAGGCCGGCCAGAAGGTCTTTCGCGTTCACAATGGGGCCCCGCGCCACGTTGATGATAATGCTGCCCTTTTTCATTTTCGCAATGGCATCTTTGTTGATCAGGTCTCTGGTGTCTTTTACGAGGGGCACATGAATGGCGATGAAATCACTCTCTTTGAGAAGTGTGTCGAAATCGACAAGTGCGATGCCTTTGCTCGCCGCAAATTCTTTGGATACGAAAAGGTCAAAGGCAATAACCCGCATTCCCAGGGCAAGGGCTTTTTCAGCCACGAGAGAACCGATATTACCGATGCCGATTACGCCGAGCGTTTTCTCGTAAAGCTCGATTCCCATAAGGGCTTTTTTCTCCCATTTGCCCTCTTTCATGGTCCTGTCCGCATAGGCAATCTTGCGCGCTGCTGCGAACATGAGCGCGATACTGTGTTCGGCCGCTGCCAGGGCGTTTCCCTGGGGTGTATTCATGACAATAATACCCTTCTCGGTCGCAGCAGCCACGTCGACATTGTCGACCCCGATGCCCGCCCTGCCTATTATGCGCAGTTTGCTTCCTTTTTCGATGATCTCTTTTGTTGCTTTCGTGGCGCTCCTAACGATCAACGCATCATACTCGCCGATAATCGCCTGGAGTTCCTCTGACTTGAGTCCTGTTTTGACATCGACGGTGAGACTGTTCGACTTCAATATCCCTATAGCGCTTTCAGACATCTGGTCCGCAATGAGTACTTTTATCGCTTGTCCTTTCACCTCATACCCCCAAGAAAAATTTATAGATCTTTCAAGCTGTTGACCGCTTTCGCCACTCCGGCTCCCATCTCGAATTTATAGCCCAGGTCTCTGAGTGTAAATTCAAGAGCGGCCACAGCGGTGATAACATCATATTTTTCAGCATATCCGAGGGTAGCGATCCTGAAAATTTTTCCTTTGAGCTGGTCCTGACCGCCTGCACCCGTTACGCCGTATTTTTTCCATAAGGTCTTGTAGACGGCCTGTCCGTCTATCCCTTCCGGCGCGCAAATAGCTGTCACGGCAGGGCTCGGGTTCTTCGCGAATATCTTGAGTCCCAACGCTTCCGCGCCTTCCCGCGTGGCTTTTGCAAGGGCGTCAATCCTCTTGAAAACGTTATCGAGGCCTTCTTCCTTAATCATCTTCAGGGCCTCACGAAGGCCGATGATAAGCGAAATGGCCGGGGTGAAGTTCGTCTGATTCTTCTTCAGGTTATCGAGTTCCTTGGCCCAGTTAAAATAGAACTTGGAAATTTTCGAGGTCTTGTTGAATTCCCATGCCTTGTCGCCAACACCCGCAAAGGCAAGCCCCGGAGGCAGCATAAGCGCCTTCTGGGATCCGCCCACTAGGATGTCAATGCCCCATTCGTCCATGGGTAACGGGAAAACACCCACGCCGGTGATTCCATCAACGACCATCAGGGTTTTCGGATAACCCTTTACGATGGCTGCAATCTCTTTGACGGGAAACTGTGCGCCTGTCGATGTCTCGGTTGCCTGCATGTAGACGGCCTTTGTGTCGGGGTTTGCTTTGAGGACCTTCTCGATCTCTTTGGGGTCGAGGATTTCTCCCCAAGGTATGTCAATATTAATTGATTCCACGCCATAGGCCTTGCAGATATTGGCCCAGCGCTCGCCAAATTTACCGCTTCTCACGACAATCGCTTTATCTCCAGGGGAGAGCATGTTGGTAATGGCTCCTTCCATTGCCCCTGTTCCCGAGGAAGCAAAAATCAATACTTCGTTCCTGGTTCCGAAAACATATTTCAGATTTTCCCGTACTTCCTCCACAACCGCTTCGAACATGGGGTTTCTGTGGTGAATTATGGGCTCAGCCATCTTTAAAAGTACTTCGGGTGGAATCTGGGTTGGACCCGGTGCTAACAGGTATCGTTTCTGCATTGTCAACCTCCTCGATTTTGATGTTACTTTCTACCAAATTACTATGAAAAACGTCAAGTAAAATGATATTACAAAAGCCCTGCTTTTGTGTTATATTTCACCGATGCAACAAATTATATCTGAAATTATTCGTCGGTAACGCATACCGGTTCGTAGGATCTTTGAGAAAGGCGAGGACTCTCCGTGATTGAACTGAATATAAAAACCTCAAAAAGGATCCAAGCGATCAATATTACCGGTCAGGTCGCTCATGCCGTCAGGGGAAAGGAGGGAAGCATTCTTCACGTCTATACCCCTCATACCACATGCGGTCTTCTGATCAATGAGCAAGCCGATCCCGACGTCATAAAGGACATCCTGGATGCCCTCGATAGAATGGCACCCGCGGATTACCCGTATAGGCACAGCGAAGAGAATTCCGATGCCCATATCAAATCGGTGCTTACAGGCGCATCCGTTTCGGTCCCCTTATCGGGGGGCACACCAAGGCTCGGAACCTGGCAGGGGATATTTTTTATGGAATTTGACGGACCAAGAGACAGAAAAGTGATAGTGACACTCACTTAGACGATGAAGAAGAGACATGAAAGGGAGGTATCTATGAACAAAACCATATCACGATGCAGGATCCTGATATGTATCCTTTTAATCACCATGGTCGGTATTCCTTTATACGCAAAGGATGACAAGATTAACCCCAAAGAACAAGGTGTCTATATCAAAACAAATCAGGGTCTGAAAAGGCTTTTGCCGAATATCGTCTTTGATGAGCAGGGCCATATTTACATCGAGGCCAATAACCCCACACATTTCCTTTTGAAAGATATCGAATATTTTGTTTTTTTCGGCAAATATGATTTCAAGGTACTTACCATAAATCCCATGCGCTTTGTAGAACCCTCTCCTCTTGGCAAACAGCGTTTCATCTTCGGAAAAGACGTCGATTTCGATATAAAACAGATAGGGACAGACCTTTATACCGTCAAGCCAAAGGGTCTTTTCGGCAGGGGGTATTTCAGCCTCTGGATCAATGAAACGGCCTGGGATTTCATTCTTGACTGATTGACCTTCAGCTCTTACGCTCTACTTTCGATACTGACTATAACGCCCGAGGCCAAGAGGCAATTGCCTCCGTTCGAGCAACCAGACACGCCAGTGTTTTCCGGTTTTGTCAGTCTGTAGCACGAAATACGTTAAACGTCTTTATTGACCGAAGATGAACCGTCGATAGATTATTACAGAAGGAATTTGGAGGCGGCATCCGGATTTGAACCGGAGAATAACGGTTTTGCAGACCGTTGCCTTACCACTTGGCAATGCCGCCGCTTGAAGCAACATCTACTGAATAGTAATTGGTGAATGGTTGAAGATGTGATAGACGCAAGTGGCTGCCGAACGACTATTCACCAACGACTGTTTTTCTGGAGCGGGCAAAGCTTCAACCCGCTCTCTATTTTGGAGCGGGAAACGGGATTTGAACCCGCGACTTCAACCTTGGCAAGGTTGCACTCTACCGCTGAGTTATTCCCGCACCGGATACTTTTTATAATACAAACCAGGTCTTCCTGTCAAATCTTTCTTTCCAGATCTTCTCATTCAATTTGGCCCTTGAAATAGTCCATATGTGCTATACTGGTAATGTTTCAAGATAAGGAAAATAAACGAGGTCCCCATGTCATTCACAATCGATTTTCAACTCATCGAATCGGAGAGCACGTTCCTCGATCCGAGAAAAAATTACGAGCCCACAACGATAAAATTTCAGGTGCGTATCGATCCTCTCACAGGAAGAACAGGTCATTTTTCCCATTTCGGGGCCATTAAGGCGCAGAAACTTGACCTTGAATCCTATGCACAGCCCGAGTTAAAGGGATTCTGCCCTTTTTGTCTTGAGAACAGGGAGAAAACAACACCAAAATTTACCGAGGAAGTGTTCACCGAGGGAAGACCTGCAAGGGGCGAGGCCACCCTCATCCCCAACCTTTTCCCCTATGATGTCCACAGCGGCATTATGATCATGACCGATGAACATGTGGTACCCCTGTCCGGTTTTCATGAAAAGAGGTTGTCCGATGCTTTTTCGCTGGGTATCGAATTTCTCAAAAGAACACAAACGATCGAGCCTTCACTCCCTTGTCATCTCATGACCTGGAATTACATGCCGCCCTCAGGAGGAGGGCTCGTCCATCCCCACCAGCAATATTTTGCTACAAAGCATCCAGGAAACCAGTTTATGGACGAATTGAGGGCATCGGAAAAATTCCACGCAACTCATGGCAAACTATATTGGCTCGAACTTATAGAAGAAGAGATGCGTGTCGGGGACCGCTACATCGGGCATATAGGAGCTTCTTACTGGCTATCTTCCTTCGTTTCTTTCGGTTTTCTCGGAGATATTCTCTGTATCTTCCCCGATGTTTTTTCCATCGACAATTTTGCCGAAGGCCATGTCATTGATCTCGTCTCGGGTCTCCGCAATGTTTTCAGATACTATGAATCGATTGGTGTTTGTAGTTTTAACACGTCACTTTTTTTTGGACCCAAGAACCAGCAGTCCTTTTCATGCCATTTCAGAATTACCCCGAGGACGTTCCTCAATGTGCGCGATTTCGCTCCGGATATGAATTTTTTTCAGGCAATCCTGGCTGAGCCTATTTGTCTCAAACTTCCGGAAGAACTCTGCGGGGAAGTGAAAAGCTTTTTCCCATAATACATTAAGGGGACAAAACAAGCCGTCCGTTGACATCTCCCAGAAATGTGCTATATTTTTAGTATGATTCAGGAACTTATCACGAAAAATAGAAGCTACAGGCGGTTCTATCAGGATAAACCGATTCATGAAAAACAGCTCGAAAGCCTCGTTGAACTTGCGCGCCTTTCCCCCTCTGCGGCGAATTTGCAGCCGCTTAAATTTATCATATCCCATAAACCGGGTAAGAACGAGAAGATATTTTCTTGTCTCGCGTGGGCCGGTTATTTGAAGGATTGGCCCGGACCGGAAGAGGGTGAAAGACCTACGGGCTACATCATCATTCTTGGCGATACGGAGATTACGAAAGAGTTTGGCTGCAATCATGGCATCGCTGCACAGAGTATCCTGCTCGGAGCCACAGAGATGGGCTTTGGCGGCTGTATGATTGCATCCATCCAACGCGACAGACTGAGACAGCTTCTCAACATTCCTGCCCACTATGAAATCCTTCTCGTCATCGCCCTCGGTGAGCCGAAAGAACGTGTTATCATCGTCGAAGCAAAAAACGGAGACATCAAATACTGGCGTGACACTAACAAGACCCACCATGTGCCGAAACGTCCTCTGAGCGAGATCATCCTCGATCTATAATCTTCAGAACCAATACTATTGATCAAAAAATTCCTTCTATGAAAACGGGAAAGAACGGTTTATTATAGAAACACATGAAAGCAACGGTCCGAACCCCCGAGGAAAAACCAATGCCGACAAAGATACTAATAACAATTAAAAACGTAACAATAGAAGCTGAGTTTCTCGATACCGCCTGCGCCAAAGCCGTTGCAGAAAAACCCGCCATCGAGACAACACCCAATGAATTGGGTGGTACGTCCTATTTTGAGAATCCCTGTGAAGGTATCCCTCGACGAAACTGTTACAAGGATTATGAAAATCGAAGACATCGGATATTGCCCTCCCGGAAAGGTCCTAGCCATCTTCTTTGGGCCAACACTGTTGAAGGAAACGAACCCTTTCTCACAAGCGAGGTAAATTGTGTGGGCAGCATTCTGGGAGATGCAACGATCCTCAGAAAGACAAAAAGCGCGTTATCGATTACGCTTAAGAAGATCCCATGAAGATAGAATTTCTCATCATTACACAACCTGTTGTCAATCTCCGGAAAAAACCCGTGGAGGCGTCTCCTGAGTACATTCATGATGATCTTCAGCAAACTCAACTCCTCTACAATGAAATCCTTCTCTATCAAGATGAGAATGAAGAATGGTACCATGTCGATGCGTTGGAGCAGACAAAATTCACTTGTCAGAAGGGCTGGCACCACTATCCTGGTTGGGTTAAAAAAAAATCTGTCTTATTCATTGATAAACCGCCCTCATTGAATGCTGTTGTGCGGAGCGCAAGGGCAACCATTATGAAAGACCCTGCTGAAATGGCGCAGCCAGTGTTTGCCGTATCCATGGGGACTAGACTTACAGTACAAGAGACAAGGAAGGGAGATTATTGTAAGACCGTTCTCAGTGATGGAACCGAAGGCTGGATCAAAAAAGATGAGATTAACGGTCTCAAAATTGCGGTTCACGCTTTTCGTCTGCGACACGATATCATTGAAACGGTAAAACGTTTCATCAATATGCCCTATCTCTGGGGCGGAAGAAGCTCGTATATGCCAGACAGGATTCAGGGAATAATGAAGGCCAAAGATGAAACTACCTTTCACACGGCGACGGGTGTTGACTGTTCGGGTCTTGTGAACCTTGCATACCGCGTTAACAACATCGAGGTGCCGAGGGACGCTCATGACCAATGGATAGTGGCCAAAAAGATGGTACCGGAACAGTGCGAACCCGCAGACTTGGTTTTTGTATCGTCAGAAAAGACCTATGATAAGATCACCCACGTCATGATGCACCTTGGCGGCGAAAAGTTTATCGAGGCATCGGAAACCGGAAGCGTTGTCTCCATAAATACGTTTAAGAAAAAATTCGGGTTAACACTTCATGAGGCGGAAAAGCAAGGTTTTATCGTCAACGAAAGAAGAATTTATTTCGGTTCTATCTTGAATTCCCTGGAAAAAAATGAGCTTTGTTAAGAATATATATTTCAAAGAAATCGTAAGGCCGCTTAGAACAACCTTTTCCACTGCGCTCGGTCAAAAAGACATTCTGAGAAGTATCATCGTGAGCGTTGCGCTTAGAGACGGCTCTTCCGGCACAGGCGAATGTCCCACAAGCTTTACGATCAAAGAAGAAACCATGTCGGCCATCAAAGGCATTATTCGTGAAGTGGCCCCGGAATTGAAAAACCGCCATATCGACGAATACAGGGACACAATGGAACGGTGCCGAAAAGTATATCCCCGAAACCCCATGACTATATCTGGCATTGAGGTGGCCCTTTTCAGGTCATTCCTCTCTCATCAAGGCATTACGGAGCACAGTTATTTTGGGGGCTCATTAACAAAACTCGAAACGGATATTACTATCCCGTACACAACCGATTTTGATGCCCTCAGAAAATGGATGGAATTCGCCTTTAGAAAAAAGTTTACCACATATAAGCTCAAGGTAAGCGGAAATATCGATGAGGATAAAAGACTTATCTCCGAAGCCTGCCGTATTCTTAAAGACCGCATCGATAATTTCACTATTCGCCTGGACGGGAATCAGGGTTTTAGCGAGAAGACCTGTCTCGCCTTTCTCGATTTAATTACCAAAAATGATTACCGGATAGAACTTTTTGAACAGCCCCTGCCTAAGGATGACTTTAAGGGTCTGAAAGAGATTAAAAAGCGGTCTTCCGTGCCCATCATCCTCGACGAGACAGTATTCAACGGAGCGGATTTAGACTACGCAATCAAAGAAGATCTCTGCCATGGCATCAATATTAAGATCGCAAAGAGCGGCATCATCAAATCCTTGGGACTTTTGGGAGAAGCCAAGAAACACGGCCTCAAGCTTATGATCGGCTGCATGACAGAAACGATGATCGGGCTTTCGACAGGCATCAATCTCGCTGCCGGCACTGGCGGCTTCGATTACATCGACCTCGATGCCATCCATTTCTTGCATCACAAGAACTCATACGAACGAATAACTATATGCGGCGCTCAGTATTTGATAAACAAGGTCGCAAAATAGATACCAAACTGTCCTCGATGTCGGCCCAAGCAAGGATTCTTCCAAAACTTATTGCTTATGGAAGGCTTCCTGTAAAGAGACTCAATGCACATAGTGGGTGAGTCCTGGGACTAAAGATCACCGGCGAGAGTCTGTGACGGTAACTTCTATTTTCCCTTTGGAGAGACTAATGACAAGAGCGTCGGCTTCTTCTACGGTAGAGCTGTCAAGTACGATTTCTCCCGTATCCTTTTTCTCGGTTATGCTATAGCCGCGCTTCAGAATATTCTCGGGGTTTAGATCGACGATCCTCTGCGAAAGGGTGTCCATCTTTTTTCGTGTGTCTCTCAGATAGATAGAGAAGCCATGCATGAGGTTGCCGAGTAATTCATCGAGGTACATGCTCTGGCTCGTGAAATAGTCCTTTCTCTCCTTCAATTCCACAGCGTTCTGATAAAAGGCAAATTTTGACCTTTCAAGCTTCTTATGTATGCCCTGTACGAGCCCCTTTTGCAGGGCCTCAATGACGCCCTGTACTTCCTTTTTGTCCTGAAGAACCATATCCGCTGCCGCCGTTGGCGTTGGTGCTCTCATATCGGCGACAAAGTCGGCGATCGTAAAATCGATTTCATGGCCCACCGCCGAAACCACCGGTATCTCACTTGCATAGATGGCGCGAGCAACGGCCTCATCATTGAAAGGAGCAAGGTCTTCAAGGGAACCTCCTCCTCTTCCCACAATGATCACATCAACCTCTTTAACGTCATTGAAATATTCTATCCCCTGAACGATGTCAAGAGGGGCTTCATCTCCCTGGACCCTTGCGGGATATATTAAAACGCCGACGTTTTCGAATTTTCCATAGATAATTCTGAGCATG
Organism: uncultured delta proteobacterium; assembly: GCA_963754785.1. Taxonomy (GTDB): domain Bacteria; phylum Desulfobacterota; class Syntrophorhabdia; order Syntrophorhabdales; family Syntrophorhabdaceae; genus PNOF01. The sequence goes on along the minus strand of CAVWHH010000018.1, from coordinate 230,235 downwards.
TCCCGTACCGCCGCGCCCGCAGGAGAGGTAACGATACCTATACGTTCGGGAAAAAGTGGCAGCGGCTTTTTTTTCGCTTCATCGAAAAGGCCTTCCTTGAAGAGTTTTTCTTTCAATTCGAGAAACTTCAGGTAGAGGTTTCCCTGATCGCTCTTGATTGTGAGGTCGCTCACAATGAGCTGGTACTCTCCACGTTTCTCATAGACGTCAACCTTTCCCTCGCAGGTAACAGCGTCGCCGTCCTTGATTAGCATTTTGGCGGGGAATTTGCCGTAATAATTGAAGGCCACAGCCTTCATCATGGCGATATCGTCTTTCAAAGTAAAATAGAGATGTCCCGAAGGGTAGAGTTTGGCATTTGAAACCTCTCCCTCCACGCGAACGTTTCTGAATCGTCCGCTGATGAATTGTTTCAGCTGGGCGGTTAATTCTGAAACAGTGAAAACTTCGATGTCGCGTGCAGGAAAAAGGGCCATTTATTTTTTGAGATAGTCTTTCATGCGTTTCATGGAGCAGTATTCACCGCACATGCTGCACACATCGTCACGGAGGTTCCTCTCTTTACGAAACTGCTTGATCTTGTCAGGATCCATTGCGCATCCGATCTGTCCTTCCCAGTCAAGGGCTTTACGATATACAGACATGGCTTTGTCGAGTTTGAAGGCTCTCTCGTTGCCGCGGGCCAGATCGGCCGCATGGGCCGCTATCCTGGTCACGATGACACCATCCCGCACATCCTGAGGCGTGGGCAGCCCCAGGTGTTCCGCTGGGGTTACATAGCAGAGGAAATCCGCTCCGTAATATCCAGCGAGCGCCCCACCGATGGCGGATGTAATATGGTCATAACCGGGCGCTATATCAGTGACGATGGGTCCCAGCACATAAAAGGGAGCGTCATTACAGAGTTTTTTCTGGAGGACGATATTCGTCTCTATCTGGTTTATGGGAACATGTCCGGGGCCTTCAATCATGACCTGGACGCCGTTTTCTATGGCTTCCGCGCAGAGTTCACCAAGGGTAACAAGTTCCTCGATCTGGCCCCGGTCGGTGGCGTCGGCAATAGATCCAGGTCTGAGGCCGTCGCCCAAGCTTAAGGTCATATCATATTTCTTCGCGATCTGTATGAGTCTGTCGAACTGCTCGTAAAGGGGGTTCTCTTTTTTGTTGACGATCATCCACTCCGCGAGGAACGCTCCGCCTCGGCTCACAATATCCGTGATCCTGCCCTGTTTCTTGAGGCGCTCCAGCGAGTTTTGCGTTACACCGCAATGGACTGTGATAAAGTCAACGCCATCAAGACCGTGTTTCTCGATGACATCGAATATTTTATCGGGAACCATCCTGGTAACGGGTTTTTTCTTTTTGACCGTCTCGACTGCAGCCTGATAAATAGGCACCGTGCCGACTGGAATTCCTGCCTCTTTGATGATGCTCTTCCGTATCTCGTCGAGATTACCGCCTGTAGATAGATCCATGACCGCGTCGGCGCCCGCATCACGGGCTATCTTCAGTTTATTCAGCTCCTCCTTAATATCAACACGCTCCGGCGATGTGCCGATATTGGCGTTGATCTTGACGGAAAGCCCTTTTCCGACACCCTTGGGCGTAAAATTTGTATGTCTGTTATTTGCAAGGATCGCTGCTTTACCGGCGGCAACTTCTTCGCGGAGAACATTTTTATCAACGCCTTCATCTCGGGCAATACGTTCCATTTCTTTCGTTATTGTTCCTTTCCGTGCTTCAAGCAGCTGGTTCTTCATAGTCGTATCGTCTCCCTCTTTCTTGTGCATTTCAGGTGATTCATAATGCCTGTCGACATATAAAAGTATCCTCCTCTGTCGATCCTGTAGCTCGCTGTTAGAGCCTCTTCCATCAGCTCTTCCGATGCGACAAAGGCATCCTTGAGAGCATAGCCGAGAACAAGGAAAGAGACCATCAAAGACGAAAAGGAACAGCCGGTGCCGTGCACTTGCCGGTTGACCCTCTTTCTCTCCCAATCAAGGAATTCTTTGCCGTCGTAGAGGATATCCACGGGATCGCCTTTGAGGTGACCGCCCTTTATGATGACCGCTTTTGGCCCCATCTTCATAAGCGACTGCGCAGCTCTTTTCATGCTGCCGGTTGTTTTAATCTGTGTCCCGCATAGACGTGATGCCTCTGCGATATTGGGCGTTATAACCGTTACCGAGGGAAAGAGTAATTTTGTCAGGGTTTCAATTCCCCTTTCAGTGATCAGTGCCTTGCCGTTCTTGGCAACAAAAACCGGATCAATAACAAGTGGAATCTCTTTTTTCTTGAGCAGCGTTGCGACTTCTCGAATGTAAGGAGCGTCACAGCCAACCCCCACCTTAACGCCATGCAAGGGCAATTCTCCTGCAATCGTTGCGAGCATCTCTGCGAATTGTTCCATCGGCGTGGGGTATACGTCCCTTACGCCTCTTGGCCCTTGCACAACAGTACAGGTAGGTATTGAGAGACCATGAATGCCCAGAGAAAAAAACGTATCCATGTCCCTCGTGATGCCGGCACCGGAAGAAGGGTCATATCCTGCTATGGTAAGAATGTTTTTCATATGGGCCTTTGTTGGCTGCTATCTGCTACCCCTCAAGATTTTCCTTGCAGCAGATGGAAAATATATCATATTTTCAGGCTTATCAGTATGAAAAAAGGGCGTTGCAACCATAGATCTCCACGGGCTTACGTCCTAGGATCCTCTGTCGGGCTCACGCCAAGGCTTCGACAGCTTTGCGGATGGAGAGGGGCGACGCAAGCCCTTTTGATAGAACTCGACACAATTGTCGTTACATACGAGCAAGTTCGACACTTATTACCTTTCATGGCGAGCCTATTTTTGTTTTCTAAATGTAATTACCAATAATTCCTTTAGGTTATGGAATGGCGTGCTTCTGGCATGCATATTGCTCATTTCCAATTATGGCTAATTTGAAAAAAGCCATGAAGGGGGTTAAAATGAAAAGGGGTTATATCGTAGTGCTGGCTGTGCTTTTCGTGGTGCTTACCACGGCGGTATATGCGGTTGGGGCTGGAAATAACCCTGTGGGAAAAGATCGTGTTGGCCCTCATCAGGGTGGAGAGATGGGAATGGGACCGATGGGTCCTGATGCTAACCTGAATCTGAGCAAAGACCAGTTAAGCAAGATGTGGCAGCTCAGGGAAAAGTATCATAATGACACGCAGACTCTGAGATATGAGCTTTTCCAGAAAGCCTTGGAGCTGAGGACCGTCTATGCCGACCCAAACGCCAATGACGCCGCGATCCTTGTGAAACACAAAGAGGTGAGCGCGTTGAGGCAGCAAATGGAGGACAAGATGGTACAGTTCAAACTCGAGCAGAGAAAGATACTGACAGCAGAGCAGCTGCAGAAACTCAGTGAAGGCGGTTCCCGGAGAGGACACAGATTTATGAGAGATGTTGGGCCGGCATCAGACCACAGGAGATTTGGACTCGGAGCTTCCAGTGAAAACTAATACATGCAATGGAAGGCGGTGCTGCCTTCCACATCCAAAGTAGGGATAGGTATGAAAGGAATTTTGGCAGTATTTGTAATCATTCGGTGGGACTTACAACGTTTTCCTGCGTATCTGAAGGCTATAATACACAAAAGGGCGCCGCAATCGGTGCCGGTCTTGGCGCTATTGCAGGACAGGCAATCGGTGGGAATACCGCATCGACCCTTATTGGTGCGGCAGTTGGAGGACTTGCGGGAGCCATAGGAGGCAATGCCGTCGATCAGAACGTCACCAATCAAAAAATAGACACTGCCCAGAGACCAAGCGCAACCGTAGCCGCTGCTCCGGTAGACACACAGACACAGGAAAATCCTCCGGGAGAATGGGTTCAGGTTCCCGGACAGTGGTCAGGCGGGAAGTGGGTACCGGCGCATAAAGTATGGGTACCGGTCAATCCATGAAAAAACTGTTCCCCTTTTTCCTGCTCCTTCTTTTTTGCGTGCCCCCCCTTTTTGCACAGGATTCATATTCCGAGTTTGAAAGGGGGCTTGATCTGACAGAGTCCCAGAGGGCCCTGGTTCAAGGTATACGGAACAGATACATCAGTGAATGGAAGGCAGTCAGAAGAGAGTCTGTGCGGAAAAGGCTCAAATTGAGGGAACTCGGCAAAAATCCAACGGGCAATATCGAAAGGATCGAAAAGCTTCAAAACGAGGTGAGAGAATTAGAAACCGCACGGGACAACATTTATCATCAATACAGATCGGAGGTTTCAAAAACTCTCAACGAAAAACAGAGGGAACGATATAATAACTTCTTTGATACCGAGGACAGAAGGATGGGGATAATGGGTCCTCACCAGCCGAGAAGGTATGACCGATAAGAAAACCATAATTTTTCCTTCGTTGTTGTTTGCCATATTTTTCTTTTCCATCACCGCGACGGGCTTCGGGCTCATCAAGGTTATCAAAACAAATATCGGCGGTCTCCTGAGGGGCGAAGGCGAAATCGTTTATAACCATATTAAACGGGAAATAGACATCAACCTTGAGTATCTGAGCCTGCTCGAAAAATCGCCCACCATTATCACCCCTAATTTTCTGAATATCATGATCTCCGATGAAGCAATCGTGGAAGATCTTTATAACCTTATGAGCAGCACGGAAAACGCGCAACTGGACCGACTACCCTTCACCAATCTTATGGTGTTTGATATGAAAGGCAACATTATCGTGAAGAAGGGCACGCTCCAGATAGTTGCCGATCAGCTTCATTCGCTTGTCGCCAGACAACAGGAAACAGTACTGAAAATGCCGACAAGTAAGGATAGATCTCTTTTTATGGGCATGCGTATTAAAGATCGTATTTTCTTTTTCAAGATCGGTGAAGGAGAGCTGGAGCTTTTGAGAAAGAAATTCATCATACAGGACCTGCTTGACAGAGAAGAAAAACGGTTCAATATAGTAGGCATCAATCTGTACGATGAGAAAAAAATGCTCTTTATAGGACAGAACGATGAAAAAGCTGATGCCTTGGTACTTTCCAAGCCCCTCGATTCGAAGTTTCTTCCTGGTTATACTGTGGAGATCCTCATTTCGAAAGACCTGGCCAAAGATACCATTAAGAGCACGACACTTAGTTTTGTTGTTATTCTCATCCTTCTCATACTATCCGGCGCGTTGAGCACCTTCGCCATATTTCTTCTTGAACGAAAACATACGAAGAAAATGAGCGAAATGGAAAAGGAGTTGGAAGTCAAGGAGAGACTTGTGTCTCTTGGAAAACTCTCCTCAGGTATGGCTCACGAGATACGCAACCCTCTCAATGCAATGAGCCTATCCGTGCAACGGCTCAAAAGGGAATTTCTGCCGGCGGAAGAAAAGCAAGAAGAATACCTTGCATTCCTTGACATCATAAGGAGCGAGCTTGTGAGGGTCGACAGGATCGTGGAAGAATTCTTGCTCTCCACTAGAGCCCAGGCGCCATTTATCAATGAGAATCTCTTCACCATTTTTGATGAAGTCCTTACGATCGTCGGCGAAAAAGCTGCCTCAAAGGAAGTGCACTTCATCAATAGAGTTGATACCAAAATCGGGGTTGAATCCCAGAAAGACAGGCTTAAACAGGCTTTCTACAACATCATCCTCAACGGCATAGAAGCCATAGATCAAAAAGGTACCGTAGCAATTTGGACAAAAGAAAAAGATGGCTTAGTGACTATCCACATGAGAGATTCAGGCCCGGGTATAAAGGAAGAGGAGCTTCATAAGATTTTTGAGTATTACTATACGACGAAGGATAAAGGCATAGGAGTGGGGCTTCCCATATCGTATATGATCATCAAAGACCATGGTGGCGACGTACGAGTCGTAAGCCAGGAAGGGCATGGAGCAACCTTTATCGTAACCCTGCCGGTCAAGCAAAATAAGACAACCGGCAGCCAAACGTCAAATACTAAGGCAACATGATGTTATCCAATTGCCAGATACCAATTATTAAGAAACATGCAAAAATGTATTTCATAGATGCCCACAGCGTTCCTTCGGTTATTTTTATTTGGTCATTGATCATTTTTTTTGGAGGTCATTCATATGGACAGAGCGAGCATTCTTGTTGTTGAAGACGAAGATTCACAGAGGTCGCTTCTCGCCGGACTTCTCAGGAAAGAAGGATATACAGTCGGAGAAGCGGGAAATGGTCATGACGCCATAGAATTATTTAAAAACGATGTCTTCGAGATCGTGCTTCTCGATTACAGACTTCCCGACACCGACGGATTGACGCTGTTAAACAAATTTAAAGAGATAAACCCCGAGGCCGAGGTCATTATGGTAACGGCATTCGGAAGCATTGAAAATGCCGTGGGGGCCTTGAAGTCGGGCGCATCGGAATACCTTACGAAACCGATTGATCTCGACGATCTTTTCTTTAAAATCAAGAAAACAGAAGAAAAAACCTATTTGGTCCACGAAAACAGGGTATTGAAAGAAACGCTAAAGGATAAGTTCAAATCAGAGGATTTTGTGTACCACAGCGAAAAGATGCACGAAGTGGCAAGCCTTATCGTGCGCATTGCCAAGACCGATTCCACTTCCATCATAACCGGTGAAAGCGGTGTTGGGAAAGAAGTGGCTGTGGACCTGATCCATTCACTGAGCGACCGGAAAGAGTACTCTCTCGTTAAGGTCAATTGCGCGGCAATACCCGAGACACTCCTTGAAAGCGAACTCTTCGGTTATGAGAAAGGGGCCTTTACGGGAGCCTACCAGAGGAAAATAGGCAAATTCGAGCTGGCAAATAAAGGCACAATTTTTCTTGATGAAATCGGCGATATACCGCTCATGCTTCAATCGAAGCTCCTCAGAGTGCTTCAGGAAAAGGAGATTGAGAGACTTGGCGGCCTCCACTCCACCAAAGTTGATGTGAGGATCATAGCGGCCACAAATAAGAACCTTGAGGAAGAAGTCAAGAAGGGAACCTTCAGGGAAGACCTCTACTACAGACTGAACGTGGTCACCATTCCGGTGCCGCCACTTAGGGAAAGAAAGGAAGATATCTCTCTGCTGATCGATTTCTTTTTGAAGAAATATAATGCAAAACATAAAAAAAACATCAAAGGCGTGACCAGGGAAGCTCGTGACACCCTCATGAAATATGACTATCCGGGGAACGTGCGGGAACTGGAAAATATCACCGAGAGGGCAGTGGTGCTCACACGAGGCGATTATATATCGAAAGAAGATCTCCCCACATTTTCAGGCGAGACAAAGGCCCAGCTCGAAAAAAACATGAAGGAAACTGTTGAAGATATTGAAAGAAACATGATCCTCGACGCCCTTATCGGCTCAGATTGGGTCCAGACAAAAGCCGCATCCGTCCTGGGATTGAGCGAGCGGATGCTGAGGTATAAAATCAAAAAATACAATATCGTAAAAGCTACGCGGAATGACACATAAAACACTGGGCCGGCGCTTCACCCATACAATACTGAAAGTAGTTTGTCGATTATCTAAATAGCAGGTCACCGATGGCCTGCCTTTATATTTCTCCTACAGTATGATATAGATTAGATATGCCCGACAGTACTATCTCTTTTTCCGTTGAAGGTAAGAACAACGGTGATATTACACTCTTTCTGTCGGGGAACGTCGGGCTCGCACATTTTGATTTATTACTCTCTGAAATTCAAACTCTCTTCTCCGAGCGTAACCCCTCTCGACTCACGGTAGATCTTACGGAGGTGGAGTATCTCGACAGCGCCGGGGCACTCTTCCTCGCCGAATTGGACGAGGAAGCTGAAAAAAGGTCCATCCCATTTACCATTATTCACGCGTCCGTGAAAGAACAACAGGTACTGGGTCTTGTTGACCGCGAGGCTCTCCATGTGCCATCGCTCGCACCCAGAGAACGATCGCTCAATATCGTCGAACAGTTCGGAAACGAAACGATAAACATTCTTCGAGATGTATACCAAGTGATTCTCTTCTGGGGAGAACTCATTTGTGAAACAGGATATTCGATACGATATCCGGGGCAAATACGGTGGAACGACGTCATTTCCTATATGAAAAAGGTGGGTGTTGACGGTCTTCCCATCGTCGCGCTCATTAGCTTTTTGCTCGGTCTTATCATTGCCTTTATGTCGGCGCTACAATTGAAACAATTCGGCGCCAACATATATGTCGCCTCATTGGTGGCCGTAGCCATGGTGAGAGAATTAGGCCCCATTATCACGGCGATTATCGTTGCGGGGCGTTCCGGGTCGGCTTTTGCCGCGGAAATAGGTACAATGAGGGTCAATGAGGAAGTGGACGCGTTAATCACCATGGGTTTTAATCCGACACGGTTTCTTGCCATTCCGAAGCTTCTTGCTTCCCTCTTCGTTGTTCCCATTCTCACAGGTTTTTCCAACGTCTTCGCTGTCACGGGTGGCTTAGTCGTGGGAGTACTAGGCCTCAACCTGACGATCTTCACCTATGTCCAGCAAACCATTGATGCCATAACGTTATTTGACATCGGCGCGGGATTTGCCAAATCCATTGTCTTTGCCGCGTTTATTGCGGCAATAGGATGTCAGCGTGGCTTCCAGGTGAAAGGTGGGGCTGAAGCAGTTGGAAACGCGACAACATCGGCTGTTGTCTCTGCAATATTTCTTATTATCGTTATCGATTCAACCTTTGCTATAATGCTTCATTATATCCAATGAAAAAGGTAAAGGGCTTTTGAGCATAGAGCGATCGTATCCAATGGATAAACAGGGACTGGTAATAAAAGTAGAGGGTCTTTCAGTACGTTACGGGGAAAACGTGATTCTCAGTGATGTAAGTTTTGAGGTGAATGAAGGGGAAATCTTCGTTATTGCAGGTGGAAGCGGTTGCGGGAAATCAACACTCCTCAGACACCTTATCGGGCTTGAAATATCTGACTCCGGTAAAATCTTTATTAATGGCATTGACACGACAAACAGCGATGAAGAAGAAATGGGAAAACTGAGGCGAGGAATCGGGATGCTATTCCAGGGGAACGCTCTCTTCGGCTCCATGACAATCGGCGAAAATGTGGCCCTCGCGCTCACCGAGTTTACAGATCTCTCCGGGCAAGCCATCGAGCATATCGTCAAGATGAAGCTTGGCATGGTGGAACTTTCCGGTTATGAGAACTATTTTCCCTCGGAACTCTCGGGGGGTATGAAGAAAAGGGCCGGTATCGCACGCGCGATGGTGCTGGAACCTGCCATGCTTTTTCTCGATGAACCCTCGGCGGGGCTTGATCCCATCACCTCCGCAGAACTTGACATGCTTATTAAAAAGATCAATGGCGGCATAGGCACCACCATGGTCATTGTGACCCACGAGCTTGAAACCATATTGAATGTTGCACAGAGGATAATCATGCTCGATAAAGGCACGAAAGGGATTATAGCTGTGGGCGATCCCAGGGAACTGAAAGAACACTCCGATAACCCGAAGGTGAGAAACTTTTTCAACAGGCAGGTAGAGGAAAAGGGAAATTGAGGACTATGCTATGCTAAAGAAGAGAAACTATTTTATGGTGGGGCTCTTTGTTCTCACCGGTATCGCAAGCGGTGTTGTTATCATCATATGGCTCAGCGCTTCGCAGTACTGGCAGAAAGGGAAGACTTACGTTACCTATTTCGATGAATCCGTGCAGGGATTGCAGATAGATTCAAGCGTCAAATATCGAGGGGTAGACATCGGGATCGTAGACAAAATCCTTGTTGCACCGGATTACCGTTTAATCGAAGTGGTCATGAAAATACGTGATATCGGTAACCTTGAAAACACGACCACTGCAAGATTGAAAACAGCTGGTATAACGGGTATCGTCTATGTTGAATTGGACCACAGACATCCTGAAGACATTGTCAAAGCGCCGAAGTTTTCCTTTGCCCCCCAGTATCCTGTCATACCATCAAACCCTTCCGACATTAAAGAGATATTCACTGGTGTGGACAGTGTTATCCAGCAAATGAAACAGATCGATTTCAAAGGTATATCGGACCAGATAACGTTGACTGCCGTAAATATCAATAAGATTATCGGCAGCGACCGGACACAAAAGATCATGGCAAATTTGGATACAATGACCGCCAACCTTGAGAGTGTCACAAACAAACTGAGCGGCATGGTTTCTGACGGGAGGCTTGACGACATCCTGAACGACACGAAAGAGAGTGTAAAGGAAGCCAAGGCTGTCATAAAGAAAGTCAAAGAAGAGGTGAACGCCCTGAACCTTGCGAAAACCTCAGACAAAGCAAACCGGCTCATCGACAATGCCTCTCAAAAAACTAGGATTATCTCCACGGAACTGCTCATGACCAGCGAAAACCTGAGAAGGGCATCGGAGAATCTTGAGGAGCTCCTGGCCAGACTGAAGTCCGATCCGTCAGATATCATCTTCAGCGAACCCCCTGCGAAAAAGAGGTGAAAAACAATGAAAAAACATACTCAGAAAATGTACGCTAACTTCTGTCTTCTATTCATTGCCACCGTTGCCTTCACGGGTTGCGTGGGTAGGACCAAAGCACCATACGTCGTTGAGCGTTATACCCTCGATTATGTTTCGCCCGTTATTAGCGGGCTTACCCCCATGAGCGAATTCATCCGCATAGAACGGTTTTCTGTTGCACAGTTTTTCAATGGCGCGGCGATGGTGTATAAACCTTCGTTATATCGTTTTGATTCCTATCCATACAGTCGCTGGGCAGTAAATCCCGGCGACCTAGTCAGTGATTTCCTCCTCCGTGATCTGCGAAAATGTGGCCTTTTCAAAGGGGTGTTGTCGTATGATGCAAGCGAACCTGCACGGTTCGTCCTTGAAGGCTCGATTGAAGATTTTTTTGAATCCGACGAAGGTCCATCGAGTCGTGCCGTCTTCACCGTCAACGTTCTGATGCTCGATGATAAGAAAAAAGAACCCGCACAAAAATTGTTTTTTCAGAAGACCTACCGGCTGGAGATACCTCTTGCGGAGAGATCGCCAGGAGAGCTTGCCAGAGGCTTGAGTTCAGCGATGGCACTCTTCTCGGAACAACTCGTGAAGGATCTGAATTCCGCTCTCACGACACAGTGACCACAGAGAATCCTGAATGGCTGTTTCCTAAGAAGGCGATCATCGCTTCTGCAAAAAGGTCTCTTGACAGAATGTTTCGTCAGGTTCATACTAATATAGGCTTCAGGACTGGTTATGGTTCTTAACTTTCCCTAGCCCGCGGGAGTGTCGGACAATGAAGAAACAATCTACAAAGAACTCAATATATCTGTGGTCGCACTATGACGCGTAAGGATCCCTTGGTTGATCTCCTCATACACGACCTTACCGGACCTCTGGCGGTCATTTCGACAAGTACCAACAGTCTTTTAAGCAGAGAAGAGAAATACGGACCCTACAACGATTCTCAGAAAGAAACTCTCAAAAGAATCCTTCGTAACGCAGAGAAGGCAAAGTCATTGCTCCAGGAGATGGTTGAAGCGTATCGCTCCGAGGAAGGATGTTTCAGAAAAGAACGGTTTCTGATAGAAGACGTTCTTGGGGACGCGCTCCGGGATGCGATTGAGCTCGTAAGGCCTGATATAGAAGAAGAACTCTCGGGAATTGACAATCAAAAAGGGTTCGTCAACCTCCTGCAAAAACACGGAATCAATATTGAAGTGAGCGGAAAATACGGTAAAGTACTCTTCTCTCATGATCGAACAAAAATCAGACAGATTATCCGTAATCTCATTTCCAACGCCCTCAAATACCGCCAGAAAACCATGAAGCTTTCCATCACCGGCGATACGGACCTTATCATCTCCGTTGAGGATGATGGCGTTGGAATTCCCAAGGAGAAACAGGACCACATTTTCAGGCGATTCTCTGATCTCTACGACAAAGAGGGCGGCCCAGAAGGGCTTGGGTTTGGCCTGTCCTGCGTCAAGAACCTGCTTGAAGCCATGAGCGGGGAAATTTTACTGAAAAGCGCCGAGGGCACAGGTTCATGTTTTACTATTCGTATACCGCCGATATGATCTATCAAACTTTAAGAAAAAGAGGAGGACACCTTGAGTGAATCTGTCCTGAACGGTAAGAAGATTCTTGCTGTAGATGATGAACCCGATGTTTTAACGGTGCTCCAGGAAGAGATTATGGATGCCTGTCCGAATTGTGTCTTTGATAAAGCCACAACCTTTGAGACGGCGGCAAAGCTCCTCGAAACCAAACCTTACGATGTCGTTATTCTCGACATCATGGGGGTTCGCGGTTTTGATCTTCTTGAAATAGCCGTTAAGAAAAACCTCAAGGCCGCTATACTGACTGCACACGCTCTAAGTCCTGAAGCACTCAAGCGTTCTTATGATATGAAGGCACGTGCGTATCTCCCCAAAGACAAGCTCGGCGCGATCGTTCCCTTTCTCGAAGATATTCTGCAATACGATTACGAAGCTGGATGGAAACGTCTCGCAAAAAAACTGCGTAGCTTTTTTACCGACAGATTCGAATCGGATTGGGAGAAAAGGACGGGGAAGTCCTGGAAAGAGTGGGCGGATTAAGAACGTAACATTCGTTTTGCCAGGTCATGCGTGGCGGCAGGAGTCCCGGAGCAGCCAAGGAGTATTCAACTGGTTTAAAAGCCTTCGCCAGCAAAGCCTGCGGTAAACGCAAGGTGAATGTCCTTGGGGTCCTCTACTGCACGCTACATAACATCCTGAAGGTACATGGGTGCGGGTATGAATATGCGTAAGGGAGAGAAAGGCATGGTCAGTAATACAGCAGGGATGAGTATGCTCCAATTGCTGAGATGAACCATCGATTCGGTAAATGAGATGGTACAATTCTGAAAGGACACACGGGCAGAGAAAAGGTTTTGATTTTGGGCTTTTTCTACAGGCTCGTTCAGTATTGTTTACCCTCTGATGACCTAATCGGATGCAAGAATTCCAGGTGCTGTGGGTAATCACTGACATACTGTCGGATATGCCAAAAACATGGAAACTAGTCGTAACGGTGAAGCGCATGCCAAACGTATACTCCTCATGTGGGGGCCGGGATAAATCCGGGCATGAATGAACGACAGCGTGCAACGGAAAGGTGAACATACGATGGTCTGGCGCGTCGTGTTGAGCGGAGACAATACCGTATCAGAACGTATATAGGCGCTTTATCGATCACGCCGCTGTCCGGACACAAAACTCATACCAAGTCGTTCTATTTCCTTACCTCGTCGTAGGCCGGATAAACAACTCTCAACTGAAAACTTATATGACAGCCCCCGGATTCCGACAAAGGGCTTTCCGACAGTGCGAGCTACTGAAGATTTTTGATTGTCTGTATCAAATCACGCGTGGAATGGTCTTTCGGATCTCCGACGATGGCAACCCTGCCGCCGTACGATTGCACGATATCCTTTTCGGGAACATTGTCCCTGGTATAATCCGTACCTTTCGCATGGACGTGTGGTTTCAATGCGCGCAAAAGATTTTCCACGGTAGGTTCACCGAAGAGGATGACGTAATCGACGGCTTCGAGCGCTGCGATGATTTCAGCCCTTTCATGGGCGGGCGTAATGACCTCCTTGCGTTTCCCAAGCCCTGTCACCGAAGCGTCATCGTTGACGGCAACAACGAGAATATCGCCGAGGGCCCTGGCACCCTGTAAATATCGGACATGTCCCACATGGAGGAGGTCAAAGCAGCCGTTTCCAAAGACGATCTTTTTCCCCAGTCCTTTCTCCTTTTCGATCATCTCCTGCAACGTTTCAAGCTTATCTATTAAGAGACCCATCTATTCCATCACCTTTTTCAATTCTTCAGGACTTACTGTTGCCGTGCCTCTTTTCATGACGACAACTCCTGCCGCGTAATTTGCGATGTGCGAGGCGCTCAGGAAATCGGCCCCGCTCGCAAGCGATAGAGCGGCTACAGCGCACACGGTATCACCGGCGCCCGTGACGTCCGTCACATCGTCTTCGCCGGAGATAGGGATGTGGTTTACTACCCCGTTTTTCTGAAAAAGGGTCATGCCCTTGTTCCCCCTTGTAATGAGTAACGCCGCAAGATGCATGGAACTCATGATCTTTTTTCCGACGTCTTCGATGGGGACTTCTTCATGAAAACCGGAGAGTTCATACGCCTCTGATTCATTGGGAGTGATCATGGAAAACCCGGTAAATTTTTTCAGGCTGTATCGGGAATCACCGACAACGGTCTTGCTCTTTGCAATATCCTTCATGTACTCGATGATCTTATTGTCCACCACGCCATGACCATAGTCGGAGACAATAAAGGCGTCCGCATGAGGACTGATCTCTATCAATTTCTCCATAAGCTGCGCCTTTTCAGACCGCGCACATTGTCTGTTATCGTCTTTATCGATCCTGATGACCTGCTGTTTCGATGTGTGGGTGTCCCCGGCAAGTATTCTTGTCTTGGTTACAGTATCGCCGTCTATCCGGATAACACCTCTCGTGTCCGCCTTTTTGTATCGGGAGAAATAGTCCATGAGTTTGTTTCCGGGATTGTCTTTTCCTACAAAACCTACCGGATACGCATGCGCCCCGAGGGCAAGGAGATTGTTGATGGTGTTTCCCGCGCTGCCCGGATATATCTTGGCCCCTTCGTATTTGACAACGACAACGGGCGCTTCCCGCGAGAGCCTGTAAGGCTTGCCGAAGATGTACACATCGGCGATAATGTCCCCGATGACACAAATCTTTTTTCCTTTAAAGCTATCTATAATGTTTGCAAAGCCCTTTGTTTTACCGGCTGCTTTCATCGCGGTCTGTTTTTTCAATGATCCTCCCTATGATTTTAAAAACTTCATCCGGGAGTATCTCTGCGAGACACTCGTGATTCCTATCGCACCGTTTCTTGTTGCACGGTCGACAGGAGATATTTTTTGAAAACTTATACGTGCAGGAACTCGGATACTCGGCGTAGGTGTCATCCATTGGTCCGCAAAGCACAACCGTGGGCACGGATAGAGCCGCGGACATATGCCGTGGACCCGTGTCGTTACTGACAACGAAAGAAGCCCGTGACAGACAGACCTTCAGATCTCTTACGTTCATCGACTTTATTTCTATGAAGTCTTTTTTCGTCACACCTTCCAGGATTTTTTGAGCAAGCTTTTCTTCTCCCTTCCCCGGAAGCATATAGAGTTTTATGCCGTATGTTTCAATGATCTTGTTGGCAAGCTCTGAAAAGTGCTCCGGGGGCCAGCGTTTCGATGGACCATACTCGGCACCCATGATAAAAACGCCATATGGTCTATTGATGTCGACAAATTGTTCATCGAATTTTTGTTCTTCGTCATCGGTCACGAGGAGTATAGGTGCATTCAGAGACCTACTGCCTCCCAGAAAATCGAGGATTTTAAGATAGTGCTCAACCATGGGTTGAGGCCCCTGATGTTCCTCTTTTACTTTGTGGTTGAGCATGAATCCTCTCTTGTTCCGGGCATAGCCCACCCTTTCTCTAATGCGAAGATTATAGAAAAAAAAGGCGGAGCGAAAAGAATGGGGCAAGGCAATGGCCCTTTTGAAGCTAACTTTTTTGAGTGCGCTTGTCCTGTCAAAAGAGGCGATCACCCCTTTGTCATCGATGGATATGAATCTGTCGAAGAGGTTAAGACCGTGGTATACATGGATCGCGTTCGATTTTCCGATAGCCCATATTTCGCCGTAATCATAGGCTCGAAGCGCATGGAGAAAGGGCACAGCCATGACCATATCCCCGAGCCAGTTAGGCAGATATACTATCGTCCGTCCAGTCACTTCTTACCCCCATAAAGGGATTATACTTCACAGTATAGTGGAGTTTTCCTTTTTCTTCCATTATTTTGTTGATTGCGTCGATTTCTTTGATGAGTGTGTCCTTTTCTTCACGCCAAGCCTTTTCGTCAAGGATCTCGATCCTTTTCACCACATCACGATATCTCTCCTCTCCATCGATATCGGCGTAGCCATTGACAAAGGTGCAGAGCAACGTTTTCACCTTATCCACATAAAGGTCTGTCTCTTCCCCAAGGACCATGCAGGTCTCATCGGTGAAGTTATCAAGCTGCTTCATTTTTTCAAAATTGATCTGATCGGATTTTTCCGCGATTTCGTAAGCCTTTGTTCCCACGAAGGGAAAAAAGAGGGACCACCGGAAACGCCCCGGCTGAATCCTCGCCAGAAGCTTCATGGTTTCTTTGATGTCCGGTATTGTTTCATGGGGAAGGCCCATCATAACAAAAGCCGATGTATGGATTCCGAAGGCGTGCGCCACCCGGAAAGCATCCTCGATATCCTTGTTTGACATGTATCTGTGAAGTACGTTTCTTCGGATCCGGTCGCTTCCGCTTTCGAGACCGAACTTCACGATCCTGCACCCCGCGTCCTTCAAATATCCGGCAGTTTCGGCATCAAATACCCGCGCGTGGGCATTGCAGACAAAGGGGATAGCGGTCATCTTTTTATATTGTTCCGTAAATTCTCTGAGCCAGATTTTGTCGAAGGTAAAGATGTCATCATCAAAGATGAACGTCTTGATACCTCTGTATCGGGAGAGGAGGTAGTCTATCTCGGCGATCATTTGGTCCACGGTATGCCTGCGGATATAGTACTTGGGGAGGTGACCGTGTTCCTTGTAAAGCCCTATGATCTTGTGATTGAGACAATAGGTGCACCTGAAGGGACATCCCCGTGATGCCGTAAGTCCTACCCAACCATCCTTGGCGTCGATGATTCTCTGAAAATCAAAAATCTCATAGTCCTTGAAAGGAAGTTTTGTTATATCCGTGAATGGCCTGAGGGGCTCTATGAAAGGAAGTCCTTTGGGTTTATATCCCATGTTTTTCACGCCCTGGGGGCTTCCTTTCCGAATGAGCTCAAGCAATGCTTCTTCGCCTTCTCCCAGGCAGATATAATCGATACAGGTCTGGGATAAGGTTTCATGAGGGTCCATGGTAGCATGGATGCCTCCGAAGAGGATGGGTACATCGGAGTACTCTTTGATATTTCGTGCTATCTCAAGCGCATACTTATACTGGTTCGTCAGAACGGAAAAACCGATAAGATCGGGTTCAATGGAAAGGATATCTCTTCTGATCCTATTATGGTCCAAAGAAAATCCAAGCTTTTCGTTGATGTTGAGCAGATACGTTTCAATACCCTCTTGTTTCAGAAGGCCGGAGATATAGGAGATACCGTAATTGAAACCTATCTGGGTGTTGATGTTGGGATAAATAAAGAGTATCCGCATTTATTTGGCCCTGCTCCTGTTATAGAGGTCCTTCACATCTTTAAATACCTCATCGACGGTAATTTGAGTGAGGCATTGACGTTCCTTGCAGTTCTTGTTTTTGCATGGGCTACAAGGTACATCGTTCCTGATAACAATATGCTCGGCACCATACGGCGCGTTGACTTTTGCGTCGGTGGGGCCAAATATGGCAACGACCGGTGTGCGTGCTGCCGTTGCAAGGTGCATGACCCCGGTATCGCCGCCGATATATATGCTGATCTTTTTAAGGAGGGCAAAAAGCTGAGGGATGTTTGTGGGACAGGCAAGGTGCGCTCCATCTCCCGACATCGCCTGCAGGCGCTTTGCCTCTTTCTCTTCACCGGGACCCCAGAGGATTACCGTCTGTCCTCCCAGTGTACCTTTCATTCGAGTTATAAGTTCCCCGTATCGTTCTATGGGCCATCGCTTGAAATCGGTACCCACACTGGAAAAAGGATTGATGGCAAACAAAGTGGAGGGGGTTTTGATCTTATGAAGGAAAGTGTCGATAACTGCTGCGGCATCGTCGGATACCCGCAAGGTCACCTCAGGAATAGATCCGGTGTAACCGAGATGGTTTGCGAGGAGCATGCTCCTCTCGACCTTGTGGATCCTCTTGTCCCAACCGTTTACCCGATGATGGTAGAAGAAATGACTCTTCTCTTTGGCGTACATATCCCCAAAGCCGATTTTCTTCTTGCCTCGAGCGATTATGGAAAAGAGGGCGCTCTTGGCTATGCCATGGAAATCAACGATGAGATCGTATTCCCGTTTTCTCAAATGTCGCAAGAAAGGTGACATCGCTTTACCTGCCCGCACGATATTGCCTGTTTTGAGCCCTTCTGCCACGTCGCTCCTCGGGAAACGGATGACTTCGTCGATGAAATCCTGACAGGCCAGAAATTCGCTCACAGAACCTTCTGCGAGCCAGGAGATATGCGCCTCAGGGAACCGATCTCTTATCGCCTTGACCGCAGGGACGCTCATCAGCACATCTCCGAGAGAGCTCAACCGTATAATAAGGATGTTACTTAATGTTGACATCTCTCAGAACATTCAAAAGAAGTGGAGGAATGATCACCGGTTTTTTGTTTGCATTGATGCAGAGATGTTTTGTTTTTCCCTCGACAATGATCGTCTCATCCCTGTATATTGTGTAATGGAATGTGAGCCCTCTTGACTGCAGCTCCGATATCCGTGTCTTGACAATTAGGAGATCGTCATAGGTGGCGGAATTATAATACTTCGCCTCCATACCCACAACGACAAGGTGATAACCCAAAGCTTCAAACTCCCGGTAGGTGAACCCCTTTTGCCTCATATATTCGCTTCGCCCGATCTCAAAAAAGACCGAGTAATTGCCGTAGTAAACGACCCCCATCATATCCGTGTCCGCATAACGCACCCGTATCGGCACATCAATGAATTCTCCGTTTTGTCGCGCTTCCGTGGTTTGTTTCTTCATATCAGAGCGCCCTCATAAATTCGGGGCGCAACAGAGAAGGATCTTTTTGACGCAATACATATTCAATGGCCTTGACCAACCTCTCTTTTTCCTCCGGGAGCCACCCTTTGACCGGGAGATAATTGGAAGCGTGATTTGATGCGAAATACATGTGCTCGGCGTCGATATTCTGTATCATAATGTCAAGTTCTTCAAGGAGCATATAAGGATCGGGGACCTTGAAGGTACCCTTCTCCACTTCCTCGGCAAGCGGTGTTCCCGGCACGACAATAACACTCAACGCACCTGTGTAATCGGGCTGGATCCTCGTGAGAAATTTCCCTGTCTCCTGGGCGTGGATCGCGCTCCTCTCGACCCCTCCCAGGCCAAGAAGAACCGTGACGGACAGGATGATGCCCGCGTCTTTTACCCTCTTTGCGGCCTCCGCGGTTTTATCAAGAACTGTCCCCTTGCATACCCTGTCGAGGACGACCTGATCTCCTGACTCAACGCCTAGATAGATGATGCCGACACCCAATTCTTTCAATGCCTTGAGTTCTTGAACTGATTTTTTCAGAATCGATTTGGTGTTGCCGTAGAGGCCTATTCGCTCAAGTTTCGGGAAGGAGTTTTTGATGAGTTCCACGATTGGGATCAGCCTTGTTTGCGGAATAATAAGGGCATCCCCGTCGGCAATAAAAACTTTTTTGATGTACCGTGCGTATTGCTTCGCCTCTTCAATATCTTCTTTTACTTCTTCGAAAGAACGGAGACGAAATTTCTTCTCCTTGAAAGAACCGCAGAATGTGCACTTATTGTGAGAACATCCGATAGTCACTTGCAAAATGAGGCTTTCCGCCTCGCTCGGCGGTCGGTAGATAGCGCCTTCGTATTTCATTTTTCAACCCTGTATACCTTTTCCCCATCCCTCACGAGACCGTACTTTATCCTCACTACTTCTTCGAGATACTGATCGTCTTTTTGCAGTTTCTCCAATTCCTGCGCTAGCATGGTGTTTTCCTTTTCTGTTTTTTGGATCGCCGCATCGATGGCATTTATTTTCATTTTTGTTTTTATGCAATCGTAGATGCCCCCCTCTGAAAATGCTATCTGAAAAAAGAGCATTGATACAAGGACTATAAAACCATATCGTTTGACGGGATTTTCAGTCATTCTGTTATTATATTAAAGACAAGGAGACAAAAAGTCAACTTTTCCAAATATTTTAGGGGCAGTTTGTCATATTTTGTTCTTTTATACTCTATCTTCTTCTTGTATGCATATGATAGTACGGGAAATTGAGATATTCGGAGAATCACAAAGCTTGCGGATGCCATGCTGAGGGAGGTTGAACGAAAAACGACATTCTCGTTTTCATGGGCGGCAACTTCCATCGGGTGTTCAGGGACCATATCGGCTGAACAAAAGAATTAACATGCAGAGAGTATATGGAAGGTTCAAAAGGGATACAGGGCCTATGCCCGTGCCCGTGGGAATCTAATCCGGCATTAAAAGGCCCAGCGCGTTGCGCACTTCTGCCATGGTCTGTTTTGCAATTTTGCTACATGCTGAAGCTCCCTGTTTGAGGACGTGGATAATATAATCGGGGTCTTTTTGGAGCGTAAGAGCCCTTTCGCGGATGGGGTTTAGTTCCCTTCGCACATTTTCAAAGAGCATCTTCTTGCAATCAATACAACCGATGTCAGCCGATCTGCAACCTTTATCGATGGTGAGAAGCATATCGTTTTCGGAAAAGGCCCGATGGATTGTGTACATATTGCATATTTCCGGATTACCCGGGTCTTTCCGCCTCACACGGTTTACGTCCGTTACGGCGGTCCTTAATTTTTCCCAGACGGCGTCTTCTTCTTCCATAATGCCGATATAGTTATTAAGCGTCTTTGACATCTTGGACTCGCCGTCAACACCAAGAATTTTGGGCGCCATCGATAGTACCGGCTTTGGTTCGGGGAAGACTTCGCCAAAACGAATGTTGAATTTCCGGGCGATCTCCCGTGAGAGCTCGATGTGCTGTACCTGATCTTCGCCGACAGGTACATATCCTGCTTTGTAGAGGAGGATATCGGCAGCCTGGAGGACCGGATAATCCATGAGCCCCATATTTATATTTGAGCGGTGCTGTTTTGCTTTATCTTTGAACTGGGTCATCCGCTCTACCTCGCCGATGGAAGTGACACAATTGAATATCCAGGCGAGTTCCGTATGCTCCTGCACATGGGATTGAACCATGATCTTCGCCTTTTCTGGGGAAAGGCCGCAGGCAAGAAGTACCAGCGCGGTTTCGAGAATTCTTTTGCTAAACTCTTCAATGGGGTATTCCACGGTGATTGCGTGATAATCGACAACGCAAAAAATACAGTCGTACTCATCCATCAGATGGACCCAGTTGCGTATGGCGCCCACATAGTTGCCGAAATGAATTTCGCCTGTAGGCTGTATACCGCTAAAAATCCTTTTCATCGATTCCTCCAGAAAAATGTTGCCTTAATTTACACCAAAGGTCGGTCTAATCCAAGCAAAATTTATGTTTTGTGCTTGGACGACGGCTTATTTGGAAACCTCTTCATCTGCACCACCCTGCATCGCCATGAGCTCTTCAACATATGCATATGCATCCGCGCCAACAAGGTTCGCAGGTCAGCACATATGAAGATTCCACTCCAAATCGTCGTCCATTTCACCCGGGACAAGGTCCGGAGTAGTCTCGGAGTATTCCATTGGGTTGCGTTGCCTACAACGTAGCCTACTAACTTGTCTTAAGCCAGCTTGCAGTCAGGGTTACTTCACGCCACGAAAGAACGCGATATGTGTCCCTGCTATTTCCTGTGGTGTCCTTAGAAGTGTCCGGTGCCAGGGTGTGATCCCCCATTTCTCTTTCTTCGGGGTCATTTCGGTTTGTCTCTACACTTAACGAGCCTGTAGAAAAAGCCCAAAATCAAGGCCTCTTCGCCTGTGTGTCCTTTCAGAATTGTATCGTCTTATTTACCTAACCGGTGATTCATCCCAACAATTGGAGCATACTCATCCCTGCTATATTACTGACCATTTTTTCTCTCCCTTACGTATATTCATATCCGTACCGGTGGAGGTTATGTACCATACGGTAGAGGGGCCACTGGATATTCACCGTGCGTTTGCCCCTGAGGGTGAATTTTTCATTTTGCCGGCACGCCGAGACCCTGCAGGATCTCACGCATATGGTCAATGTGAAATTGAATATGATACTCTCCCAGACCACCGATGAAGTCTCCCAGTGTCGGATATTCTCCTAACGGCGACTCTTTGAGCGTGGGAATATGCGCCTTCCGGTCGAGCTGTTCCCCTGATAAGCCTTCCGCAAATTTACAGATACTCTCGTATTCCCTTTCCACCTGTGAGAGGAGTTGAGTAAAGGTCATGTGCGCACGCTTCTCCGAGAAAAAGGGATCTCCAGATTTAAAGTCGATCGTGGGAATCTTATCCTTGAGAAAGGACTGGAGGATCGCCATGTGTCCGGCACCTTCAGGCCCCCAAAGGTGAGAAAGGATTTCCCTGGGAGACCAACGTCCAGCGGGCGAGCGGGAGGCTATGTTCTCACCAATTCCTGCGCATACCTTCTTCAGTTCTTCGATCTTGCGGCGAATCTTCTGAGCTAATTGATTTCCGGTTGACATTGCCATGTCTTTTTCCTCCTTACCCGTTATTTTTCCTCATCGCTATTTCATACATTGAGCATAATCATTGTTTTCATTCTTTGCAAAATGGCAATGCAGAAACGACGATGAGCGCTTTCTGTCGGCCTTCCTCGTGAGGGACGAATCCCTCGGACTTCACAGCCCGTCACCCGAGTTGGACAGTAAGCATGGAGACGGAGCCTCCGTCGATCCCTTCTACCGGAAAACTGACTTTTTCTTCTTCGGTGCGGAGAGCGATCACGTAGAGCAAGGGGAGATAGTGGTCCGGTGTGGGAACGGAGAGCATCGCATCACGGTCGAGTCCGTCGTAAGCGATAAGCAGTGCATCATCGCCTTTGAGCAACAATTCCCGGATATGTTTCTCAAAACGCATTGCCCAATCAAAAGGATGGATCCCATATTCGCCCCATGTATAGGTTTGCAAATTATGAACGATATTGCCGCTACCGATGACTAAAACACCTTCTGCCCGCAACGGCGCGAGACGCTTTCCGATTTCATAGTGAAACTCCGGCGGTTGTCTTTCGTCAATACTGAGTTGCACAACGGGAATGTCTGCGCCCGGAAAAACGTGACGCAGTACCGACCATGTTCCGTGGTCAAGTCCCCGGCTTTTATCAAGTCCTACCGAAACAGGGGCAAGTAAATCTTTAACACGCCGGGCAAGTTCCAGACTGCCGGGCGCCGGATATTCCACCTGATAGAGTTCTCGCGGAAAGCCGCCAAAGTCGTGGATTGTTTGTGGGGCAGAATTGGCCGTCACCGCGCGGGCCGGTACATACCAGTGAGCGGACACAGTGAGCACGGCCTTGGGGCGCGGTATCGATTTACCGATGGAAACCCAACCATCAGTGTAATCATTCTTCGATAGTGCGTTCATCGGGTTGCCGTGTCCGAAAAAGATAGCCGGCATCAGGTTTATGAGAACACCTCCTCGTGTGTCAGTCTGTTTCGGTTCATCAAAGCGCAGTAAAACACCATGCCTTTGAAATTGTTCTATTGAGCTATTCCAACTTGTTCATGATCTCTTTTCTATTTGATGTTTTTGTCGACCTCAACTATGTGTCCGGATCCGGTACCCTTTAACATCCTTTGTCAAAGGCAGATTCTTGTGCATCTCACACGTTGTGATCTCTGTGTGGGTCCACTCTTGCTGAGCTTCCGGATCTTTCTATCTTTCTCCATCTCCGTGCGCTTCTTCTACTCTTCTGCGTCGCCCTTGGCCTGAAAATGATTTATTGATCTCATTCTATTTACCAGTAATACATAATTCATATATATAAGTTTGGTAATGAGGACTGTCAATACATATCGGCTGGAAGGAACCATGCATGCTCTTTACAGCGTCCAGGACAAAGTGATAACATATAATGAAAAGCGACGTTTATCTCCCGCGAAGGAAGAGGAAATTCATGGGCAGTGTTAGAGAGATGTTGAATCCCCAATCGGTGGCTCTCATAGGTGCCACCGAAAAAGAGAGTTCGGTTGGCAGGGCTGTACTTACGAACCTCCTCCGGACGCCGAACCGTCCGTTATATCCAATAAACCCCAATAGAAAGACTGTTCTCGAAACCCCCTGTTTTCCGTCTATCGGGAGTGTACCTTCACACGTTAGCCTGGCCGTCATCGTCACCCCTGCGCATAAGGTCCCCGCTATCGTCGAGGAGTGTGGA
Organism: uncultured delta proteobacterium; assembly: GCA_963754785.1. GTDB lineage: Bacteria > Desulfobacterota > Syntrophorhabdia > Syntrophorhabdales > Syntrophorhabdaceae > PNOF01. Next base: position 206,186 of record CAVWHH010000018.1, on the reverse strand, counting down.
GAGGCAGGCGTAACAGGCGCGATTATCTTGTCCTCAGGTTTTGGAGAGCCGGGCCAGATGTTGGAGAAGGAAATCATCAAAATCCGCAGGAAGTATGGGATGAGGATTATCGGTCCCAACTGCCTGGGGGTTATCCTCCCGCACATCGGTCTCAATACCACGTTCCTTACGACTGATCCCAGACCAGGCAATATAGCCCTTATATCACGGGCCTTGGGCGATGCAATACTCGACTGGGGTGGCACCATGGGCGTGGGTTTCAGCATGTTCGCGTCCCTTGGTTCCATGACAGACGTCGGATACGGCGACCTCATAGATTTTCTTAACTACGACTACGAAACCAGAAGCATTATGATCTACATGGAGAACGTTGGAGATGCGAGACGGTTCATCAGCGCCGCTCGCGCCTTCGCTCTGAGCAAACCCATTGTCGTGCTTAAGCCCGGCCGGTCAAAGGCCGGTGCTCAGATCATCGCCGAGCGGGCAGTGGGACCCCTAGGAGACGACCGGGTATATGATGCGGTTTTCAAGAGGGTCGGCGTGGTAAGAGTTATGGAGATGTCAGACCTTTTCAACATGGCAGAGGTTCTCGACTCGCGCCGTCTGCCCATAGGTCCTAGACTCGCTATTGTGACGGATGCCGGGGATGTGGGGATCATGGCCACCGATACACTGGCTGACCTGGGGGGGAAGCTTGCGAGGGTCTCCGGTAGCAATGTGGATAAACTTGATCTTTTCCTGCCCGAACGATGGAACAGGGATAACCCGATCGACATGATGGGTGGTGCTGACACCGCACGCTATATAAACACCCTCGAGGCCTGTCTCAGGGATAATGGAGTGGACGGTATTCTGGTGATCTATACGCCGCGGGCTGCCGGTGATGCAATGGGCCTTGCCCTGGCCCTTATAGAAGTATCCCGGAAAACAGCAAAGCCTATTATCGTGACCTGGATTGGGGGAGAGCGTGCCGCCGAGGGTCGTCGCATGCTTCTGCACAACAACGTGCCCACCTACGCGACTCCGGAAGAAGCGGTGAAGACGTACCTCTATATGTACGGATATCGGAAAAACATCGATCTCCTCTACGAGACGCCCGCTGAGATAGAGCAAACCGATGCCCCCCTCAAGAATTACCTGAAGAAGACCATCCGTGAGGCTGTGACAGAACAAAGACATATTCTGAGTTCTACGCACTCTCTTGACCTCCTGAAAAATTACCGAATCCGGGCCGTAAGAGCGGCTGTCGTGGCAGATGGCAAAGAAATCTTAAGGAAAGCCGGGGAGGTTGGTTTCCCCTTATTACTCACCTTACGCCACCTTCAGGATAATAGAGAAGACGAGGTGTTCTCTCTGACATCCGAAAATCAAACCAACAGAGTCTGGCTGGAGGTCAGTGATAGGCTCAGTCAGGAGAAGTCCATCAACAGGCAAGACGTAGAGATCGCCCTTTGGAAGGAGACGGTCCCGGGAAGTCACCGGCTGAAACTCGAATCGAGAAGGGACCCCGAGTTCCGCACCATTTTGGTCCTCAGCCCAAGCGCAGAAGGTGCCAACGATGTCCACATAGGCCTGCCGCCCCTTAACCAGACCCTCGCCAAACGTCTCCTCGAGGGGACGGAAGTCTATCACATTCTGAAAGATACCGACTCAGGGCAACGGGTCCTGATGAACCTTGAAGACACGCTTATCAATTTCTCAAACCTGGTAATCGATTTTGCGGAAATTGAGAGCTTAGAACTTGTCCTGTCAGTCTGGCATTCAGATGTGCTTGCCCAAGGCGTGAAGATCATTCTTTGCAGCGACTACGATGATTCCTCTTCATACCCTCACCTCGTGATCACCCCCTATCCTTCGCGCTACGTAACGACATGGAGCCTTCCGAATGGAACCGAGGTCCTTCTAAGACCTGTCCGTCCGGAAGACGAGCCTATGAGTCGGGAGATGTTCGCTAGCTTGTCGGAGGAGACATTGCGGGATAGGTTCTTTACTCCCCCGAAAATAACCCGTGACCTCCTCATACGGTCATGCAACATCGACTATGATCGAGAAATAGCAATTCTCGCTGAAATCGAATCTGGAGAAAAAAAGAGGATGATCGGAGGAACCAGGCTCATCACCGAGCCCGACTCAGGGAGAGGCGAGTTTGCCATACTTGTGCACGATGATTACCGGCGGATGGGGCTAGGGGCGAAGTTGATTGACATTCTGATCGGCATAGCCCAGGAGAAACGGTTGGACGAGATCTATGGTTCTGTGTTGAGCGAGAATGTGAAGATGCTTGCCCTGTGTAGGAAATTCGGATTCAGGGTGAAGTTTGCGTCTTATGGCGTATCAAAGGTTAGCCTGTCCCTTATAGACCATACGAAAAGGAGATAGGTTTTTCACAAGCGCGGTGTTGTGAGTTACGGGCCGCGTTGTGTCCTATCGCCTGGTTCTTTATATAACCGTCCAAATTGCCGCTTAAGGCCTTGAGAGTTTGATACTAAGTTGCGACCTTAATGGTACTGATAATCCATTCAAACCCAGTTAGGCCTGCTACCCGGTCAGCATCTCTTTCTAAGGTCACGAGAGCTTTCACGAGTGTCCCTTCCACGGCAGCAATGCTTTTGAAAACAAGATTTGCAAACCACTTTTCCCTGATATCTTCCCAGAGGTGCTCCGTGGGGTTAAGTTCAGGACTGTGGGCAGTAGACTGAAAAACTTGATGTTGAATGGAATCATGGGGCCTTTGCCTTACGTCAGGCGGCCTGATCCATGAACGTAAGGATAAGCTCATCCGGATGACGTTCAGATTCAATCGAGAGAATTCGACATCGGCGTGGCATTGACGTCGGGAGCGCCACATCATGAGATAACAGGTCAAGCGCTGCTCGTAGCCACAGACCCTGGATTCTTTGAAAATGTGTCTTTGTCTTTACCTTTTTGAGTAATTGCTCCGACGACTCATATACTCCCGTAGGCAAAGGTGCAGGTTTTTTCATTGTGACCTCCTGAAGGCTAATTAGGCTCCAAGGTAGTGTATCGTTCGTACTTGTCAGATTGCAACTTGGTATCAGCTACACTGGACGGAGAAGGAAGAGCAGTATCTATTCCTGATCAAAAACGAGCGGCTCCAACCCAGTAGCCCTCTGCTGCCAGATCCATCCCCTGCCTTGTTGATATACATGATCGCTGAAAACAAAAGGTTCTTTCTTAAATAAGTTGCATGTATAGTACCTAATCTCGTGGTTAAAGGCCTGCGGTTCTGGAGAATTTTCACTTCGAAGAAGTTATTGTGACTTATATCGTTATGCCAATCATATCAATCTATTGATCTAATTGTTGAGACTTTCAAAGATAGCGGATCCTATCTATTTCGTGAACCAATTATCGAACCAAAAGCATACAAGGTTTTTGTAATTAATGCTTTTTGCGTATTGTCTTGTATGTCAACTGATTAGAAAGATTGTTGCACTTTATTTAAGAAAGAACCAAACAAAAGGGTTCTCCCGGCGGAGCCACTGGATGAGGAGGTCCTTTGCCTGCTGTGACACCTCCGCCCACTTGACCCGGTTGGCTTTGAGGCGTGGATCACCAAGCTCTTTATGTTGGATGACAAACCTCTGGATAGTCCCCTGCATCTTACCTGTCATGGGTTTGTGGAGGATCAAGGCGCCGATTTCTTTCTTGAAAGCGGAAAGCTTCCATCCCGACCACGATAAGATGTCTCTGAAAAGCACAATCACAAGGTTGTCGGGCAGTTTGATATATTGAGTACGACACCGGGTGGCTGTGATTTCGACAAATTTCTGAAAGAAAAAAGACTGCGTTTCCAGTCGCCACTCGTCAAGGAAAGAACGAAGACTCTCCCCTCTGCGTATGAACCCTTCTCAGCCAGTATCAGAGGACCATTCTGGCTGAGAAGGGCATCCGGATTTGTCTGCCATTTCAGGAGGGCCTGATTTGACCCTTTATAGCGCGTGAGCAAATTTTTTACCATACGGATGGACGAACATCCGGGCGGGAGGTTTTCCCATTGGCAGTGGCAGGAACGGACAAGCCCGGCCGGACAGCGCCAGTTAAGCTTCGTGTTGGAATTCTCCACAGAGGCGAGAAGCCTCTCTTCTATGGCTATTTCCGGCACCCAGCAGAGATACTTTACCGCTTTCTTATCAAGAAGCGCACTTTCGCCTGAAGTGAATCTATTCCATTGCCCGATGTCTCGTTCGAAAGGCCTCGAGCGGTTCACTACGGGAGCGGCTATGCCGTAAACGGCGTTCTAAAGATTCTGAAAACGCATACCCGGAGGCAACTTTGCCAACCTTCGTGCCAAGCTGTCGAGATCATCTGCCAATTCTCGTATGATGAGACCCAGGTCCTCCACCGAAATATAATCGGATGTTTGCATTTGCTCCGTAGCTATCCCCTTTTCGATCTGAAGGCTTCGATCATCGGCCTCTGTTCTATCGAACGAAACCGAAGTTTGAATATTACCCGCCTGCTTAAAGGTGGATTCTCCTCCCCTGAGGGGTCGGTGATCAGTTCAGCGCTGCCCCTTCCACTGGCAGATAAAAGCTGAAGAAAGGCGGCTCGCTCTTGCCTCATGAAGCCATTGTCCATAACATTGAGGCTGGCGCGGACAACGGACATGGACCTTTTCTGACTCAAGGCCCAGTTGTGTCGGTCTTTGCCTGACGAATCAGTGTGTCCTTCGACAACAATCGAATTATCTCATTCGAAAATCGCGGCGAACATACGATCCATGAGAGCTTGGGGACAAAAGCCCTCAAGAAAGACTCACCGGCGGGCGATATATGCGCCCTATCGAGCTGGAAGGCCAGGAGGTCTTCCGGTACAAGAATCAAAAGACTGAGAGGATCGTTGGGATCAGATTTTACCTCTACTCCGCCTGACAGAAAATCTCTCAGCTCCTTCTTCATCTCGGCAAGAACTGAATTTCTCGTCGTCTGTCCTTCCTGCTGTGCGTTGTTAAGAGATGCGCAGAGGAGCAGAATGAAGATTACTGCCAGCGAAGTCATGAGATCGACGAATGAACTGGACATGCCCGAATTTTTACTGCGTCCCAACATATCTACCTCATGCTCTGGAAAATGAAGGCCATTTTGGTCATCGCGCTGTGCAGTTCATCCAACTGTTCCCCCAGTTCATCGATTGATCCTGAAAGGCGCCCGGTGCCCTGGGAAATGAAGTTATCAGGTGTTGTGGTGAGCATGTTGAAGTGCTTTTCCGTTACTGTCGAGTAGCCGCCGAGATGTCGGGCAATCTGGTTGAGAAGCTCTTTCGCGTGACCTTCAACCTTTTGAAAAATCGTCTCCTACTGGATCATTGATGATTCGATCCGCTCCCAAGCATTCTGCTGCTCCTTTGAAAGACCTTTCAGTGATTCTATCTGCCCTGAGGTTGAGGCCAGAAGGCGGACGGCCATCTGCTGGCTTTCCGCGACTGACTTGGTTATTTGAGCCAGCGAGGCGATGCCTGCGTTTACCTCTGTGGCAAGTTTCTCCAGGCCCTCCGTCATCTTACCATAATGTCCGATAGCGGTGGCGAATTGTCTCAGAGTGCCGTCAAGAGCAGTCTTCAGATCATCGACTTTAGCCGTCACTGTGCTGTGTCTTTCGAGAAGTTGGGCCAATTGTTCGGCGCTCCGCATTGTGAGGATGCCTGCCCGATCGAGCACTTCTTTTGCGCTTCCGGTTGAGTGTTGAGAGGTCTTTTCAATCACAGAAGTCATCAGCATAGAAAGCTCAGTCATCTTACGGGAGATTTCGCAGGTCATGGCAGCTAAAGCCTTCTCCATAATCCCCATCGATTTCCCTGCATGCCCCTGAAGCCGTTTCATAAGGTTGTCGACAACCCCTGTCATCTGCTCTATATTGGTCTTACGATTTGTTGTTTCGCTTGTCACCGTGCGTTTTGTTAGATCCATCAGTTCGTTGAGGACGTTCCCATTGAGTCGAAACTCGCTGTTCATGCTCTAAAGGAAAAGCGCGGTGCTACCCAGAGATTACGATATCTGTCCTAATTGGCTCTGAGTGGCACCGGTCAAGGATTCGTTGAAACGAGAGGCCATCCTTTCTATTGCCGGTTCCGCTGTTTCTGTAAGGCTTTCATTCAGCTTGACGACGAAACCCGATTCGAGATTCTTGAGGATCTGTGCCCCCTTGGCGATGTCTTCGCGAAGATTGAGAAGTATCTGGGCAGATGTCAACCGGGGCAGCAGCCTTCTCAGAGTCAAACAGAGCGAGGCTACTCCCGTATTTACGGGATGGAAAAGACCTCTCTCAACGAAGACAAGGGCTGCGGCGCACGATATGGCAACGACTGAGGACAAGAATCTTCCGGAAAGACCATGGATCAATAGATCCAGCCCTTGAATCCTGTTGCTTGCCAGTTGCACATCGAGGAGCGCAACGAGAATGGCCACAAAGGTCGCAAGAAGGCCCACCCTTGTCACAATGGCAGGGGCGTTCTTGTAGCTCTGGTTTTCCGTGGCCACCGAATCATTGAAGATAATTCCTACGTCCTCGTAGATCCAGAATCGTTCCTCCCCGTTCTTCTCGTTCACTATGGAGGAAGAAGCAATCTGCCAGGCGGTCTGAAGAAGCGGCAGGCCATTGAAGATATTGTCTATGGCTTCATAGAGGCGGCGCGGAATGCCACCGATCCGGTGATATGGGCTGGGATACTCTGCTTGAAGGGCCTTGAGCTTTTTGGAGGACACGCCGTCGAATCTTGGATTACCGCCATTGCCACAGGTAGACCCAGGCACAGTAGGCAATAAGATCGGCTGAAACCAGCCATGAGAAAGCGGGTGCTTTCAGATCGAATAACTCCCATTGGGCCTTCAAAAGAAGCGGTATGTTCATAATATCTCCTTTAATACTTCGCACATGGGCAATGGAGTCTTCTCACTCCATAGAGTAAAAAAGCAATAACCGTGCCGTTATCGGGACACGGAATGCGAGCGCTTAACAGCGCGAACGGTTTACGCGGAAAGCGTTTCAGACTCGGCCCTTGGCGCAGCATCTCGGCCGTGCGCCGGATTATATCGATTCCGCTCATCTTCTCCTGCGCAAAGTAGGAAATAAATTCCGGCCAGGGAAAATATTGCCGTTCAAAGTTGCCGATAATTGTTTCCCGTTTGATTTGTCGCATTTTTTAGTGTAGATTTAACCAAGCCCCATGGATATCAAAGAAAACCATGAATCGGCCATTCAGGCCTCTAAAGCCGGAGGGTCCAAGCTACCATTATCCATTTATATAATCACCTTGAATAATGGCACGACCATCGAACGGGCCCTGCAAAGCGTTGCCGGATGGGCAAATGAAGTGGTCGTCGTCGATTCTCATAGTACTGACGGCGCTATTGAGGTGATCGAGAAATATACTGACAACATCTTTCAATACGATACGACAAGCCAGAGAGACAAATATCAATACGCGCAGGACCAGTGCAAAAACAGGTGGGTACTCTTTATCGATGCAGACGAGTGGCTCACGAAAGAGTTTAAGGAAGAGACAGAAAAGGTGCTCTCGTCGGGTGCCTCAAAGGACGGCTATATAGTTCACAGGAGGAACGTCTATCTCGGAAAAGAGATAAAATATGGCGGCTGGTATCCTGACCGTGAAATACGGTTATACCGGAAAGATAAGGGCAGCTGGCAGGGGGGCATCCACGCGAAGGTACGGGTGAACGGAAAGGTCGGCACCTTGAAAAACCATTACATGCATACCCCTTACACTGACACAGCCCATCAGATACGGACCATCGACAGATACTCGGCGGCCTTCGCGGAAGACCTCATCCAATCCCAACAGCATTTCCATCTTTTGAATATGCTCACACGACCTTTATTCAGGTTCCTGCGGGATTATATCTTCAAAAAAGGCTTTCTTGACGGCATACCGGGGTTGATTATCGCTGCATCCACAACGTACTATGTATTCATGAAGCAGGCAAAACTTTGGGAAATGGAGAAAAAACATGGAGGCAATGCAAAAATTTAGAGATAAGAACGTACTCGTCACCGGCGGCCTCGGCTTTATTGGAAGTAATCTCGCCATAGAGCTTGTAAGGCTGGGAGCGAAGGTGACTATCGTCGATAATATGCTGCCGCGACAGGGCGGTAATCTTTTTAATATCAAGGACATCGCCGACCAGGTAACAGTGAACGTTTCTGATGTACGAAACGAACTTTCCATGAACCACCTGGTAAAAGGAACTGACTATGTCTTCCATTTGGCCGGACAGGTCAACCACGTGGACAGCATGCGTAATCCCCTCCAGGACCTTGATATTAATTGCCACGGCACCCTGGTTTTGCTTGAAGCGCTCCGCCAGTTCAACAAAAACGCCAGGGTCATCTTCGCCGGGACACGGGGTGAATACGGCAGCAGCGTCAAACTCCCCGTTGATGAGGACCACCCCACAAACCCAAAGGGCATTTATGCGGTCACTAACCTCACCGCTGAAAAGATGGTTCTCGTCTATGACGATGTCTACAAAATAAGAGGTGCCTGCCTGCGTATCACCAATACCTTTGGACCGCGACATCAAATGGAGCACGACGAATACGGAGTTTTTAACTGGTTTATCAGAAAAGCAATGGACAATGAAGAGATTCCTGTGTTCGGCGATGGCAGGATCTTGAGAGACTTCCTCTACGTGGAGGACCTCGTCGAATGTTTGCTGAAGGTGACTGCGACCGAAGATGCCTACGGTGAAGTCTTCAATATCGGGACAGGAATACCGATCAGTTTCTACGAACTGGCGCAAAAGATTGTTGAGATCACAGGAACAGGCAAAATGGCATTTACCCAGTTCACTCAGGAACGAAAAGAGGTGGAGCCCGGCGACTATTATGCCGATATAAGGAAGATCAAAAGAATAACAGGCTGGGAGCCAAAGACCTCGCTGGAAGAGGGCATTCGTAAAACCGTTGAATACTATAAAATATATGGAAAGGAATACTGGTAATCATGCAAGATCAGTACCCGCCGCCCCTTGCACGAGATGGCGTACACGAGAAGGTTATCGAACACCTGAAGGACAAACCGCGGGGAAAGCTCCTCGACATACCCACAGGTTTTGGGGCGCTTGCGAAACGGCTCACGGAAATGAATTTTGACGTCTCCTGCTGCGACATCGATTCGAGCCAGTTTATGTTGAAGGATCTGAAAGTCAGGATCGGAGATCTGAACGCGAAAATACCCTATGCAGATCAGGAATTTGATTATGTCTGTTTTCTCGAAGCCATTGAGCACACGGAAAATCCATATAACGCAGTCCGTGAGATCGCACGTGTATTGAAATCCGGCGGCACCCTCATGATGAGTACGCCCAATTATGCGAACATCGAAAGAAGGTTGAAATTTCTCATGACAGGATTTTTTACGAAACCGGTCTCACAACAGATGTTTCGGGAAAGGTTTCATGGACAAGTATATGCAATGCATCTGAGTCCCATCGGATATACGCTTATCAGATTTATCCTGGAACACGCGGGGTTCCGTCTGACCGAAATAATCCATGATAAAAAGAAACCGAAGCAATTGTTCCTTAGACCGCTGGTCTGGTTCATCCGCCTTTACGCGCTCTTCTGGCCGCGAGAAAAACGTGAGCGGTACTGGCTTTCGGAGACCCTCGGCGGCAACATACTTAACGGTGGAAACACATTGATTATCGTTGCACAAAAATCGAACGAGCCAATACTATGAATGTAAACATATTCAATCTGGAAAGAGACCATAAAGAAATTAAGGACAAACTCCTCAAGGCCTTTGAAGAAGTATTAACGGGGGGCGATTTCATACTCGGAAAGGAAGTCGTCGCTCTTGAAGCAGCTTTCGCCAAATATATCGGCGTCCGGTATGCCCTTGGTGTGGGAAACGGTACTGACGCGTTGCGGGTCGGCGGATTGTCACTCGACATAAGGCCGGGCGATACATTCGTCACAACGCCCAACAGCTATATTGCCTCCGCAATGGCGCTTTCTACACAGGGCTTTGTGCCTCGCTTCTGCGACATAGAGCTTGAAACATACAACATGGACCCGAAAAAACTGAGTGATCTCTTGAAAAACGAAAAAGGTATCAAGCTCTGTATACCGGTGCACCTCTATGGGCACCCCTGTAAACTAGACGAAATAATGAATCTGTGCAAAAAGTATGGCGTCCGGGTCATGGAAGATGCCTGCCAGTCGCATGGCGCTCTCTACAAAGGAGAGAAGGTCGGTACGTTTGGCGATGTTTCCGCCTTCAGTTTTTATCCCACGAAAAATCTCGGAGGTTATGGAGACGGCGGCGTTGTTACTACGGACTCTGAAGAAATATTCAGAAAAGCTACGATGCTCAGAAATTACGGGCAGAGCGCGAAACACATTCATGATATCGCGGGTTTCAATTCTCGTCTCGACGAACTGCAGGCAAGATTTTTGCGCATAAAACTGGAATATCTGGATACTTGGAATAATCAGAGAAGGCGCAACGCGTCACTCTATAAAAAAGGGCTCCAGGGTTTACCGATCATATTACCCGACGAAGCCCCGTGGGCGCATCATGTTTACCATCTGTATGTTATACGAAGCAAAGAGAGGGACCGACTGAGACAGTATCTAAGTGATCACGGCGTATCCACGCTGGTCCATTATCCTACCCCGATACATCTTCAAAAAGTGTATCAATCTTTAGGATACAAAAAAGGCTCCTTTCCTAACGCGGAATCATCGGCACTTGAAATTATCTCTTTGCCCATGTATCCTACGCTCGCCGAAGATGAAATCCTGTATGTCTGCGAATGCGTAAGGAAATTCTACGGCACATGAAAATACTCCATCTCTTCAGCGACTGGAAATGGACAGGCCCTGCCGAGCCCGTCCTGTCCCTTTGCAAAGCATTGCAAAACCAAGGTGTTGACGTCATCCTTGCCTACCGGAAAACGCCCATTGATTTCAATGAAAGAACCGTTGAAAAGGAGATCAGCAAAAGGGGCATAAAATCTTTCGATGGCTTCAGACTCAATAGGTATTTTTCTTTCCGGGACTGGTCTTTCGATACACGATTTCTCAGCCGATACGTTGAAGACGGAAAAATCGATATTGTTCATGTAAACCTCTCTCATGATCATTGCGCGGCCCTGGCCTCCCTTTCTTTTAGCAGCAAGAGACCTTTGATTGTGAGGACCGATCATAAACGGGACGGCATGCCCGCCAACTGGTTCATGTCCTGGGCGCTTTCGCGAACAGACGGCATCGTTACCTACAGTGGAAAAATCAGGAAGCAGGACATGGAAGCATTCCGTTATCCGGAAGAAAGAATGTGCTTATTGCCGCCGGGGATAGAGCCCTATGGCGGGGTGATCAAAGATATGCGGTATGAGTTCGGCTTAAAGATGAATGAAAAGGTCATAGGCGTCATAGGACGGCTCAAGCCCGATCGTGGCTTTGATATCATTCTGAAGGCATTCAAAATAGTGAAAGAACGGGTCGGAAATACAAAACTTCTGATTATGGGCAGAAGCTCGCAGGTTGAAGAAAGTGTCATAAAACCCCTTCAGAATTTAGGGCTCGAAAATGAAGTCATCCTCGCCGGCTACAGGATCGATGACTATTTTTCCGTCATTTCTCTCTTCGATCTTTTTGTCATGATGCGCGCGGGAAGCGACGGAAGCGCGCGGGCGTTACGGGAAGTAATGAGCATGGGAAAACCCGCTGTTGTTTCCGATGTGGGAATGCTCTGCGAAATGGTAGAGGACGGGAGCACCGGATATGTGGCGAAATGGGATGAGCTTGATCTCGCGGCAAAGATGGAAATCTTTCTCATCGATGATGCAAAAAGAAAACTCTTTGGAGCAAGGGCACGACAAAGAGCGATGGAAAAATGGGATTATCAGGTCCAGGCAAAAACAATGAAGGACTTTTACGAGCACCTCATGCGGCTGGGAAAGAGAACGTAAATTCGTAAACCACGAGCGGAAAAATGATTCATGGGAAACCACGCGATTCAGTGAGTAACGAACGCAACTCCTTGCCGTTTCTGCAATTGTATTTTGTATTGAGTTTTGTGTTGGGCTACGCGTTCTGCCGCGTCGTATGTCCTCCAACATACATACAATATTGCCTCCGATCAGCAAGACGCACCAGCCCATCGTAGATTCATCCTTCCGTTCCGCGCCGTCCATCCCACGCCAAGGTTCATCCCGGCCCACATATGACAAATATGCAATTGGCTTGCGCTTCGCTGAATAGACCGAGTTTTTATTCGTTGGGGCACACCAGGTGTTGTGCTCATCACCAACAGTAACAACAGTTTTCCTAAGATTAGCTTCGGTTGGCGATTTCCTTCTTGTAATGTAATAACAATCTCGGAAGAATTGATTCATTGGTGAGAGAATCAGGAAAGTAAAGAAAGCTAGATAGGTCCCTGACTCGCACTCCGTCAGGGCTGCTAACCTTAAAGTGAGACAGGTCGGGAGGAATTCGCGATGAAGATTTTCACGATTGGTTCACGAAGAAGTCGGCCCAGCTGTTCTTCGCCAAACCCCAATTCTCAGATGTTAGCTGACTGGTAGATATACGGCTGACCAATGTTTCTCAGCTTATGGGCTTTACTATACGCGACGATCTTCGATATCTCATAAGAGCAATTTGTCATATTGATTACATGCACCTCCCTGAACTTGGTTATAACTGAAGATTTTGCTTCCCTCGATGCCGCAGAAAACCAAATGTTTATGGCGCTGAAGACTCTCGTGGAAAACCCGGAACAGGTATCATCAATGCGTCTGTTTAACTTGATGGTTTATTGAATATTGAATACGAAATGATATCGGAAATTTAGCACAAACAATCCAGCTTGCAACCGGACTGCTTCTTCCGTACCGGTCCCCCGGCAGTATTTTTGTTCGGTGCCGGCCTTCTGAGTCTTGTTGGATTACGGAAAAAGTTAAAAGCATAAGCAATTCATTGGCCCTTCCTCCATACAGGGAGGTTTTTGCGACCCTGTCTTTCGTATTGTCTATCGCTTATCGCTTGTTCGTGAAACTCTCCCATTCTCCTCTGCCCTTCAGGACATCACGCAACACTTCGAGGGCTTTATTGACAAGGGGCATGCCGCCATATGGGGCAAGTTGGAAAAAGACCTCGGCAAGTTTCTTCGCGTCGCAGCCTACGTTGAGAGCGGCATTGACATGGAGCTTCAGTTCATCGGCGGCCCCAAGGGCGGCGAGTATGGCGCAGGCCGCCATCTGTCTTTCCGGCAGCGTCAGGACGGTCCTCGAATAAAGGTTGCCCGTGATGAACATGGAAAGATGATTTGCGAGATCACGGTCGAATTCCTTCCACATGAGGTAGGGGGGATCAATTTTTATTCCGCCCGTCCATAGTTTTTTTGCTGTTTTTTGCGTTTTTTTCCTGAGATCTTCCTCCACGTTGGCCTCCTTCTTGTTTTGTAAGTTTTTATCACGGGTTTTCTCTACGGTCAACAAATAAAAACCCACCATTGCAATAATTTTCCCATGATCCACCATCAAAAATAATGAAAAACCTCGTTGATCCTTGAGTATCAAGGTGATAGAGTAATGTTAGCGAACAAAATCTATCATCAACGAGGTGAAAATATTATGGCACAAGGACTCCTTCCTTACAAGTATGAAAAAGAAAAAAGTGCAAGCGGCATGACCTCTCTTGCAGGCCTTCCCATCTATCTGGACCTGGCCTCTGTTCTCAATCTGGGGGAAAGCATCTCGTCGCACCTGCATACAAAGGTGCAAGGATGGACGGATGAGCAAATCATTCTCTCCCTTATCCTCTTAAACCTCGCCGGTGGAGATTGTATTGATGACCTTCGTATCCTCGAAGCCGATGAAGGATTCTGCCGCATACTCCAACGGATTGAACTTAAGGGTCTTCCCAGGAAGGAACGACGACAGACACAGAGATGATGGCGTAAGGAAAAGCACCGGTCAGTTCCCTCGGCCTCAGCGGTCTTCCGGTATCTTTCTGCTTTCCACGAAGACTATGTTCGCACCGAGGGCAAGGCAGTGATCCCTCCTCTCACTGAGATGCTCTCTGCCCTTGAGCAGGTCCAGGGCGATCTCGTCAGGGCGATCTATACGAAGAATCCCGTTCAGTGTGCCACCCTCGATATGGATGCCACCCTCATAGAAACCATGAAGAAAGAAGCCCTCTTCTCGTATAAGGGATACAAAGCTTACCAGCCCTTAAATACCTATTGGGCGGAACTGGGGCTTATGCTTCATACAGAGTTTAGAGACGGTAATGTTCCGGCGGGATACGAACAGTTGAGGGTATTGAAAAGAGCCCTCTCTCTTTTGCCCGAAGGAGTAAAAACGGTGAGACTCCGCTCCGATACGGCAGGATATCAGCATGATCTAATCACATACTGTAATGACGAAAAGAAGCACCCCCGCTTCGGCAGAATTGAGTTTGCCATAGGCTGCGATGTCACTCCGGAGTTTAAAAAAGCGGTCCATGAAACGAAAGAGTGGCATCCCCTTACCGATAAAAATGGGTGTATCTCCGGAGAATATGCGGAGGTCTGCTTTGTCCCCAATAAGAGTGCCACAACCAAAAAGACAGAACCCTACCGTTATATAGCCATCAGGGAGTTGTTAAAGCAACCAAGCCTTCCCGATATGCTTCCCTTTCAGACCATCACCGTTAAGAGTACCCAGTACAAGCTCTTCGGGATGGTAACCAATATGGACTGGGAGGGAGACAAACTGATCCCTTGGCAGCATGAGCGCTGTGGCAAATCAGAAGAAGCTCATTCCGTGATGAAGGAAGACTTGGCAGGGGGGAAGCTCCCCTCGGGGGACTTCTCAGAGAATGCGGCCTGGTGGTTAATCATGGTCCTTGCCCATAATCTGAATACCGCTATGAAGAACCTTATCCTCAAGGGTTCCTGGGTGACGAGAAGGATGAAGGCAATCCGCTTCCACCTTATCAATCTCCCAGGACGCGTTATTAAGAGATCACGACAGCTTCTCATACGGCTTGCCGCAGATCATCCCTCGTTTGAGATAGTGCTCTCTGCACGGCAGAGAATCATGGAGCTTAGCTATGCGCCTTCAGGATAAGATTAAAGCCGCTCTGACAATGAAATCGCATTCTTTAACGGGGCAAAGGAGAGCCCTGTCCAAAATTAGCTTTCAGAGAGGTTCCATGATGTCTGGATAGCATAATAGAGGGCAAGGAGTCATCCTATGATTCCATTTTTCGGGTAGTTTTTCTGAAAACCGGCCCATCCGGAGCAGCAACATGGGTCATGGGGAAAGAGGTGGTGGATTTAGGTTTTCCCGATCATCTTTCTTTTATGACTTAAAGGTGTTAATATACATTGTACGTTGGGTGTTTTGATAACTCCGAAGGAGAGGTTTCATGAAACAATTGTTGATATTTGTGGTCCTGTGTCTTGCAACAATAACTGTGTCAGGATGCGGCTATAATACAATGCAGAAGAATGAAGAGGCGGTGAAGGCAGCTTGGGGCGATGTGGAGGCCACATATCAGAGAAGAAATGACCTCGTCCCGAATCTTGTGGAGACGGTAAAGGCATATGCCAAATACGAAGGCGAGACCCTGACAGCTGTTACTGAAGCCCGGGCAAAAGTCGGCTCCGTCCAGGTTTCAAAAGATATGATCGGCAATCCGCAGGCAATGGCGCAGTTCCAGCAGGCGCAGACTTCAATGTCGAGTGCCCTGTCGAGGCTCATGGTTGTTGTCGAGAAATATCCGGACCTCAAGGCAAACCAGAACTTCCTTGATCTCCAGCATCAGCTTGAAGGCACAGAAAACAGGATAAATGTCGCCCGCACCCGCTATAATAAAGCGGTGCAGGAATTCAACACATCCATCAGGATTTTCCCCAACAGCCTGACAAACAGTCTGTTGCTCCATCTTCAGCCCAAGGAGGCATTCAAGGCCGAGCCCGGCGCAGAAAAAGCACCGGCAGTGAAATTCTGAAGGGCATCCGGAGTGATCAATTCGGAGTCAGAAAAAGTGAATGCTAAAAAGTTTGATCTCGAAAAACTGAGGGTTTACCAGAGAGCACTGGAATACTTTGAGTTTGTCTATGAAGCAACAAAGCGTTTTCCCAAATCTGAGACTTTCGTATTGATAGATCGGTTCAAGCGAGCCTCTTTTTCTATGTGCCTCAATATCGCTGAAGGTAGTGGAGGAAGCAAACAGGAATTTGATCAATTTTTGAAAATTGTACGCAGGTCAGCTAGGGAATGTGTTGCAATGACAGAGATTGTAAATCTGCAAACATTCATCGGCTCCCAAACAAAAAGTCAATCCAGAAATTATTGTTCTGGATTATCAAAAATGATAAACGACCTCACGAAGTCGTTGAAAAAGGTGAGCATTAATGGTTGAGTTTTATTATCAAAAACGGCGGACTCGCAAGATCATTAAACTCTTTTTACTCTCTGTTGTTTTTCTGCTGATAAACATTTTGAGCGTCTCTGATCATTTCTGTTTTGACTCGGAACTCGGAACTCCGAACTCCGAACTGGTTTCCACCTCTTTTCACCTTCCTGTCTTCGGTTTTGAAAGTGCGTACGCGCTGGATGTGCCCCAGTTAAAGTATCACGTCAATGACTATGCCAACATGATGTCGTCCGATACGCGCTCGAAGATCGAGGACGAGCTCAAGGCTTTTGAACAAAGCGACTCAACACAGATTGCCATTCTCACCATACCGTCCCTCGAAGGCGAAGTATTGGAGGAATTCTCTATCAAGGTCGCGGAGGCCTGGAAGATAGGACAAAAAGGAAAAGATAATGGGATAATCCTTGTTGTAGCCGCCAAGGAGCGAAAGATCCGCATCGAGGTTGGCCGTGGCCTTGAGGGCAAACTCACCGACCTTGCTTCAGGACAGATCATTGATCTGGTTATGAAGCCGCGGTTCCAGAACGGCGACTACGACGGCGGGTTTATCGCCGCAGCCCAGGCACTTATCGATGTGACACGCGGAGAATTCAAGCCCGATGAAAGACAGACCTCGACAGGAAAAAAACGAAGCGCACCTTTTCCGGTGCTTTTTATGTTCGGTGCTATGGCGCTTCTCACCCTCGGAAGGATTTCCCGTGTCCTTGGCGGCACGGCAGGGGCCATCGGATTTTCGTTAATCGGATTTCTGATGGGTTTCCCTCTTATAGCCATCGTTTTAATCGGTGTTCTCGGTCTTGCCATGGGAATATTTCTCCCCCTCGTGTTTGGCGGATTTGGCACAGGCGGAGGGGGGTTCTGGCCTGGTGGATTCGGTGGTTTTGGTGGTGGCGGTGGTGGGGGCGGTGATTTTGGAGGTTTCAGTGGTGGGGGCGGTGATTTTGGAGGCGGAGGCGCCTCAGGAGATTGGTGATGATTCAGCATCCGAAGGCTGAAAAATTTTTCACGAAAACCGAGAAAGAAAAGATACGGGAAGCGACCATGAGCACTAAATCCTGCACCATGGGAGAGATCGCTGTCATGATCGTCGATCAAAGCAGTCAGTACCACGAGGCTGAGATCATCGGAGGAATAGTGGTGGGGAGCTTTGCCGCTCTCATCCTGACCACCCTTTTCTTTCATGATTCGATCTGGTGGTACATTCCGTTTTCCTTTATATTATTTTTCCCGGTGTGGTTTCTCTTCAAAAAGTGGCATGCACTCAAGATCCATTGTATTGGAAACAGAAGAAAGGAAAGGGCCGTGAAGGAAAGGGCCCTCAAGGCATTCTATGAGAAGGGGCTCTATAAAACAAAACACAACACAGGCGTGCTCTTCTTTATCTCTCTTTTAGAGCGTAAAGTCTGGGTTCTCGCCGACAAAGGCATCCATGAGAAGATCAAGCAGCCCACACTCAATAAATTGGCCCGACATGTGGCCCAAGGCATTCAAGAAAAACGCTCAGCAGACGCCCTCATCGAAGCAATCAAGGAAGCCGGCGCCTTGCTCGCGCAACATTATCCGCGTGAGGCCGGATGCATTGATGAGTTGCCTGATACTATCATGTATGACGGCAAAACCCAATCCGATTAACTATCTCATACCACTTCGCCACCAAAAACTACACTGTTTACACGGGAATTACATTGCCCTCTCGGTCCGGTGCTTCGCAGAGAAAACGCGTACCCGCTTCACGGGCGTTGCTCGATCCTTTTCGGCAAAAGCTCCCCCAGCCCCTATCCCTTGCGCCTGGGTATCCGCAAGGCGGGCCGTGGCTTAAACTACCTTGCCGGGTAATTCGCATGCTTTTCTTCCCTCTGTTTCACAATGCCCTCGGGACAACGTAATCCTCTGTTGACGTGTCAGATTAGTTTAATGTATGGTGCCGAAGTGGTATTTAATTCATCGCGTGTCAGAACTGGGTGAAAAGACCGCCGAAATTGATTCCGCAAATGACACGGTTCTTGTACTTCTCGCGGATCGATTCTCTGGCGTCCGTGAGGTCACGTGATTTGACGCCGTTTTCAATGGAGCAATATGCTTCTACATAGGCTGCGAGGTCATCGATGGTCTTTATTGCCCCGCCGTCGCGAGGGTTGAAAACATCGTCATTGAGTTCCTTCGATATGGTTTCGGAGTCGGTCTTCATCGTTTGTCCATCCCTCGTCACGATGGTAGTGAATTCGTCCTCTGTGAACATTTGTATCTCGTTGTGCCACTGCTCAGGAATAAGATTGAGGACTTCTTGTTCCATCAATTCTTTTTCGTATGCCTTTATAAGTGAGTCAAGGCCCTCGATGGAGCGTTTTACCGGCGAGATAATGTCCCTTGTCAAGACCTCCGGTAGGTCATGGAAAAGGCCGGTGAAATAATTGTTGAAGCACCTTTTTGGAGACGCGCCGATGGCAAGTGAGAAGAGGTATGAGAGGACAGCGACGATGAGCATGTGGCCCAGCACGGACGTACGGGGAATCATGTTGATATGGCTCCAGCGATACTGGAACCGTAGCTGTCCGCAGAGATCGATAAAGTTTCTGTATTTCTCGTAGAGGGCAAGCTGCTGGATACCGGCAAGATCGTAGTAACGCTCTTGTCTTTGCTGCAAGAATCGCTTGATTGCAGAGATCTCATAGCCGTTCGGATTAGCGCGCTCAATAATATCAAACTCCCACCGCGTGGCATAAAAGTGGGCGGCATTGATAATCCGTTTATTGATCGTGTTGTCGTTCACTGTGAAATAATGCTGAAACCGCTTGATAAAGTCCTGGCCGAGTGGCGCTATGATGGGTTCCAATTTTTTGAAAACCCATTGATTCAATTCTCTGTATTTGTTTCGGTCTTCCTTGATACGGTTGAATATCTGGGGTTTCAGGTCTGTGATGACGAGCCTTTCAAGGAACTCGAAGAGCCCTCCTTCTATGACCTCACTCCAGTTGAACCCCACTGTCTGTTCTTCGAATTTACCGAGAAAATAGGCGATGGTCATCTTATGGGCCTGTTTGTCGAGCTCTTTCAATTCCACGGGCCGTATCTTGTCATTCCACCTCTGCATGGCGGCAGCATTGAAAATTTCCAGAATGAACGGTTTCTCGATCATGATGATATCCTGTCTTTACGGGGATGTCTCTGTTTCAGCGGTTTCCGATGCATCTCTTTCGCCCCGGCTCTCGGTTTCTTTGTCCTTCTCCTCGACACAAGGGACACCTTTGTCTTTCCTGTCCTGTGAACGGTTTCCTCGTGAACGACTATATCCTCTTCTTTTGATTCAACGACAATCAAGGTTCCGCACTTTATGCACACTTCACCTTCGTTCTGAATATTCCCACAACCGGGACAAAAGACAAGGTTTCCCACACTCTTGAATCTCATGCTAGCTCCGGTTCTGTATCAAATGAAATGTAAGTGAATACAACCGACATTATGGTACCTTTCACGTTTTAGCATACTTGGCAGGCTTGAAGCAAAAGAAAAAGGGTGATCCAAGGTTCAATTCGCCCTTGCTCCCTTCGCGCAGGCCATAGTATACCGTTCCGAACGTATTTGTATACCCCAAATGACCATTAGAATTGTGTTACTGACGAGGCCATTGCGCAATGGAGCGAAGAAAAGTCTCTGAGGCGCGAGGAGGGATAGTCCGAGCCACGACCCACTTCACCGATACTCCCGATGGGGATGGGGGGTGGCGACCCGCTGCTGACTTAGGCACCCAGCTTAGACGCCGTAAAGCGCCGAAGCGTTACTTCTCGCTCTGCGATGCACAAGACCGAGTAAATAATCCAATTTCCTGCATAGCCAGTTAAGGGAGGGAAGGCTTGACTTCGGAAAATATCATTGAGGCTGCCCAAGGCAGCCTCAATCGATTGTTCAAGTTTGTGGTCTCTTGACTTTGACCTGCGATCTTTTATGCCTTTACTATTTCAAAAGAAATCTGGCCATCATCATACTTGAGGGGACGGATTGTCACATCCATACCCACAGACGTATCTTCCGGTTTTAACCCTTTTGTGAGCCGAGCGAAAAGTTTTATTCCACCGCCGAAGTCTACGACACCCATCGTATAAGGGGGATCGGCTTCGAAACCGAACGGCGCATAGTATGCCGTTGTAAAGGTTTCAAGTTTACCTTTCTGAGGCATTTCAAACCAATCCATTTCATTTGATAGACAGACACAACAATCGGCCCTCGGCGGAAAGAATTTCGCGCCGCATTTCTTGCACACTGTTCCTTCGATCTTTCCTTCTGCAAGTAAATCAACAAACTTTGCTGTCTTTGTCATTCCCGTAAAGCTTTTTCTTCCGAATTTTTCGAATCCCATATCATCACCTCCCAAAGATTGTAACGTTGCCATAGAGTCCTACGCCGCCAACATTATGGACCAGACCGATATCCGGATCGCCGGGTACTTGCATCGGCCCTGCTTCACCACGGAGCTGAAGGACAATTGTACGCATCTGTGATCCGCCGGTTGCGCCGATGGGGTGCCCCTTGGAGAGAAGACCTCCATCCACGTTGACCGGAATCCGGCCTTCCTTATATGTCGCTTTTTCCCGAATAAGCTGCTTGCCCTCGCCCATCGGTGCGAACCCGAGACCTTCATATGCCATAATCTCCGCGATGGTAAAACAGTCATGTACCTCCGCTACCTTTATATCTTTCGCTGTGAGACCGGCCATCTTGTATGCCTGTGCCGCAGCCCCGTAACCGACGCTGAGGCCCCTTGCGAAATCGGGTCTCGCTGCCATGTTGACCGCCTCGGATGCTGCTCCTATACCAAGAATCCATACCGGTTTCTTTGAGAACGCCTTTGCCTTTTCGGCGTTTGCCAGAATGACACAGGAACTGCCGTCTGCGTTGGCACAGGCATCACCTACTCTCAGCGGCCACGCTACCGCGCCTGCCAACTTGGCATCGGGATTTTTCGGGTCGAAATCCGCTTCTTTGATGCCCTTGCGGTAGACGGCTCTTTCGTTCGTCTGGCCATAGGTGGCTGATTTTAATCTTACTCTCATCAGGTCGTCATGGGTCAACCCGTTTTTTGCCATGTACGCCTGCGCATAGAGCGCGTAATAGGCGGGCATCATGGTGCCGAAGGGAGCCTCCCACTGAATGTCTGCGCCCCTGCCCATCCTTTCCTGCGATTCCGCTGAGGTTATTTCGGACATCTTCTGGAACCCGCATACCACAACTACATCATGAAGACCGGCCTTGATCATGCTGTAGGCCACTCTTACACCGCTGCTGCTCGCCGAACAGACAGACTCCACATACAGGGTCGGCTGGGGGATAAGCCCCAGATACTCGGCCAGAACACCGGCCGGGGACCTTTGTTTGTCGTATTCAGGCGCCGAGCAGAATATTGAGGTACCAACGTCTTTCGTGGTAATCCCGGCATCCTGCATGGCTTCCCTAAAAGCCTCGAAGGCAAGCTCCCTGATCGAGCCTTCATAGCCCCGAACGAATGAACTCTGGCCAACGCCAATGACTGCTACATCTTTTGCCATAAATTCCTCCTTCACTATTTTTTTGTAGTCTTCACTCTCTGGTACAGTTCTACATATTTATTGTGTTCATTCATATCTTTCGAGAAGACGTGTGTACCGTCATTTTTTCCCACAAAAAACAGGTAATCTACAGGCGCCGGATTCAGGGCAGCCATGATGGAACTCTTATCGGGATTACAGATGGGCCCCTTGGGAAATCCTCTGAACGTGTATGTATTGTAAGGTGTATATGTCATGAGGTCTGATTTTGTGATGGGGCTTCCAAATGCCCTTGTTCCGTATATGACTGTGGGATCACTATCAAAGGACATCCCTTTTTGAAGCCTGTTATGAAAAACCGCTGATATGAGTGGTTTTTCCGTGCTTATTTTCGCTTCCTTTTCTATCATCGATGCAAGGGTAAGGGTTTTATTGACATCGAGGTCTAATGCCTTCATTTTCTCCTTTACCTCTGGTCTCTCAAAAAATTTTAACGTCCTCTGGGCGATCTTTTCGATGAATTTATCCGCGTCTATCTCTTTGCTGTAATAATAGGTGTCCGGGGAGAGATAGCCTTCGAGGGTGTCCGACTTGATTCCAAGGCGCTTCAGGAAGTCTTGGTCTCTCGTGAGACGGAGGAAATCTCGCCGCCCCATGATCTTATTCTCCGCTATCGCATCCGCGACAGTGTATATATTGTAGCCCTCAATGATCTTGAGGGTGTAAACGTTCCTTTCATTGTGGACCATCTTTCTTACGATCTCCAGCGTGGACATATCTTTCCTCAATTCGTATTCCCCGGCTTTCAGCTGTCCCCCGTAAAAGAGCGAACTTAGCACGAAAAGGTTCGACGAGTAAATCAGACTTTGATCTTTCAGCATACGCGCTATGCCGTAAAGACTCGTTCCATTTTTCACAATAATATTAATACGTGATGGGTCTGTGTCCCGTGGAATGCTCGCAAAAATGATGGTATGCGAAACGAGAAGGATGGATAGCACAATAGTAATAATCTTTTTATCATCTTTTCCGAGCATCCAGGTATCCTTGAAGTATGATTTGAGATGCCATCATATCGAGATATGGCCGTCTCTTCTTTTGATTAACTTCTGCTATATCAAATATCCTGTGGGCCTCTTTCGTGCTGAACCGCTCGTCCCAATAGGTCACAGGAACCGAGACGCCCTTCTTTACTTCTTCCGCGAAACCCATCACTTCATGCGCCTTTTTGCCGAGCGTACCGTTTAAGTCTTTCGGCAAGCCGAAAACAATTTCGTTGATGTCGTGTTCTCTCACGAGTTTTTTCAGTTCTCCTATGTCTTTTTCTATGGAGTTCCTTCGGTAGACCTTAAGACCCTGGGCTATGCTGAAGGTAGGGTCCGACAGGGACATCCCTATTTTTTTATCCCCTACATCGAGACAAAGTACACGCATTAAGCTATTATAGCAGCTTTAAGCATTGGTTTCAAAGACAAAAAGAAAACCCAAAAGTCTTTACTGAACGTAATATTCATAAGAAGGCAATGACGTCCTATCAAGAACAGGAGGCGTTCTAAAACTAGATGGCATGTGAAGGACTGAGTCTGCCAAAAAACTCCGGCAAAGGTCCTGATCCTCATCTCCATCGCCAAATGTTGGAAGTTGAGCGGTGTTATGCTACACTACAACAAGGGCTGCGAGGGATTGTGCCTTGGCATTGACGATAATAGACTTGTCCTTATCGTAGCCGGCACCTTTGAAGGCAATACGGGTGATGAGAGAGCGTTTGATGAAGAAAGTACCAAGGCAAGGATTGATGCCTCTGTAAATTCCCACGGGCTCACGCCCGTGGCACCAAAACGGTACCGCCATATTCCCTGGCATTTATCCCCGGACTTACATCCGGGGTCTCCTGTTGCCTCTCGTCGCCGTCGGAATTTACTATTCAGCTCACACGGCGGGCACGAACGGAAGGCTCATCACACGGGTTTGCCCAGTAAGGGGCGAGCGAGCCCCTTTGATGGAAAATTCAGGCGCAAAATAGCCATCGTACGGAGGTAATGATGATTACGGCGGGTGTGGATAGTGGTGCGAAAAACGTGAAAGCAGTCATTATGAAAGACGGCAAGGTCGTGGGTAAGGCAACGGTTCCTTCGGGTTTGGACGCCAGGGCAGCTGCAAGCCAGGCATATGACGAGGCATTAAAGACCGCTTCTCTGACACGAAAAGATATTCAGAAGGTCCTCGTAACCGGCGCAGGGAAAAAGGAATGCGACTTTGCGCAGGGCCAAATCACCACCGTCAGCTCCGTGGCAAAAGGCACGACTTTTTTGATGCCCAGCGTACGGACCGTCATCTCGGTGGGCGCAGAGGAAGCAAGTGTGGTAAAAGTGAATGACAAGGGCAATGTTGTTGACTTCACGATGAATGAGAAGTGCGCCGCAGGGGCCGGTACATTCGTGGAAGCGATGGCACGGGCACTTGAGACAGAGGTCGAAAGCATGGCGGACCTGTACGACCAGTCTACCAAAGAGATTGCCATGAACGCACAGTGCGCGGTCTTCGCGGAATCAGAACTCGTGTCTCTCGTCCATTCACAGACAGCGAAACCGGATATCGCACGGGCAATTCTTACCGCCATTGGCGACAGGATCGTATCGATGATGAGAAGGGTCGGTATTGAGAAAGAGGTCGCCGCAGTGGGCGGTGTGGCTCTGAACAGAGGCTTCATCAAGGCAGTTGAGAAAGAACTGAACATCAAGATTACGGTCCCCGCGGATCCGCGGTTTGTTGGCGCAATCGGCGCCGCGATAGCTGCCGCATTGTAAAGAGAGGGAGGGATGCTCACTATGGCAAAAGAAATGAAAGAATTTTGGAGATGGCCGGAATCACGATGGACCAATCCTGAAATTGATTGGAAAAAGGGTACCCATATAACATGCGGTATCGATGTCGGTTCCGTCAGCACCCAAGGCGTTCTCATGGTTGACGGAGAACTGTACTGCTATGGCAACATGAGAACAGGTTCCAACAGCCCCGACAGCGCCATCACCGTCTTCAAGAAGGCAACGGAAGGCACAGGGATGAAACTCGAAAACATCCAATTCACCGTGGGTACCGGCTATGGCCGCATCAACGTTCCTTTCGGCAACAGGGCGATAACAGAGATCGCCTGTCACGGCAGAGGCGCGAACTGGATGTATGGTCCCAGCGTAAAGACCGTTCTCGATATGGGTGGTCAGGACTGCAAGGTCATCAAGATCGATGAGAAAGGAAAAGTCGGCGCCTTCCTGATGAACGATAAGTGCGCGGCAGGCACGGGCCGTGGTATGGAAGTTTTTGCCGACCTCCTTGGCGTACCCATCCAGGACGTCGGCGAGATGTCCCTTAGGGTTACAGAAGAGCCGCCTCCCGTGAGCTCAACCTGTGTCGTGTTCGCAAAATCAGAAGCTGCAGGCCTGCTGAGAGCTGGCTGGCCTAAAGAAAAAGTGCTCGCGGCATACTGTTCCGCCATGGCACACAGGGTTGTCTCTCTCCTCCAGAAAGTCACTGTTGAAAAAGATTTCGCCATCACCGGCGGCATTGCCAAGAACCTGGGCGTTATGAAGAGAATCACGAAAGAACTTGGTATCGAAGCATGCGACACCAAGTGGTACAATAAAGCATACGCCGAAAAGGGCTTCCCTTTTGACACCCAGATCGCTGGTGCAATCGGCGCGGCGCTCTTTGGAAAGGCCCTCCTGGAAAAGGGAGCACATAGATGAAAGCCACCTATGGGTATAAAGATGGCTCAGGCGATTTCTTTATCACCATAGATACGGATTTGTGTGACGGTTGCGGAGCACCACTAACAGCTTACCCCGGGGAGTGCTTCGCCGCCAGGAGCAAGAATCGCAGGTTCGAATCCTCCTTCGTCGAAACTTCGGGGAAGGTATGAACAATTGAGCGTATTCGGGAAAGTGCTCTCTCTTCTTCTCGAGAAGGTGAAAACTGTGAGACTCCGCTCTGATACAACAGGATATCAGCATGATCTGGTCACGTACTGTGATGACGAAACAAGGCACACCTGCCTAGGCAGAATTGAGTTTGCAATAGGCTGCGACGTCATAACTCAGTTTAAAAGAGCGATCCACGAAACTAAAGAGTGGCCTTCCCTCCTCGATAAGAAGTGATGCACCACGGGAGAACATACGGAAGCCTGTTTTGTCCCCAATAAAAGTGCCACAACAAGAAAGACAGAGCCCTACCGCTATATTAGCTATCCGAGAGTCAATGAAACAACCAAACCTTCCCCGCATGGATTGTCTTTCCTGCCAAACCATCACTTTCGAGAGTATCCCGTATAAGCTTTTCGGGATCGTAACAAATATGGACTGAGAGGGAGGTAAACTCATATCCTGGCAGCAGGAGTGCCGTGACAAATCCGAAGAAGTTCACTCCGTTATGAAGGAAGACCGAGCGGGAGTGAAGCTCCCCTTAAGGGGCGTTCGGAGAGAATGTGGTCTGGTGGTTAACCATGGTCCTTGCCCATAACCTGAATACTGCCATGAAGAACCTTTCTCCTCAAGGGTTCCTGGATTCCGAAAAGGAGGAAGGCTATTCGTTTCCACCCTGTCAACCTGCCGGGGCGCGTTATGGAGAGATCATGACAACTCTTCAGAGGGCTTGCAGCGAATCATCTCTCCTTTGACATATTGCTCTTCTGCACGACAAAGATAAGGCAGCTTGGCTATGTATTGTCAGCGGAATCTCAGCACCGGTATGACAATGAAATCGCACTCTTTAACGAGGCGCGGGAAAACCCTCTGTAAAATCGCCTTCTGAAGAGACTTTGTAATGCCTGGATCGCATAATAGGGGGTAAGGGGTCTCCCGTGTACCTCGTTTTCGGGTAGTGTTTTGAAAAACCGGCACATCTGGGGCAGAAACAGGAGCCATACAGAAAGAGCTGGTGGATTTAGTAGGCGTCATTATTCGCTTGCCTTCGAGGATGTTTTTCAGTCTTCCAATAACCCGTCGGCGAGCCAAAATACACTACACCCACGTGCGCTACCACATTTGACTTGAAATTGAATCGAATTTGAAGCACAATAATCGTATGGGCGGAAAAGAAGGGCTGCGCAGGACGTGGGACGTTCAGATTATCTTCACCCTCGGGTCTGTAATCCTCTGTGCGATGTTCTGAAATCTAAGGGGGACTTATGAAAGTATTTACAAGAATCCTTTTCTGGTGCGGTATTGTCTTCGTCGTATTTACCCTCTTCGGTTTCTTCGGAGCTCCTCCCCTTTTAAAATCGATACTTGTAAAGCAGCTCTCCTCAACCCTCCGGAGGACTGTCTTAATCAACAAGATCTCTATCAACCCCCTCACTCTGACGGTGAGAATCCAGGGGGTCGCCCTTCAGGAAAAAGACAAGAGCGGTAATTTCCTCTCCTTCGACATGCTGGAATCGAAGTTCGCCCCTTCCATCCTCAAAGGAACCGTTGCCTTTCGCAGCATGGTCCTCAAAAATCCGTATATCAGCATTATCCGTAACGAGGACAAGTCCTATAATTTTTCCGACATCCTTGAGGGGTTCTCGTCCAAAGAAAATACGCAACCGGCAAAAAAGTCGAAACCCTTTATCTTCGCCCTCGGCGGCATTCACATCGAGAACGGCAGCGTCGATTTCCTGGACAGGCCTTTCAACAAGAAGCATGAGGTGCGGGAGCTAAACATCATCATTCCCCTTCTGTCCGATCGCCCGCGGGACGTGAAAACAGACGTCCAGCCGACGATTTCTCTGAAGATAAATGGCACCCCCTATGTGATCCAGGGCACAACGAAACCATTTATCGACTCGCGGGAAACACACTTCGATATCGACATCAAGGAGATTGACCTCCCCTATTACCTTGTGTATCTTCCCACGAAGATGCCCTACACCATCCGGTCGGGCTTTCTCACCATGAAAGTCGACCTTGCTTTTACAGAATATCCACAGGGCAAGGAACCATCCCTTATCCTTACAGGGGATGTGGCCCTCACGAAACTTCTCATCAACGATGGCCAGGACAGGCCCCTCGTAAGCATTCCGGCCCTCACTCTTTCTCTGGACCCCGTCGAGCCCTTCGCAAAGAAGGTCCATCTCGGGAAAGTGTCTATTCAATCACCGGACGTAACGCTCAGGCGGGATAAAAAAGGCGCCCTCAATGTCCTGCCGCCATCTCCCGAAAAAAAGGAGAAGAAAGGCAGCCCCGGTGGCACGTCTCAAACGGAAACCGAAGGAGGACCTTTGGCATTGGTTGTTGATCTCTTCGAGCTTACGAACGGAAAAGTTACGTTCAACGACCAGTCGCTCAAAGACCCTGTGGATATTACTGTCGAGAAGCTTGCGCTCAGGGCCCAGGGGCTGTCCCTGGCCAAGGACAGCAAGGGTACATTCTCCGCCTCATTGATACTCAACAAAAAAGGGCGGGTGGGCCTCGACGGGAGCGTGGGCATGGCGCCACCGGCCGTGGATGCCAAGGTGGCCGTGAAGAATATCGATATCCGCCCATTCCAACCCTACTTCACCGACAAGGTGAAGATTGCCGTCACAAGCGGCGCCGTCAATACAAACGGCACTCTTACCGTATCGCAGAAGGAAAAAGAGGGACTCAGCAGCCATTTTGCGGGAACCGCCTCGGTAAACGGTTTTCAGGCTGTTGACAAAGAAACCGGCAGTGATATTTTCAGCATGGAATCGTTGTATCTCAACGGCATCGACTTCAAAGACCGTCCCGCCGGACTCATCATCAAGAGCGCCGCACTGACCAACTTTACCGCTCAGATTGCCGTCAATGAGGACGGCAGTCTGAACCTCCAGGACATGCTCGTCAAAGAAAGGACTTCCACGGAGGCCTCCGGGGGCAAAACCGGCGGACCCGTGAAGCCTGAAACCGGTGCCGGGACAGATGAAAAACCCATGGCTGTGCGAATCGATACGATCACACTTCAGGGTGGTGCCGTCAATTTCAGCGATCATTCGGTAACGCCTCATTTCTCAAGTGAACTCACGGAAATCGGCGGGAGGGTATCCGGTCTCTCATCAAAGGCCGATACCCTGGCCGACATGGAACTGAGGGCACGCTACAACCGTTTTGCCCCTCTTGAAATCACAGGAAAAATCAACCCCCTGCGCGACGACCTCTACGTGGACCTCAAGGCATCCTTCAAAGACATGGAACTCAGTAGCGCCACGCCTTATTCCGACAAATATATCGGATACACCGTGGAGAAAGGTAAATTGTCCTTCGATGTGCAGTATCTCATCGAAAAAAGGAAGCTTGATTCGAAAAACACCATCTTCGTGGACCAGCTCACCCTAGGCAACAGGGTGGAAAGCCCTGACGCGACGAAACTTCCGGTGAAGCTTGCCATAGCGCTTCTGAAAGACAGGAGTGGACAAATCAAGCTTGACATCCCCGTCACAGGGAGTCTCGATGACCCGCAATTCAGCATATGGAGGATCGTTCTCAAGGTCATCATGAATCTCCTGACCAAGGCGGCAACCGCGCCCTTTGCTCTCATCGGCTCCCTCTTCGGAGGCGGTGAAGACCTCGGATATGTGGAATTCGATTACGGGAGCACTACCCTCACCGATGCCAATCTCAAGAAAGTGGACGATCTCGCCAAAGCCTTGCAGGACAGGCCTTCATTAAACCTCGATATCACCGGCCACGTCGATATGGAACGCGACAGGGAAAGCCTGAAACAGTACCTGTTGCAAAAGAAGGTAAAGGCACAGAAACTCAAAGACCTCCTGAAAAAGAGCACCACCAACATCGCTGTCGATGACGTAAAGGTAGAACCGAAGGAGTACGAAAAGTATCTCAGGCTTGCCTATAAAGCGGAGAAGTTCCCCAAACCCCATAACATAGTGGGCCTCGAAAAAACGATCCCCGTTGAAGAGATGGAAAAACTGATGCTGACCAACTCCCCGGTGAAGGAGGAAGACCTGCGCTCACTGGCGATGGCACGTGCCGAAAAGGTCAAGGAGACCATCCTGAAGGCAGGTCAGATAGACGCGGGGCGGCTCTTCATCATAGAACCGAAATCGCTTGCACCGGAGAAAAAGGAAAAGCAGAAGGAAAGCCGTGTCGATTTTACCCTGAAGTGATGCCTGGAAAGGTGATGGGCAAAAACGTTAGTCCCTTTTACAATCAGGATGATTGCCTGCCGATAGGGGAAAACGTTTCTTGTATCGGACGTCTGTAATCCCGGCCTAATAGAGGAACATGGGTTTGCCCAAAGTATCACGCACCTTTGGCCGGTATGTTTCAATATCATAGAGCGCCGTTACATCCACCCGTTTCTTTGCGGCAATGACCATGTCGAGGGGCACCGTGGTGTAACTGGCCTGCTGGAGCGCTACCATGCGCCCGCTATGGCCCATTGTCACCTGGTCCAAAGCAAGACTTCCATATGAAACGGCAACCATGCGGTCGAGCGAATCCGGCGTTCCTGAACGCATAATATAGGCAAGCTGCTGGTATATGGTGTTCACTCCCGATTTCTCCTTGATGACCTGTGCCATGGCATATCCGATACCGCCGAGCTTCTTATGTCCGTAAGCGTCTTCCATGCCGTTTTCAAGAGTTGAGCCTCCGATCGGATGGGCGCCCTCGGAGATGGTCATGATCGCGTAGTTGGACGGATTTCGGGAGCGGTCATGGACAAGAAAACGGGTGAGTCGATCTATATCGAAGGAGACCTCGGAAATGAGCGCACGATCCACATCGGCCAGATAAGCAGCGAAAAGCGAGGTCTCTCCTGAGTTTCTCCCGAAAAGCTCAACCACGCAGATACGCTCATGGGAGCCTGCCGTGGTGCGAAGGGCATTGATGGTATCTACCGACCGGGTTACGGCTGTCGAAAAACCGATGCAAAAATCTGTGCCGAAGACGTCGTTGTCCATTGTCTTGGGGATCGCGACGATCTGCACTCCTTCTTTGTGGAGACGGCAGGCATAGCTCAGGGTATCGTCTCCTCCAATTGGGATGACAGCATCGATGGAAAGAGAACTAAGTACCTTTATAACATGTCGTGTGCAGTCAATTTTTCCGTTCTCTGTGATGACACGGTTTTGCGCCGATATGAAACCGGGTACTTCATCGGGATTGGCACTACCCGGATTGGTCCGTGAGGTATGAAGGACCGTTCCACCTGTACGGTCGATGGTGCGCACATTATCCGGGTTGAGCGCCATGGTAAATTTTTCGATAGTGGCGTTGTCATCGGGATTGATGCACATGAGTCCCATCCAGCCCCTGCGGATACCGATCACTTCAACATTGCTTGAATGGGCCCGCTCCACGACCGCCTTTATGGCCACATTCAAGCCCGGTACGTCGCCGCCACCCGTCAATATGGCAACCCTTTTTTTCTTAGCCATCCGCCACCTCCTCTATCCCAGTGTATCTGCCCCTTGATGATATTTTATAGAAATTACCATATATGTTCATATATAGCCTCGAAGAACGGTATTGTCAAGGCGATACGAGCAGGCGCGAGGATTTCTGTTGCAATTTAGAGAGACCTGTGGAATGTTAACAAATATGATGCGACCTAAAATTTACATTACGCGCAGGATACCATTACCAGGTATCGACCTCGTTAGCGAATCATGCGATGTGACTTTCCATGAAGGGGAAGAAGCGCCGACGCGGGAAGAGATACTGAAAAATATTTCCGATAAGGATGGTATTCTCTGTCTTGTGGGCGACAGAGTGGATAAGGAGTTCATCGATAGTGCTAAAAATCTGAAAGTCATCAGCACCATGAGCGTCGGTTTTGAGCATATCGATATAGCTTACGCCACGCAGAAAGGAATATATGTGGGCTACACGCCGGACGCGCTCACCGACGCCACGGCGGACCTCGCGTTTTCGCTTCTTCTCGCGGCTGCGCGCCGTATCCCCGAAGGCGACCGCTTTATGCGGAACAGACAATGGAAAATATCCTGGTCGCCGCTTTTCCATTTAGGGAAAGCGGTCTGGGAAAGCACCTTGGGGATCATCGGTCTCGGGAAAATCGGCAAAGCTGTGATGGTACGGGCAAGGGGCTTCAACATGCACATCCTCTATACCGACTCGGTACGCCTCGGCATCGAAGAAGAAAAGCGATTGGGCGTAATCTTCAGACCTCTCGACGATCTTCTCAAAGAATCGGATTTTGTGAGCATCCACGTACCCGTTACGGATGAGACACGTCACTTCATGAACGAGGAGCACCTGAAACTCATGAAACCCTCGGCAATCCTCATCAACGCGTCCAGAGGGGCGACCGTGGATGAGGCTGCACTCGTCAGGGCCTTGCGGAAGAAATGGATAGCGGGAGCGGCCCTCGATGTGTACGAGCGGGAACCTATCACTGATGACAACCCCCTTCTCGATTTAGAAAACGTTGTCCTCGTTCCCCATATCGGCAGCGCAACAATCCAAGCGCGAATGAAGATGGCGGAAACCGCCGCCCTCAATCTTGTTTCAGTTCTGAAGGGGGAGTGCCCTCCCCATCTGCTCAACCCCGATGTGATGGCGGTGAGATCGCTGGCGGAAGCAAAAATGTTTTAGGTTTTAGCTTGGATAATTCTCCCGCCGGTTATGATAACCAACTTCGTCCCAGACTAACCGGTTCCAGTGTGCCATCCTCGGCATAGTACAAATTCGCATTCAAAAATAGAGCAAGGCGGAGAGGAGACAGCAAAGCTATATAAATGAAGGCGAATTTGTATAGGGCAATCACACCATGAGGTTTACTTCCTGGTAAGCGTAAGCAAACTTATAATGTTCTGAGCGTTCCATTTGTCTCCCCGAATCACCAATCCTTCACTAACATCAAAGGCTTCGTTGCAGGTTAAAGTTTTGGAGGGCCCAAATTGGTTCGTTCTAAAGAAATGTGTCAGTTTGGAATCATCCTCGTCGACCAAGATGTCCATTTTTTGAACGCCAGGTGCTTTCAAATAATCCATAAATTCATTAATCAACTGTTTACCGATACCCTTCTTATGCTGGTAATCGAGATCAACGCTGATGGTCGCCAAGGTAACTTTTTCCTGGGAAATACCATATTCTCTTGCATAGAGTTTCACATATTACAAACCCTACCACCGTTCTATCTTCTTTTTCTATCACAAGTGACCTGGGCAAAAGATCTGTTGATTGCACAGCTGTTTCACACTTCAGTCTATAGTACTCCGACCGGGAAGTCTTGGGTACTGTTTCATCAATCCGAACCACAGCCTTAAGATCTTCAATCTTCATGAGTCTGATTTTAATAGTGCTCTTTTTCATGGGGCCCCCTCTCTTTAGATTCATGTTTTGAGTACAATAAAACAAGTTGAATAGATATCTCCATATCTTACTTTTATGCCGACTCTCTCACTTTGCCAAGACAATTTGCGATGCATCCTTAAAGGTCGATTCTCTGGGCCTTCGGTGGCGTTGGTTCTGGGGTTTTGGTCACGCTGATCTACCACAATAAACCGGTCCCGTTTCTGTGTTATGTAAGGGTATGGCTTGAAAAACAGCCCCTCCTTTGCCCTGCTTCACGCCAACGAGTTCTTGCTGGCTCAATTTAGTAGAACGCTTGCTCAGGGGGATCACACGCAAACGCATTCGCAGGGGAGGTCTTCAAAAGCTTACAGGAGCTTGTGGCTGCAATAGAAGAATACATTCGCTATAACAAGGAAGACTCTGAACCCTTTGTTTGCACGAGGAAGGTTGAGTAGGGACTTGAAAAGGTGAATTGTTGTAAAGGCGTTATTCAGACATCACCGTAGTGGTGGACACGAAGAAAAGAAGAGAGGTCTCTTACGAACCTGACCGTATCGAGGATATGACAAGGCAATGATGAGAAAAGGCCAGTCAAAGACATGCGTGAAATTACAAATAACTATTGTCAGGTACCTTCTCTTAGTAATGATCAATTTCGTATCTGCGGTGTCTGCTGGCTTTGTGAGCATAACAGCCATGAGAAACTCATCATTAACCCTAGCTCAAAACAGAATGGCTGATTTGTTTAGCGAAACGCAAGTCACCTAAGTATTCCTTATATTGGGCTGAGATTTCCAGATTTTTACCGGGAATCACGGCGTGGATGGATCACGGTGCGGAGCTGAAACATAAATATACGATGGGCTGGTGCATCCTGTCGACCGGAGACTATACTGTGTGGATGTCGGAGAATACAGGGCGCGGGAGAACGTGTATAGGCGCTTTCCCGAACACGCCATCGTCCAAACACAAATCAGCACAAGATAAGGTGAGCCACTGCCGAAATTTTTGTTTCACAGGGGCATCTTGTATGATAGAATCTGTACAGAAGAACCGGTGCTTCTATCATCTGCAGCAATTCGAAAGGAGGATGACATGAGAGTGAACCACGTTGAAGGCGCCAACAAGGGAAACCTGCTTATCTACACGCTCAGCACCTGTATCTGGTGCAAGAAGACAAAGGCCTTTCTCGACAGTTTCGGAATCGGCTATGACTTCGTGGAAGTAGATGTATCCTCCGATGAAGAAAGAGAAGCGGCACTGACTGAAATAAAGCGCTTCAATCCGCAATGCTCTTTCCCCACCCTCGTGGTGAACGGTGAGCAATGTATCGTCGGATACGACGAAGCAAAGATCAAGGGGATCTTGGGACTATGAGCAACGAAGAGAGTGAACTTCTCGGGGAAATTGATGTCTATTACAAAAGGCTGACAAACGAGGCCTCCGCTTCAGGATATTGCCTCAACCCTTATGTGGAATTTACGAAGGCCCTTATTGCCGGCCTGATTGTGAATGAGAAACGTTACGGCTACCGCTCGTGTCCTTGCAGGCTCGCTGCGGGAAACAGGGGCAAAGACCTTGACATCATCTGCCCCTGCGATTATAGGGACCCTGACCTCGCCGAGTTTGGCTCTTGCTATTGCGCGCTTTACGTATCGGAAGCTGTGGCGAAAGGCAAAAAGCAGTTCTCAACCATTCCCGAAAGGAGGCTGCCGCCGGGAGGGCGGGCGACAGAGAAGACCACAGTCTCACGGGCTCGTATAGAGGGGCTTGTCTATCCTGTCTGGCGGTGCAAGGTCTGCGGCTACCTCTGTGCCAGAGAAGGGCCACCTGAAATATGCCCCATCTGTAAAGCAAGCAAGGAACGCTTTGAACAATTCTTCTGAAATGGACATTATAGACCGGACAATACTCAATATCATCCAGGAAGCATTTCCCCTGAAGGAAAAACCCTTCGAGGCTATAGGAATTGAGGCCGGAATAAGCGCGACAGAGGCATTGAAAAGAATCAGAAAACTGAAAGAAGAAGGATACATCAGGAGGATCGGCCTTATCCTGGAAAGCAGGAAGCTCGGTTACGCGAGTCTTCTCTGCGGCGCCCGCGTCAACCCCGATGAGATCGAGAAAGTCGCCAGCAAAATCAAAGAGGAACCCGGCGTCACACACTGCTACGAACGCGATGGCGAGTTGAACTTATGGTTTACCCTCACCATGAAGACAATGGATGATATCGACAAATTCCTGACAGGCCTTGAAAAGACCTTCTCGCTCAGGGTATATAAATTTCCTGAAAAGAAAACATTCAAGATAAAAACATATTTCCCGGTATAAGGGCACCGTGTGGGCCCTTTAGGCCCTTTCAACTGTTGCACTGTATTTGATGAACGAGGTGAACATATATGACCGATGACTCCCAACTCCAAACTCCGAACCTCGAACCAGTAACCCCGACTCCTGACCACGGGGCTAAAAAACGGGTCTTCCTCGTTGACGGTAATTCCTATCTTTACAGGGCCTTCTACGCGACACCCCATCTTTCCAATTCCCGCGGTATACCGACAAACGCCGTGTATGCCTTCATCAGCATGATCAAGAAACTCATGAATACTGAAAGTCCGGATATCCTCGTCATCATCTTTGATTCAAAGGCACCTTCTTTCCGGGAGGCAATCTCAAAGGAATACAAAGCGCAAAGACCGCCCATGCCCGGTAATCTCGTGACACAAATACCATACGTGAAAAGGATTATCGAAGCTATGGGTCTTCCTATGCTTGAAAAAGAGGGCTTTGAGGCCGATGACGTCATTGGCACCATCGTTGAGCATCTGAAGGGCCATTATGACATGGCAACATACATCGTTACGAGCGACAAAGATATGATGCAGCTTGTTTCCGACAGGGTCTTTATCTATGACACGATGAAGAACCAATTAATCGGCGAAAAAGAGGTGCTGGAAAAACTCGGCGTGAAACCGGCACACGTCATTGACTACCTCGCTCTCGCGGGTGACACATCGGACAATATCCCCGGTGTACCCGGCATCGGCGAAAAGACAGCCCGTGAACTTGTGGGCACAATCGGTTCCATCGATGACATTTATCGAAACATCGACAAGATCATGAAACCATCGGTGAAAGAAAAACTTATCCAGGGAAAAGAACTCGGCGAGATGTGCAAAATACTCGCGACGATCAAACGTGATGTACCCGTGGATGCAGGCATCGAATACCTCGAGGCAAGAGAGGAAGACCCTCAGACACTGAGAAGGATATTCAGAGAGCTTGAGTTTACTTCACTTTACAAGGAAATCAAAGGAGAGAACAGCACCCGGCGCGAATGGCCGGAGAAGGAATTGGCGCAACTGAACATGAAGAGCATCGCCATTCTTGCGTCCTTTCACGGTAAAAACGCGGCTACCTTTCAGCTTGATGCCTTTGCCGTATCAGATGGGGAGGGCACGTTCTCTTCACAGAATGAAAAGGAGTTTTTTGATGTCCTCTTCCGCGCGGAAGAGATCATAACTCACAACCTGAAGCCGCTCCTTGTGGTGGCGAAGAACAAAGAGAATTTGAAATTTGAAATTTCAAATTTCAAAGTGGAAACATCGCATTTCTTCGACACCATGCTTGCCGCCTATCTCACAAACCCCATGAGGAAGGAATACGGCATCGGTTCCATTCTCGAAGAACATCTTGACATAGCGCTGGCATTGCACGGTGGGCAATCAACCCTCAGTGAATGCGTGCCCTATCTTTTCGAACTGAAGAATACGCTCATCAAGACCATGGAATCTCTGGACCTCATGGACCTTTTCTCCAACATCGAGATGCCCCTTATCGACGTGCTGGCAGATATGGAACACAGCGGCGTTAAAATCGACCGGAAAATCCTGATCGGATTATCGCAGGATTTCGACGAAAGACTCACGGGCCTCGTGAAGGAAATATACGCCTTTTCCGGAGAACCATTCAATATCAACTCACCACAACAGCTCTCACGGGTTCTCTTCGACACGTTGAGGCTCACGCCCGTGAAGAAGACGAAGACGGGCTTCTCCACCGATACGAAGGTCCTTGAGACCCTCTCCCTTGAGCATCCGCTTCCCGGAAAGATTCTCGAATACCGCACGCTGACAAAATTGAAGAACGCTTACATCGATGTGCTACCCACACTCATCAATCCTCATACGGGAAGAATCCACACGACATATAATCAGATGGTGGTGACAACGGGAAGATTATCAAGCTCTGACCCTAATCTGCAAAATATCCCCATTCGCGGTGAGGATGGAATGAAGATACGGCAGGCCTTTACGGCTGAAAACGGCTGCATGCTCATCTCTTCCGATTATTCGCAGATAGAACTCAGGGTCCTTGCTCACATAACAAGTGATCCTCTTCTCATCGAAACGTTCATGCGGGACGAAGATATTCATTCCACTGTTGCCCAGAACATCTTCGGCGTCGGCAAAGATAACGTTACCCAGGATATGAGACGAACAGCCAAGGTGATCAATTTCGGTATCGTCTATGGAATGAGCGCCTTTGGACTATCAAAAGAACTCGAAATCTCGCAAAAGGAAGCACAACATTATATCGACAGCTATTTTGAGCGACACAAAGGCGTCAAAAAATATATTGAAACGATTATCGAAGAAGGCCGGGCCAATGGCTTTGTGAGAACGCTCTTCGGCAGGATCCGTTTCATACCAGAGATCAACAATTCGGATCAAACGGTGCGGCAACTGGGGGAAAGGGCCGCCATGAACACGCCGATCCAGGGAACGGCAGCGGATATCATAAAAATGGCCATGATCAATACTACCAACAAAATAAGACAACGAGAACTCTCCTCACAGCTCATTCTTTCAATTCACGACGAGCTGGTCTTTGAGGTCCCTGAACATGAAGTAGGTGAAATGGAAAGACTCATTAAAGATGAAATGGAGCACGTCATAACGCTCTCCGTCCCGCTCAGGGTCTCTTTGGGCAGTGGACACAACTGGGCGGAAGCACATGAGTGATGTCAGTTCGCCTGCCTTTGCATACCTTTGTGGCCCGCGTCGTGGCACGCCTTAACGTACTTATGTGTACGCCTGTATCAAGCTCCTTGTTGTCGTCGCGGTCTGCTTCTATATGCAATCTGACATAAGATTGCATATCAAATGGTCAAAGGGGAGGGTGGATTATGAGTAGCATACGGAAGTCACCAACGTCCTGAAATCTCCAAATTCTGCGCAGAAAGATTCTTGCGTCCCAGCGAACGCAGAGAGCAATCGTCCCATCGTAGCGGTCGTCACCTATGTCCCAGAGCCATGGCGCCTTCGCGTTATTTTCCGAATGGGACATAGCTCTTTGTGCGCTCATGATTATGTGAATTTGAAAGCACCGAAAGCAATTCGGCGCAGACTACAAAGATGAAGGCGGAAAAATAGAGCCATAGAAGAAAGGCGATAAAGGCCCCGTAGGCACCAAAGAAGGCCGTGTACTTCCCGAGTGAAAGAATAAAGTATTTGAAAAAATACTTCCCCGCATACCATATGACCCCTCCGGGAATGGTAGATATAAGCAGAAGTTTCTTGTCCCGCACAGGCGTGAGGAAATAGTACAACAGATAGAAAAAGGCAAAAACAATACACATAACGAAGAACGAAAAAAGATAGATAATCGGGGTTTTCGT
Organism: uncultured delta proteobacterium; assembly: GCA_963754785.1. Classification (GTDB taxonomy): domain Bacteria; phylum Desulfobacterota; class Syntrophorhabdia; order Syntrophorhabdales; family Syntrophorhabdaceae; genus PNOF01. Next base: position 167,299 of record CAVWHH010000018.1, on the reverse strand, counting down.
CACGATGCCTCCAAGGGCTTTAACAAATTTCGCTTGGAGCATGACAGAGGCAACGAAACTGAAAAAGAGGAAGGTCTGAAGCACCGCAAACAGAAGCGTCATGAGCAGTTCTTCCCACTTCCCCTTGAGAAAACCTTTTCTTTTTTGACCGAATATGAGATGGAATGAGGGGCGTATAACGGCAAAAAGCCTCATGGTAAAAAAGAAAAGAAAGCCAAGACCGAGAGGGCCCGACAATCTCTTTGTTACGGCAATAATATTCAGCTCGCTCAGAATCTTATTGACAATAACGGCATCATACGGCGCGGGGATGGCGCTTCGCACAAATGTCTCAAGCTGTCGGGCAGGATTGCTGAGATCGACGATGTAGCCCAGGACGCACAGGGAGAAAAGCGTAAAGGGGATGAAGGTAAGGAGCACGTAAAAGGAGATCGATGAAACGATGATATTACCTCGGTCCCGATGATATTTCTTGAAGAGTGCTTTTATGACACCGAAAAACGATAAGGCTCTTTTCTTAGACACAAATTACCCCCGGTTGCTCGATTATGCGTTAATGTAGAATGAAATATGTAAAATGTAAAATGAAAAGTTGGCCTCTTCCATCCTACATTCGCCAACCGTATCCCCTATCCTATTCCCCGTGCTTCCAACTGACGATATATTCGGTCAGGTTGTCCGGTTTCTCTATGTACGTTTCGAGAACTGCCCATTCTCCGGACAAATCCATCTCACGCGCAGTAAGCTCAAAGTGACACATGGCGATACCGATGCCAACGCGCTGTAAATCGGCCAGATGCAGCAGCGCCATGTTCCTATGACCATAGCCCTTTGTCCGTTGCACATAGAAGTGCCATGTACCGCCATCTCTTATGATCCGCCAGGGTTGTTTGTTTGAGGCGGATGGTCCAAGACGTACCATTTCGAGTGGAGTAGCGTACGAACCGGCCGTCGACAAGGACAAGGGCTTCCGGAAGTTTTTGTCAAAGAATATCGTGGTCCACGGCAGACGGTTATCCGACTCCGCGTGGCGCCGAATGAAAGAGTCGAACCAACGACGAGTATTCGCGATATAACCCACGGCAGCCACGGCTGGAATCAGCTCACCTTCCTCAGGAACAATCTTTCAGGAAAAGCTGCTTTTGCTGAAGGTTCCTCCTAACCAGCAGGTGCCGAGACCGATATCAGTTGCGAAGAGGATGGCCCGTTCCAACAGGTAGCCGTAATCTTCCACGTTTTTCATACCCTCGCCGGCGGTGCCAACGATGAAACTGGCCGCTTGCACGATAAACCCATACGTTCCCAAGCCCTTCAAGGCGGTCCAATCCTGCTCAGTAGCTGCTGCCAATGTAAACCGCACCCTTGTTCCCAGTGGTCCTGTTGCTGACGCAGACAAAACTTCAGACAGTTGGTTTCTCTGTTCCTGCCCGATAGGCCTCACAATGTAACTGCGGCAAGAGAAACGCTTTTCGATAAGCCCGACTATAGACTGAGTGTATAGCACGTTACCATCTCCTCATGTTATATTTGGTTGTAAAGAAGCTTCAATTTGTTAAAAAAACATGGAGCCAACTAAAAATGAACATGACAATTATGGCCGAAGACGGTTTCAAAATCGCTGATCTCAACCGGTGCGAGGCCATCATCCGTGGGAAGTGTCCAAAGATTTGATTGTGTCACAATTCAGAAATTGCTTAACCCCAAATGTGTACCGACCACTTATTGAAGCCTTCCACCTATGTAATAAAAATTATACCCTATAATAGAAATCATACCAAATTACTTAGTGAGTGTATTACCCAATTAATGATGCAGGTACCCTTGTGGGCCAGTACATAGACACGAATGGTGTGATGCATGGCTTTCAGGCGTCCCCCACCCAAGCTTCACTGCTAGCCCCCATCCTTGGGGAATGGGTTTTCTTGCAGCAGCCTGCGGGCTTCTTGGGCCCGCTATGAGACGAAGGGGAAAGTACCAGAAGACCTGAATGCTACAGGGTAACCCCTCCCCAAGAGATCGGATGAGAGAAAGAGGCGGTGTCTTCAGGTGCCGCCTCTTGGATAATCGGGTAATGCGGTATTACTACACCTGCCTCCACTTCTCGAACCTTCTCCTCACTACTGCAATCCTTGCTTAGCCGGGGAGGTTCCGATGTAAGAACAATTCACATTCTACCTTTTATCCGCTTCTTATTGAGCATCAAAGGTGACGAAAGGCGAAGGGAGAGGCATCGTTACGGATTATATGATGTTTGACACCCTATTCGACAACGGATAGAATAGGATGTGCTCAAGATCGGTAATATTGAACTGCCCTACCCTGTGATGCTTGCTCCCTTGAGCGGAGTGAGTGATCTGCCGTTTCGTCTCATAAACCGCTCCTTTGGCGCACCACTGGCTTTTACGGAAATGATCGATGTGCGGGCAATAAGCCATAAAGATAAAAGGACCCGCAAGATGCTCTCATCGTCGCCGGATGATCGGCCCCTGGGGGTGCAACTGCTGGGTAGTCATGAGAAGTATATTGTAACGGCCCTTGAAGTTCTTGCTGAACATCACCTCGACCTTCTTGATTTTAACGCTGCTTGTCCTACACCCAAGGTGACACGGAAAGGCAAGGGAGCTGCGCTTCTCAGAGAACCGCGCACGCTGAGGGACATCCTCAAAGTGCTTGTTGATTATTCAAAATTCCCGGTGACAGTAAAGATCAGGACGGGATGGAATGCAGAGTCAATAAACGCCCGGGAGGTTGCCCTCTATGCCGAGGATGCTGGTATCAGCGCCCTCTTCATTCATGGGAGAACAAAGGACCAGGGGTATAGGGGGGCGGTCGATTATCGGCACATCAAAGAGGTGAAGGATGCCCTGAAGATCCCCGTTATAGGGAGCGGTGACAATATATCGGTGTCCTCCATCAAAAAAATGTTTGATGAGACCGGCTGTGACGGCGTCGCTATCGCCAGAGGTTGTCTTGGAAACCCCTGGATATTCACGGATGTTATCACGTTTTTGCAGGGTGGGGTGAGCCTTGAGAGACCTGATATCGATGAGCGTATTGCCACGATCAAGAAGCACCTCGATCTTGTTGTTGAACACCACGGCGAAGAGCGCGGCATCGGGATTTTTCACAAGTTTTTCATCTGGTACACGAGGGGACTGAGAGGCACCAAGCCGTTGCGCGATAAAGCCTTTCGTACCGGTACGAAGAATCAGATTCTTGAGGTCATCGAGGAACTCCGAACCCTTAAATAAAATAGTCTCTATATTTTTGTTCTTTATTCACACCGTGCACCCATAATCCCAGTTGCAGGCCTGTCGGACCTTGCCTCACGGAGCTTGATAAATTTTTCTCTTGCAAAAAGCCTCTGGAACTGGTAGATATAGGAAACAAAAGGGAAATTCAGAATAAGAAGGTAGATAAAATGCCAAAATACGCAAAGATTCCAGAAGCAACAATACGAAGGCTATCAAATTATCTGAAATGCCTCGCTGACCTTGAAACAAAAAACGAAAGGGTCGCCTCAAGCGCTCATATCGCCAACATGTGCAACGTCAACGCGGCGCAAGTAAGAAAAGACTTTGCATACTTCGGAGAGTTTGGCATCAGGGGCATGGGTTATAACGTAAAAGAGCTGAAAAGACACATCAAAGAGATACTCGGCATCGACCGTGAGTGGCGTATCGCTGTCATCGGTGTCGGGAACATGGGAAGCGCGCTTCTCGTCTATAAAGACTTCTTGAAACAGAACTATAAAATCGTTGCTGCCTTTGACATAGTCCCTGAGATGGTTATCGGCCGTATTTCCGAAAAGGTTGGAAGACCTGTCGAGATACTCCATATGGATAGACTGAATGATGTTGTGAAGGCGAGAAGTGTCGAAATAGGGATTATCACGACACCCCCTCAAGAAGCGCAAAAGGTCGCCGATTTACTGGTGGCGGCAAATGTGAAGGGAATTTTGAATTTGTCACCGGCGCCGGTGAAGACCCCTGAAAACGTGAAACTGAGAAACTTATTTTTTACTTCGGCGCTTGATAATCTCGTCTACTATCTGACGAATTGAGAGGCCACCATGATGAAGGTCTTTGGAAATGTTATAGAGATGTTCGTATACTCCGCTGTGTATATGATTATCGTTCTTGTTTCAATAAAAATAATCGGGGCAATATTTACAACAGATTTTGAAAAGAAAATCGCTGAAGAGAATAACATCGCCCTCTCCATTATCTGTGCCTGCATGCTTATAGGCATCGCCATACTTGTCGCCTCAGTCGTAAGATAGTGAAAAACAGGATATTCGTAACAGGGACCGATACGGGCATTGGGAAAACTGTTATATCCGCAAGCCTCGCAGCATTTCTATCTCTGGGAAAACATCTTGATGTGGGTGTCATGAAGCCTTTTGAGAGTGGGCTTCAAGGGACTGGCAACACCGAGGGCCTCCGGGATGCCAGGTTTCTTAAAGAAGCTTCCGGGACGAGCGACGTCCTTGAAAAAATAAGCCCCTATACCTTTGAAGCGCCTCTTGCGCCGGAGATAGCGGCAAGGCTGGAAAATACCATCATAGATATCGACATGGTGAAGAAGGTTTTCGAAGACCTCGCAAAGCACCACGATGTCCTCATCGTTGAAGGGGTGGGCGGCGTTCTTGTTCCGATAAAAAGGAGGTTCTTTGTTGCCGACCTCATAAAAGCCTGGGATATTCCTGCCATCGTTGTGTCACGGCTCAGTCTCGGTGCGATCAACCACACCCTTTTGACGAATGCCTTATTACAGTCTATGGGGATTTCGGTATGCGGAGTGATTCTTAATGATACTGACAGGACCAAGGACCAGGCTACTGAGACAAACCCTGATGCGCTCCGGGAATATCTCAACGTCCCTCTGCTCGGCGTTTTTCCCTATCTAAAAGAAACCTCCGGAACAGCGATAAACAGAACACTCTTGGCAGAAACCTTTGAGCACCACATCAACACGGAAGCCATCATGCGTGTTATCGGCATTGACAAATAAGGCAATCCCCTGGACAGAATTTGCGGGGCACATGTAGCGAGTTGTGGGTTGCAAGTTGCAGGTCACGGCTTTAGAAAGAAGCTTTCCTTAGTTTTCTGGCCTGTGCCTTGTGACTTGTTCCTTGAGACTATTTCGCGAATTCCATGAAATATTTTCGTGACCGCTCGATAACGTCCATATCAACGCAATAGGCAAGTCTGAAATAACCGGCCCTGCCGAAACCGATGCCGGGAACACCTAGGATATGGTGTTTCTGCAATTCTCTCACAAATCGAATATCATCCGGCATGGGCGATTTAGGAAAAATATAGAAGGCTCCGAGAGGTTTTATTACTTCAAATCCGGATTCGACGAGAATATCGTAAATAGCATCCCGTCTTAGCTGGTATTCCGTGATATCGATATTAGTGTTCTGAAATTTTCCGACAACGCGCTGCATAAGGGCCGGTGCATTAATAAAACCCAGGATCCTGTTCGCAAAGATCATGGCGTCCATGAGGGGTTTGATATTTTTAATAGATGGCGAAGCCGCGATGTAGCCGATCCGTTCGCCGGCAAGACTCAGGTCTTTCGAGTGACAGGTGACAACGATGCTGTCTTCGTAGATATTGAATACACAGGGAAGAACGGTCCCATTGTAGACCAATTTCTTGTAAGCTTCATCGGCTATGAGAAATATGCGCTGACCCTTGTTACGCTTTTTTTTCAGGACCCCGGCTAGTTCTTTTAATTCTTCCTCATTATAGACCACGCCTGTCGGGTTATTGGGCGAGTTGATGAGGATCGCCTTGGTCCTTTTGTTGATGGCCTTTTCTATCCTGTTGATGTCCAGATGGAAATCCTCCTTTGTATCCACGAGTTTTATAACACCACCGTGGTTTCCGATATAGAACATAAACTCCGTGAAATAGGGGTTCGGCACAATCACTTCATCGCCGGGATCGAGGAGCGCCTTGAACACAACATTCAGGCCTCCCGCAGCGCCGACGGTCATCACGATATTGTCTTTGCTGAAAGGAAGTTTAGTCTTTTCCCGGCAATAGGTCGCTATCTCTTCACGGACAAACTCATATCCGCTGTTCGTCATATATCGGTGCATGCCCTTGGCGTCCGATGCGATAATCCTGGCAAGTTCTTCTTTCAACTCTTTCGGTGGCTCCGTGATAGGGTTGCCGAGCGTAAAATCGAGTATATTCTCGGGCCCATATTTTTTTTTCAGCTTCTCCCCTTCTTCGAACATGGCCCTTATCCAGGAAGATGATTTCATTGAATGGCTGATGCTTTCCGAAATGCTCATGTTCACCTCAAGTTATAACGTTTTCCGGTTCTGATAAACCCTTCTATGCTTCTCTGTATCGTTTCCATCGGTACACAGTACGCGATTCTGAAATAACCTTTCCTTCCGAAGCCCCTCCCGGGGACGACCATAATCCTTTCTTTCTGCTGCAGCGACCGGACGAACTCGACTTCATCGGCAATGGGTGATTTGGGGAACATATAGAATGCTCCCATGGGTTTCACGCATTCGAATCCGGCCTCCATAAGGGCCTCGTAGAGAGTATCTCTTTTCTTCTGGTATTCCCCGATATTCACCGAGGTCCTCTGAAACCTGCCGGCAACCCTCTGGAAAAGCGCGGGAGCGTTGACAAATCCAAGGGTCCTCATGGATATCATCAGTCCTGAAACCATAAGCGCATAGTCCGGAATACGCGGAGAAATGGCGATATAGCCGATCCGCTCTCCCGGAAGCGCAAGGTCCTTTGAGTGAGAGGTAACAGCAAAGACAAGATCGTATATCTGAAATAAGTTCGGCAGCCGAATGCCGTCGTATACTATTTTCTTATATGCGTCATCGGAGATGATGTAGATGTCCTGACCCTGAGCTCTCTTTCTATTCAGGAGTTCAGCCAACGCTCTCAAAGTCTCTTCAGAATAAACCGAGCCGGTAGGATTGTTCGGACTGTTTAAGAGAATGGCCTTTGTTTTTCCGTTTATAGCCTTTTCAAGTTTCTCCATATCAAGCTGGAAATCCTTTTTCGATTGTACGAGTCGCATGGAACCGCCGTGATTTTCTATGTAATTCTTGAATTCCCAGAAGAAGGGTGAGGGAACAATCACTTCATCGCTCCGGGAGAGCATGCTCTTAAGAAGAATGTTGAGGCCGCCGGCGCAACCGGTTGACATGAAGATATGGGTTGCCGTAAAGGGCACGCCGTGTTGTTCGGCAAGGTAGGTCGCTATTTCTGCACGGACATCCTCGTAGCCGTTATTTGACATATATCTATGCATCCCCTTCACGGGATGCGCGAGGGTCTCAACCAGCATTCTTCGGACTTGCTCGGGAGGCTCCGTATCGGGGTTTCCTAGGGAGAAATCGTAAACGTTTTCCTCGCCGTACTCCTTCTTAATCCTGAGACCTTCTTCGAACATCCTCCGCGTCCAGCCCTCCTGATTGCCTATCAGTTGCTGTATTTTACGTGAGATAATCATTGTTCCTCCTCAAAAGCAAAAGCCATGGGGTTATCCCATGGCTTATAGACTTAGAAAGCCATGGGCCTTTGCACCCATGGCTTTTGCTTTATTCAAAGCAATAAAGACCTGGGTGCAAGTTTCTAAAGTAATAAAAGTAAAAAAAGGCATACCCGAAAAAAACCTGCATGATAGAGAAATTAAAAAGGAAAACAGCTTCATTGTCAAGAAAAATCGTTTGAGAGAGGACATACGGTTAGCGATGCAAGAGACGACACTGTCAATGGCGCTGTGGCTGGGACAAGGTGTCCGTTGACAAAAACGGTCTAAATCTTTATAATATAGTGATTTTTTTCACTTTTCGTAAGGAGGCTTTATATTATGACAAGTAGGTCGCACGATTATTCTGGAAGCGCTGATTACATAGCATCGAAACCACTCATGGAGATCGTCAATGTATCTGTGGCCCTCAAAAAGCCCCTTGTGGTAAAGGGCGAGCCGGGCACGGGTAAAACCCTTCTTGCGCACAGTATCGCCGAGACTTTGAACAAGAAACTACTCATCTGGAACGTTAAGTCCACGACAAAGGCAAAAGATGGTCTCTACGTATATGATACGGTACAGAGGCTGAACGATGCGCGGTTTAAGGATAAAGACATCAGCGATATCAGGCAATATGTTAAGCTCGGAAAGCTCGGTCAGTCTTTCAGAAGCGACGAACGGGTTATCCTCCTCATCGACGAGATCGACAAGGCCGATGTTGAATTTCCCAATGATCTCCTAAACGAGCTTGATGAGATGAGCTTTCATATCCCTGAACTTGACGAAGAGGTTACGGCAAAACAGAGACCGATCGTCATCATCACAAGCAACTCAGAGAAAGAACTTCCTGACGCATTCTTGAGAAGGTGCATATTCTTCTATATTGAGTTCCCCGATAACGATATGATGGAAAGGATCGTCAGGGTCCACTATCCCGACATTGAGAATAAAGTTGTCAAGGAAGCGCTCAAACGTTTTTACTGGATACGCGAAATGGATGGTTTACGGAAGAAACCTTCAACAAGCGAACTTCTCGATTGGATAAAGGCGCTTGCGCTTGGCGGTTTCAATGTTGAAAAAATCACGAATGAAATACCATTCCTCGGAACGCTTCTCAAGAACGAACAGGATACGGAACGGTTTGCCAAGCTTTCCAACGCTCAGGGGGGCGTAGGATTCAAGAGAAGATACTAATGTTTATCGATTTTTTCTACCTATTGCGCCAGAAAGGCGTACCTGTTTCCATAACTGAATGGATGTCTTTCATCGAAGCCCTCTACAACGGGTATTTCCAGTCGAGCCTCAATCATCTCTATTATATCGGCAGGGCCTTCCTTGTCAAAAGCGAGGCGTATTACGATATGTACGATCTCGCCTTCCAGGAATTTTTCGGCGGTATCAAAACAGAAGGGCTTGAACTTGACAAGGTCCTCGATTGGCTCGAAAATCCGCTTAATAGACTCCCGAAACTGAGTCCTGAGGAAATGGCTGAATTTCAGAAACAAATCGAGGAATTCAGAAAAACTCACGATATGGATGAACTCATGCGGCAGTTCAGAGAGAGACTGAAAGAACAGACAGAACGGCATGACGGTGGGAAGAAATGGATCGGCACAGGAGGCACTTCTCCCTTCGGAGCATACGGCTATCATCCGGGGGGCATCAGGGTCGGTGGTGAATCGTGGATGCAGTCTGCCGCAAAGGTGGCAAAAGAGAGAAGATTCAGGAATTATCGTAACGATATCATCCTCGATGTGAGACAGACAAAGGTAGCGCTCAAGAAGTTACGAGAACTCAAGCGGGAGGGCGCGCAAGAAGAACTCGATATCGATCTGACCATCGACAAAACAGCCAAAGAAGGCGGCGAAATCGAGCTTGTTTTCAGCAGGTCCAGAGAAAATTCCACACGGTTGATTCTTCTCATGGATACCGGCGGTTCAATGCTTCCGTACGTGGAGCTCTGTGAGAAACTTTTTTCCGCGGCATCACAGATGGAGCATTTTAAGGAGTTTCGGTATTACTTTTTCCACAACTGCATTTATCAGGATATCTACGAAGACATGGGAAACTATAAAAGGATCCCAACGGAGAAACTTTTTTTCAATTTTCATAAAGGCTACAAGATGATAATTGTAGGCGATGCGAGAATGGCCTATTCGGAATTATTCGACGTCAACGGCAATATCGATTATTTTTACACGAATGATAAACCGGGCATAGAATGGCTGCTTAAAATTAGGGAGCATTTTCCGCACTCCACATGGCTCAACCCTACCCACAAAAATTATTGGAGCCACTATACTGTAGATACGATCAGCAAGATATTCCCCATGTTCGAGCTCACCATTGACGGTCTCAAAGATGCGATAAAATCATTGACATCGAGGGCGAAAAAACCGTTGCTAAATTAAGGGGGCCTGGCAAGGAAAAAATATGTATTACTATTTTTGAAAATATGCCATATAATTTTGTGTGTTTCTGGAAAGATATTTAAAGTATGTTTTTTTGGACGATAGCATTATGTGGAGAAATTCTGGAGCAGCTTGGAACGGTGTGGGAGGTTTATAGGTGACTGCCGCAATGGATAGAATTTCTTCATTAAGAAATACGGAGCTTTTTAAGGCTCTTGAAAATGAAGACTTGCAAAAGCTCTCCGGTAAACTGAAGGAAAGGGTCTATCCTCCGAACACTGCCATTGTGAGGGAAGGCGCATTGGGCGATGCAATGTTCATCATCAAAAATGGCAAAGTCGAGATAAGAAAGAAAGAGAAGACCCTTGGGGTTGATCTCACCATTGCTACGCTTGGCACGGGCGCCTGTTTCGGGGAAATGGCTCTTCTGACGGGGAAGCGTCGATCGGCTACCGTCATGGCTGTGATGCCGACTGAAGTTTTTGTTCTCGAGAAAAGAGATTTTGATGTCCTCCTTATGAAAAACACCTCAATATCCATGGCACTCAATAAAATTGTTGCGGAACGTATCGAAGAGATGGACACTCAGAAAAGTATGGGTGTCGTTTCCTTGCAGACACTACGTCTTGATCCCGAGGCAATGACTTTAATCCCGGAGCAGCTCGTGTTGAAGCATAAGATGTTGCCTACATCGTATTCCAATAACAAAGTGACTCTTGCCATGGTGAACCCTCACGATCTGCTCGCAATGGATGAAGCGAAGAAATTTATCAAGGGTATTGCGATAGACCCTGTTATCGTTTCCCAGGATGATCTGAAAAAATTCATGGACACCGAATATAAAACGATCATGAAGCCGGTGAACGAAGAACAGCCTGAAGTGAATATCGATGAATTCCTTGATTCTATGGACCATATTCAGTCCGATATTTTGAAAGACGCCGAGTTTAAGGATGCTTCGGAAGATGATATGGGCATCACGGATCTTGCACGGGAAGCCGAAGGAGCGCCGATCATACGGCTCACGAACAATATCATAGCCGTGGCCCTCAAGAAGGGCGCAAGCGATATCCATATAGAGCCGATGGAAAAGGGACTCCGGGTACGTTACAGAATTGACGGCGTTTTGCGGGAAGAAATGGTGCTGCCGAAAAAGGTTCAACTTCCGCTCATCAGCAGGGTTAAGATTATCTCGAGGCTGGATATTACGGAGAGAAGGTTGCCGCAGGATGGGCGGATCACCCTGAGGCTTGGTAATAAATCGGTTGACTTTCGTGTGAGCACGGTGCCGACGAAATTCGGCGAAAAAATTGTTACAAGAATTTTGGATAAGAGCAACACAACTCTTGGCCTCGATAAATTGATTACCAATGCACCTACTCTTGACATTGCGCGAGATATGATCAAAAAGCCATATGGGATCATCTATGTCACGGGGCCCACGGGTTCCGGGAAAAGTACCTCCCTCTACAGTGCTCTCGCCGAGATCAACAGTATCGATGTAAACATCTCCACCGTTGAAGACCCTATCGAGTATGACCTTGCAGGCATCAACCAGGTGCAGGTTAACCCCGATATCGGTCTTGATTTCGCCCGTGTCTTGAGGGCCTTTCTGCGGCAGGACCCGGATATTATCCTCGTCGGTGAGACAAGGGATACGGAGACAGCAAAAATTGCCGTTGAAGCTGCCCTCACGGGACATCTTGTTTTTACCACCCTCCACGCGAACGATGCGCCGAGCACTTTTATGCGGCTCTCGGAGATGGGTATCGAACCATTCCTCATTTCCACATCAGTTATTGGAGTTGTTGCGCAGAGACTTGTACGAAGGATATGTACAAAGTGTAAACAAGAATACGCGCCTGATCCGGTTGTTTTAAAATATCTCGGTGTCGATGAAAACAAACAGCTATTCAAAGGCAAGGGCTGCGATAACTGTGGCCAGACCGGTTACAAAGGGAGGGTTGGTGTATACGAGGTTCTGATGGTCAATGATGAGCTACGACATCTTGTTGCCGAGGGAAGCGACACTCAGGTAATTCGTCAGGCTGCAATTAAAAACGGCATGAAGACATTAAAGGATTACTGCCTTATCCTTCTTCAGGAAGGTTTGACGTCAGTGGACGAAGTTCTCAGAACGGTTGTGATCCAAACTTGATCAGAACATCACTTGTCAAATCAAAAACCATCTCCAATCTTTTGCGATTGTTTCTCGCCTCATGTATCCTTACCCTGATTCTTCTGATATTTTATGTCTACCATGAAGGAGCATGGCGGGACATATTGCACTACTACAGATTTTTTATCAATCAGAAACAGTTGAAATTATTTATCGCTTCATTTGGGCCATATGCTGCTCCTGTTTTTATTTTTATTCAGGTACTACAAGTCGTCTTCGCTCCTATCCCCGGTGATGTGACGGGATTTGTCGGCGGATATGTTTTCGGTAATACGTGGGGAACAATCTATTCTACGATAGGTCTCATGTTGGGATCCTCTGCCGCCTTTGGTATTGCACGTGTCCTCGGTATGAAATTTGTTGAGAAAATAGTCAAAAAAGAATACATCAAAAAATTCAATTTTTTTGTCACTCACAAAGGTCTTTATATATCCTTTCTTCTTTTTCTTATTCCCGGCTTTCCCAAAGACTCCCTCTGTTATTTGCTCGGCCTAACACATATGCGGTTTTTTGATTTCTTCCTCATGAACCTTATCGGACGTCTGCCCGGTACATTGATGCTCACATTTCAAGGAAGTGCTGTAAAGGATGAAAGATACCTTGCCTTCTTTACCATGCTGATCGTCAGCGTGTTTTCTGTTTTTTTACTCTATATCATGCGAGAGTATATTCTCCATAGATTTTCTCAGGTTGCCCACCGATTATTTAACACTTATTTCAAACACACAAAAAACAAATAATCATTTTTCTTTAACATTGCATTGACAGGACGATTTATTTCTATACAACAATCATTGCTGTCCAAGATAATCCAAAATCCAAGCCCGCCACTTGATATAGCAACGCTTTAGGACAGGTAATTCCTCCATGCCGGGATGAGGTTGGTCCTTTTGGTGTTTAACATATGGTGTTTTGCTGTCCAATATACTAAAACCCAAGCGTAAGCTGTTCGCCAACGGGGACTATGGGCGGTGTTTCATAGGGACTATCAATCCACGCCCATAGATCACGATAGGTAAAGAGGTTATAACGCAGCATGGCAACAAGGTTTGAGATCGACCAAGCAAAGCTCGAACGGAACTTGAGATACTTGAGAAGGAGGATGGCAATCAATGCTGTCCAAATCTGGATCATGAGGGCATTGGGGGAGGTTCCGACGAATGTCTTGATCCTTAAGTTCTGCTTGATGGTCTTGAAGAATATCTCTATCTGCCATCGGTCTTTGTAGATAGCAGCAATGGTGGTAACGCCGAAAACGAGATGGTTCGTGATAAAAACGACGGTCTCCTTGTTCGTATCATCCCACACCTCTATTCTTCTTAAGGGATAAGGGTATTTCTTCTTTGCGATGTACCCGTTGAACGTGATGATCTGATCCTTCAGGATGTTTCTGTTCTGGGGAATAACCCTTTCTTCCACGACACGATAGTGGGCATTGCCTTTCTGTCTCGTTACGAAGAAGACCCCTTCTTCGGTCCATCGCGCACAGAGGAGATAATCGGTATAACCCCGGTCAATTGCAACGATTGAACCCTTGGGAAAAAAGAGGGCCTTTACAACGTTCAATTCGTGGACAGTTCCCTCTGTAATATGGGCAAAGACCGGAAGATAGCCGTCATGATCGAGGAGGAGGTGGAGCTTGACTGCCCCCTTGGTCTGTCTGAAGGTAGCCCAGTCGAAAAGGGAGGCACAGAGCTCGATAACGGAGGCATCAAGGCTGAAAAGCTTGTTTTTGAAGCGGAACTTCCTTTTCCCCGGGGCAATGGCCTGACACTTTCGCAACAATTGGTAGAATACCTTCTGGTAGAGTTGCCAGGGTCGTTTTTCATTGGCATATGACAGGGTAGATCGGCGGGGAGCATGCTCCATGCCGAGATGCTTAAGCTTCCCCATACAGCTTGCAAGACCGCCGCATATCTCCCTTAAGTGAATGGGCCTGTCCTAACTGACAGAAGAGCATCGCAGCAAACTGTTCCCAACAGGTAAACCCTTTTGCTCCCTTTTCAGCCCTAAGCTCGTTCACTGCTGAATAGAACTCTATCTTGGAAAAAATCTGTAGAATCTGACCGAACATGCTGCTAAACTTATTCATGGGGTGCCCCCTAGGGTATTATTTGTTTTTCGTCGAATAAATTCTACCTTTTTGAGGCTCCCCATTAAAGTTTATTTTGGACAGATGTGTACAAGAATAAGTAACATGTCGTGTTTCACAAGAAAATGTAAGAAGAAAGCGAATGGCAACAAAGAAAACTGCAAAACAACCGACGGTTAAAGCAGCAACAAAACCGATGATCAAGAAACCCGCAATAAGGAAACCTGCAGCGAAGAAACCCGTTGCAAAAAAGAAATGAGCAGGAGGGAGCAAACGGCAATAGAACCACAGGCAGCCAAAACAAAACGGACGGTAAAAAAACCTGCAACAAAAACATCAAAAAAACAACAAAGCCGGCAGCAAAAACAGTCAATAAGAAAGGAACGAAGTACTTCTGTGATGTTTGCGGAATGGTTGTATCTGTGGATACTGTTTGTGGCTGTGCAGAGGCTTGTGATTTGCTGTGCTGCAGTAAACCAATGAAGGTGAAAGAACAGTAATGCTTTTCGAGGAGAGTTGAAAAAAGAATAAGCTAGTTTTCAAAAAAGGGATAAAGAGTCTGGTCTCGCTTCTCTCATTTTTAGTCTTTTTGTGATTCATCCCGATTCATCCTCCTTCGGACTTCTTTGAGATCTCCCACGGGTATCGTATCACTAGACATTCGCTCTCCTTTCCTGGCCGTCAGAAATTTTCCACGCTCTGTGTCCACAGTACCCCCATCCGCGACTGACTCCTTCCATACACAGGGAACATACGAAGTTACCGGAAACAAAAACGTAATAGCCATATGGTTCAGCGTCAAGGAACGCCCCCCTCTTTTGAACTCTGTCATTGAGCGACAAATTATCAAAAGTGCGCAATCACCAATTTTCATTTTCATGTTTTATTTTATTATCACTTCCATCATGCTTCCCATTTTCTCCTGCATGATTCTTGCGGCTTCAAGTTTGTTTTTAAAGTTGTACGATCTGCGGAAACAAAATCATTCTCTACTCGTTTTGCTTTCGTGCAATCGCCGCGATAACCTAATGGCAGCTCGTATTCATCAGACCCGTGTCGAGAGCTTGCCTATCAAGGCATACCCGGCTATCTATTGTTAATAGATAAATGGCAACGGCCTGTTACCCCAATGACCCATAATCTTTCTGCACTCAATCGCCGGAGAAATACATAGCCTGAAAATAATACTATAAGTAAGATAGTTGTGCCTATCAGATATAAAGCGCCTTCAACCTTATCTATAAGGAAGTTAAAGAAAAATACGGCAGTGACAGCAATGTCTCCGTTTCCCTCCGGTCATTATAAAGCTCATGTTTCTTCTTGTCTTCCACAATGTCCGCTCTGAACGGGAACTTATGGATGCCCCGTACGAACGGTTGGATTGTACCATCGATACTTCTATACCCGATTATAGCTTTCTTTCAAAAGCAAGAAAGAGATGGGGAGAAGATTTGTTTAAGACGTTCTTTGACGTATCGTTCTTCAATGTACCCGGACCGTTTAGTGGATCGAACAAAGACCTTCATGGATAAGAGCCTCACTCACGCCAATGCTTCGAATACCTCAGGTATGGATACCGCCTCAAGGAGATATCTGAAGAGCGGCCATGAGGAACTCACGAAGAGACTCGATGAAAAAGATGTTAACCATGACGTGCATACGCGGTTCATCTCTGCCACCAATCCTGACGCATTCTTTGTGCGGTACAGAAAAAGCAGATCGAAACTGATGTATCAAACCTACAGGGCAGTTGACGCTCTCTGCCAGCGTAGCACCGTCGTCGAGGTGACGGCGGGGGGTGTTGATGAAACCCATAAGATGAGTTCCCACATCGAAGCCCACGTACTAAACACGGATGCAAACGTTACGACCGTTGTTGCCGACATTCAGTACGGAACGAAAAAGAACCTCCTTGCCTGCCATGATAAGGAGATAAAAGCTCGTATGCCTGTCGTGAAAGATCTCTACCGGAATACTGGCTCACGGCAAGGCATATACCTCTTCGCATGGAATACCTACGAGGTTGATTATACTCTGTCACTATATGTCTGAAGCGGCCGGTAGTTTGGGCAACAGGCCGTCAAGGGCTGACCCCAGATAATATCAGTCCTTCATCAGAAAAAATAATTTCATTTTTTTTGAAAAAATTGTATGTTTTTCCTTGACAGATTTTTTTATTTATATACAATTAAATTAGTACGACATAGTTTTTGCATCATAAAAAAACTAAGGAGGAAAAGATGGCAGCAAAGAAACCAGCAGCAAAAAAGGCAGCAGCAAAACCAGCAGCAAAGAAACCAGCAGCAAAGAAACCAGCAGCAAAAAAGAAATAAGCAAGCACAGTAAGGTTCAACAAAAAAGGGGAGACATGGTTCTTCCCTTTTTTGTTTCCGATACCAGATTACATTCCTCCACATAGCTTTCCTGTCATCGTCATCGTTCTCCTCATGATACCGGTAGAAACTTTGCTCTGGCCTTTAACGGGGCTGCTACTTGGCTAAGGCAGTGCGTGCGGCAGCATACTGTGTATGAATGTATAATAAATATACGTTAAACAAAAACTTGTGTGACATGGCATATTCATTATCGGAAAGAACGTTTCTATCTGTAATGCTCTGTGTGATATAGCATTCTCCTTCATCAATACAATTTAATTTTTCCCAATTTTCTATCAGAGGGGTTCACGTCGCCCTCTCCATAGGCAAAGCCCGTCGAGCCTTCATCTCGATGCTTGTTTCATGCCGTCGTAGATTCCATATGTTTTTCATCTCTCTCTCTTTTTCAACTATCTTTGGGTTGCAAAATGTTATGATGGCGTGGTAGTGTTAATTATGATTAAGGAATGGAAATTGATAGAATCGAAGCTTGACAAAGATTACCGGGTGTTCAGGATAAAAGCCGAAATGGCTTTGTCGCCACGTACGAATCAGGTGGGGACATTCTACACAATTGATACAAATGACTGGGTGAACGTTGTCCCTCTGACTGCAAATGGCGAAGTCGTAATGATCAAACAGTATCGTCACGGTTCAAAGGAAATAACGTTGGAGATTCCGGGAGGTCTCGTTGATGATGAACATCATCAAGAGGCAGCGCTTCGGGAGCTTCTCGAAGAGACCGGATACGCTGGAGAAAATGCACAGCTCCTTGGATCGGTCAATCCCAACCCTGCGATCTTTAACAACCTCTGCCACACATATCTCATTAAGAACGCAAAAAAGGTGGCCGAGAAAACCCTCGACCCTCAAGAGGACATCGAAGTAGTTCTCATGCCTATAGAAGACATTCCTTCTGTTATCGAAAAAGGAATAATTACTCACGCGCTTGTTTTGATCGGATTCTATTTCTATTTTATGAAACATCCGCCTTCAAAATAATTTATGATCGGAAACAGGATCCCTATCATTTCTTTCGTCGGCACATCCAAAAGTGGAAAGACCACCTTTATCGAAAAATTAATACCTTTTCTTAAAAAGATGGGTTTGAGGATCGCCGTCATCAAACATCATCATCTCAATTTTGAGATCGATACAGTTGGAAAAGATACATACAGACATAAGAAGGCGGGCGCATCGACCGTTATTCTTTCTTCCCCTTACAAGATTGCCGTCATCAAAGACCTTGAGGAAGAGTTATCCCTTCGGGAGATTGTATCTGTCTATATCAATGATGTAGATTTGGCCATTGCTGAAGGATATAAACAAGAGAACATTCCCAAGATGGAAGTTTTCCGCCACGGAAAAGAGGCGGCTCCTCTCTGCTTGCATGATGAAAAAATTGTCGCTATTATTGCCGATAAAAAAGTCGATGCAAAAATCACTCAGTTTTCAATAAATGATGTGGAGGGTGTGGCGAAATTTATCATACATGTTTCAGGTTTGAAAGATCGGGTTTTAAGCGAGAGAAACTGAAGCCCCAGGTTTAAAAAGAAGATATATAAATTTTAGGCGGAATTATTTATAATGAAAGAACGAATTAGGTGCAGAATGCAAAAGGGGATTTGAGAGATGCCGCTCCACAAAGATGAAGCTATCGTACTCTTCAAAAGGGCCTATGGGGAATCGGATAAAATAGTACGGCTCTTTACGCGTGCTTCCGGTAAAATAGCTGCTATTGCAAAAGGAGCGAGCAAGAGCCAAAAGAGGTTTATGAATACGCTTGAACCCTTTAACCATATCGCGATCGAGTATTTCGAAAAATATGGTAAAGGTATGGCCCGGTTGGAGAATGCCGATATCCTAGAAACAAATCACGGCATTGAAACAAGTCTCAAAAAAGCCTGCATCGCAAGTTTTTTTACTGAATTTGTTGACAGGCTAACGAAGGAGAAAGAGACCCATGAATCCCTCTTTTTTGCTCTTAAGGGGTTGATCTTCGCCGTGAAGTACCATGATTTTCTCTATTCCGATATTATCTACTATCAGTTTTTGATGCTTGATATTTTGGGATATATGCCAAATTTTGATTCCTGCGTATATTGCGGGAACACGATACCGGATGAAAAAAAGGTCCATTTTTCAAAAGAGCGCGGGGGTGTTCTTTGTAAAAGCTGTGCCCGGTCAATTCCGCATACGCTCTGCAGGGAGGGTGTTATACCAGGGCTTGTGTCGCTTAAGAACCAGGAAAAACCCCTTGCGAATATCATTGTCGAACGTGAAGCGAGGGATATCATGGAAGGCTTTATGTCATTCCATCTCGATGTTGAGTTCAGGTCATACAGAATATTGAAGAGCGTTATCTTATAAATGTCCGATTTTTTTCTTATGTAAAAGAATGAGTCCTTTTCTTGCTTCCATTTCATACCTTTTTGATTGAGCCAGTTCCTGTATGAGATCGTTCTCAGGATGCTCATCCATGATAAGTACCATGGTCCCATCTGTTTTCAAATAAGGCATACCTCGTTTAATATATGCCTTTGTTATCTCAATCAACGGAACGGTATCTTCCCATATGTGCTGTAATGTCGGTTGTATAAAAATAAAATCAAAAGCATCATTGAGGAGAAAAGGAAATTCAATCTCAAGATGAAAAAAACCATTCCTTTTTGCGATGCCTTTTGATTCAGCAAACCAGTTTTGGGATTGAAACCCATTCCACATTGATTCATTGCCATCGAGATTGGAAAGCATATCCTGAACCTTCTTATTGTCTACAATTTTGCTGAAATACGTTGTTGTGATAATGTCCATTACATCACGGATCCGGTCGGAGTAACGTCTCAATTTGACGTCAAGTTCTCCCCGGAGTTGAAGATCTTCTTTTATCTTTTCCGATAAAGAAAAATACTGTTTGGATATTCCTCTAAAATCATTAAGAAGGTCTTCGGGATTTTTGCTGAAAAGCCCCAACTGACTTTTGGTATCGAAATGGGATGGAATATCAATGAGCGACATCCCGATAAGCGGGTTTCCAAATTTGTAGTTCTTTGCTTCCGTTTTAAAGCGACCTCTCATCATATGGTGTAATATGTCGTATGTGAGCTGTGATTTTTCAATGCCGAATAAAAGACGATCTATGATGTATCTTTTCAGAGATGTTTCATTCTCCCATTCTGTAACGAAGGTATTTTTTTCTTTATAAGGTAAGATAGATGACAAGTATGCAAGACCTTCGATAAGCTCCACTGCAAGGTTTCCGAAATTCGGCGTCATGTCGAGGATTTTCAGAGAGAGAATCTGTTCTTTTGTGCAGTTGGCTGCGCCCTTTTGGAGAAAGACCTCTTCAAAATCAACACTTGTCGGGTGACTATTCTTATTAAAAAGATATGCCGTAATGTCCGATATGTTGTACTCACTTACATTATCAGGCTGAACGTGGTATTGCTTCTCGAATTTAACATTATTATCATGTAAGTATGTTTCTGTAACGGGAAATTCTTTATCGGAAAAAAAATCTTGATATACGTTCATGATTCCTGGATAGATCTCCAGTTTCTTCTTCAAACCCTGTATGGCATTTCGAGCGAATGCTTTCTTCTCTTTCAAGAGAGCAATGAGATCGGTACGTTCTTGCTCGAGGATTTCCGGTAGTGTTCTTATGAGTCCACGGAGCGAAAAGATATTAAAGAAAAGATGGAGCGCCTGCTTGTTGTTTTCAAAAAGTGTTTTTTCAAGATCAATACCGATAAGCATTGTTTCGTAAGAGACCGGTTTTCTAATAAGTATCCAATGCGTCCCATTCGTGAGGATTCCCCAGGGTGCTTTCGTTTTTTTCAAAAGGTACATCGTTTGGTAAATTGGGATCCTGTTTTCAAATTCAAGATAAAAACCGCTTATGCCTTCTTCGAGATTTCTCCCGTATCTCTTGAGCAGAAGCAAGCCACGCGTATGTGCATAGTACTCTTTGGTGCCCCAGAGTGATGAGTTTTTTACACGGTCTTCATCGCTGACAAAAAGCGCGGCATCGGGACCTTTGATCTGTTCTTCAAAGAATTTCGGTTTTGATTCGTATGCGTATCCGAGTAATTTGAGCACGGGTTTAATGAGGTGTATTTCGGTGTGGATCTCGCTTGCGAATTGTTTTATGTCCTGAAATTTCATCAATACTTCCTGAAACGATATGTATGTGGTGTCTTCCTGCGGCATCGAAAAGATCTTGTTAAGCCCCGCAGGTGAAAGGAGTGTGTTTCTTGTGATAAATGAACGCATAGACTGGGTTAAGATAATAATAGAATGTTAATGGATATTAGTCAAGGAGGCCTAAATCCACCACCTCTTTCCCCATGACCCATGTTGCTGCTCCGGATGGGCCGGTTTTCAGAAAAACTACCCGAAAAATGGAATCATAGGATGACTCCTTGCCCTCTATTATGCTATCCAGACATCATGGAACCTCTCTGAAGGCTAATTTTGGACAGGGCTCTCCTTTGCCCCCTTAAAGAATGCGATTTCATTGTCAGAGCGGCTTTAATCTTATCCTGAAGGCGCATAGCCAAGCTCCATGATTCTTTGTCGTGCAGAGAGTACTATCTCAAACGAGGGGTGATCTGCGGCAAGCCGTATGAGAAGCTGTCGTGATCTCTCCATAACGCGTCCCGGCAGGTTAATGAGATGGAAACGGATAGCCTTCATCCTTTTTGTAACCCAGGAACCTTTGAGGATAAGGTTCTTCATGGCGGTATTCAGATTATGGGCAAGGACCATGATTAACCACCATGCCGCATTCTCTGAAAAGGACCCCGAGGGGAGCTTCCCCCCTGCCAAGTCTTCCTTCATCACGGAATGAGCTTCTTCGGATTTGCCACAGCGCTCATGCTGCCAAGGGATCAGTTTGTCTCCCTCCCAGTCCATATTGGTTACCATCCCGAAGAGCTTGTACTGGGTACTCTTAACGGTGATGGTCTGAAAGGGAAGCATATCGGGAAGGCTTGGTTGCTTTAACAACTCCCTGATGGCTATATAACGGTAGGGTTCTGTCTTTTTGGTTGTGGCACTCTTATTGGGGACAAAGCAGACCTCCGCATATTCTCCGGAGATACACCCATTTTTATCGGTAAGGGGATGCCACTCTTTCGTTTCATGGACCGCTTTTTTAAACTCCGGAGTGACATCGCAGCCTATGGCAAACTCAATTCTGCCGAAGCGGGGGTGCTTCTTTTCGTCATTACAGTATGTGATTAGATCATGCTGATATCCTGCCGTATCGGAGCGGAGTCTCACCGTTTTTACTCCTTCGGGCAAAAGAGAGAGGGCTCTTTTCAATACCCTCAACTGTTCGTATCCCGCCGGAACATTACCGTCTCTGAACTCTGTATGAAGCATAAGCCCCAGCTCTGCCCAGTAGGTATTTAAGGGCTGGTAAGCTTTGTATCCCTTATACGAGAAGAGGGCTTCTTTCTTCATGGTTTCTATGAGGGTGGCATCCATATCGAGGGTGGCACACTGAACGGGATTCTTCGTATAGATCGCCCTGACGAGATCGCCCTGGACCTGCTCAAGGGCAGAGAGCATCTCAGTGAGAGGAGGGATCACTGCCTTGCCCTCGGTGCGAACATAGTCTTCGTGGAAAGCAGAAAGATACCGGAAGACCGCTGAGGCCGAGGGAACTGACCGGTGCTTTTCCTTACGCCATCATCTCTGTGTCTGTCGTCGTTCCTTCCTGGGAAGACCCTTAAGTTCAATCCGTTGGAGTATGCGGCAGAATCCTTCATCGGCTTCGAGGATACGAAGGTCATCAATACAATCTCCACCGGCGAGGTTTAAGAGGATAAGGGAGAGAATGATTTGCTCATCCGTCCATCCTTGCACCTTTGTATGCAGGTGCGACGAGATGCTTTCCCCCAGATTGAGAACAGAGGCCAGGTCCAGATAGATGGGAAGGCCTGCAAGAGAGGTCATGCCGCTTGCACTTTTTTCTTTTTCATACTTGTAAGGAAGGAGTCCTTGTGCCATAATATTTTCACCTCGTTGATGATAGATTTTGTTCGCTAACATTACTCTATCACCTTGATACTCAAGGATCAACGAGGTTTTTCATTATTTTTGATGGTGGATCATGGGAGGGAAAATCTTTTTACCGGGGCTCGCGCCCGCCACCTGGAGGAGTTGTCGTCTTCTCCTCGATCATGAGTTTCACGCGCTCGCCGCTACCGGATTCACAGGGCGAGTACTTTCTACTGCCCTGAATATGTCCGTTGGAATCAATACACATTCTCTGTATTCTCTCTATTTCTTTCAGCTTCATTTTGATAATGACAATGAGCCCGATTATGCCTATCCAGAAAAGAACGAGCGTTTCGTATATAATGTATTGGTCGTACAGGGATGACGGGAAGACCTCAACGGTTTGCTGACCCGCAAAAAGGGCAGTGGTCTTTGCTGCGATGCAAAAACAGACAATTACGACTCTCCTGATCATCTATACCTCTAACTGAAACAACCGATAATGGTCATGACAATGAAGTATGTAATATAGATAAGCCCAATCCAGGTGAAAAGAGGACTTTTCTCTTGCCACGCCGACTTCCTGTCGAAAAAAGGAAGAAGAAAAAAGAAGAGAAGAGAGCAACTCACGATGACGATGGCGATTGTTTCACCGTTAAGCCCAAAAATAATACCGGGGAAGAACTTTAGCGTTTGGAAGAGAAAGAGAAAATACCACTCAGGTTTTATATTTTCCGGAGCGGGCGCGAAAGGATCTGCCTGTTTTCCTATCTCCGGAGGAAAAAGCGTCGCACATGTAACGACAATGCCGAGCACGACGAGCCATATCATGAGGTCCTTGTAGAAGATATTGGGGAAGAAGGGGATGTCGCCGTGCTTCTTATTCTGTTGTGACAGAGGAACACTCATACCATGATATTGTACAAGAAAAAGATGAAAGAGGACGAGGAGTATCGTAACGAGGGGAAGGATTGATACGTGAAAGGCATAGAATCGGGTTAGCGTTTCTCCGGTTACATCGATACCGCCTCGCAAAAAGTCCCTGATGAAACTGCCGATGACAGGAAAATTGCCCGCTCCTCCTGTTGCCACTCTCACCGCGGCAAAAGCCCTTTCATCCCAGAGCAGAAAGTATCCGCTGAGACCGAAGAAGATGGAGATACTAAGAAGTATAGAACCGGAGAGCCAGAGCAACTCCCTCGGTTTCCTGTATGATTTTAGGATAAGCGTGCCGAACAGGTGGATAAAAAGGGCGGCGATGGTGAACTGTGCGCCCCAATGATGGAGAGACCGGAAGAACCATCCCATGTGGAGTTTTGTGACTATTTCGATGACGCTTTTATGCGCAAATTCCGCGTGGGGGATATAATAGAGAGCGAGGACCGCCCCCGTGATGAATTGGATGATAAAAAGAAAAAAAGCAATACCACCGGTAAAATACCAGATTTCGTATTTGTGGGATGAAATGAGTTTTGACTTCGTAAGAGTTTTAAAGTCTTCAAAGTTGTATCGTTCTTCGAACCAGTTTTTAACCCTTTGACGTATCAACCTTCACCCCTTTTTTTGCGATAATCAGTTTTTCACCGGAGGCGGTTATGTCAAAAAACTCAAGCGGTTTTGGTGGTGGGCCTTGTATATTTTTTCCGTTATCGTCAAACCATCCTTTATGGCAGGCACAGTAAAATCTTTTCTCATCTGCTTTATACGTAACGTTGCATTCCATGTGAGTACAAACGCCTTTGAGGGCAACCGTGTCGCCGTTTGTCTTTTTGAGAAAAAGCCCCACTTTTCCTCCCCAAGCGAAAGGCTTAACAGAGTTGGGCGGTATGGAAAGGAAATCATTCCCTTTGAGGATCACAAAATCAGGTTCTTTTCCCAGTGTTGGGAACGCAAATTTCAAAAGGGCATACATATTGCCTGAACAAAAGGCAAGGAGCCATCCTCCGAAGAGTGTGTTGAGAAAGGTACGTCTTGTTATAAGAGAATAGGAAATCTTCATGCTTTCCCTTTGCGGAATATGTTTTTCGCTTTTTCCTTGATGAGGGTCTTGCGCAAGCCCACGATGGAATCGGTCGGTCGTACATCCTTCGGACATGCATCGATGCAACGAAGGAGTGTGTCGCATCCCCAAAGGCCTTTTTCGTTATTGAACTCTTCAAGAAAAAGTTTTGGTCTTTCATCGCGAGAATCAAGGAGAAACCTTTCGAGCTTGGCAAGGGCCGCAGGACCCACATACTCGGGGTCTCTCGATACGACTGGGCATGCGCCGAAACAAGAAGCGCAAAGGATGCAATTGACGAACTGATCGATGCGGCTTCGCTCTTCCTCGTTCTGGTTGATCTCTTTCCCCAGGTTAGGAGTGCTTCTGATCAGGTATGGTCGAACCTTTTCGTACATATTCCAGAATGGTGTCAGATCAACAACGAGGTCTTTGATAATATCCAAATTCGGAAGCGGTTCAAGGATTATCGTGCTTGATTCAAATGAAGCAACCTGTGTTCTGCACGCAAGATCGATCTTTCCGTTTATTACCATTGCGCAGGAACCGCACACGGCGGATCGGCACGATGATCGGAACGAAAGAGCGCCGTCTATTTCGTCGCGGATGGTTATGAGCACAGTGAGTACGGTCAGGCCGGGTATCACCTTGACTCTATATGATTGAAAGGACGGTTTGATATCGGGCTTTTTGGTGTCATAGCGGAGAATCTTGAAAGTATATACACTTTCGGTAATCAATAGGTCCTCTCCTTGGGTTCATATCGTGTGATCCTTACTCCTCGTGATGTGATGACAGGTTCTCCCTCCGGGCCGGCCCACGCGATGGTGTGCTTGAGCCACTTGGTGTCATCACGTTTGTTGAAGTCTCTTCTGTAATGGGCCCCCCTGCTTTCTTCCCTGAGAAGGGCTCCGAGAGTAATGGTATGAGCGATTTCAAGCATGTATTCCAATTCGATAGTGTTTACCAGTTCATAATTCATATGACGGCTTGTTGAGGATATGCGCACCTTCTTGTATCGTTCTTTTATTCCTGCGATATCATCAAGGGCCTTCTCCATTTCATCCTTCGTTCTGAAGATACCTACATTCTGACTCATCGTCTTGGAAAGCTCAGTCCGCAAAATGAACGGTTTTTCATCTCCACTATTAGATAAATTGATGATCTTTTTTTCAATCTCATCCCTCCTGTATTGGAGGAGCTTCTCATCCGATCTGACGCTATGATTTGTAAGGTACTCATCAATGGCAAGACAGGCCAGCTTACCAAAAACGATCGTTTCAAGAAGAGAATTTCCGCCGAGCCTGTTTGCTCCATGGACGCTCACGCATGCACATTCACCTGCAGCGTAAAAACCTTTCATTTCCGTTTCACACTTTTCATTTGTGTCGATTCCGCCCATGGAGTAGTGTTGACAGGGCATGATCGGAATGGGCTCGTAAACGGGATCAATGCCGATAAAGTCAATGCAAATCTTTCTGATGCCAGGCAGTCTGCTTTGTATCTTTTCCTTACCAAGATGTCTCAGATCGAGTTTGATATATTTGCCCAGAGGATGCTCAAAACATCTTCCTTCCTCGATCTCCCTCTGGATACTCCGTGAAACGATGTCTCGCGGCGCGAGTTCCATGGCCTTGGGAGCATATTTCTCCATAAACCGTTCGTTCTTGCTATTCAAGAGATAGCCCCCTTCACCACGGCATGCTTCGGTCATGAGGATATTGGTTCCGATAAGAGCCGTTGGATGGAACTGGACAAATTCCATATCTTTCAAAGGCACCTGCGCTTTGTAAGCGATGCCGATACCGCTTCCCGTATTAATGAGGGCATTAGTGGAGTAAAAGTAGACCCGCCCATATCCGCCTGTAGCGAATAATATCGCCTTTGCCCGGACAGGGACTACCTCACCGTTTATGAGATCATAGGCGATCACACCGTGACATTCCCCGTTCCCGGTGACCAGCGAGATTGCATACCATTCCTGATAGGTTCTGACCTTTTTTGATACCACCTTTTCGTAAAGCGTATTCAAGAGGACGTGACCGGTAAGGTCAGTCGAATAGCATGTCCGTGGAAACCCTGCGCCGCCGAAGGGCCTTTGCGCGATTGAACCGTCCGGAAATCTGCTGAAGGGACATCCCCAGTGTTCCATTTCATAGACTACTTCAGGTGCCTCCTTACACATGACTTCCACAGCATCCTGGTCAGCGAGGTAGTCGCTTCCCTTTATCGTGTCAAAGGTATGTTTCTCCCATGTATCATCCCTGCCGTCGGGATTATTTGCAAGGGCTGCATTGATACCTCCCTGAGCCCCAATGGAATGAGAGCGTATGGGATGGACCTTAGAGAGGATTGCCACGTCATATTTTCTAGAAAGACCAACGGCCGCTCTGAGTCCCGCAAGGCCTCCGCCTATTATGAGAACGTCGTGCTCAAGCATCCTTATGACATAATAACATATATATAGAGCAGAAAAGCTGAGATGATTGATGCCACGCCATTCGACAACCAAAATAGTCTTTTTTCCTTCTTATAGCCGAAATCCATGATGATAGTACGTATGCCGTATATGCTGTGAAATGTAAAAAGGATGAGGATGAGTACATCGATAATCGGTTGTCTGTGCAGGCTCAGGGCCCAATCAGGTTTTTTGTCTTTTGTATACAGAAAAAAGCTTGTCAGTATCTTGATTCCGAAGAGGATAATAAGCGAGACGCCGCTAATTCGATGGAAAAACCAAATGAACATACACCTTCCTTGAGAGGTCCTCTTCTTTAAGATAACAACACAGGCGTTTTATTCTGTCAAGGGTAAAAAAACCGAAAGCGTAAAGATATGGAAGGTAAGATGATCAGAGTTGTGCAATTATTCAATCTCACCGTGGACGAGGGATGTTGCCCAGGATGTTGACCATTTCGATACTCTGTTCGATTTTCTCGGACGAAGCCTGAAGATATTCCTTGACAGAGATGAGGGCTCGTTATATAAATGATTTATAGAAAAGGCCCGCTCACTGAATGTATACAGTACATATGAGGAGGTAATAGTATGAAACGGGATACGATTTTTATTCCCATTGTTGTGTGTGTGTTGTTCTTTATGGGTTTCATTATTGTCCCCTCAATCTTATATGCTCAGGTCCAAGGGGCGGTAGGGGCGGCACCGGCGGCCGATGAGGAGGCAGCAGGAGCGGCTGCACAGACCGGAGCGGCTGCGGGGACCAGAACGGCTGCGGGTATTTCAGCCGGTACAATAGCAGCCGGAGTAGTCGGTGGTGCAGTCATAGCAGCGGCCTTTGCGGCAGCTTCCAGTGGTGGAGGAGGAGGTTCAAGTTCAACCCCAACAACCTCTCATCATTAATATCATTAATATACGGAACATTCACCGGGCTGGGAGGATCCTCCCAGCCCTTCATTTTTACATGAAAAAACCCTTATATAGTATCATTTCCCTTGCCATTCTTCTCTTATTCCAACATGTTCCCTGCCTCAACGCCCAAAGCAATGAGACCGAGGTCGATAGAATCCTCTCTTCGGCGGAATCCCTGTTCAAGGCCATGAAAGAAAGAAGTTATCCCACAACATGGTTCTTTCTTTCGGAGAAATCGAGAAATACTATCATAGATGATGTCTCTAAGGCGGTGAACAAAACCGGTGCACAGTATACAAAAGAAAACATCAGCAGAGATTTTGTTGTCGGCGGTTTGTTATGCCGATCTTACTGGGACCACTATCTGGAGCATTTTGATCCCGATACCGTACTCGAGCAAAGTACATGGGAGATGGGGAGAGTGGAAAAAAAGAGAGCAGAAATCATTGTTCGGTATAAGAAATCCGAGCGGCCCGCTACCTTGAAAATGTATAAGGAAGAGGGACTGTGGAGGCTGGGACTCGAAGAGACATTCAGAAGTTCAAGGCGGTAGGCCTCGAACAAACAATTTATTCATACTATATCTATTAAGGAAGGTTTTATGAGCGATTACGACGACGATAGGCCAAACTGGCGCGAGCTCGACAGAAACAGGGACAAAAGCAGGTTTTACGGGAGACAGGAAAAAAGGGAGAGAAGAGAAGGAGAAGCAAAGGAAGGCCCCAAAGACCGATGGCAATCAGGGAGAGTACAAGAAGCCCTCGACAGGCTCTTTATGGGGAAAAAGGGCACCGTTGATCACGATAAATTGTACAAAAAGGTCCACCAATCCTATGGCTCCGAGAGCTTCTTAAGAAACGTAGCGAAATATATCGAACAATACGGAATACCCGATGATACGGCAACCTTATTATTAATGCTCGATTGCAAAGATCAGTCTATCAGCCTAGCTGTCATTAACAAGCTGGTGGAATTGTACGCTACTCTCCCGCAAGGGCAAAAGGATGATATTTCACGAAAGCTCTCCATCGCTGCCATGAGCGATAAATCCAAAGAGGTGCGTTTAAGGGCTGAAGAAGCATTGGGAGAACTTGACAGATAGTTTCTATGGTGGGGTTCAGCCCAATTTTCTGTCTTTTATAAACGCTTCAAAAGACCGATTATATGTTTTTTCACCCTCTTTTGTAAACAGACACCCGGGCAACTGGTCCTTGGTCCTGTGATATGTCACACATTCGCAACATTTGCCTCGTCTCTCACAGGATTCATAGGTGCAGGCACAGGTCGTCAGATTTTTTTCTACCGTACATTCCATCGTTATCTCCCTTCTGCGCAAAGCTTACGCCAAACAAAAAACCCATATGATTGATTTATGGGAGCAAATTTTCAATAATAGGGCAGTTGGTCGTCGAAGCGTTTCCCTTTGTTCTTGTACCAGGCGATAACGTGTTTCATTGCTTCAGACGCCTTTGTGCCCGTCGCAATGTCGGAGTTGAAACCTTGATGAGGCTGGACATAGATGTTCGCGCTTCTCTCGATGGATTTTTTGACCAATGTCTTTGCCGCACGATGATCTCCTGTAGCTGCCGCGTCATTATCGACCAATAGCTTCGCAAATCGTGATTCATCGGTGAATACATCAAGCCCTATGCCTTTGATTTTTCCAGATGTATACAGTTCCAATAAGCCGGATTCTGGGGCGATCTCTCCTCGCGTAACATTGATGAAGATCACGCCGTCTTTTGCCTTTGAAAAATATTCTTTGGAAAAATAACCCACGTTATAAAATGTGCTCTTCTCGTTTCGGGTGAGGTTCATAGCATTTACTATTATGTGGCTTGAACCTATGGCTTCTTCCCTGGAGACAAAACGGACTGTGCCCTGATACAAATCATTCAAATATTCTTGCCGTATATCGACACCCTGGACGGTTAATCCATTCAGGCCGGCAAGTTCGTAGATCCCCTTTCCGATTTTGCCGACGCCAAAGACTGTTAAGATCCTGTGTTTGTCCAGCTCCATGAAAGCACGGGCATTGTTTCTTTCGAAGGTTTCGGTGTTTTTCGTGTAATGATTCAATTCTCCGGCTGTCGCATAAAGAAATTTCATGGCCGTCTGCGCAACGGCATTCACGCAATATTCTCTGAGAGACGTGATATTTGCCCTTTCTGCCAGATGTTCAAAATGGTCATATCCCGCGCTTCGAGTGATAACGCTTTTCTTGCTTTCCCTAAAGTAGGCCTCAGGAAGGATTGAGTGTGTCTTTGTCGTTATTATTTCCGGAAGATCTGTCCCAGGGTTCTCCTTGAGAAAATCCTGAACATTGCTTGGGGTCATCAGATATTTAAAATCTTCCGGGAGCTGTCCGTTACGCCGCGCTTTCGCTGTTTCTTCCTTGAGGTGTTCTGCTTCAGGGCCTAATGCCTCAAAATGTATGATGTCGTAACCGCTCGTAATCATAATCAGGTTCCAAATCTTCTACCGACAGTCAATATTTCTATCGGCGGCAGAAGTCTCATAAACCAAATGAACGTCCTATTTTTTCTTTATACTGTAAAAAACACCTTCGCCGCCGAATATTGCCAGGTCGCCTAACTCATCTTCTATTCTTAAGAGCTGGTTGTATTTTGCGATTCTTTCACTCCTTGATGCTGATCCTGTTTTGATCTGACCGACGTTTGTGGCGACCGCAAGGTCTGCTATAAAGGTATCTTCTGTTTCTCCTGAACGGTGAGAGATCACGCAGGTGTAACCCGATCTCTTGGCAATCTCAATGGTCGTCAGGGTTTCCGTAACGCTCCCAATCTGATTCAGTTTTATCAATATGCTGTTGGCTACACCTTTCTTGATACCCTCTGTAAAGATATTCGGATTGGTGACAAAGACATCGTCGCCCACAATCTGTATCTTTGAAGCGCACCTTTCGGTAAAGACCTGCCACCCCTTCCAATCGTTCTGGGCAAATCCGTCTTCAATGGAGATAATGGGATATTTTTTCGCGAGGCTCTCATAGAAATCGACGAGTTTACTGCTGTCCCATACATTACCATCGATATGGTATTTACCTTTTTTGTATAATTCGCTCGCAGCCACATCCAAGGCGAGAAGAATATCTTTCCCCGCTTTATAACCCGCTTTTTCTATCGCAACCAGGAGCGTATCGAGGGCTTCTTTTGTCGATTTGATCTGAGGAGCAAAGCCACCCTCATCACCGACGCCTGTCGAGTAACCTTTATCCTTCAGAATACCCTTCAGCGTATGGAAGACTTCCGCGCCCGTCCTGAGGGCTTCTTTGAAACTGTTCGCACCGGCCGGAACAATCATAAATTCCTGCACATCGAGGGAATTTTGCGCGTGCACTCCGCCGTTTATGACATTCATCATCGGTACAGGCAGTTCGCGCCCCCTGATCCCTCCTATATATTGATAGAGAGGAATGGCAAGATAATCCGATGCCGCGCGCGCACATGCCATGGAGACGCCGAGGATCGCGTTAGCTCCAAGATTACTCTTGTTTTTCGTTCCATCCATTTCGATAAGAAGGTTATCGATATGGGCCTGGTCGAGGGCATCGAGTCCTTCGATCTCAGGTGCTATTGTCTCGTTGACATGAGAAACCGCTTTGGTGACGCCTTTTCCTTCGTATCTCTTGGGATCTCCGTCCCTCAATTCCAGGGCTTCCCGTTCTCCTGTGGATGCACCGGAGGGAACCATGGCCCTCCCCATGGCGCCGCTTTCCAGCGTGATATCTACCTCAATGGTTGGATTTCCTCTGCTGTCAAGTATTTCCCTTGCGAAGACATCATATATGACGGACATACTAACCTCCTCTTATTTCATTCCAAAATAACGAGCAACGGCCATGCGACCTGCATGTCCAGAATACCACAGCAGGAAGAAACCTTCAAATATTTTATGGCTCGCTCCTTCTCCCGCGTGCCATATGAAGGATGCCTTGTTTTTCCGAACCAAAATAATTTCCTAAAAAGTATTTACAAAACATTGTATAATGGATATATAATTGTATATATGAAAATTCAATTACTTGTGCGAAGGGAGGTGAAGGCATGATGAAAAGAGCTATTGTTTGTTATCTTGTCATGGTAATGTTTGTTATCGGCATCGCACCGCGCGTTGAGGCTGCATTCGCGCCGTCTCAGACACTGCGGCTTGTCGTGGTCGATCGGACAGATGATCTCAAGAGAGTCCAGACTGTCCTTGAGACAAGGGTTGTCCAACAGAGATTGCAGGATCTTGGCTTTACCTATGAAGAGATAAACGCGAGGCTTTCCGAAATGAGCGATCAGCAAATCCACAGTATTGCCCAGAAGATCGACGATCTGAAAGTCGGGAAAGACGGGCTGGGCATAGTCATTGCGGTGCTCGTTATTATAGTGCTTGTCATTGTTATCATCAATCTTACGTCAGGGAACAAGGTAGTGCTGACGAAATAAAGGGTAAACCTAAAAATCTGGGCCATGTGACATTCATGTTCCAGATTTTTTTATCATGAAAAGATATCTCGCTATTTCTATTCTTCCTTTTACGCTGTCTTTTCTAGGATGCGTAACGATGATGAACGTGCCTCTCCAAGGCTCCCGTCTTATTGATAATGTGCCTTTTTTCAGACAGGACGATTATCAGTGCGGGCCTTCAGCGCTCGCTACAGTGATAGATTATTGGTACATAAAGAAAGCAATCCCTGAAAAACTGACAGTCGAAGATGTTGTGGCTGCAATTTATAGCCCGTCAGCACGAGGCGTGTTGGGCATCGATCTTGAGAATTATGCTCGGAAGAAAGGGTTTCGAGCGAAACAATATGAAGGAAGTATTAGCGATATCAAAAGGAAGGTCGAGAGTGGAATGCCTCTGATTCTTTTTGTAGAGTATGGTTTTTCACTCTATAAGCTCAACCATTTTGTGGTGGCAAAAGGGTATACGGAAGAAGGTGTTATTGTAAATTCAGGACGCAAGGAAAACGAAATTATTCTTAACGGGGAACTCAATAAGATATGGGGAAAAACAGGTTATTGGTCGCTTCTTATAAAACCATCTCATTGATCGCTGCGCTGTTGTGCATATCATCGTGCAGCCTGCCCAGGATCCTCATCCTGCACGATCCGCTGACACCGGAAGAACACATAAACCTTGGCGTAGCCTACGAAAGCAAGAAGGAATTTGAAGAAGCATTGAAGCAATACGAGGCGGCCACGAAAAAGATGCCCATAGCGCTTCTCTACATGGGAAATGTCTATTTTCAAAAAGATGCCGTGGCCGACGCGGAAAAGTATTACAAAAAGGCGATTCAGAAAACGGGTGATCCGCGGGCCTATAATAATCTTGCCTGGCTTTACTATGCCAAAGAAATGAACCTTGATGAAGCGGAAAAGCTTGCCCGCAAAGCCGTAGAACTTTCTCCTGATGCGCAGGATTTCAAGGACACGCTCGATAAGATCATTGAAAAAGAAGCGGAAATACAACGAAGAGGCATTTAGAATTTCATCGTATGGAAGAGGGAAAAAAGAAAAATATTGTTTCGAGCATGCTTGGTAAAGTCCCGAATGAAGTTGTTGAAACACTCTTGAAAGGAAAATCGTTCAAACTGGAACGTATCATTTCAGAGGGCCACTCTACACCCGAAGGAACATGGTATGATCAGGAACAAGACGAATGGGTCATTCTCCTTCAGGGCAGCGCCAGCCTTCTTTTGGAAGGAGATACAGAGCCGGTTGTTTTGAAACCGGGAGATTACTTGAATCTCCCCGCTCATAAGAGACATCGGGTTCTCTGGACGGACAAAACCGAAAAGACTATCTGGCTGGCAATACATTACCACTGAGTTCATTAGTGCTGCCCGCCTCCATAAATCTTTCTTGACTTTTGTGTTCTGTTATCGAGAATTGTATTTTGTGGCCAGACAATGGCTTGTTCGGAAAACCTCTTCTGCTTCCCCCAGCATCGCATGCGCTGCTCAACGTATGTATATAGGCTTCCGCGCAAGCAAGGCTCACAGGTCAACACATCTAAGGCTTCCACTTCAAGCCATTGTCCATCCACGGTGGGATTTATCCGATCGATCTTTCCCTTTTGGTCAGTCTAACCTCAAACATACATCATTCATACATCATTTATACCAAAGAAAAGAAGAAGAAAAAGATTCTCTGTATATTAAAGAAAGAAAGACAACAAGGCTTCCGACGAAGAAGCTAACAAAGTTTGTCGCGAAAAGCGCTTCGACCTTAAAGTGGTGGTTTAAATTTAAAACCCCAAGAAAAAAATTTCTTGGGGTTTTAAATTTAAACCCGGCAACTACCTACTTTCCCACAGAGTCACCCCTGCAGTATCATCGGCGTGGTAGAGCTTAACTGCCGTGTTCGGGATGGGAACGGGTGTGGCCTCTACGCTATGGTCACCGGGAAACTTTGGCCTCTCTCGTTTATATGTTTCTCTGGTTTTACTCGTTATCAACCCGAAAAACCAAGGAAACTAAAGAAGCAATTACAATTGTTGACAACTATATATGTTTTTTTGATTTATGATCAAGCCGCTCGATCTATTAGTACCGGTAGGCTCAACATATCGCTATGCTTACACCATCGGCCTATCAACCGGGTAGTCTACCCGGGATCTTAGTCTGGTATTGCTACCAAACGGGACAACTAATCTTGAGGTGGGCTTCCCACTTAGATGCTTTCAGTGGTTATCCCTTCCGGACGTAGCTACTCAGCCATACCACTGGCGTGATAACTGATTCACTAGAGGTCCGTCCATCCTGGTCCTCTCGTACTAAGGACAGCTCCTCTCAATTGTCCTGCGCCCACAGCAGATAGGGACCGAACTGTCT
>CAVWHH010000018.1:0-127500 GCA_963754785.1 uncultured delta proteobacterium | reverse complement strand
GCATAAGGCGTTGCATTCGCCGAGAGTCTTACTTTTCGAAAGACAGTCGTTCTTGCAGATAAAGTTGACGTCCTGTTGAGCGTAGACACACGTGGATACAGAAAGGACAAAGAAAAGGATGCTGCTCAATGTTATATACCTCATGCTTTCACCTCCATTGTTAACGCACGGTAATCAATACTTATATGTAATACAGAATCTCTTAATTTTCTACTACTTTTGTCACAATTTGTTAAAAAAGCAGATTCCAAAGCTGCTGTTTCTCCAAGCCGTCCTCAACGGTATTTCAGGGTTGCGCCTGTTTCTCCGTAGGGGACGGTCCGGAAGTACCACATTATCAAGCACTTGTTTTCAACCGGTATGGGCTTTGTAGACACGTAGGAAATTTCCGCCCATATAGGCTGTGATATCATGACGGGTAAGCTCCACATCCGTCAAGGCTGCGGCTTCAAGTCCGGGATATCGGAATACCCCTTGATTCTTGCGGGAAAATAATCGCCTCCATCGGCGCCAAGATCCACGTGTTCGATACCGATGTACTTCTTCATCTCCAAAATTTCTTCTGCCCGGCCGGGAAAAGTCTCGCGGCGGTAATCCTTAGCGAGGCACGCAATAGTCTGCTGTTACATCATACTAGTTTGTCGCATAATATGATCCAAAAACATCCTTAGATTCAATTCTTTAAAAGGAGGATCAAGCAAGGATGAAACAATACAGAGTTACGCTCGAAAAAGAGGGATGTAATGAACGGAACTCTATAGTAACAAAGGCAAACCGTACATATCAGAAGGTAATGAACGTGCTTATTCTCCTCAACCGCGATGAAGGCCGCCAGGATAGTCCCATGAAAAGGGAGGACGTTGCGCCAGTTCTGAGAATCAGTGTGCACATTACCCTTTTGTGACAAGTTTAATGCTTTCATAGGTCACATCGATGAGTCTTTTGAGCGTTGTTTCTTCGATGGCGAGCGGCGGCATGAGAACAATGACATCGCCCAATGGTCGTATGATGACCCCATGTCTTCTCGCCTCCCAGATGACCTTCTGCCCTATCTTTTCTTTCGGCACATAGGGTTTTTTTGTTTTTCGGCTTTTAACAAGTTCAATACCCACCATGAAGCCCCTTTGACGAACTTCGCCAACGTGGGGCAGGTCAGAGAACCGCTGCAGTTCTCGTTTGAGGAGGGCAATCTTCCCCTGCATCCTTTGGAGGGTCTTTTCTTTTTCGAAGAGGTCTATGTTTTCAATTGCCACACTGCAGGCGAGGGGATTGCCTGTGTACGTGTGGCCGTGGAAAAATGTCTTGGAGGAATCGAAAGCACCGAGAAAACCGTTGAAAACTTTTTCTGTAGTCAGGGTCGCAGCAAGCGGCAGGTATCCTCCGGTAATTCCCTTGGAAAGGCAGAGAAAATCGGGTGCCACATTTTCCTTGTTACAGGCAAACATGTGACCTGTCCGTCCAAAACCGGTGGCCACCTCATCAGCAACCATAAGAAGTCCCGCTTCTCTGGTAATCTTCCTAACGCTAGATAAAAACCCCTCTGGCTGGACGATCATGCCGCCGGCACCCTGGACAAGAGGCTCCATGATAACGGCGCAGATTTCATCCCTGTGCTTTGCCACAATCTTCTCAAGGGCCTCGATACAGGCCATACCGCATGAGACCTTCTCTAGCTTGAGGGGACATCGATAGCAATAGGGCAATGGCGATTTATAGGTTTTAAAAAGAAGCGGTCTGTAAACCTTACGAAAAAGGTCTATGCCGCCGACGCTGACTGCGCCGATGGTATCGCCATGATATCCGTTGGTAAAGGAGATAAATTTTTTTCTTTTTTTCTCACCTCGCTGATGCCAGTACTGGTATGCCATCTTGAGGGCAATCTCAACAGAGGTGGAGCCGTTATCGGAATAAAAGACTTTTGTCAGGCCCCTGGGTGTGATATCGACAAGCTTGTGGGCGAGCACTATAGACGGCGTATTGGCAAGCCCAAGGAGCGTTGAATGACAGAGCGTCTTTGACTGTTTGTCGATGGCATCAATAAGTTCCCTTTTGCCGTGACCGTGGACAAGGACCCAGAGTGAGGATACTCCGTCAATGTAGCGATTTCCATCAATGTCGATGAGATAAGACCCGTCCCCCTCTTCGATAATAAGAGGTTCCATATCCATATAATCCTTCATCTGAGTAAAAGGATGCCAGATGTATCGCTTGTCCCATTCTGTCAGTGTTTCTTTATCGTACATTATTCCTCATTCCTCCGCGTTAAACCGATGGACAAGAGCTGGCCATTCACTACGCCTGTCCCTCAGCTAGGCCGGCTCATTAAGACAAAGCACGTAAAGGATTTTTCGTCCAGGCATAGCGCTCTTCCTCATCCCCTTTTCGGGGGGGGGGATGGTCGTCCATCGTTTCTTCATACCAGGTTCATCTTCCTGCCCGCGTCGATGACAACGTGAGCAGCGTAATCTATTTCATCTTTTGTGAAGCCGCTGACCATTGTCAGTCTCAAACGTGACGTGCCCGGAGGCACCGTCGGGGGACGCATGGCCTGAAGAAAAATCCCTTTTTGCATGAGCATCTCCTGTATTGTGAGCGCCATTGTGTCTTCTCCAACGACTATGGGAATGATCGGTCCCACGCTCTCTTTCAGATCAAAACCCGCTTCACGAAGATGTTCTCTCATATAATCTATGTTGTGCCATAAGGCCTCTTTATGGGAGGTATCCTTCTCGATGAGATTAAGCGCAGCTAACGAAGCCGCTAGTACAGGGGGAGGAAGGGCCGTCGTATACATGAATGTCCGCGCCCGATTGATGAGAAATTCAATGACGATCGGGTCGGATAACACAAAAGCGCCAAAGGAACCCAGCGATTTGCCGAATGTAGCCATATGCACATCCATCTTGCCCTGCAACGCAAACATTTCTTCCACACCGGTACCCTTTGCGCCGAAGACACCGGTACCGTGTGCATCATCCACAAAAACATGGATCCCGTACTTTTCTTTTAATGCGTAAATCTCTTCAAGGGGGGCAATATCGCCATCCATGCTGAAGACCGACTCCGTTATGAGGATCCGTTTGCCTTTTGGTTTGTTCCTTTTTATCCTTCTCTCGAGGTCCTTTGCATCTCTGTGTTTATATACTATTTTCTTTGCCCCGGTGAGCCGTATTGCGTCGATGAGACTCGAATGATTCAATTCATCGCTGAATATGACATCCTTCGCTCCGACGAGAGTCGATACGATACCGATATTCGCCATATAACCATTCGGAAAAATGAGACCCCGCTTGTAGCCTTTATAGTCCGCAATCTGCTTCTCGAGTCTCGCATAGAGGTCGACACTGCCTGAAACGCTCCGCGAAGAACATGTACCGGCGCCATATTCATCAACAGCTCCTTTTGCGGCGGAGAGAACGGCAGGATGGGTATGCAGAGAAAGGTAGCTATTGGAACAGAGATTGAGAAACTCTTCGGAACCATAACGAATCCTCGTAGACGAAAGAGGTTGCACGTATTTTATGGTCCGATAATTACCTCGTTGTTTTATCTCCTCCAGTATCCTTGAGAGTCTTTC
This sequence comes from uncultured delta proteobacterium, assembly GCA_963754785.1. Classification (GTDB taxonomy): domain Bacteria; phylum Desulfobacterota; class Syntrophorhabdia; order Syntrophorhabdales; family Syntrophorhabdaceae; genus PNOF01. Next base: position 123,923 of record CAVWHH010000018.1, on the reverse strand, counting down.
CCTCATCATAAAATCCCTTGGATACTTAGACTACCGTAAGATCAGAAAGTAGTCAACATAGAAATATTAATGGTTAACATACCGCAAGAGTAAAGGGTGGACGTTTTAGTCCACCCTTTACTCTTGCTATCGTAATGTTTGTTTAACCCTTGATAACCCGGCAAAGAATCATCTGGTGCTGAGGAGTGATTGATTTCGGGTTCTGATAACAGCAATTCGCGAAGGCCACGAAGTATTTTCTCAGGTCCTTCATGGCAACGATTTCATCCACAAGACCTTGCTTCGCGCAGTATGCCGGTCTCGATTTGTCGATATATTCCTGTACGGTCTTGTTCATGGCTTCAATAACCGGCGCAAGAGGTTTGCCTGCATCTTTTTCTTTGACCAGTCTTCTCGCGAAGCTTGCTACTGCCGCTGTTTCGCCGTGCATGACGTAGATTTCCGTAGTTGCTGTTCCAAGTGTAAAGACATTGTTGTTGTTCGCCTGAGGACCTGCCATGATGTAATGGGCTGCCGCTGTTCCCTTTCTGAGGACAATGGTCATCATGGGAAGATCGCTCTGCTCAATGGAATAGATCAGTGCCTGGCCGAGACCGAGAAGCTCTGCCTTTTCCGCAATGTCACCCACGTCAATTCCCGATGTGTCCTGAATCCAGATCATGGGGATCCTGTCTCTGCCGCAGAGCGTTACGAACTCGTTGACCTTGATAAGTCCTTCGCGATAGAACTTGCCGCCAATGCCGGGGTATGGCGCGTACTGCGGGTAGCCTTTCGGCATCATGCCCTGTCTGTTGGCGACAATACCGATCAGGAACCCATCGACCTTCACGAGTCCCGTATAGAGCTCCGGACCGTAACCCGGGCGGAATTCCATATGTTCGCTGTTGTCAACGAGGCGTGCCATGAACTGCTCAACGTCGTAGACCATCTTCTGGTTAAAGGCCACGATGTTGTAGAGATCATCCGCGGGGAATGCCGGGTCCGCCGGGGAGGCTACTCTGAAGAACGCAGGATCGTAGGCTGGCAGTTTGGTCACCCACGTCTTCAGTGAATCGAGGAGACTTTCTTCGGTGGGATGGACTTCACGGAAAAACCCCGTTGAATCGTAGTGGATCTCGACCCTGCCCGGAGGTACTGACTTGAATTTCCGTGTCGCTTCAATAATCTGCTCGGCCATGGCTTCATCAAAATATCCTTTCGGCGCCATACCGCTCACGATACCGGCTCCGCCTACAGCGATATTACAGTCTTTGTGGGCAAGAAGCAATGTCGGTGAAATACCCTGATAGCCACCACCCGCCGGGTTCGTTCCGTAGATAGCTGCCAGCACAGGGATGCCGAGTTTATTCAGTTCCGCGTGCCGGAAAAATGTTGTACCGCTGCCGCGTCTGTCGGCATAGACTTTTTCCTGCTCCGTAAGTTTCACGCCGCTGCAGTTCACAAGCCATACGAGAGGGCAATGTAGTCTCTTCGCAATATCGGTTACCCTGAGAATATTAGCTGACTGGCCCGCGATCCACGCGCCAGCCATAACTTTGTTATCAAAACCAATTACAACACACCATCTTCCGTTAATCCTTCCAAGGCCATCGACAACCCCTGTCGTACCGGACTCTTCATCCATGGGGTCATAGAGCATATGAAGCGGGGCCCAGGTACCTGGGTCCAGAATATATTCCAGTCTCTGATAGACCGTCCATTCACCCCTTTTATTCAAGGTTTCCTTTGCCAAACCTGCGTTTTTCTTCTGTTCGACCAGCTCCGCGATTTGCTGTTCTACCTTTTTGATCTCCTGGGCATTTGCCTTATTCTCTTTTGCTGGCTTTACCCAATCTTGCATCTTCGCAAAATACGGTCTCATATGCTCCCTCCGATGACTTTTTAGAGTATTTGTAACTATTTTCACAATTATATTTTTTTTAGCGCCTTTTTGTCAATATAAATAACAAAAAAGCATATGAATTTAATACATAATCGTGCAGGATGGCAAAATGTTTCATGTTCTGTGCCTAAAAAGACTATTGGAGCCGATGTTCAGAGAAATCGCAAGACAACTTGCCTCTGAGTTTTGTATCAGGCTTTCGGGCGGCACGTTGAGGTCGGTGAAACTGGCCTCATGCCATATGTGTGATATTCTTCATTATTCGACAATGGTATGCCGGGGGGATTATCCCTATTTTTCGAGCTTTTTGTAGACCACCTTTCCGATTATGTAGGCAATGATAATTCCCCAGATGATGATTAAATAAACCACTTTTTCTAATGTACCTCCTGTTCACTTCTAAATATGTGCTGCTTGATTCGTGTCGCTTCGTATTCTTTCAGAGAACTGGTCGAAGGGCAACGAAGCTATACCAAAAAGACGAATAGGCATCAGTGTTTAAAGAGTCGCTGACCCGCAAATACCATTGTCACATTGGACTCATTGCAGGCCTCGATGACCTCAAAATCACGCTCTGATCCGCCGGGCTGGATTATCCCCGTTGCTCCTTCTTTTATTGCGGCATCAACGCCGTCCCGGAAGGGGAAGAAGCCATCGGAGACAACAACGGAACCCTTAAGACCCCCTCTTTTTTCCCTGGTATACTTCTCTATTTCAATCAGGTCCTCCATTTTTCTCTGGCCTTTTTCGGCTTCGAGCTTGAAGACAGCATAAGGCACACCATATTTCCTGAAGACTTCTTTGTCCATAAATTTCGTATACGACTTAAACACGGCGATCTCGACAACACCAACCCGGTCCTGCTCGCCGGTGCCGATAGCAACTGTCGCCCCATCTTTTACAAAGAGCGCTGAGTTGGAACTGACCCCTGATTCCACATTCCACCCGAAGAGCATGTCCTCATATTCTTTATCAGTGGGGGTTCTTATGATCTTATATGCCTCGCCTTTATAGACGGTCTCCGCCGGCTTCAGGTCCTCTTTGCCCTTGATCTTACGGGGCTGTGACTCCTGCAGCACAAGACCGCCATCCATGAGGGACTTGAATTCGATAATCCGTTTGGTTTTGTATGCCCGGAGTCTCTCCATTTCGCGTATCTGGAGCATCCTCAGGTTTTTCCACTTTTTCAGGACATCGACGGCCCCACCCTCGAAATCAGGAGCACACACCACTTCAAAATAATAAGGCACCATAGCTTTCGCCGTCTCAACATCGATGGTCTTGGTGAACACCACTGCCCCACCAAAGGCCGCAATTCTGTCGCACCAGAAGGCCTTCTCGAATGCTTCGGCTGCTGTGGATCCATAGGCGGCTCCGCAAGGGTTATTATGCTTCATAATGGTACACGCCGGCATTCTGTCGAGGAACCTCAGAATATTGAGTGCATTATCCACATCAGTGAAGTTCGTCTTACTGGGATGCTTTCCGACTTGGAGCATATCCTTCTCGCTAATCTTGCTCGCAAGACCGCCGTCAAAGTCAAAAAACCGCACATCGCCCAAGATGATGTTGCCGTTAACCAGCTCATAAATGGCCGCGGGCTGGTCAGGGTTCTCGCCGTAACGCAAGCCCCGCTCAACATCGCATTTTTCGTCGGCATCGAAGATATTCCATACCTTCTTTTTATAGAGCAGTATCTGGCCACCGAGATCGATTTTGATCGTGTCAGGAAAATTGTCTTTTACTATCTTCTTATACATCTCTTTTAGCTGAGCCATCATCCCTCCTTTAGTTATTAGGAGCAGCTGCGTCTAAGTGTCATATGCTTTTTCGCGCTACGCGCTCCGGGATCCCGACGCACGGTTCAGTACGCCTGCGTTCCTCGCGCCTGCGCTTCGAGCCTCTGAACGTTTACGCTTGCCGCTCATGTTTCTCGTCCCACCAAACACAATCTCATTAATGTATTGTTTATAGTCACGCCTATGTTGAGCCTATCTGTTTCTCGCATTAAACCACTTTCCATATGGTATTAGTTTTTTCCTGTTACGTCGCAAACACAATAATTGGATGTTTCTTTCTGTGTTGCTCTCTACAATGATTGAACCTTTCTCTTTGAAAATTACTTTCTCCTTTCCGCCCTTACAGTCTAAACCATTGGGGAGGGAAGTATCTCGCTTATATTGGCACAGAAGGGCCTCTCGGCCTTCTTGTATACAAAGTCAGTTCCTTTTACTTCATCGCTCTCCATTACCTTGTACGGTCAGTACAGGAGTTTCCTTGAATAACCAAATTTCATCAGTAGTTCCTTCGCAGAACTCTGGGACTTTTATGGGTTGCGTGTTTTGAAGTTCCCACTCAGGAGATTTCAACTCTGTTGTATACGGATAGGTTATGGCTTTCCCACCATTAGTAATGATAGGAATAGGAATCTGAATTCTTTTTCCATCGAATTTTGCTATTCCCTGATCAACGAGTTTCATATTCCTAAATGCCTTATCTCACTTCACCATCGCAAGGATTGCTTTAGTCATCGTCTCTACATCAAGTCCCTGGGTTTTCATGACCTCGTCAGTTTCACCTGAGGCGCCGTATTGCGTGGCTCCGAAGGATTCAAATGTGCCCCTAAATCCTTTCTTCAGAAGGTAGGCAGTAATAATCGGGGCAATACCCGTGAGACGGTTATGGTCTTCGTAGGCAACGATGCAGGGCAGCTTGACGAGACCGGCCATGACCTTTTCGTCTATTTCATTGACACAGGGCATGTTTACAACGGTGAAGTGCAAACCTTTCGCGGCAAGTTTTTCCCTGATCTTCAGCGCCCTATGTATCATGGCGCCGTAAGTGATAATAGCACCATCCTTGCCTTCTTCCATGATATCCATTTTGCCGTACTCAAAGGTGTATCCTTCACCAAAAATATGTTTCCCCTCTTTTTTATACATGATGGGCCATCTGTTTCTTCCCATGGCAACAAGGAAATTTCCCTTTGTCGTCGCAATATATCGCACCGCCCTGTCTGTCTGGTTCGCATCGGCCGGGACGATGGTTCTGAAATGATAGAGGTTCCGTGTGAGCCCTATGTAATCGACGCACTGATGGGTCTTACCGTCAGGGCCCACATCGAGCCCCACATGGGTCAGAATGACCTTGAGGTTGGACCCGTTTATGTCGTTCAGTCTCTGTTGATTGTATGTCTCATCGATACCGAAGACACCGAAATCGGCAAAAAAGGTGAGTGTGCCCATCGTTGAAAGGGCCCCTGCTGCTGTGGCCGTGTTATGTTCCTGAATGCCGCCCTGAAAAAAATAATCAGGGTATGCATTTGCGAAATCACTGGTCTTCACGGAGCCTGCAAGATCACAATCAAGGACGCAAACCATTTGTCCCTTCGGGATATTTTTGTCGCCTAGGTCTTTGAGGGCTTTGCCGAATGATGTCCGGTTATCGATCCTGTCTTCTTCGTTGTACGTGAAAGGTATACCCGCATCGATTGTTATGTCCAATTCGTCGCACGATGGGTTCCAAGTCCAGAGGCCTTTACGTTTTTCCTTATAAAAAGCGAGTTTATCATCCAGCCCGAGAATACCCATTGCCTCTTTATATTCTACCTCATTCAGAGGGTTCCCATGATACTTTTCCTTATTTTCCATAAAAGAAACACCGTTGCCCATAACGGTACTCGCTACTATACAGACAGGGCTTGCGCCAACTCTAGCCGTTTTCAACGCCGCGTAAATTTCATTATAATCGTGACCGTTGATTTCGATGATGTCCCAGCCATCGGAAAGAAAATTTTCTATGATGTTCTGGGGCATGACCTTCTCTATGTCGCCGCTTATCTGAAGTTTGTTATAATCGACAACAACGGTTATATTGGAGAGACCGAATTTTTTCGCCAAGCGTCTCGCCTCGCTGATCTGGCCTTTCTGTTGTTCGCCATCACCCATAAGTACATAGACATGGGAGCCATCGTTTTTCTTCTCTGATGAAATGGCAAAACCACAACCAGCAGACAATCCCTGGCCGAGGTTCCCCGTGGACCAGTCAATAAAAGGGATGCCTTTCACAACATGCCCCTCAAAGGGGCTGCCGGCCTTTCTGAAAAATGCTATCACCTCATCTACAGGCAAATATCCCAATCTCGCGAGACTCGCATAAACGCCTGGTGATGTGTGGCCGTGACTCACGACAATCCTGTCACGATCCTTTCCATTCAGATTGACACAGGAAAAGAGCGTCAGGTATATATCGAGCGAAGATATGGATCCGCCGGGATGCCCTGAGCCGGCAAGGTGGGTCATGGTAATAATATCGCCTTTCGCGAGTCGTGATAATTCTTTTAAATTCTCAAGTTCCTTTTCTGTAAGCTCTTCGTTGTCAAACATTCATTCTTCCTCCCAGATAGTAATCACACAGATCTCGCAAGAGACACCTTTCGCATTCAGGCTTTTTCGCCTTGCATGTATACCTTCCGTGAAGTATCACAAGCAAAGAAAAGGCTGTCCACATCGATTGGGGCATCATCTCTTTTAACTCCGCTTCAATCTTCTCGGGATTGTCCTGGTGGGCTATGCCGATCCTCCGCATCACGCGCGCAACGTGCGTATCGACGATGACGGCGGGCTTATCGTAAGCAAGGCCGACGATCATATTGGCCGATTTTCTGCCAATGCCTTTCACGGTCGCAAAGGTATCAATATCATCAGGGACCTTGCCATGAAATCGCTCGGCCACTTCACGGGCAATATTCTTGATGCTCTTTGCCTTGTTCTTGTAAAAACCGGTGGGCCTGATATCCTCTTCAAGTTGTGTCGCAGGCGTGTCAAGATAGTCCTGCCATTTTCGGTATTTTTTGAAGAGATCTTTTGTGACTTTATTTACTCGTTCGTCGGTACACTGCGCCGACAGTACCGTAGCGACGGTAAGTTCCACAGCATTGGACCAGTTCAATTCACACCGAGGCTCACCATGCATTTCACGCAGCTTGTTGATTATCGGGCCTATCTCTTTTGCCATTCCTTGAGTTTCTTGAATGTTTCTTTTATACCACTAACATCCTGTGTATTCAATACATCTTTCTTCCCCAGCCATCCCTTCCGTGCGACGCCCACTCCATAGAGTATCTCTGCGAGTCCGGAGGCGGCGTGAGCGTCGGGATTGATGGAGATCATGACGTCCTTTTCCTTTGTGTATTTCAGATGCCGCCAGTCGATATCAAGCCGGTAAGGGCTCGCATTGAGTTCGATAATCGTGCCGGTCCTAGCGGCTGCATCGATGATAGTGCGCATATCGATGTTGTATCCATCGCGGGAGAGGAGAAGTCTTCCCGTAGGGTGACCGAGAATCGTCATGTATGGACTTTCCATGGCCTTTATCATCCGCGCTTCCTGCTCGTCCTTTTTGAGTTGAAAACTTGAGTGTATGGAACCGATGACAAAATCGAAACGCTTCAAGGTTTCTTCGTCATAGTCGAGACTCCCGTCGGGCAGGATATCGCTTTCGATCCCTTTCAATACGTAAAACGTCTTTTCTTTCTCATTGAGGGTATCGATAATGTCCCACTGGCGGTCAAGGTCCTCACGTTTCAGTCCTCCCGCGTAATATGCGCTTTTGCTGTGATCTGAAATACCGATATACGTGAGGCCTAGATCTTTTGCCGCCTGGACCATCTTCGCAATTGAATCCACCCCGTCACTGAATTCAGTGTGGATATGGAATGTGCCTTTTACGTCGCTCAACTCGACAAGTTCAGGGAGTTCCCCTCGCTCGGCAGCCTCTATTTCACCGGTGTCCTCGCGGAGCTCCGGCACAACATACGCAAGTCCGAGCTTTCTGTATATCTCCGCCTCGTCTCTCAGTCTAACGAGGTGTTCGCCCTTAAAAAGCCCGTATTCATTGAGTTTCAGACCTTTCTTTTTGGCGATCCCCCGGAGCTTTACGTTATGTTCTTTGCTCCCCGTGAAATACATGAGGGCATAAGGAAACTGCTCCTCGCTTACAACTCTTAGATCCGTTCCGATACCTGATTTGAGACGGCAGGACGTTTTCGTTTCGCCTGAGACGATGACATCTTCCACCTCAGGGAGCGACGCAAAGAACAATGAGATGTGTTGAGCATCACCACCACCCACAAGTATATCAATGTCCCGTACGATCTCCTTTCTCCTTCTGATACTCCCGCATACTTCTACGGCACTCCCCTTGGCTGCCCCCTGCAATTTTTCCTTTATGCCGTAAGCAAGAGGGTAGGCATCTCCAACGAGGTATTCGCCTTTGTGTCGTTTTACGAATTCTATACCTCGCAGAATTTTTTCCTGTGTCTTCTCGCCGAAACCCGGGAGACCCACGAGACGGTTTTCCTTGCAGGCGTATTCAAGCTCTCCCACATTTGTGATTCCGAGCTCGTCAAAAAGGACCTTGATCTTTTTCGGCCCCAAGTTTGGTACCTGTAAAAGTTCAAGAAGCGATTCGGGTACTTGCCTTTTCAGTTCCTCAAGATAGGTTATTCTGCCCGTTTCAAAATACTCTTCAATCTTGGCGGCTATGGCTTCTCCGATACCCCTTATCTCTCGCAGCTTTTTCCCTTTTATCACGTCATCAAGGTTATCGACACCGGCAAGGAGTTTTGCCGCATTGTAGTATGCCCTTGATTTAAAAGGGTTCTCGCCCTTTATTTCAAGGAGCGCCGCAATCTCTTCAAGGATTTGCGGGATCGATTTGGCGGCCATTTACTATTATCCTACACAGGAAAAAACAAAGTCAACCATAACAGTCACAGGGCGACCACAGGCATCGGGTCACGACAACCGGCTCCTATTGAAATCTGTAAATAGTGCTTGCAATAACCCTTATCTTCACGGTACTCTTGCACGTATAAGGATTCAAAATGGCTGGTAAGGGAAAACTTAAATACCTCATGGAGCCGCTCTTCGACGAGTTGAAGAAGGACTACTGCTATGTCTGCTGCCACCGGATCAAGGACAATGACGGGGTTCACATCGGCCAAAATAAATGGCGACACAAGAAATGTAAACCCGCAAGCCCTCAATGGCTTAAGAGCTCTCTCAGCAAAGACGATACCACCCCCTCGGTGTTGAAAGGGTAGAAAATCAGTTTCGGGTTGTACTAAGGAGTTCATACGTAAAGCCACATGTGCGTCTACGAAAAGCCTGCTAAGAAGGTGTGTTACGAGCATCGCGTGTGAGACGCCTTCAAGACAACGCGCCCTATCTTACACGACACATACTACTCAAAACCTGACACGAACATAAAAAAGGCGCTCGGTTGGGAGCGCCTTTTTTTTCTTTCATTTTTTTCCTAATCGAGTTTTTCTTCGCCAATTCTCATACCGTAGAACGAACGGTATATAAAGACGAGTGCAATAACAAAGAATATTACACCCAAGCCCGCTTTCAAGCCTTTGTTCGACATCGTCACGGCAATCTCTGTCGCGAGCAGACCGAAGAGGGTCGTAAACTTAATGACGGGGTTCATGGAAACCGACGAGGTATCTTTAAAGGGGTCGCCGACGGTGTCGCCGACAACAGTCGCTTCGTGAAGCGGCGTGCCCTTTTCCTTGAGGTCGACTTCAACGATCTTCTTCGCGTTATCCCAGGCACCACCGGCATTGGCCATGAAAATGGCCTGAAAAAGACCGAAGAAGGCAATGGCAATGAGGTAACCGATGAAGAAATAGGAGTCGAAGAAAGAGAGCGCGAGGGCCATGAAGAAAACAACGATGAAAATGTTCCACATACCCTTCTGTGCGTATACCGTACAAATTCTCACGACTTCTTTGCTGTCTTCAATTGACGCCTTCTCAGCGTCGAGGTTGATATTCTTTTTGATGAAAACGACGGCACGATACGCGCCCGTTGTCACTGCCTGGGTTGCGGCACCAGTAAACCAATAAATCACAGCGCCACCCATGAGCAGACCGAGGATAATTTTTGGATTTACGAGGCTCAGGTGTGCGATGACATTACCGTATAAATTCTCAAGAAGGATAATGATGCCGAAGACCATCGTGGTAGCACCGACAACGGCAGTACCGATGAGCACCGGTTTGGCAGTCGCCTTAAAAGTGTTACCGGCGCCATCAGCCTCTTCGAGATAGTCTTTGCCGTTCTCAAAATCGGGATCGAAGCCAAACTCTTTCTTGATCTCTGCTTTTACATTGGGAACGCTTTCGATTCTGGAAAGTTCGTAGACAGATTGCGCGTTATCGGAAACAGGCCCAAAAGAGTCAACGCAGATTGTTACAGGGCCCATGCCGAGAAAACCGAAAGCTACGAGACCAAAGGCAAAGACGGGCGCCGCGAAGACAAACTTTGCAGGCATAATCGCAAGGATAGAGGCATGCTGAGATACCAGATAAGCGATGAACATGAGGACCAGGATGGTGAGTCCTTCCCAGAAGGCGGAAAAGTTACCGGCGACGAATCCGGAGAGGATATCCAATGACGCGCCGCCATGACGTGCGGCACCGACAACTTCCTGCACGTGGCGTGATTTTGTGCTTGTAAATACTTTTGTGAACTCAGGAATCAAAGCGCCTGCGATGGTGCCGCAGCTGATGATAATGGAGAGCGCCCACCAGAGATCGGCGGGCAGTCCGGGCGTACCGGAGAGAAGCGTGTAGCTCGCCCAGAACGTAACGAGAATCGAAATGATCGATGTGATCCAGACGAGATTTGTCAATGGTTGTTCAAAGTTGAATTTCTTCTTGTTGCCATAGAGCGAAGAGGTTATGCCGCCATTGATGAAATATGACACCAGAGATGTGAGGATCATAAGGATACGCATTGCGAATATCCAGATGATAAGCGTCCCCGACATTGCGGGATTTGCGGCAAGGGCCAGTGCGAGGAAAGCGATGAGGGCGACGCCGGTAACGCCGTAGGTCTCGAAACCGTCTGCCGTAGGACCGACGCTGTCGCCAGCGTTGTCACCGGTACAGTCGGCGATAACGCCGGGGTTCTTCGGGTCATCTTCGGGCAGATGGAAGACGATCTTCATAAGGTCTGATCCGATGTCGGCAATCTTTGTGAAGATGCCGCCGCAGATCCTCAGGGCGCTTGCTCCGAGTGATTCACCGATCGCAAAACCGATGAAGCAAGGTCCGGGTTCCTTAAGAAAAACAAGGATGCATATCATAAAGAACAGCTCAACGCTCACAAGAAGTAGGCCGACGCTCATGCCGGATTTCGTGGGAATTTTGACAACATCGACGGGTTTGCCGGTGAGGGACGCGAAGGCCGTTCTGGAATTGGCTTTTGTGTTGATGCGCATACCGAACCAGGCAACACCATAGGAGCCCAGAATACCAAGAATCGAACTGAGAAGAATGATGACCATGGAGCCAAAGCCCTTGCCCTGCAAGCCCATAAAATAATAGGTCATACAGATACCGATAAGGACCCAAAGGATGGCAAGGAACTTGCCCTGCTGGGCGAGATATGATTTACAGGTCTCCCAGATGATATTGGAAACATCGAGCATAGACTTATGGACCGGAAGGTTCCCCGTCTGCTTATACTGGACAATCGCGAATAATAAACCGACAAAACAAATAACGATCCCGAAATACATGATGTGGAGACCGTTTAAGCCGCCGAAAGCACTGAACTGCACCCTGCTCAGGTCCGGCAGTACGATGTCCGCTTCGCTCGCAAAGGCCGAGGAAGCGAGAAGCACCATAGAAAAGACAAGAAGTGCCGCATTAAACCCTTTCTTGAAAGTCATCTATAACCTCCTTTAAAAATTTATTGAATAAACATTGTAATGTTTATCAATCATGGATCTTGATTTTGTATATTAAACATTTTCTTTTTTCATTGTCAATGAAACTTATGAAATAATTCACAATATGCTCAGTTTTTTGAAGAATTATCCCCTGTATAATGTAAATTTGTTAGTAGTGTTCCCGGCAATCAGCAGAGAGCTGTCCGAAGTCGTCCGACATTTATGAATTATAATGGGCATGACAATATGTCTGTGGTATCTTGCCACATAGCACGGCAGAACAGAGGTGATCATCATCCACACCAAACGATTCCTTATAGCCCGATCCCATCAATCACGGCACCGCAATATATGCAAGAACCATCTTTGATATTGTATTCAAGAATGCTGTACCCGTATCGTTTGATGACGGTTTTCTTGCAGCTGTAACAATAAGTGTGCTCACCGTCCGAACCGGGGATATTCCCCTCATAAACGTACCTCAGACCTTCTTCGAGTCCTATGTCTCGCGCCCGCTTGAGGGTCTCGGGGCTCGTTCGTTTCGTTTCGCGGAGCTTATATGTAGGATAAAAAGCGCTTACATGCCATGGGACCTGTGATCCGAGCTCGCCCACGATAAACTTCGCTATGGCCCGCAAGGCGTCTTCATTATCATTGTAGCCCGGTATAATGAGGGTTGTCAGTTCTATCCAGATGTCCAGCTTTCTATAGTTTCTGATCGTCTCGAGGACCTTTGACAATTCCGCCTTGCAAACCTTCTTGTAAAATGATTCATCAAAGCCCTTGAGGTCGATATTGGCCGCGTCGAGGTAAGGCTTGATCGCTCGAAGAGGTTCATCTTCAATATAGCCGTTGGTGACAAAATTATTGTATATGCCCTTTTCTCTGGCAAGTTTCGCGATATCAAAGGCATACTCGAAAAATATCGTTGGCTCCGTATAGGTATAGGAGATACTCTTGCATCCGGTATGGCCGGCATAGGCGACGACTTCACCGGCGGTCATCTTCTCTCCGGGAATACTGCATGTCTGCGCAGGTATCTGCGATATGTCGTGGTTTTGACAATGGAGACAATGGAAATTACATCCTGCCGTTGCGATTGAAAACGCTTTGGAGCCGGGAAAAAAATGAAAGAGCGGTTTCTTTTCGATGGGGTCTACATGGGTCGCACAGGGCACCCCGTACACAAGGGTGTAAAGCGTGCCATCTCTGTTCTCTCTCACGCCGCAGAGCCCTCGTTTGCCGGACGCGATTATACAATGCTGTCTGCAGAGAAAACAGTGGGCCTTGTGATCCTCAAGCTTCTCATAAAAAGATGCTTCCTTCATTTCCCACTAAATATAATACCTACCACATCATCCATATTCTTGACGGGCAGAAATGTTATCTTTTTCTTCACGTATGCCGGGATCTCTACCAGTTCGTGTACGTTCTCTTCCGGAATGATGACTTTCTCCATCCGGTTTCGGAGGGCAGCCAGGGTCTTTTCTTTCAAGCCGCCTATGGCGAGGATCCTTCCCGTCAGGGTAATTTCACCGGTCATTGCGATTTTACGGCCCACCGGTTTATTTGTAATGGCGCTTATCATGGAAACGGCCATGGTGATCCCTGCGGAAGGTCCGTCTTTGGGGATTGCCCCCTGTGGGACGTGGACATGCATCTCGAGGTCGTTAAAAATGTCTTTGTCGATGCCCAATTTTTCTGCCTTGGACTTGATGTAAGTAAGGGCTGCCTGGACCGATTCTTTCATCACATCACCCATGCTGCCTGTCAGCAGAAGGTCTTTCTTACCTTTTCTGCAGGATGCTTCGACATAGAGTATATCCCCGCCAAACTCCGTCCAAGCAAGGCCACTTGCCACACCCACAAAATCTTCTTCGATCTGGCTTTCAGGAAGATACTTCACCGGCCCGAGATAGGCATGGAGGTTCTTTGTCGTTATGACTATCTTTTTGCCATCACCCTCGGCGACTTTTCGGGCAACCTTCCGCGCGATAGCGGCAATCTCCCGTTCCAGGTTCCTCAGCCCCGCCTCCCTGGTATATTCCTGAATGATTTTTTCCATTGCGTGGTCAGCGATTTCAAGCTTTTTCCCGGTCAGACCGTTTTCCTTTAACTGTTTCGACACGAGGTACCGTTTCGCAATCCGGAGCTTTTCTCTCTCCGTATAGCCTGCAATATTAATCACTTCCATCCTGTCCCTGAGCGCCGACGGGACCGTATCCATTCGGTTTGCCGTGGTAATGAACATTACCTTCGACAGATCAAAGGGAACGTTGAGATAGTGGTCGCTGAATGCGTTATTCTGTTCGGGGTCAAGGACTTCCAGAAGTGCACTCGCGGGGTCTCCCCTGAAATCGTTTCCGATCTTGTCGATCTCATCCATCATGAACACGGGGTTATTGGTCCCTGCCTGCTTGATACTCTGAATGATCCTTCCGGGCATGGAACCCACATAGGTGCGTCTGTGGCCTCGAATCTCCGCTTCGTCTTTCATGCCGCCTAGTGATATACGGGAAAATTTTCTCCCGATGGCCCGTGCGATAGATTTGCCGAGCGAGGTCTTGCCGACTCCCGGTGGTCCGACAAAACAGAGGATAGGACCTTTCATCGCCCCTTTCAGTTTGAGAACGCTCAGGAATTCGAGGATCCTTTCTTTCACTTTATCGAGATCGTAATGGTCTTCATCCAAAATCGCGCGCGCTTGTTTGATGTTGATATTGTCCTTCGTCACACTACTCCAGGGAAGTTCCACGAGCCACTCGATATAGGTCCGGACCATGGTCGATTCTATGGCATCGGGATGCATCATATCAAGGCGTTCAAGTTGTTTGTTGGCCTCTTTCTCCACATCTTTGGGCATCTTTGCCTTTTTGATGCGTTTTCGTAAGTCCTCTACGTCCTCAGAACTCTCATCGCCCTCGCCAAGCTCCGTGCGTATTGCCTTCATCTGCTCTCTGAGGAAATACTCCCTTTGGGACTTTGTCATCTCCTCTTTTGCCTGGGAGAGGATCTTGGCCTGCATGTTGAGCAGTTCTATTTCTTTCCCGAGAATCTCCGAAAGTTTTCTCAACCTTTTGACAGGATCAATGATCTCGAGGACTTCCTGGGCTTTATCTACTGCAAGCCCCAAATTCGCGGCGGCGATGTCGGCAAGACGACCAGGTTCATCAATCGTGTCGAGGACCATCAGTATATCAGGGGGGACCATACGGCCCATGGAGACAACCTTCTCCATTTCCTCTTTGACATAACGCATAAGGGCCTCGATCTCGAGGGTAATTTCTGTGATAAGGGGCTCCTCGATTGCCGAGATTCGCGCGAGGAAAGTCGGTATTTCCTGGACATACTCCTCAATGCGTGCCTTCTTGAGGCCCTGTATAAGGACCTTCACCCTGCCGTCAGGGAGTCTGAGCATTCTCATAATCTGTGAGACAACACCGACCGAATATATCCTGTCCGGCAGAGGGTCTTCATCGGTAAGGTCCTTCTGCGCGGCCACAAAAATCAACCTGTCTTTCGAGAGGGATTTTTCGACAGCGTTAATGGACATGTCTCTTCCCACAAAAAGCGGCAGTATCACCGAGGGATACATGACCATATCTCTCACCGGAAGTACGGGCATGACCTCCGGTATGTCTAATCGTTCAAATTCCGTCATATTATTGTGAAACCTCCATTATTGCAATCCAAAATTCTACGATTTAAAAAAGACATTGAAAGCACGGTATGATTCGAAGATATCGAGTTTACTCGACAGTTCAAAGGGTGAGTGCATAGTCAGTAGCGGGGCGCCGCAATCAAGAATATCCATGCCGTACACGGCAAGGTGTTTCGCCACCGTTCCACCTCCTCCTTCATCGATTTTGCCCAGCTCTCCTGTCTGCCAGATAATATTTTCTTTCGTAAGGAGTCTCGTTATCTCTGCGACAAATTCGGCGTTTGCATCGCTCGCCCCTACCTTGCCCATATGCCCTGTGAATTTGGAAATACAAACGCCTCGGCCAAGATAAGCTGCATTCTGCCTTTCGTGGACATCCTGAAAGGTGGGGTTGAGAGCGCCATTGACGTCCGCTGAAAGGGCCCTTGAGCGGAAAAGCATCTTTCTGAGTTTCGCTTCGTTCGTCCCCAGACCCTGTCCTTCCATAAGTTCATCGAGAAAAAGATGAAGAAAAGCCGATTTAATGCTCGTAGCTCCTTCAGAACCGATCTCTTCCTTGTCGGTGAAAATCGCAAGGCACGGCCGATCGGGGTCTTCCACCCCACAAATGGCCTGGAGAAGTGTGAATGCCGATGCCCGGTCGTCTTGTCCGTAGGCTCCGACCATGCTCCTGTCGATCCCCACATCTCTCGCCTTGAACGCGGGAACAATCTCCAACTCGGCAGTGACAAAATCATTTTCTACAATTCCGTATTTCTCGTTTAGCAGCTTCAATACATATTCTTTAACAGCATCCTTTTCTGTGCCTACAAGAGGAAGGCTGCCGAAGAGCACCGTCAGTTTCTCCCCTTCAATCGCATCGGAAAGCTTCTTTTCATCCTGTGTCTTACGCGACAGGTGAGGGAGCAGATCGTCAATCATAAAAACAGGGTCTTCGTCCTCTTCACCGACGACAATCTCCACAGATGTGCCGTCGCCTTTTACCACAACACCATGAAGGGCAAGGGGCATGGCAAGCCACTGATATTTCTTGATGCCGCCGTAATAGTGAGTTCGCAAAAGCGCCAGATCCACGTCCTCATAAAGGGGATTCTGTTTGAGGTCCAGCCTCGGTGCGTCGATGTGGGCAACGATAATATTAAGCCCTGCACTATAGCCCTCTTTACCGGCCACATAGGCGATAGCTTCCTTGCCGCGATTGACCGCATAGATCCTTTTTTTTGTGTAATCAGGTTGAAAACCGTAGACCTTCAGACAACGCTCGATATGTTCCGCGGCCTCTCTCTCGGTCTTCGCGCGATCAAGAAACTCCTTGTACTCTTCGGCAAATTGAAAAATCTCTTTGATCTCTTCTTTTGATTTGAATTTCCAGCCTGATTGTTTTTGCATGAGGTAGTATATACATTACCAGAATCAACCCGATGAGTCAACCTGAAGTGAGCAAGGCTTCATGGTTGCCAGTTGCGGCTTCATACTCATCAAAAAGTGTCCCCTGTGCTCGGGGCCCGACTTATAGGCTAATTTGGAGGCGGCGAGAATCGAACCCGTATCCTCCCTGCATATTATTGACTCTACGATGGTAGTAGAACGGAAATAGAACCGAGTCCCTTTATGCTCTTTTGCACAACGGTTCTGTGCGGTTCTCCCCTTGTGTTTTCGATCTGTTTGTTTCGTCCATAATCGTTCTTATAGGTCCTTTCGGCTATTCGAAGGTCCCTAACTTTCTTAACTTATCTGATTACCCCGCCCTTAAATCTATTTTTCCGCAATCATGATCGGATTTCAACA
This sequence comes from uncultured delta proteobacterium, assembly GCA_963754785.1. GTDB lineage: Bacteria > Desulfobacterota > Syntrophorhabdia > Syntrophorhabdales > Syntrophorhabdaceae > PNOF01. Next base: position 106,848 of record CAVWHH010000018.1, on the reverse strand, counting down.
AGAAAATCGCCGATCTAACGCAAACGGACTGTTTCATCTTAACCCATCAGTCAGTTTTTTCAAATTCAACCGCGCAGAAATCCTTCCCTACGCGCTGAGCGGGATCTTGCCGATAGTATTCTTTAAGAACATGATAAAGATCGGGCGAGTTTTTTTTCATTACCAAAGGTTCGTCGAAGAATTGCTCAGTGGCCACAGCAAAAAATTCAGCTTCACTGGTTGCGCCGTAAGCATTGAGAAAAGATTTCTTGCCATTTTTGGCGTCATGCTTGAGGCGTAGATATTCACTGGAACATGTCTGCACCCAGTCACGGTATTCGGCCCTGTCCCTTAACGGGGGCGTGCCGTCAGCAGCACCGTCCAGCATATCGAGCTTGTGGGCAAATTCATGATAGACAACGTTATGGCCCAATTCGGGGTGGCGGCCACCATGCAGCGCCGCATCCCAAATAATAACGACAGGGCCCTGCTGAAAGGCTTGCCCGATAATGGGATAGGAATATTCTATAGGCGCAAGCGCAGTTTCAAAAAAACCGAGTTTACGCTGGGGTGGAACCACGGTGGATGGATAGACGACGATCGTTTCGACGTTCTGATAGTAATTATGAGGCAGGCCAAGAAGAAGGAGGCATGCCTGAGCGGAAATGGTAACCCGGATTTCGTCGGTAAGTTCCAGACCACCGCATCCCTCCCAATCCTTTTCGGCAATAAAGATCCGGATAAGTGCGCGCAGATGACAACGTTCAGTATCATCCAACATGCAGTAATGGGCAACGTTACGACGTAAGATATCTTCCCAAGCTGGAGGAAATGGTTTCTGCATCAGTTTTTTCCGGCGGTGATTAGCAAGCCAACTAAACATCGGAATCCTCTCTATCGATTCGTTTCGTTCCAAGAATTCCACAAAGTATTCCGGAACCAGTTCCAGGGACATCCATGATATGGGCAGTCCTTGGTAACCTCTGTAACTTCCTTAATTACAATTGCCCACCTCATGAATCCATTCTCTCGTAATCGTCGACGGATTTCAAGCAAAAATCAACGAGTCGATCATTGTACCACTTGTAATCTTGCACTCTGTGCAAAAATCCATTTCAACGATTTCTTTAGAAGAGGAAGACTTCGAGACTTTCATTCACCCACTAATAGTGAAGAGTTCATTAGCTGACAGCATTGCCCATTACGGGATGAAATGTTGGGCTGATAGCTCTCATCGGAAGGAATAGCAAGGGCAGGGTTATGTCGTACTAAGCCTTCCACATGACTTCTCTCCCGAGGGAAGGCCAGTAGAAAAAAGAACTTTCTCAGAATTGGATCATATCAATTCTGGTGAGCGTCACCTGAGCTGAAATACCGGGCGCGTGGGCCAGGTTCCATACCACGTACTGTTCCGGATAAAGACTTTCGGCAGACAGCCCATCAACGGGGACAATCACCTTCATGCCTCGCAAGGCGGCTTCGCTTGCGGTATAGAGTACAGCCCCATGCGCTGCAGTTCCTGTTACAACGACCGTTTTGATGTCTTTCTCCTTCAGGATCTTTTCAAGTTCAGTGCCCAAAAATTTGTCAACGTGAGAAGCGACTACAGGGTCGCCTGGCTTGGGCGCAAGCTCAGCAGCAATGTCAGCCGGCGAGGCGGCTGTGGAGACGCTATAGACCACAAAGACACCGCTGGTCCGGGCAACGGAAGCAAGTTTGGCAATCTTCGGTATGGAAGCGATGCACCGGGGACGCTGTGCTGCGTTGCACGCCTGCTTATTAAAGTCGAGCAAGAGCAGGGCTGTCGACTTAGGATCAATGGTGACGGATTTGAGTTCGGGCACTGGTGGCGCTTTCACATTCTGCCACTCCTCAATGACCGTCTGCGCGGCGACAAAAGCGGGAAATAAGAAGATGGTTAATACCAGAGCCCCTGTCGGTGCAAGGGCCCTAAAAAGAAAAAATGTGTCAGTTTTCTTCGTGGCAACCTCTCTAGTACACTGATTTGTTCTTTGAAAACCCTCACTTCTTCACAACAATATGCTGTCTATTGTGGTGAGCCGGTTGTCTCTATACATATACATAATTTCTCTCCGCCCAAAAACCAATTGTCCCGCAATCGTAATCGTATTTCAAGAAGAAAATCTCGTGAACCGACCATCAATTGATAATCATAGAAAGACACCTCAGCAGCACAGAGAAATTTCTGCTATGCTGTGATTAAGAAGACTCAATCTCAATCAGGAGGTGCCATAGGAGATGATACGGTGGAATCGATCTTCATGCAAAGGGTAGTGGTAACACCACACTTCGTAAGCCACCTCGCCATGGCGTTCAGGTCGGGGTATGAGGTAGCCGAAGGAGCGTACCGGCTCCTCATCCCGGTCTAAACCGAAGTTCCTCACAAGGTTCGTGTCTTCCCCCTTGATGTTATTGGATAAACATCGATTCTCCATTTCCCGTTCCTGACTACAGGCCGAGAAGCCGGAAGGCTTTGGCCTGGAGCTCGGTAGGCTCAGTGAGCCGGGAGATCGAGGTTCCCGAGGCGCCAATTCGGTAGCGATTGCGACACCTTGTTCCCAGGGCCGCCATGAGAGTGGAGAAACTGTGGACCACAAACCCCTCAGGGGTGAGCTTTTGAGCCTTCTTCTTTTTTGCCGATGGTGATGCTACTGCCGGCTTCACCGGGTCTCTCGTCTTTCGATTGTCGGGAAGTGTCTCATCGTCAAACAGAAGCGGCGCGAGAGCCTTTCTCATATGCCACTCCACATAGTAAGCAAGCATACAGAGAAAGAGATGAGCCCTCACATGTTCCTCAGTACGATGCCATATGGGGCGGACAAGAAGCTCAATCCCTTTAAAGGTTTTGAAGACCCTCTCTACCTCAGCCAGGCGTTTATAGCTTCGTACGGTGTCTTCGGGAGAGAGCCTCTCTGCGGGCTCACTGGTGCGGATCACATAGATGCCGTCTAAGGCTTCTTCACGGGTAATTGATGCATCGTTGCGGGTAAAGGCAAAATGTCCGTGGTCGATGGTAAAGAGAAAGTGTTTGGCCATCTTGAAGCGGTTCATGATCGCCCCTACCTTCTTGCCGATCTCGGCCTTGCCAAGGGGCGTCTTCGTCCTTCGTGCAACGGTGCGGACAAGGGTATTCAAGGCCTTTTCCGTCGCCTCGAGAAGGTCATTTCTCTTTCGTCTCCGTTCCTGTGCAAGGAAGGGATTAAAGCAGGCGATGAGTCGTTCTTCCGGATATTCGTCAGACACAATCTCCGCTAAGTCATGGGTATCAAAAAGAGACATCTGGATATTTCCCTGTTCCACAAGATCACGGATTGCAGATGAACGCAGTGCCGAGATCCACCCTACACCGGGAGCGCCTTTCATCTTCTTAATCTGTGCCTCGGTCAGCATGCCCCTGTCTCCGACAAGGACCAGACGTTCAAGACCGAAATCTGTTTTGAGTTTTTCCACCTGGTTCTGAATCGTGGTGGGATCACCGGTATTGCCCGGATACACAGAGAGCGCCACGGGCCGTCCCTCGTGATCGGTGAGGGTGCCATACACAATGATCGGTTTGCCTTTTTCATCCCGGTCATGACCGAATTGCGCCAAAGGACAGGTGTGTCCTTCGTAGTAACTGCTCGTCACATCATAGAGTACGAGTGAACCCTCTGTCAGATGACGGTTAGCAAGCTTCTTCTCAATGAGTTCCTGACGGGCGTAAAGCCAATCCAGGGCATGATAGAGTTCGTCCTCATCGGCATCACCGACTGAGAGTTCTTCTGCCAATGTGGTCGTGTGCCAGAGCCTTGTTACGGCAAGCTTCGATGAAGGATGGATGAGACGCTCTATAAGCATGGCAAGGACCAGATCCCGCTCACGACAGGGTTTTGAGGCGATCAAGGTATCGAGACCGAGTTTCTTCACTGTTCCCAGAAGGGCCTCTACCTGTCCATGGGGTAATGACTGTTCTATGGTAACTGCGGTCTCGGTTACGACCCCTTCGCCCCTTAGTACCTTCCTCAGTGCCTCGATCTTCTCTTCCGGCCAGCCGGTAAGATTGGCGAGGGTCCGCTTCTTGACCTGCTTCCCTTCTCTCCACGTTTCTCTCAAGAGAATGGTCGGTCGGGAATTCCTGTTCGGTACCCATTCAACATGCATGACCACATTATTATCACATATAATCCTTAATGTCAAGTAAAAAATATATATGACATGACTACATATGGCACGCTATTTGCAGGTATTCAGCAATGATTGCAAGAGGATAGGGTGATTTCGCATGAGTAACTTCGGTCTAAAGCACGGCAACTTTAGTGTTCTTCCGAACCGATGTCGATGCCTCGGGCATCAATGTTCATGATCGGGAAGGAACCGGGGTCAGACTTCTTCTGTGGTACGCCTTTCTTTTTTCTTCCATACTGTTTCATTGGATGACCTCCCTGGAAATATTTTTTGGTACGTTTAGGCCCAGGTCGGCCTACTCGATACATCTCCTAAACGGGATCGCATCACCAATGGGACAACCGAAAACGCCTTAAACCATGCTACAAAACGGGTACACTGACACCAGTGTGAATGGGGTTTTAGCTGCCGGACCGTATCCGTGGAATATTCTCTCCATTCCACACGAGCTTGAGCAAGGGTTGCTTTCATTGGACAAGCCAGGGGGTGTAAGCACCGGGCTTAGATGCTACTAATGTTGCATAAAAGGTGTTTGCCAAAGATAAGAATTACCATCCGAAACATACATAGTGCTGTGGGGCAAAAGAAGAAGGGCTGAGGCGTAATCCCCCAACCTTTTTTCTTTGCTAATTCGAAGTCTACGTTTAAAGTGTCCCGCCTTCTCAAGATCAGTGCTTACCGAGCTGTCATCGCTTCCGGATTACCCGGTGTAAGCTGACCCAATGACGGCTAAGTTTTGTTTAAATTTGCAGCGGCCATTATTCCACAGCAGACAGAGAAAGAACTCCTTGATAAAATAATTAATATGCGCCTCTGCCTGTGAGAACTACCAGCGGTGTTTTAAAAAGAATCTTCATGTCGAGCAACAAGGACCATTCTTGTATATACCTGATGTCCATGCGCACCATATCGTCGAAAGCGGTGGAGCTCCGACCATGTACCTGCCAGAGACCCGTGATCCCCGGTTTCATCTCGAGCACCCTGCGCCTGTGCCATATATCGTACTCCTCGCATTCGTAAGGGATTGGAGGCCTGGGACCCACGAGGGACATGTCCCCCTTCAGTACGTTGATAAACTGGGGTAACTCATCGAGGCTCGTCTTTCTTAAGAACCTCCCTATCGAGGTGACCCTGGGGTCGTTCTTAATCTTAAAGTCCCTGACATGGTGAGCCCCGACGCTTCGTATCTGATCGGTCTTGTCCCCTCGGATCAGATTGCGCACAAACTCTCTGTGTATGGTGGGATCGTTATCGTTCTGCATGGACCTAAATTTGAGGAACATGAACTTCTTTCCGTCACGACCCACACGCTCCTGTCTGAAGAACACATCCCCCGGTGAGTTGAGTTTAATGAGCACTGACACGGCGAGAAAAACAGGGGAGAGTAGAACGAGGGCGCAGAAACTGCCGATAATATCGATCATTCTCTTGAGAGCGAAAGCTACCTTTTTTGGAGGTGGTGGTGAGGCCAGGTTGTGATGCTCACTCGTATCACCCGGTTCAGCGACTACCACAAAATTTCCCGGAAAGACCTGGTAGGAGAGTTCAAGCCTGTCAAACCGCGCGAGGCCCAAGTACTCTCTTAAGTTCTCCCACACCTTGTTCAGTGTGTATTGTTGACATGTCTGGAAATCGTGTGTAGGAGAAGAGATCTCGCTCAATATGATACCGATTGCTTCGTCATGTTTGTACCAGCCCTTTATATCGGTATCCCGTGTTGTTGAAGAGAGTACGTGGGTAACATCTTGTACGATTTCCCGTCGCTCGGATGTTTTTGGAAAACCTTTTAGCCCGATAACCACCAACATGAACGGCCTCGATGATCTCTCGGACCTTTTCCGCTCGAGTCGCAGGAAGTTGGCAAAGTATTGTTCCGTGTGGAGATTCATATCCTGATTTTTCAAGCTTAGGCGATATTTCGTATAGTCTCGATCGTAGCTTTCACCTGAGTGGCTCTTTTGGATTAAGTTAAGAATTTTCATATCGCTTTAAGGCTCCTTATCAATGGTCATTCCATTGTTCGACGGATCGCGCAGTATCGATTGTTTAAACTATCTTAACAATCATTTTCGTTTCACCTTCCGATATCATTAGACCAGCTGAATGTTAAGGGGAAATTATGAAATTGTTAAATAAATTGTACAATAAAATTCATGAGGCGTCACGGCTTCTCTTTTACCCCATCATAAGGTTCACGCTGGCATCTTTTGACTATATAATAATGAATGTTGCCGCTGTCAACCACCAATGTGCATGCTTGTGACTTTTCAAGTAACCGGACCCACCGGCTTTTCAAATCAATTGACCCAGGGTGCGTATCCTGTCTTCAATTTTTAGCACGTCTCGTCGGTCATAGTCAATTCCTTTCCGGTCTGTTCTTTTTGAGGCCCTTTCTCTTCCGGTAGCTCTCCCCCTCGATGACGATTAAGTGAGCATTGTGCGTCAGGCGGTCGAGGAGCGAGTTGGCGAGAAGAGGGTCGTCGAACAGGCCCATCCATTCATCCACATGTCTACTGCTCGTCATGATGGTGGAGGCCCTCCCGTACCGCTCGATCATCACCTCGTAGAGGTCCTGGGATTCCATGGGGCTTAGCCGCTGGAGGCCAAAATCGTCGATGACAAGGACGGGCGGATTGATCAGGCGGACGAGCTCTTTTCCGAATGAGTTGTCCGCCCTGCTCTGGTGCAGCCGCTTCAAAAGGGTCTGTGCCCGGAGCATGAGCACACTGAGCCCTCTCCTTACGGCTGTATGGCCCAGGGCATTAGCCAGGTACGTTTTTCCGACCCCGACCGGACCGCAGATAATGACATTCTCGTGATTACCGACAAAGGAGAGATTGAAGAGGTCCCTGACCCTCTCCCGGTCCAGTGTAATGGGGACGTCCCATTCGAACCTCTCGATTGTCTGGTCAGGGTCTAGAGACCCCTGCCGTATCCTCCTCTCGATGGTTCCCTGATCTCTTCTTTCTATCTCGTCGCTTAAGATGAGTTCCAAAAACTCCTGGTAGGAGAGCTTTTGTCCCCTCGAATAGGCGACCCTTTCCGTGAGGGTGAAGAGGATGCCCGAGAGGCGGAGCCTCCTGAGTACCTGTTTCAGTTCGGTTCTGATTTCCATAGTTCCTCCTCTTTATGGTTGGTAGGCTCCCATGGAGCCCCTTGTTTTTTCACGTGGCACCTTCCCGCGAATAAAGACGCCGCTTCAATGGCGCGAAAGTTGTCACATAAAAAGTGTATCACTCCTGCATTTCATTCCATACATTGCCTTGAGCGGCCGCATCACCTCCCTCGTGTTGGGTGAATTCGTGCAAAGACATCTTCCCATGCCCCTCGATGTTGATGACCCTTCGTGCGATCGCAGTTTACCCCTCACCCTCATCCTCCTTCTCGACAAAGTACGACGCCGGTCGCGCGAACCGGGCGGGCGCGATCACCTTTCCCCGGGACGTTCCTTGCGTCCCCTCGAGCCCCATGGTGATCATCCCCTCCACCCGGCGCACGTCGATGAGGTCGAAGGATAAAGCCCGTTTGCAGGCATTCTCCACCCTGCCCTTTCCGTACTTCTCGGGGAGTCTAAGGAGCTTCTGCGCCTGCCTTAAGCGGGCCCAGGGGAAGTCTCCGGAAAGGAGGAGCTCCATGAACGCCTTACAGGAACTCCCTATCTCCTGCGCCCGCTCGATGTGGTACGCGCAGCTCCTCATGGCATAGGGGGTCTTCTCCTTCGGATAGTCGCCATAATCCGTCGAGCGCTTCCCCGGCAGGACGACGGGGTGGGTCTTGATGAGCTGGCCTTTATAATAGAGACGGACGAGGCGGCTGTCCCTGCGGGCGTCCACCTTCTTGCCGATATAGGCCGTAGGGGCTGAATAGAGGCTGTAGCCGATGCGGACGTGATGGTCGGGATGGACCGTCGGGTTCGCCCACGAGGGGGTGTCGAACCGCTCCTTGACGAGAGGGAGCAGCTTCTTTTTTTCTTCTTCCATGAAGACAATCAACGGGCGTTTCCTCGTCGTCCCGTGCACGCGCATGCCCGCCGTCTCCGTGCACCACTTCAACGCCTCCTCCTGAATGTGGGCGAGATCGCGGAAGGTCTCCCCCTGAAAGAAATTCTTCCTCACGTATGGCACCTGCCTTTCGACGGTGGGCTTTCCCGTGGCCATGTGCGCCGGCGCAGGATCAATGATGAACCCTCGGTAGTCTGAATACTCGAAAAACGTCCTGTTGAAGACCGGGGCATACCGGTCCGACTTCACGACGGCAGCCTTGAGATTGTCGATGATGACCCTTCTCGTGACGCCGCCAAAGAACTGCCACGCGTCCTCCATGCCCGAGATGAGGACGGGGAGGTCCTGGGTGAGGGAGACCGTCACGTGCTGGTGGCGGCTGAAGACGAGGGTGACAATGAGGGCGTAGACGAACCTCTTTTTTCCCGCCTCGGGATCGTCCACGAGGCCAAGTCTCCCGAAGTCGACCTCCGCCACATCACCCGGCTCGGTCTCCGCCATGCGGACGGTATGCCGGGAGGATAGCCCGATCTCGGACGAGACAAATCGGTAGAGCCCCGAGTAGGTCGTCTCGACGCCCTGCCTCGTGAGCTTGCTCTGGATCTTCGTGAGGGTGAGGTGCTCGTTCTCTATCCACTCCTTGATCTTTTCCTTGTGAGGAAAAAGCAGAAGCCCCTTGGAAGGGACAGGACCGGGGAGACGGGCGTTCAGCTCCGTGAGTACCTCGGCTGCGATCCTCTCGAGATCGCAGGGGCTGTCCAGAGTGAACCCTTTCTTGTAGGCAAGGCGAACATACTTCTTCACCGTGTTACGGCCCATATCTACTGCCCGAGCGAGAGACCGGATTGTATCGCCTCTCTGGCACCTTCTTAAGATATCCACAATGTCGATCACCATATACTCCTTTCGCGCCATACGTCCTCCGGATTAGTTATTTACTGGAGGAGAGTATGACCCAATTCTGACGGATTGCGCACTCTTGTGGGTGGGTCAATGAATTCGAAAAACTCGACCCGAAGTGGGTCAGAGATCTTGAAAAGCGGGTGGGTCCGGGATCTTGAAAAACCAAGCCCTTAGTGGGTCACGTATCTAAAAAAATCACACATGCTTTATGGCATATACGATAATACGCTGACCGAGTTACAAATTACGGATAAAAAGCTACACCGTTGAGAGATAATGCCTGGACAACGAGTACAGCTTATTGCTATGATAAAAGTCAACAACTGTTTTTGGCACAGGCTTTTCTACCTGCTTTCTGTTTGGTGATTCGTTATCAATCCATAGTCTCACTCCATGGGATGGCCCTTGTGGGCCGTTACCCTCGTTTAAGCACGAGGCCAATGACGCTTCCATAATCTCGCAGTGTCGGCCGTAACCTCTTTGTTCGGTTCGTTCTGTCCACGTGGAGGCTCTCCGATTCCAATACCATTTACGAGGAAAAGGCAATGGCTGTCGAGGCCCATCGATTCCCACCGATACAGTACACGTGGGCTTCAAACTGTTCACGAGGCTCACAACTTCCTCCGCCGGGTCACGGAACCAACCAGATGCCACAAAGGTACCATCATTCTGTAATGCGGCAAAGCAGCACCCGCGCTTTCCCTGAATGTCTATGCCCACAAAGATTCTTTCCATGTTGTTCTCATTCGACGGTTAACGTGAAAATCACCCAATTACATCGACATATTTTCGCGTTGCTTAGCGTTCCGCTTCAAATAAACGAATTACCGATAATCACCGGCTGTAGGCCGGCTGTTTTCAGGGCCCTTCGGAATTGGGACTGAAAACTGTTCTGCCACGTTTGTGCTGGAATATGGTATCCGTACTTTGATTACATTGAAGCCTTCTTGCGTCAACCTCTCCGCCAGCGTGTCGCATACAGTCACCTTTGTCAAGATAACGGGCGTCCTTTCTGTCGCCACTCTATAAAGCCTCTGGACCAAATCGGGTATTGCCATTTCTTGTACTCCCGTGTATTGCTCAACTGAGATATCAAACAAGTCTACTAGTAAAAGCCATCGGATTGAAACTTGGTTAACAAGTTTTCCTTCAGACTTTTTAGTCGCCTTCTGTCAATGAATTGTTTCTTTAGTTTCGTGTATAGAGTTCCAATCACACCGAGAAAGAGATAATCTTTCCCGCTGACATCGGAATAGTAAAAGAAACGGCATGGGTCGTTAGGCGGTGCTTCGACAATTAGCCTGACTTTACGCCTTATCCCTCCGCGCAGCACGCAAGGGCTTGCAATACAAGGAGTTTCGCCGATCTATGTGTATTACCCCTTTAGTACGGAAGCAATTTCAAGGGCCTCGGCGAGTTTACGTTGGAGGGACGACATGCGGCTTAGGGTGATATGGTCTCTGCGGTGGGCGAGGGTTCCCTGGGGATAGATGACGGCAACCTCCCGGATGGCTGAGAGTTCCTCAAGCAGCGCGGGTAGGGAGAGATCGATACGCGCCTGGCAGGCCACTTTTCTCGCGAGGGTTGCTAAAAGCAGAGCCAGCACGCAATACAGGCCGTGGACTTTGAGCTTCTGGTCTGTCCAATGATAAGCAGGCTGCCAGCGGAGGAAATCGACGTTCTTCATGTTCTTGAAGACGTCCTCAATGTGGGTGAGGCTGCGGTAGATGCCGATGATACCGGCAGCGTCCCCTTGGGTCTTGACGGCAAGCAAAAGGGTCCGCCCCAACCGGTGATGGACCAGCCTCTCAAGGGCGGCGTGATCGACCGCATACCGGAGCATCGGGAACCCTTTTTCTTCCGTAACCGTGATCTGAAAGAGTTCGGTCATGAACTGGGCAGACAATATTTCGCGCACGCTCACCTCGACCTGACGTACCGTAGGCCGCTTCCCGTTACGCTTGCCTTCGCGCCATGTGGAGATCTTCTTCTCCAAATCTCCCAGTTTTTTCTGACAGATGACGAGGTTGTGGGTGACCCCTTTAAGCTGCTGGGTGAAGAAGCTTTCGGTATAGGCAACCACGGCATGGCAGGACGTGCCCCACGCCTTAGCCTCGCCCTCGAGGGCTTTGGTTCCGGACAACCCCGGTACGTCCTGAAACTCCTTAAGCGGAAGAGCGGCGAGTTCCGGCAGCCTCCTTAAGGGCACGGCGGCGATAAACGGCTGTCCGGCGACCACGAGCTCCTCCATGGCGTCCTCCGAAACGTTGCCCTTGTCAAAGACCAGGGTGCCGTGCCCTCTTGTGCCGCACACGGCGTGATGACGAGCCAAGAGTTCCCGGGCCAGAGAGGGAAACAGGCTCACGTCGGGAAGATTGCCGTCGTATACCTTATGGAAGAGCGGTACCTGGAAATCCTTGGTTACCAATAAGGCCAATCCCACTTGGCGCAAGTCGTGGCGCTTGGCCTTATTGTGCCCTCGCCTCGCCAGGGTACACCGGTCATTGGTTGTGGCGAGAAACGTGAAGAAGTTGGTCGTGTCATAGAGGAGAGCCTCCGCATCAAGTCCGAACTCCCGCCGGATCCGTCCCACGAGCGCCTTCTGGATTGCCTCGATGGCCTCTTCCGATACCATCGACATATGGTCCCAGAACCGCTGTGAAGAGAAGGCCGCTTTGTCAAACCGCCACAGGCGCCTGAGGATCGTCTGTTCGTACCAGTCACCGATCGCTAGTTTGCTGCATGGGGACAACGCGCGATTGAGCGCGGCCAGTACGATGTAGTGGCCGACACTCACGCCCTGCTTCCGTTTGGGTGCCTCCTTGTTGATCACATCCTCGAGGTGCAACCGTTGGGCAATACGCATAAGGGCTGCTACGCCTCCAGCCTCGAACAAAACTGCCTCTTGAGGTTCCGGGGGTTTTGCACCTTCAGCGCGGGCAACGATGGCCTCGACCGTACCCAAATACTTTTGCCAGACAATACGCGGCTTGCCGTTCACCCGCCCTGACTCCACGGCGTAGTAATAGGGCCGCCCCTTCTTCATTTTGTGAATGATCGAGCTCATGCCGTTATCCTCTTTAGTAGGGTACTACAATACCATAATTAAAGTCAACATAAAGTTTTACTAAATAAGATATAAGCTTGGTATACGGCTACGCTCCTGATGATGTATAGTAGGGTAATACATTTGTTGAGTATACAAATCCCTCTCTACCAAGGGTTTACGAAGATTCTATTACTGCGGAAGCCACATAAGGCGTAAACTCAGGTTAGTATACACCTGATGTGGAGAGGGCGATATTGTTCTCTCACACTGGCAATTCGGTGTTTGGGGTCCGTCAAGTTTGTCCTCATTTGATTATAATGTCTGCGCCTCAAAGATCAACCCGAGATCACCAGTCAAGGATTTCCTTAACCCCCCTTTGCTTTTCTGATTTTCCCGTCCATGAACCCATTCTCCCGCAATCGCTACCAAATTACAAGGAGGAAACCGTCCATCAAATAATCGAATACCGCAGACGATGAACTACCCCACAGCAGAGCTGCGAGGTATCCCAAGGAAAGCAGAACGCTATTTCTTTCTAAGTGCTTTCCTTCCAGAAACCGAAGAGTTCATAGGCATTTTTAAAGCCTATCAACTCCATGACGTCGTCATCCTGTATGAGTTTTCTTATGGCTTCATAGTTCTTTTTTATGCCGGGTACACCAGGAAAATCAGAACCAAAAACGTATTTATGGCTGAATCTACGCATGGAAGGAAAATATTCTAAAAGGTTCTTTGGTGGAAGTCCTGATATATCGATATAGACGTTTTGATAACTTTTCACCATAAATTCCGCGATCTGATACCAGAATCCCCTTCCTCCATGACAGAGAATTACCTTCATATCCGGAAAATCGCTTATTACATCATCGAAGGTGTAAGGGTCGGTATATCTCATCTTTGCACCCTTAAAAAGGGTTGTACCAGCATGGAACATAACAGGTAGACCTTCTCTCTGACACTTTTCGTATATAGGATACAGCTTCCTGTCATTTGCATAAAAAAAGCCGTGAATAGAGTGGATTTTCAATCCTTTTGCCCCATTCTTAAGCTGATTCTCGAACTCCTGCATAAGATCGGCATGATAATTCGGGTTCAGGTTTGCAATAGGAATAAATTCAGGGTGATATTTATGTATCTCCTGGGCACGCTCGAATGGCATTACCCCTGCAGTGAGAGGCGAATACTCGGGAATCAGGATACCTCCGAAAATCCCCTCACGCTTTATAACGTCGCCGTACTCCTGCGGCAATTGCCTCCCATTTTTATCAAATATTGCCGGTACATAAGGGCCAATGTCCATCCACACCTCTTTTGCCCTGTCCGTCCATTCAAACCTGTGTCCTACATGAATATGCACGTCGATGACCTTCATAGCGTTTTCACCCTTGTGCCAAGCTTTATTTTACTTGATTGAGGAACGCCATCAAAAGTGCGTGTCAAAGGCAAAGGCGATTCCGTATCTGTAATCCCATAATTATTTGCCATTTCCTATTTCCTCCCTTTATCATCACTCAGCCATGCTATTGTGAATCCAATGTCCTGTTTTAACTTCATTAACATCTCAACCGGGGATATTTGGGGTAATCCCAATTCTAATAATGTTCCTTTGAAAAGCTTATGGTTGTCATTTTCGTGTTTTACTACTTACCCATCAGAAGCCTATGATGACTACCAACACGAGCAATGCCAAGATAATCAGCCTGGTCAGATTCGCTCTAAGGTGCTGTTCACCCGGAGCCGGCTTTTTCGGCGTTTGGGTGGAAGCCGTGGTTAAGATTTTTCATACCATTCATCTTTTCGTGTGCTATAGAGCCATATACACAGCGGTCGTCTTTATAGAACACCAAATCTTTGGGGCGTGAAGAGGCAAGCCAATTAAAGCTGCTTTCCGCACCCCTCAAGATAAAAATATTTTCAGGAGCTACTATACATAGGCATACTGTAGCCATGCCATCTCCGGCTAATCTGGTACCAGGCCATTCATTGGTTCTTTAGGTCTTTATCCGGTATGACAGAAGCTCATTTTCAATATGCTTTGCCGAGTCATCGAATTTGAGAGCATCCTGCCAGGCAAGACTAAACATCTCGAATTCCTGTGCTGCTCTGTTCGGTAGCCGCTCGTATTCTTTCTTCATCTTAAACCTAACCCGGTCGTAGCCAGATTTTTACGCAAGTTCTTTCCAACATCGCAGTTTCGGCCATTGCCACATATACCCTAGCGGCCAAATTACGATTGACTGCCTGCTGGTCCGCAAGCTGAACTTATTCTCCTCTACTATCGATCTATTTTCAAGCTAAATCTTGAGGTAGGGCTCTCGATTACGAGTTGAAATGTTGCACATTGATACGGAATGCCAAATGGCGGACTAAGGAAGTATATCGTGAAAAAGAGGAAACGACATAAACTGAGAGCAAGAAAAGAGACAAAAAAAACAAAGACCTGAAGTGACAATATGGCTTGAAAAAACGGACCCTCCAGGGCAATTGTGCGAAGAAATGACAGAAGCATACCGAAATGAAATAAGGCACTCATCAATATGGCGCGACATGGTTGAAGAACATGGAGTGGATAAGGCAGAAGAGTTATTAAAAGAGTACAAGGTTTTTGTTCGATAGAAGCACTACACCTACACCCCTTGCATTGGGAATACCATGAAGAGCCAAGGATTATGGTTTGTAATGTAGTATCAGGGGGTGGCGATGTGAGGCATGATAAAGACAAATGTGCAGACATTTTCATTATTCTTTCGTCTTCTGATCCAGCACGCGGCGGATGGCCTGCGCCAATTCTTGTCTGGCAAGGGGTTTTATAAGGAATGCCTTGATCCCTGCGTCTTGAGCCTGTTCACGTGTGATGGTCTCGGTGCGACCCGTTAAGAGAATGATCGGGATAGTGGCTTTTACTTTCAGGCATTCCGCTGCAAGGTCCATCCCTGTCAGGTTGGGCATTGTATAATCCGTAACCACAAGATCGAATGTATCGGGTTTTTTCCGGAAGATGTCCAGTGCGTCCATACTGCTCGTGGTTGCGACAACGTCGTAGCCGAGCCTCTTCAATCTCTGCTTATTTAACTCAACCAGCATGTCCTCATCATCAACAAAGAGGATACGTTCTTTTCCACAAGTTACTATGAACGGCTCTCCATCTTCGGGGCGCTTTTGCTCCGTGATTTTCGGTAAATAGATGTGAAACGCGGTCCCTTTTCCTGGCTCGCTCTCAACAGTAACGTGCCCGTTGTGACTCTTCACAATACCATGAATAACAGAGAGTCCCAAGCCTGTTCCTTCCCCCTGTTGTTTTGTCGTGAAAAAGGGATCGAATGCCCTCTCAAGGATCTCGGGTGTCATCCCGCAGCCGGTGTCCCGTACTTCCAGGACAACATATCTCCCCGGCCCCATTACAGGGACAGGTGCAGGATCGCCTTCTGCCAGAGAGGTCTCTGAGATGCTTATCTTCAGCACCCCGCCTTTCTCTCGCATGGCATGGGCCGCATTCGTGCAGAGGTTCATCAGGATTTGGTACATTTGCGCAGCATCTGCAAGGACCATATCGTCATCCGTTAACCTCTGTAATACGATTTCAATCGTGGAAGGGAGCGCTGGCCTTAAGAGCTTTAGTCCTTCTTCAACGGGTTGGTTCAAGGCCACAGCGTGTCGATCCGGCAAGGCCTTTCGGCTGAAAGCAAGGATCTGCCTCACGAGATCACGCCCCCTATTGGCCCCTTTTAGCACCAATTCCAATCTTTTGTACTCGGGACCATCCGGATTTATATCCTCCATGACCATTTCTGTAAAACCGATAACGCCCGCAAGGACATTATTGAAGTCGTGGGCTATGCCACCTGCGAGGGTACCCAAGGCTTCTAGCTTTTGGGCTTGGCGGAACTTGTCTTCCAGTTTTTTTCGTTCATCTGTTTCCGTCGCGAGCTTTGCATATGCCTCATTCAGTTCCGCTGTTCTTTCCCGGACCCGGTTCTCAAGCTCGCCTTGAGCCTTTTGGAGCTCCTCTTGCCGTATCTTCGCGGTTCTTGCTACGTTTAACCTATGACCAACGATTGCGAGGATGATTCCGCTCAAACAAAATACCGTCAGAGCGACAACATCGCCAACTTTTTGCACCAACAATGAGCCTATGGGCTCGAAAAACAAATAAGCGAGAATAAAACCTTCCAGTACTGTGGCAAGCAGCGCAGGGCCAACTCCACACAGGGCGGATACAAGTATTACTGAAGGATAAAAGGTAACGAAAGGGGCTTGCACGTCAAAAAAATAGCGCAGTATCCAACCGAGGAATGTTGCAATAGCCACAAAAAGTACAGCTAGTGCGTAATTACCGATCTGCTTTCCCCTTGGATTCTTGTTCATAGGGTTTGATACTATACATCGTTTTCCTGAAGCGTGCAAACGGGGAGAGCCCACCCGAACTTCAAACGCTCGCTCATGGAGCGCTTTGCATGGCATTTTTCGTAACGATCCATAGCTTACGGAACAAAGCATTCGCCCTAAAATCCATTATATCGAGGGAGGCAATCGCTTGCTGACTAAAATGTTGCATATCGGGAGTAAGTTCGAAAAACTCGACTACAGTCATCTTCCTTATCCCATACTCTACTTGCGCATCCCTCTGATTTCGCTAATGACTTTATGGAAACATTCAGGGCAGAGGCCGTGCGTGAAAACGGCGTCGGTATGCTCAGCCAAATAGGATTCCAGCTCGTCCCAGAATCCTTCATCATTCCGTATCTTTTTGCAGGATGCGCAGATCGGTATCAGGCCCTTCAGGACCTTGAACTCTGCGAGGGCGACTCGAAGTTTCGAAACCAGTACCTGCTGCTCTTTCTCTTTTTCTCTTAACGCATCCTCAGCATCTTTAATCCGTTCCATGGCCTTGACTCTGGCCACAAGCTCCTTGTTGGAAATGGGTTTAATAATATAGCCATCTGCCCCCCCTATATCGAGACCCTCGGCCTGCCGTTCAGAGGAAATGAGGACACCAGACGTAAGAATCACAAGGGTACCCTCCAAAACAGGAGAAGACTTGATCTGCCTGCAGACCTCGATGCCGGACATATCGGGCAGCACAACATCCAACAGAACCAATGAGGGACGGTAGGCCATCGCCGCATCGAGGCATCCCCTCCCGGTCTTCGACTCCAAAACTTCGTACCCAGCTCGTTGCAGAACAGAAGTCGTCAGCAGAAGATTCTCAGGATCATCATCGGTTATCAATATCCGAAAGCCTTGGCCCATTTGTTACCTCCCTTCCGAATCATCGGCTGTCTTTTAACTATTGAGTCGCTTTCATATCTGTTGCCTCGTCACATTTATACTTAAGACGCTTTCGAAAAGGTTTCAAGGGGTTCAGTGACGGCCATCAAGATATCGATTACTGCTTTAAATTGAAATGTTGTACTCTTGGAACAAATGACAAATGCTCGATTTCAGGAACCTACGCCCTGCAGTCTAGCATCTATCAGACGGATGGGTCTTTTATTAAAAAAAATGTTGACATGCTTTTTGATGGTATGGTAGTATGGTCGTGATGCAGTAGTTAAGGAGGCCAAAATGAAAAGGAAAATCACACTTTCAATTGATTCGGATATTTATGACAAACTTACCGATCTTCCCCGGAAGGTTTCTGTGTCTGAGCTCGTTAACTGGATTTTAAAGGGAATGGTACAGGACGTCAAAAAAGGTGAAGAGCAAACAAGTGAAGAATTCAGGGCGTATGTAAAACAAACCCCAGAGGGGAGAGATTTCCTGGAAAGGTTTGATGAGAGCCTTGTGCCAAAAATGAACCGACTTATCGAGGAAGTTAATAGCATCAAGAAGGCTATCGGATTAGACAAAAAAGGCACCAAGAAGTGACCTAGAGGTACTATTTGACACCTCATTAGACCAACATATAACACCCTCAAGATCAATTAAAATCTGGAGGTGTTTTTATGAGGGGGTCGATATGCTGCAACAAATGCAAAAAGAAGATGGACGGTATTTGTGAATGCGGAAGCTACAAGTGTTATGCCGAGGTTTATTGGAAAGGCAACTATTATCGTTACAGACGGGATGGTCAAGGAGATGTGTTCACGTATGATAAGACTGTCCGAAAATTAATTGAGGTGAACAACGGCTATGCAGAAGGGGGCTTTCAACCTTTTGGAGTTCTCCGATTCCAAACTTGAGGAAAGAAAAAAGACTAGTGCTATGGTATCAGTTCCATAAATATTCGGGCCTTGAGGATGTCACTCTGTATGAGGCAACGAGACATTCTTTCGGAACGCAGCTTACTGAGGGCAATGATGTGTACAAGGTCAAGGAGTTGATGCGTCACTCCGATATAAGAATGCCGGAGAAATACCTGCATCTTAAGGCCGTAAAATTAGCCGATGTTGTCAACTCCAGGAAAAAGCCGGTGAGCTTGGTAAATAGAAGTGATATAGAAGTGAGAAATGAGTTACAGTAACCTTTATATTTCAGCAACTTATATGGTGGAGGCGGCGGGAATCGAACCCGCGTCCAGAAAAGAAGACTTCAAAGAGCCTACATGCTTAGTCAGCGTTTTAACTCTCAGACAGGAAAACACCCACTAACGGGTTTTTTCGCATCCCAGCCTATAAGGTTTCGCCATACCGTATAGACATTCAATATGGCTATCCTGCTTGCATGACGCCATATCGGACTTGAAGCAGGCAGAAAGTCCGTATGACGTAGCCGCGACTAAGCGGCTAGTGCTAACTCGTGAGAGTCTGCAGTTATGTTTAGTTCCGCTTGGGTACGGGTAAGCAGTAACCCGGCATGCCTCTTTGACCCTTACATCCCTGTCGAAGCCAGTCGCCCCCTTCATCGTATTATTCTCGATTCTCTTTCCATCAACCGTTTTTCGTCTTTCTTCTTGATGCTCTCCCTTTTATCGTAGAGCGTTTTTCCTTTTGCCAGCGCGATCTCCATCTTTGCCACGTTCCGGCTGTTGAAATAGAGTGAAATCGGTACGATCGTATATCCCTTCTCTTTTACCTTGCCGAGCAGCCTGTCGATCTCTCTCTTGTGCATAAGGAGTTTTCTCGTCCTTTTCGGCTCGTGGTTATAGATGTTCCCGCAGGAATAGGGACTGATGTTGGCGTTCACGAGAAAAAGCTCGCCATCTTTAATCCGCGCATAGCTGTCTTTCAGGTTCGCCTTTCCTTCCCTCAAAGCTTTCACTTCTGTACCGGTGAGGACCAGTCCTGTTTCAAATTTCTCCTCGATATGGTACTCGTGAAAAGCCTTTTTATTCGTACAGACAGCTTGCATAGTAAAGATATTATAACACATGAAGGGTAAAAAAAGAAGGAGGGGCCTCGCGCTGCGAATCATGCCTCCATTATAGGCAGTTCGATGATGAATTTTGTTCCCTTCGGTATGTTGTCCTCTACGTTGATCTTCCCGTGGTGTTCAAGGATAATCGAGTGAACGATAGCGAGGCCAAGGCCGGTACCCCCTTGGTCCTTTGTAAAATAGGGGTCAAATATTTTCTCTTTATCTTCAGGGGCAATGCCCTTGCCCGTATCGGTAAATTCGATGGTAGCTGTTCCCCTCACCTTCTCGTATTTTGTGTGGATGCCTATAGTGCCTTCGTTTCCGTCGAGGGCCTTCACGGAATTGGTAATGAGATTGATAAGGGCCCTTTTGAGACCATCCCTGTCTACCCTGAAGGAAGGTATAGTCTCCTTCTCCAGGCGAAAGGTTATGTTCTGGTAAAGGTTCTTATAGAGGTCTATTGTCTCCTCAATGATGATATTCAGATCTTCCAAGGTTTTTGTCTGTGAGATGCGGGTGAGTTTCGTCAGCTCGTTTACAATCTCTTTTATGTCATCCACAGAGCGTATGATGACCGATGTGGTCTCGTCGAGGATATTTTTATCGTCTCCTTGAAAATGCGACATGATCTTGCGCCGTATCCTTTCCGCAGAGAGCATAATCGGGGTCAGAGGATTTTTGATCTCATGGGTGAGCTTGCGGGCCACTTCCCTCCACGTGGCAAGCTTCTCGGCCCGTACAATATGAGTAATATCATCGAAGGCAATAATGAACCCTTCAATCTTATTTGATTCATCTTTTAGGGCCGTCAGCGATGCCCGTATGTAGGTAATGTCTTTCTTGATATTTAGGCGCAATTCTCTGGTAATGCTCGTACCGCCCGCCGTTTTCACTTCTCTCAAGAAGGACTTCGTGAGCATCTTGAAGTCGCTGCCGAATACTTCCCTGAGAGAGATTCCGTACCACTTCTCCTTCTTTATGTCGAGGATATTTTTCGCGGCTCTGTTTAAAAGCAGGATATGTCCGGTTTTATCCGTCGATATGATGCCGGTGGCTACGTTGTCGAGGATAACTTCCATATATCTTCTTCTCTCCTCGATCTCGTTTTTCGCGATTTGCAGCTCCCTAGCCATGCTGTTGAACGCTTTCACGAGGGTACCGATCTCGTCTTTGCCCCTATCTTCAAGATTAATGTCGAACTTGCCTTTGGCGATGATGGAAGCACCTTCTTTCATCTTTTCGATAGGAACGGTAATCTCGGCAGCCATTTTGATTCCTACCCACATGGAAAGAAAGATAGTCAGGATCGTGATGAGAAAAAGCGGCACGATGAAACTGTATTTGAGCACCTTTTTGATTACCCTCGATTCCTTAAACTCTTTGCTGACAGAAGCGATCTGCTTGATCCTCTCTGTGCCCTGAACTTTCATCCTGTCACCTATAAAGAGGACAGCCTGCGGGGCTCCGTTCTCATCAAGAATTTGCCTGCCCATAATAATCATCTCGCCATCGCTTATAGGAATGATCTCTCGTATCTTCTGATCACGCATCACCGCCTTGATCTCGCCCGTAAGCTGTTTCTCAATATCGTACTTCGAGTTGCTATTTATAACAGCCTTCGCTGTCAGGTCATAAACCGAGAAGTATTCGAGAAAATATATCTTTTCATTTTGTGCCATGTAATTCTTAAGTGCATTTTCATTCTCAAGGAGTCCTTTCCTCGTTATCTCCCGGGTCATGAGTGTCGCGATCTTGTCATATCGCTGAAAAATGTCTTCGTAGTGATACTGCGAGAGGGTAAGGGCGTTTTCGAGGGTATCTTCAATCTTCTGGCCAAACCACCGATCCATGCTGACGTAGAAGAAACCAGTTGCGAGGATAAAGAGCGTGAAGGAGGGCACAATAGAGATAAAAAGGAGCGTCGACGTGAGTCTCCTTTTCAACCCCGATCCCCAAATCCCCCTCTTCTTTTCGATGTGAGATTTGAGAAACATCCGGGTGATAAGGAAAAAAAGAAACAGGATGAGCAAGAGGTTGATATTGAGGACCACCACGAGAAACTTGTTCTCCCGGACAGGCAAAAACCGTGTGAAATTGGGGAGGGTCATTTCAAGAAAAACAAGAAGACCGAAGACAAAAAGTGTGGCTGCTGAAAAAATAATTTCTTTTTTATATTTCATGGCGCTTGCGAATGAGCCTAGAATTCAATTATACCTTATCCTTTCAGAGAAACAAAGTTTATCTGACGGACGGATCGCTCCCCCCTTCTATAGGAAGCAAAGATACCACCGGCGCAGAATGTGCAAAGCCGGGTATCATAAATCCGTTCTATTCCCACCTTTAAGAGAACTTCCGTATTGGCCTGTATCAAATCGAGATGTATGGAATTCTTTTTCCTCTTAAAAACACCGTCGCTAAAATCTTTATTTTTGAATACGTCGTATACCTCTTCGCCAATCTCATAACAACAGGAACGAATAGACGGACCAAAAAGCGCGGTCATCTTCTCTCTCTGCGCACCAAGGTTTACCATTTTTTCAACAGCCTTTGATGCGATCTTTTTTGCTGTACCCCGCCATCCTGCATGGACGATAGCTGCCATAGGGTAATTCGGCTCAACAACGATAATGGCAAGACAATCCGCCGTTTTGATGATCCCTGCCACGTCTCGTTCAACAAGGATTACACCGTCACCTCTCAGCGGTCTTTCGCCGTTTCTTATAATATGAATTTCATCGCCGTGTTCCTGATCCATGATAACGGCGTCTTTGATTGAAAACAGATCAAGAAAGGCATTCCTCCCGTCTTTAAGAAGACCGGGTGCGGAAGATTCCTTTGTAAAGAAACCATGCACCATGCCCCTTTCTTCCAGCTCCGGCATACAATAATATGACCAATTGTTTATGTGTCTTAATACAAACATGCTATATTCCGCATCGCCTCTCGATGAATTCCTGCATATCGATAGGCACAGGAGCCTCAATCTTTATGAATACATTGTTTACCGGATGCGCGAACTCAATCCGGTAAGCGTGAAGCAGCGGTCTCGACGCGAAGGTTTTCGTTTTCCTTCCGTACGTCTCATCACCAACGACAGGATGTCCTGCATGCGCGAGGTGCACCCTGATCTGATGGGTCCTTCCTGTTTTCGGATAGGCCTCAAGATACGTAAATCCACCCAACTTTTTCAAGACTTTGAAGGAGGTTTCGGCATCCCGTCCGCCAGCCTTCAGCACCGCCATTTTCTTGCGCTCTACAGGATGCCGCCCTATATTGACCCTTGCAATCCACTCCTCGTTCTTTATATCTCCTTCAACGATTGCCCGATAGGTCTTTCTCACGCCTCGTTCTTTGAAAAGGTCCGAGAGTAACTCCTGCGTTCTTGAATCCTTCGCCACGAGGATCACGCCGGTTGTGCCCTTATCCAGTCTGTGCACAATCCCGGGACGGACTCCACTTTCAATTTGAAATTTCAAATTTGAGATTTGAGATTTTTGGCTCAGATAGGAAAAAACCGCATTCACAAGGGTCCCCGATGAATGGCCGAATGAGGGGTGAACAACCATGTCGGCCGGTTTGTTGATGGCGAGAAAATATTCGTCTTCGTAAAGGATGTTGAGGGGGATATCTTCGGGGGTGAGGCTGAGAGGTTCTTCTTCAGGGATTTCGCCTTCTATTTCCATAAATTCCTTGATTTTCAAAGAAGGCTTCGGTATTCTGCCGCCCACACGAACGTGGCCTTCATCAATCATTTCTTTCACTTTTGTCCGGGTAATAAAAAGTTTTTCCGACAGGAAAATGTCAAGTCTTGTGCCGTCCCGGTCGGAAGCAATATGGAAACTATTGTGCATCTCTTATGGCGGTTTCCAAACCTGCAAGCACCAGCGGCTCTTCCTCTTTCAAAATTGTTCTCATATCAAGGATAAGGGTCTCTTTTTCAATCCTTCCGATGATAGGAACGTCAAGGTTTCTCAAATGCTCCTCCAGGTCTTCAACGCTTATTGCGCGGGGTTTGAACGATATTCCGTAAGAAGGTATGATGATATCGGGGAAGCTCCCTCCCCCTACTTCCGAGTAGACCTCTATGGCAGAGACGTTTATATTGCCGCATCTCTTTCTCAATTGTCCGGCCAGACGCTGAGACCTTCTCTTGAGAATATTCTGGTCTTCATGTATCATCCGAAGTGTCGGTATCTCCTCCTCTGCGTTCTCCATATCAAGATAGAGAAGAAGCGTGCTTTCAAGCCCTGCAAGGGTGAATTTATCAGGCCGAAGCGCCCTCGTCATGGGGTTCCCTTTCATGGCGTCAATGTACGTTTTCACACCAACAATAATCCCTGCCTGCGGGCCGCCAAGAAGTTTGTCTCCACTGAAGGAGACGATATCAAGTCCTTTTGCTACTTCCCGGAAAATGAGCGGTTCATCAAGGATACGGGCTGCCCCTGTCGCGTGGAGCAACCCGCTACCCGCATCATAGAATGTGGGAACGTTGTACTTCTTTCCAAGGGCCGTCAATTCTTCGATGGTCGCTTCATGCGTGAAGCCGCGAATACGATAATTGCTTGTATGAGCCTTCATGATGAGACCCGTATTTTCGCTTATTGCCCGCTCATAATCAGCGATGTATGTCCTGTTCGTTGTGCCGACTTCCTTGAGGATCACACAGCTTTTCTTCATCACATCGGGTATCCTAAAAGAACCGCCGATCTCGATGAGCTCCCCTCTCGAAATGATGACCTCCTTGCCTTGCGCGAGCGTATTGAGGATTAAAAATACTGCTCCGGCGTTATTATTAACGACAAGGGCGTTTTCTGCGCCCATCAGTTTTTTGAGAATTGTGACGCAGTGTTCATGACGATCGCCACGCCCCCCTTTTTTGAGGTCGTATTCGAGGTTTGAATAATGCGATGCGGCTTGTACGATAGCGTCAATAGCCGGCTTTGCGAGAAGAGACCTTCCGAGGTTCGTGTGAATGATGATACCCGTTCCGTTGATGACCCGCCGAAGTCCCGGCGTGCTGAGTAGAACAACCCTTTTTCGCGTCTCTTCGATGATGACACTGGCTGCCGGTATCGAAAGAACCCTCCCGTCTTTAATACCGCTTCGCAACTCATCGAGATACTGTCTCAAGGCATCTTTGGCGACGTCTTCAGGATAGGTTTCGATAACCCTCCGCCAATCGTTGTTTGTCAGGATTTGATCGACCTTCGGTATCTGTCTCAATAGTTCATTTGACATGCCGTACAACCCCCTGAGCTTAATTTGTATCATACAACATATGCTTTATCAACTACAGATCATTCCAGTTGAATAATCTGTGAATCTATGCGAAGATTGTATTCTACAAGTAAAATTAGCTCAAGGGGGTATATAGTGGACAAAACAAGTCATGCTCTTGCCGCATTCGACAACGGCTTTAACTGTGCACAATCGGTGCTGACTGCATTTTGCGGTGACTTTGAGCTTCAGGTTGAGCCGGCCTCCAGAATCGCCTGCGGTTTCGGCGGCGGCATGGGGAGGATGGCAAAGACGTGCGGGGCGGTGACAGGCGCTTTCATGGTCATCGGGTTGAAATATGGCCAAACACTGAGCAATGATAAGGCGGCGAAAGAAAAAACCTACGTTCTTGTGAGATTATTTTCAGAACTTTTTATGAAGGACCATGGCTCTATCGATTGTGGCAAACTTCTTCGTTGTGATATCAGTACGACTCAGGGGTCGGCGCTTGCAAATGAAAAAAATCTCTTCAAAACCGTATGTCCGAAATATGTGGAAAGCGCCGTAAAGATACTGGAAAAAATATTGTGAGGTATTTGATATGGAATATGATTAAATCCTAAAGGTTCTTGCGCCTTGCGGTCTCAACTGTGGTAAGTGCCTTGCCTTTGCAGAGGGCGCTATCAAAAAGCATGCAAAGGAAATCAAAAGACTTCTTGGCTCCTTTGATACATATGCAGAACGCTTTTCCGGCTTTAAGCCCGTTTTCAAAAATTATCCTCATTTTAAAGAACTGCTCCAACATTTTACGGTAGCCGCTTGCAGGGGCTGTCGCCAGGAGTACCTACGGATATCCGAATTGTGGCATAGCTGCCTGCTGGCGCGCTAAGGGCATTGATTTCTGCTTTCAATGCGATGAATTCCCCTGCCAAAAGACAAACTTCGACCCTAGTCTCAGGCAGCGCTGGCTTGCGATCAACGCTAGCATGAAGCAAATAGGCATCAAAGAATATTACGCGGAGACGAAAAATCGGCGCGATATGACTGACGGATAAAGAGTATGTGCCCAAAGTTTTTTACAATTTGTCGATGGTTTTTATGACCTTGCGGAGTTTTTTTGGAAGCTTGCGGGGGTTTCCTTTTTTCTTTCCGTGATATGTTTCTTCTTGGTCTTCGTCATCCTTGGTCTGAGGGAACTGTGCGCCCGCTCCTGCCATCATCTCCGTGAGTTTAACCGACGTCAAAAAGGGGATACCCCTTGTCTTTGCCTCATCGATGATTGCGCGGTCAGAAGTTACAACTATCATACTGGCTCCCCTCTGCCTTATCCAGCCGATAATGACATCATCCGCGGTCTCATTGCGACTCGAATAGATAACATCGACTCCCTTGTAACTTTCCCTCTGTCTTGTAAGAGAAGGGCTATTATAAGCATCAAAGACGACGGTTATTTTAGCGCCTTTTTGTTTTTTGTATAGGAAGAGTTTTTCAAGAAATGTTCTGCGAAGCGTTTCGAGGTTGGAATTCCCATGCATGCCGCCTGTCATTGATCTACTGATGTAGTTGTATCCATCGATGACTAAATGGGCCATGAAAAATTCACGCTCCAAGGCACAGGTCTCAGATCTCAGGCTGCAAGATACAAGTCACAAGCAAAGCATGAAATCATTTTGTCTACAACCTGGTGCGTGTAGCTCGCACCCTGCGCCCTGATGCTTGCGATTTGTGACATACGCCTTGCAGCTGGTTCTTATCCGCCTTTGCCGCCTGCCTTCTTTTCGATCTTGTAAAAATCTTTTAAAACCCTGTCGAGGACGCCGTTGATAAACTCACGGGAACCCTCGCTGCCGTATTTTTTACCGAGTTCGATGGCTTCATCGATGGCTACCTTGGGAGGAACGTCCTCGGAAAAGAGCATCTCGTATATGCCAAGCCTGAGGATGTTGATGTCCACATAAGTTATCCGGTCAAGCCTCCAGTGATCACAGGAGCTTTTGATATGGCCGTCGATGGCGTCTTTTTCCTGCTCTATCCCGGTAAGGAGTTTCTTTGAATAGTCTATTACATCCTGCTGGTAGGGAAATAATTCGCAATATTTGGCCAGAGCACGTTCAGCGTCTTCGCTGTTCGTTTCTATCTGATAGAGTATTCTCAGCGCTAATTCTCTCGCTTTCCTTCGACGCACAAGTTATTTTCCTTTAGGAGATTCACCATTTCGACGGCAGAGATAGCCGCGTCATAACCTTTATTGCCCGATTTCGTTCCTGCCCGTTCTATGGCCTGTTCAATGTTGTCACTTGTGATGATTCCGAAAGAGATGGGCTTCTCGATCTCAAGAGACGCCTGGGCGATCCCCTTGGTTACTTCTGATGCCACATAATGGAAATGAGGCGTGGCGCCTTTAATGACGGTGCCGAGACAGATAATGGCATCGATCTCTTTTTTTTTCGCCAAAAGTTTCGCAACGAGCGGTATCTCAAAAGCACCGGGAACCTTGTAAACCACAATCTGTTTTTCCTCTGCCCCATGTCTCTTCAGGGCATCGAGGGCACCTTCAAGAAGTCTGTCGGTAATGAAGCTGTTGAACCTGCTTACAACGATTGCAAATCTGAAACTTTTTGCGTTGAGCTTCCCCTCTCGTATCATATTCGCTCCTTATATGTTATTGAGAATATGACCAAGCTTTTCCTGCTTGGTCCTGAGATAGGCAACGTTGTCTTTCGTCGGTTCCATTTCGATGGGCACCCTTTCGGTAACAGTAATTCCATATCCTTCGAGGCCCTTGATCTTTTTCGGGTTATTCGTAAGGAGTCTCATTTTTCTCACGCCGACATCGGCAAGTATCTGCGCACCGATACCGTAATCACGAAGATCGGGCAAAAAACCGAGGGCAAGGTTCGCTTCCACTGTATCGTGGCCGTGGTCCTGAAGGCAATAGGCCTTGAGCTTATTGAGAAGTCCTATGCCGCGCCCCTCCTGTCTCATGTACAGAAAAACACCTTTCTTCTCTCGTTCGATCATCTTCATCGCTGTATGAAGCTGCTCACCGCAGTCGCACCGCATGGACCCGAAAACATCTCCGGTAAAACACTCCGAATGGACCCGAACGAGGACCTCGTCATCGGGCGTGATATTTCCCTTGACAAGCGCCAGGTGCATCTCTTTGTCAACATCATTTTCATAACCGATAAGTGTGAACTCGCCGCCGTAGCGTGTGGGGATTCGGGTTTCCACAACCCGTCTCACGAGCTTTTCATTCTTCATCTTGTATTTAATCAAGTCCGCAATCGTAACGATCTTGAGACCATGCTTTTCGGCAAAGGCTTTCAGATCGGGAAGCCTTGCCATAGTCCCGTCTTCATTCATGATCTCGCAGATCACCCCGGCAGGTTTGAGCCCCGCCAGGCGGGCAAGATCAACGGATGCTTCGGTATGACCCACGCGGAAAAGAACCCCTCCCTTTCTCGCCATGAGCGGAAAGATGTGCCCCGGTCGGGAAATGTCTTCCGGCGTTGATTTCTCATCAATCGCCACCTGTATTGTCCGTGTCCTGTCGTGCGCTGAAATACCGGTCGTTACCCCGTGCTTTGCCTCGATGGAAACTGTGAAGGCTGTGTTGTACTGTGAGGTATTCTCTTCCACCATAAGGGGAAGCTCCAATTGCCGGACGCGCTCTTCGGTAAGAGACAAGCAGATAAGGCCGCAGGCATACCTTGCCATGAACGTAATTGCCTTTGAGGTCACCTTCTCTGCCGCGATCATCACATCACCTTCGTTCTCTCTGTCCTCGTCGTCGATAATGATGACCATCCTACCTTCTCGGATATCATGAAGCACGTCATCGATACTCGAAATTGCCATTCCTATTCTCCTTGTATATATCCATGCCGGTAAAGAAAATCCATATCGATACCCTTACTCTTGTCTTTTGTCAGAAAATTCTCTACGTACTTGCCGATGATGTCCGTTTCAATATTGAATATATCCCGCAGGTTCTTTTCGCCTATTGTCGTTCGAGAAATCGTGTACGGAATTATGTTAACTGTAAATGTATTATCACGTTGTTCGTTGACTGTCAAGCTTATTCCGTCGACGGCAACGGAGCCTTTCTTGACGATGTGGCGCGCAAGCGTGGGGAGAACCTCGATCACGAGCCGGATCGAATCGCCTTCTTTCCCCTTCTCGATGATGGTGCCGATCCCGTCAACATGGCCCGTTACAAGATGACCGCCAAAACGGCTCTCGGCGCTCATAGCCCGTTCGAGATTCACCCTCTGACCGGCCTTTTGCTCTTTGAGCGTTGTCAGGTTCAGGGTTTCAAGGGAAACATCAACAGAAAAGAGCCCGCTTCCTGTTTTCGTGGCCGTGAGGCACACGCCGTCTACCGATATGCTGTCACCTTCTTTGATTGTAGCCGGCTCTAAGGCTGTTTTGAGAGAAAGCTCCCACCGGCCCCCCATCTTATTGATATTGGCAATGACACCGATATCTTCAATGACTCCTGTGAACATAACCTTCTATGCAGATGTCGTCTTTGAAACGTTTTAGCGTCACAATGTCGATCCGGTGAGCATCCTTCAGAAAATCGATACCCTTTCCACCGATCAGATTGAATGCTCCTTTACCGCCGATGATGATGGGAGCGTAGAACAGAACCATCTTATCGATGAGCCCTTCTCTGAGCAGAGAACTATTCACCTCACCGCCGCCTTCAACGAGGACACTGACAATCTCCTTTCTATATAACTCATCGCAGATTTGTTTGAGCGATACCCTTCCATTTTCATCCCTAGGGACTCTGATGACATCGATACCCATCGATTTCAGCTTTGCCTCTTTGTCGACCCGCGACTCTTCACTGGTAAATATCCATGTTGCGTACTTTTCCGAGGTTTTTACCATATCGCAGGCAAGCGGTATCCGGAGCTTCGAATCGAGTACAATCCTCACAGGAATCTTCTTGGGCCTCGTCATCTTTGGAATGAGAAGGGGATTGTCGGCAATTACCGTATTGATACCGACCATAATGCCATCAGACACGGAGCGCAAGTTGTCGACATGTTTCCTTGACCCCTCATTGGAAATCCATTTGGAGTCACAGGTCTTTGTGGCGATCTTCCCGTCCAGGCTCACAGCGCCTTTCATCGTAAAAAAAGGTCTTTTTCGTTCCATGGAAACGATGAAAGCTTCATTGAGCCTTTTTGCCTCTTCTTCGAGCATGCCCACCTTTACCTCGATGCCCGCTTTTCGGAGCGTCTGTACGCCCCTTCCATTCACTTGGGGATTAGGGTCAAGCATACTGACGATGACCTTTTTGATGCCCGCCTGAATGACCGCGTCCGTGCAGGGCGGTGTCTTTCCATAGTACACACAGGGCTCAAGATTAATGTAGAGCGTCGCGCCCTTTGTCTCTTCTTTCGCATCATGAATGGCGGCTACCTCGGCGTGGTGGCTGCCTGATTTTTTGTGGTATCCCTTTCCGATAATTTTTCCACCCTTGACGAGGACGGCACCAACCATCGGATTTGGAGATGTCGTACCAAGCCCTTTTCGTGCAAGAGTAAGGGCCATGTGCATATACTGTTCGTCTTTCACGTAAGATACCCCTTCGGTTACAGGCTGCTCACAACCGCCAGGATTGTGCTGAACACCCGACCACGCTCGCCATGCTATTATTCATTATTCTTCCTCTTTTTTCAAGAGAAGGTCTTTCAATTCGTTCATAAATTCATTAATGTCCCTGAATTGCCGATACACAGAGGCAAAACGCACGTAGGCCACTTCATCGAGCTTCCGTAACTCCTCCATGACCATCTCTCCAATTTCTGAAGCCCTGATTTCCCGCTCGCCTTTTTCCAGAAGATTGTATTCGATCCGAAAAACGATCTTTTCAAGGTTGGTAACACTGATAGGTCGTTTTTCACAGGCCTTCTTCAATCCGTTCAATATTTTCGTTCTGTCAAAGACTTCCCGTCTGTCGTCTTTCTTGATGACAAGGGGAAGCCCTTCTTCAATCCTCTCTGCCGTTGAAAACCGCTTGCCGCACTTTAAACACTCCCTTCTGCGTCTGATGGTGTCCATTTCCTTGCTGAGTCTCGAATCAAGGACTTTACTCTCCAAATCATCACAATAAGGACATTTCATACCGTATCAAACACCTTTGCCAGCTCTTCGTTTTCCGGCAACCGTCGGCGCTTTCGATTTCGCCTTTTTGAGAGTGGCAGCAGCCACGTTGTTCTCATTCTTATTAAGAATAACCTTTTGAAGGGCGATTGATGATTCATCGATGAGTTTTATCGAAAGATCGTCCGGGTAACCATCCAGATAGAAAACCTTCTTGATCCCTGCGTTGATGAGCATCTTGATGCAAATGGAACAGGGCAGATGGGTGCAGTACAGATCTGCTCCGCTTATTGATACCCCATGAAATGCGGACTGGATGATGGCATTCTGTTCCGCGTGCAGACCCCTGCAAAGCTCGTGTCGCTCACCCGGGGCAATTTTCATCTGTTTGCGGAGGCAGGAAAGGTCTATACAGTGCTTAAGTCCTGATGGCGCACCGTTGTAGCCTGTCGCAAGGATTCTTTTCCCTTTCACGATGAGCGCTCCGACGTTTCTTCTAAGGCATGTAGACCTTTGAGAAACAATGCGAGCGATCCCCATGAAGTAAGAATCCCAATCAGGACGATCATTCTTCATATGTCATAGATCCGGGCATAAAAAGGGAACTTTTTGCACAATGCCTGTACAGTGTCTTTTGTGTTCGTCCGTAATTGTACATTATGAATATCCTTTAAGACCGTATCGATCAATTCACAAATGATTTCCATTTCCTTTTCCTTCATGCCGCGGGTCGTTACTGCAGGGGTTCCGATACGTATGCCGCTTGCTGTATTTGGGCTTTTTGTATCAAAAGGAATGAGGTTCTTGTTTACCATGATACCGCTCTCTTCGAGGGCTTCCTGTGCTTCTTTACCGGTCACGTTTTTCGGCGTGAGGTCAACAAGGAAGAGATGGTTATCCGTACCGCCGGAAACGATCCGATAGCCAAGCTCTACCATGCATTTTGCAAGATACTGGGCGTTCCGAATGATCTGACGCTGGTACTCCCTAAACTCGTCGGTCATTGCCTCTTTGAGTGCAACGGCCTTTGCCGCGATAATGTGCATGAGAGGACCGCCTTGAATCCCCGGAAATATCGCTGAATCAATCTTTTTTGTAAATTCTTTCGTACAGAGAATAAGTCCGCCGCGGGGTCCCCTGAGCGTCTTATGCGTTGTCGTCGTTACGAAATGGGCGTGAGGAACCGGGCTTGGATGAAGACCTGCGGCAACGAGACCGGCAATATGGGCCATATCAACGAGGAGGTAGGCGCCGACTTCATCGGCGATCTTTCGGAATTTCTGAAAATCAATACTTCTTGAATAGGCGCTCGCACCGGCGATGATGAGTTTCGGTTTTTCCTTATGGGCAATGCTTCTGATCTCATCATAATCGAGCATCTCATCTCTAGCGGATACCTGGTAAGAAACTGATCGGTACCACTTCCCGGAAAAACTCGGGGCAGCTCCATGCGTCAGGTGTCCTCCATGCGCAATGTCCATACCGAGAACCGTATCCCCCCTGTCGAGGGCGGCAAAAAATACCGCCATATTTGCGGAAGAACCCGAGTGGGGCTGTACGTTCGCGTGATCTCCGCCAAAAAGGATCTTCGCCCGTTCTATGGCGATACTCTCAATCTCATCGAGGTATCTGCAACCACTATAATAGCGTTTTGACGGATATCCTTCAGCGTATTTGTTGGTGAGAACACAGCCTTGCATGGCGAGAACATCCGCATCTACATAATTCTCGGAAGCGATAAGGATGAGGCTGTATTCCTCCCTCTTAAGCTCCTGCTTTACAAGTTCAAATATCTTCTTGTCGCTTCCTTCTAATTTCATGGTTTACCCACATATAAATTTTCCCAGGCCTCAATCTTCTCAATTCTTGCCTGATGTCTGCCCCCTTCGAAGGGGGTATCGAGCCAGGCCTTGACAATCGCTTCAGCGAGCCCTTTCCCTGTCACCCTGCCTCCGAGTACAAGAATATTGGCATCAAGGTGACGTCTGCTCTGGATTGCCGTATAGAGATCAAACACAAGGGCGGCCCTCACTCCTTTTACCTTGTTGGCGATAATACTCATGCCGATACCGGTCCCACAGACCAGAATACCTTTCTCCACTTCTCTACCGGAAACCAGCTCTGCGACCTTGAGTCCAAAATCGGGATAATCAACAGATGCTTGATCAGTGGTGCCTACATCGGTTACCGTTTCATGTCTTTCCAGCAAAATCTTTTTTACCTGTTCCTTCAACTCAAAACCGGCGTGGTCGGACCCGATGGCAATCTTCATTGTGTAAATCTCCGGAAAATCAGGACACCGTTCGTTCCGCCAAAACCAAAGGAATTAGAGAGGACAACGTTGATATCGTGCTTGCGTGCTTTGTTCGGCACGTAATCGAGGTCACAATCCGGGTCAGGGGTTTCATAA
Source organism: uncultured delta proteobacterium (assembly GCA_963754785.1). Classification (GTDB taxonomy): domain Bacteria; phylum Desulfobacterota; class Syntrophorhabdia; order Syntrophorhabdales; family Syntrophorhabdaceae; genus PNOF01. Next base: position 73,685 of record CAVWHH010000018.1, on the reverse strand, counting down.
TTGATCGTCGGTGGACATATATTGTCCCTCATGGCAAGCACACTGAAGACGGCCTCCACTGCTCCTGCCGCGCCGAGTAAATGACCGATCATAGATTTTGTAGAACTCACAGGTATTTTGTATGCTCTTTCCTTAAATACCGATTTTATTGCCAGCGTCTCTGTCTGGTCGTTGAGGTCCGTCGATGTCCCGTGAGCGTTGATATAGTCCACGTTATCAGGCGATAAACCGCCATCCTTCAGTGCCATATTCATGCACCGTATAAAACCATCACCATCAGGACAAGGAGCGGTAATATGATAGGCGTCGCCATTGTATCCATAACCGGCAAACTCCGCATAGATCCTGGCGCCCCTTTTCAGGGCATGTTCAAGCTCTTCCAGGATGACAATGCCCGCACCTTCGGCAACGACAAAACCGTCCCTGTCTTTGTCGAAGGGACGCGACGCCCGATCGGGCACGTCGTTTCTTTTGGAAAGTGCCTTCATGGCGTTGAATCCGCCTACCGTGAGGGGCGTCAGGTTCGCTTCCGTACCGCCTGCGACCATGACGTCCGCGTCACCGTACTGTATGGTCCTTGCCGCATCGCCAATAGAATGAGCGCCGGTAGCGCATGCCGTGACAATACAGAGGTTCGGTCCTTTCATGCCATACTGGATGGCAATATGGCCGGGCGCTTCGTTGGCAATGAGCATGGGGATAAAAAACGGCGAAATCCTGCTTGGTCCCCTCTCAAGAAGTATACCGTGGTATTTTTCCAGTGTCGGCAATCCTCCGAGCCCAGTGCCCACAATGACGCCCACACGGTCGGCCTCTTCCTTCGCCATATCAAGTTTGGAATCGTTTACTGCTATCTTTGTTGCGGCGAGGGCATATTGGATGAAAAGATCCATTCTTTTTGCCTCTTTCAGGGACATATAGTCTTCCGGCTCAAACCCTTTTACCTCGCCGGCAAATTTCGTATCGTGCCGGCTCGTATCGAAACGTGTAATCGGAGCTATGCCCGATTCGCCGTTTAAGATCCTTTGCCACACACTGTCTATACCTACACCGAGTGGCGTAACAAGCCCGACACCGGTTATAACTACCCTTCGTTTCAATGCATCCACCCCTTGCATTTATTTGCCGGCAAGACGATCTTCTATGTACTTTATCGCGTCTCCAACAGTTTCCATCTTCTCTGCATCTTCATCGGGAATCTCTATGCCATATTCATCCTCCAGTGCCATAATAAGTTCCACGATATCAAGAGAATCCGCCCCAAGGTCGTCGATGAATTTTGCTTCCGGAAATACTTCCGATTCACTTACCCCGAGTTGATCCACAATCATCTTCTTTACTTTTTCCATTACTGCTGACATTAAGCCACCTCCTGTTTTATTGAAAAAATGCTTTCTATGCACTTACATATTACATATGTAAACCCCCGTTAACGTTAACCACCTCCCCTGTTATATAATTTCCATATTCTGAAAGAAGAAAGTATACCACATAAGCGACATCTTTTGCCTCACCCAGTCGTTTCAACGGAATCGCCTTGAACATTTCTTCTTTTGTTTTCTCGTCCAGCGCATCGGTCATCTTGGTCCTTATGAATCCCGGGGCCACGGCATTTACCCGTATCCCTCTCGCACCATACTCTTTTGCCACACTTTTCGTGAAACCGATAATGCCGGCCTTGCTTGCCGCATAATTGGCCTGTCCCGCATTGCCCATAACACCCACAACGGATGAGATATTGACAATGGCTCCGCCTGTTTTCAGCATGTACTTTACAACAGCTTTGGTGCAATGAAAGACGCTCTTCAGGTTGACATCAAGGACCTTATCCCAATCATCTTCTTTCATCCTGAGAAGCAGATTATCTCTTGTGATGCCGGCGTTATTGACAAGATTATCGACTTTTCCGAAATCCTTTACCACCCGATCAACGGCACCCTTGACCATCGGGGCGTCGGTCACATCGACATGATAAAATTCGCATGTTCTCTCCATCGCCCTGATCTCTGTGACGGTCTCGGCCCCATCAATAATATCGAAGATAGCTATATGGCTTCCCTTTTCTGCAAGAAACGCGGCGATGGTACGACCGATCCCCTGGGCACCGCCTGTTACAATAGTGACCGCATCATTCATACAAGAAACCCCCTCACCGCTGCAATGTCTGCCATTGATTCAACGTTGCAACAGGGAATTTGGGGAACGATTCTCTTCACGAGGTTTGTAAGCACCTTCTGGGGGCCGACCTCAATGAAAAGTTCTACGCCCTCTCCTGCCATTTTCTTGACGGACATCTCCCACAAAACCGGTGAGAACATCTGCCGGTACAATTTGTCCTGTACACTATTCGTGTCGCTGTCCGGCATTGCGTCAACGTTAAAGACCACAGGTACCGTCATGTTACCGTGGGGAATCTTGGACAGTTCTCCATTCAACCTTTCCGCGGCCTCTTTCATAAGAGGGCTGTGAAACGGGCCTGACACGTTGAGAAAGACCGCTTTTCTGTAAGCGCCCTTGAGCCTCTTAACGGCCTCATTCAATGCCCCTATATCCCCTGATAACACAACCTGTTCGGTGGAATTGAGGTTTGCCGGAACAGCAACATAATTGTCGTGTGATATCTCCTTAAGGGTTGCTTCGACTTTTGTCATATCAGGACCAATAAGGGCTACCATACCTCCTTTACCTTTCGGGCAAGCATCTTCCATGAGGAGGCCCCTTTTCCGCGTGATGGCAAGGGCATCTTCAAGGGCAAAAAAACCGCTCGCAAGCAAGGCTGTATATTCACCGAGACTGTGGCCGGCAAAGAGATAGGGGGTAAGACCGGTTTCCCTTTTCAATACTTGCCAGACCGCATAGCCCACAAGGACCAATAACGGCTGGGTATTGTGAGTCTGCCTCAGCTCTTCTTCGGGACCGTTGAAACAGAGGTTAGTCATGGAAAAACCAAGCACTTTATCGACTGCGGCAAAATATGCCTTTACAAAATCAAGCCTATCGTACAGCTCTTTACCCATTCCGACACATTGCGAACCCTGTCCGGGAAAAATGATACCAACCTTCTTCATCTATATCCCTTTATATTCCTTATTGTTATAGCTTCAAATCTCAAACTAGAAATCCTAATTTTTTCTCTTTTGTTATTTCATTTCAAATCTCACATTCGAAATTTGAAATCTTATTTCTTTCGAGAGGCCGCGCCTTTGATAAGTTCAAGGCCGATAATATTTCTCTGGATTTGATTCGTACCTTCATAAATCTGAAGTATCTTCGCGTCACGCAGCATCTTTTCTATGGGGTATTCCTTCATATACCCGTATCCGCCAAAAATCTGCAGTGCATCGACGACTACCTTCATAGCCACATCACTGGGGAAGACTTTGCTCATTGCGGATACTTTGGAGAAGTCCTTGGGGTTGCTGTCAATGTATCGTGCCACCGCGTACACGAGAGCACGGGCCGCTTCAACCTGTATTGCCATGTCGGCGAGCATATGCTGAATCGCCTGAAAACTGATGATCTTCCTATCAAATTGTTCTCTTTCCTTTGCGTAATGTACTGCCGCTTCAAGGGCACCATGGCCGACACCAACAGCCTGAGCGCCGATGCCGGGACGGGTCCTGTCGAAAGTCCTCATGGTGAGGATAAACCCCATGCCCTCTCTACCTATAACATTTTCTTTTGGAACTTTGCAATCCTGAAACACGAGTTCCCTTGTCGCAGAAGCCCTAATACCAAGCTTATTCTCCTTCTTACCGAAGGTAAAACCTTCCATCCCCTTCTCCAGGATAAAAGCCGTCGCTCCTCTTCCCCCTTTCGATCTATCGGACATGGCGATGACGGTATAGATCTCCGCCTCGCCGCCGTTTGTTATCCATTGTTTTGTACCGTTCAAGATATACTCATCGCCTACCTTCTTTGCTTCCGTCCTTATACCCTGTGCATCACTTCCGGCGTTTGCTTCCGTAAGCCCGAAGGCACCCAGCTTTTTTCCATTCGCTATCTGGGTAAGATACTTTTTCTTCTGTTCCTCGGAACCACCCAACAAGATCGGATATGCGCCAAGAAGAGAGGCAGCATAGCTGACCGACACGCCGAGGCATGCCTTGCTTAGCTCTTCAACCACTATGCAGTTCTCAAAAGATCCCCCGCCCATACCGCCATAAGCTTCCGGGATACTGACCCCAAAAAGACCTGTCTCAGCACAGTTTTTCATAATCGCCCAGGGAAATTGGCCGGTCTCATCGAGTTCCGCCCGTACCGGTACAATCTTCTCTTCAGCAATCCTTCGCGCTATTTTTTGAATGCTCTTCTGATCTTCGGTCAAAAAATAATCCATTTCCTATTTCTCCTTTGCCTTATCAACTAATTGGTTACTCAGCATGATTTTTTGAATAGACTCGTTTACATTTTTTTCTACAAACTTCTTTGCAAGCACTATTGCGTTACGTATGGCTCTCTCATTCGATTTCCCATGGCAGATAATGCAAACCCCATCGACCCCGAGAAGAACTGCTCCGCCTGTTTCCGCGTAATCAGACATTTTTTTGAGCGTTCCAAAAATATCTTTTAAGAGGTAATAACCGATTTTATATTTAAGGCTTCTTACGACATGTTTCTTAAAAAAGTTAAAGAAAAGTTCCGCTATGCCTTCGCTCACTTTGAGGGCAATATTCCCGACAAAACCGTCGGTCACTATGACATCAACTTTTCCGTTGGCTATGTCGTCCCCTTCCACATATCCTATGTAGTGTATACCAGAAAAGTTTTTGAGCTGTCCGTGTGATTCACGTGTCAGTTCGTTTCCCTTAGTCTCTTCCGCGCCGTTACTCAGAATGCCCACTCTCGGAGTTTCTATCCCCTGCACCACGCGGGCAAAGGCTTCTCCCATAAGCGCAAACTGGAAAAAATGGTTTGGTTTACAGTCCACCGTGCCGCCACCATCAATGAGGATTGAGAGCCTGTCTTTTATCGTGGGATGGAGAACGGCGATAGCGGGCCTGTCAACACCTGCAATTCTACCGAGAGTAAAGGTCGCAAAGGCCATAGTGGCACCTGAATTACCTGCCGAAACAACGGCCTGGACATTACCCTGCTTGTGGAGCGCGAATGCCTTGTTGATGGAGGAGTCTTTCTTCTTCCGCAAAGCCGTGGAAGGCGACTCATCCATCTCCACAAAGACTGGTGTATGCACGATCTCCAAACCTTTGAAGTTATGAATAAATGGCTTCATAAGGGTTTCGTCGCCCACAAGGACAACTTCGGCGATTCCTGCACTGGCTATGGCTTCAGCTCCTCTTACGATAGCCCGCGGCGCGAAATCCCCTCCCATCCCGTCTACTGCTATTCGTATCACGCCCTTATTCTTCTCCTACTTCGAGATACTTTTTCCCATTGTACATACCGCACTTGGGACAGACAATGTGCGGTAGTTTGGGTTCTTTGCAATTGGGACAGAGAACGACGCTCACAGGGGTTGCCTTGTAATGAGTGCGTCTCTTGTCACGCCTTGTTTTTGAAGTTTTTCGCTTCGGAACAGCCATTGTGTACTCCTTATTAATTTAGAAATGATTTTAGTTTTTCTCCGAGAAGGGTGTCGGTCTTTTGGTGGCAATCACAGGTTTCAAAGTTCCTATTTTTTCCGCAAACTCCGCAGAGCCCCAGACAGTCTTCCTTGCAAAGGGGTCTCGAGGGCATATTGAGCAGTACTTCATCATAGACAAAAGGGTCGAGGTCGATCTCATCACCATTATAGTAATAAACATCCATATCCTCGCTTCTCAGCTCCAACTCTGACGTCTGTGATGTCTGGCCCCTTGGAGTAAGTCGTATATCCATACGCATGGTGAGAGATTGAGAATATTCTTCCAAACACCTTCCGCAAGTAAATAAGGCCTCTAAAGTGACGGGCCCTTCGAGCGTCACAAGGTTATCAAACTTCCTCACCGTCAATTCATAGGTCACCGGTGACGCTACATGAAACTCGCCGTTCTCTACACTCATGAACTGAGAGGCCTCCATGCTGCCTTTTACCACTAACGTATCATCTATTTCAGACAATCTGATAATCATAAAGCAGCCTTTTTTCGAGTCTGATAATATAATGAGTTTACCATTTGATTGTCAAGGAAATTAACCTGTTGTAACTTTTACCTTTTCATGCAAGAAGGCCTTGAATGTCGCCTCATCAATAGGTAATGCAACAACTTTTCTCCTCTCTTTTTCGCCCCGAACAATGTTGATCTCCGACTTTTTCAGACGAAAACATTCCGATAGGTATTCAATGAGTTCCTCATTCGCGCGACCATCTCTCGGAAGTGACCTGAGCTTCACTTTCAATTCGGAACCTTCCTCAATCATTTCTCTCTTCCGTGCGTTGGTGATTACTCTTATACTGATCTTCATAGAAGATGGCCGGTCGGCATCAATGAAGCCACATGCCTATATCGAAGATAGTCTTTACAAGAAACTCTTTGAGGAACATGATAATGAGCATGAGAATGAACGGAGCGAAGTCTATCATACCGACCCGGGTGGGGATTATTCTTGAGATTCGATACGTTACAGGGTCAACAAGTCTATTAAGCGTCCTTACGATGGGATTATACGGATCGGGTCTTACCCATGAAAGACAAACCCTCACAAAGATCACCCAGAAATAGATAGTAAGAACCGCGTTTAGAATACTTGCTATGGTCGAAAAGAGATTTCCAAAAACAAACAATTGAGCCTCCTCATAACAGCGGCGAATAGCAAAAATCCGCGTATCCAGTTTTATGTTCCGTTATGTATTCATTGATGATCGGTCACAGCACTTCCCCGAAGCAGACCGCCTTCTATTCCTTCTATTCTAACCATAAGAAGACAATTTTCAAGTTTTTTCTCATAAGGGAGGTAGAGGGGCAAATAATTATCCGTATAACCCCGCATGTATTTTCCTTTATAAACCTTGCCTTCGGGTATTATCCGCATCTCTTTCCCAATGAAACGCCTGTAAAAGGCTTCTCTTTTGTGTTGGTCAAGGATCCTTAAGCGGCGTACCCGCTCTCTTTTTTCCGGCTCAGTGACTCTGTCTTTCATTTCGGCAGCCCTAGTCCCGCTTCGTGCAGAAAATGGAAAAACATGGAGATAATAAATCGGAACCGACTCAAGAAATGCGACCGTTTTCATAAATCGGCTCTCATCTTCACCCGGAAATCCTACGATGACATCGAGGCCGATACCAACATGAGGAATCCTTGTTGTAAGCCTTTCTATGAGGTTTCGCATGAACTCTCGCGTATAGTGCCTGCCCATACGTTCAAGAACCTCGTTCGAACCGCTTTGAAGGGGAATGTGAAGACTTTTCATGATCTTTTCCGATCCTGCCATAATTTCCATGAATTCATCATCAATAAAGAGGGGGTCAACGGAACTCATTCTGATTCTTGGAGGGGTCTCAACCTCAGTGAGTTTTTTCAGCAATGCCCTGAGATCCATATTTGTTCCGGGATCCCGGTATGCCGAGATTTCAATCCCCGTCAGTACGACCTCCTTGACGCCCTTCTGTTTCAGGCTATTCATGATCTCCATAATTTCTCCGGTAGGCCTGTTTCTCGGATTACCCCTCGCGTAGGGCACAACGCAGTAGCTGCAAAAATTATGACAACCATCCTGAATTTTCAGAAAAAAACGAGTTTTGCCCACAGGCAGGCCATCGACAGTGAATTTTTCCAGAGAAAATGTGTCCCCTTTCGATCGAAAAACACCACTTTTGTCAAGGAACTCTGTAACATGGAATTTCTCTTCCTGCCCCAGCACGAGATCCACCCCAAAAGAACGTTCAGGATAGACCTGACCGTGGCAGCCGGTAAGGATGATCTTGGCCCTTTGGTTTTCCCTGCGCGCCCGGCTGATGAAACGCCTAATGTCCCTTTCGGCACCGCCTGTCACGGTACAAGCATTGATAACAATGATGTCGGCCTCATTCAGCGAACTACTTGAAAGTCCGGCTTGTTTCAGATCGTGGGACACCACATAGGAATCCCACTGATTCGCCTTGCAACCGGTTGTATGGACAAAATATGTCTTCATAATCCGCCCATTGATATAGCAGATTTGGGCTGAAAAGGAAAATGTCGATAAACTACAGGCAGGTAAATAGGCTGTAAAGCAAATGATTTTGCATTCGGACAACGGCTTGCCCAGCGATCAGTAGCTGCTGGTAACACCTGCAGATGGAATGAATTGAAATATTGAAGAACGTCCCCATCGACCCATCCCACAAACCTCTCCAAAGGGAAATGCGGGGATAGCTGGTACTTCGGCTCGTATGATCCGGGCGAGATAGGTGCTCACGGTTTGTCCGGGTGACAGACACGCTGATCTTTTGCAGGGGACTGCTTGCCGCAACCGTTCTATCTTCTGCATCTGGTTCAACGAGGCACAGGATCCCATAGACGTCGGCGCTGGCAAAGAGGCGATGAGGGCAAGGCCTCCGTATGCGGTCATTTTTTTCTGGGTAAAGGCAATTCTCGCTTTGTTTACCTGGGGCATTGTGATGGAATTCTTCTGCATAGTTTTGTTCTTCCTTTCGTATGGGGTCCGTTGTCGATAACCAACCGATTCTCCTGCGAAAGGAGGATTTTCGTTAAGAGTTAAAAGAGGGTAAATCATTTTTTGGGTTAAAGGGAAAGGAAGACAATATGCGTTAGGGAAAGTCACTTTTCAGGGGAATCTTCACAGGTTTGAAAGACTTTCAGATTGAGAAAGCATCTCGTGACGGGGACAAGCTGGGGAGGTTCTTCAATGTCTCTCAATCCACAAAAATTGCAGGTGATATATGTAACCACTGATCCGCCGTCGGATATACCAAGAAAATCAGAATCGAACATCCTCTCCGATGCAAAAACCAAATGTATATTTCTCATATGTGGACTGGGATGCGCAACCCGAAAGCTGGACATTCCGGCATGGATGAATAACGACTTGGAGCGGAGGCTTCAGATGTGAGGGGGTACAAGCTTTGTAGGCACAGGTGTACTGAACGTACATCGAAGGACACAAGGCGAAGCAGAGCGCCGCAGATGGAGTGTTCCGAACGAGCCGTTGTCCGAACACAAAACTCAACATAACTCTTTGGAGAGGATTGAACGAAATAGGCAAAAGAAGATAGGTAAAACGAGATCCTATTCGTCAGGCTTGGCTCACGGGCCGTTCTGATCAAAAAAAACGCTCATAGCCTTTACGGGACAGACTTTCACACAGAGTTCGCAGGCTACACACTTCTTGTAGTCGAATTCCACTTTCATGCTTTTTCTGTTCTCAATATGGAGCGCGTCAGGAGCGCAGACACTCGTGCAGACGCCACAATGGACGCATTTTACTTCATCCCTGTGTATATCCTGCTCGATAGGTTCCGTATCAATATTCAGACCCTTCAGGTATGCGATCCCTTTTTTGAAATTCTGCTCTGTGCCTTCAATCTCCATAACCATCATCGATTCCGCCTTTGGCGTTATATTTGCCCGAAGTATATTGAAAATAAGGTTATGATCTTTAACCAGTTTGTACACAATGGGTTTGTCGATGGTGCTTCTCTTGAATCGTAAAATAATCCTCTTTTTCATGGCAACCTCTTCTTGTGAGCTATCAGCTGTAAGCTTTTAGCTATTCTATTTTGACTAGATCGAGATCTCCCCAGATACCAAGATGCTCTCCGAGAATGATCAGTATTCCAATGACACCAGGAAACCGTTTTCCCTTTTCTATGGCGACAACTATATCGTCCTTCTTTTTTACAATATTACCGAGGCAAGTTGCAAGTCCATCCGCAAAGAGCGCCGAATCGGCGATAACACAAACCGCGTCGGTGTTGCCCAAACTCAAAGAAGGGCCAATCGTCGCGGAAGAAGTGCAAATGCCATAAGGTGAACTTCTCGGTTTAATTCTGATACCTATTTTCTGACTGAAAGGAGAGTCCTTTGCGTATATCTGAATCATCCTTTCCACATCGGTTTTCAGAGTAATATCACCGCCGTTCTCAATGATAAATACGTCGGAAAGATCGGCGATATCGTTCCCCACAAACTCTGCCATAGCACCGGCCACCGTTGCCATGGGACCCACGTCGACAGTCGATGAGGCTTCAATCATTTTTCTTACAATGCGGGGCGCAATCGGATCATTATCCAGGGGCGTCAAACTTTCGAGGAAAATGGGTTTCATCCGGATATATTCCTCGAGTTGATGCCGGTAGAAAAAAACCCTTTCTTTTATATAGGCACTAAGGTCCGTTTTTGTGCAGCAGAAGAGGTCCGTTTCTTTGTGCTGCACTTCATAGCAGATGAGACCCTGCGGCCTCATCAGTCCGCGGTAGTATCGTTCCTCATACATAGTCAGCAATGCATGCGGAGAGCTGCGGGTTTACGTGTTACGGGTTAGAATCAAAAACCATAACACCATCCCTTCTTCTCCAGCTCCTCTTCCAAATTGTTTCGCTCGTTCTATAAGCTTGGCGAGGGTCCTCGACTGGAGGGGATCGGCATGAATTCGGTATCCATTTGAACACACTTTTTCCCTACAACCCTGAAAACCACTTTGCCCGATACGCCCGTACCAATCGAATCTGCCGGTATGCCACTCACAACCACAGCATCGGCCCCGACCCTTAGTATTGTCAAGTATCTTCAGAGGATCAAGAATTGTCGACCTTGAGCCGATGACAAGATTGCTCCCAAACGTCGGATTTCTTTTTATTTTTTTCCAAGTGGTTCCGCCCAACGCAACCCCGTGATGGTGGAGCATGACATCATCACCAATTTGGGTCGTTTTACTGATAACAACACCCATACCGTGACATGAAGAACCTCCGTCCAATCTTTGCTCCAAGATGTATTTCGATATCCGTTAAAAACATACCCACATCGGAGATGAGTCTTCCGACAAAAAAGGCTCCATGTTGCCAGAACCAATGGCTCGTCCGGTAGAACAAAACAGCGTGCAAGCCCCGATAGCAGAAAAGAGTCTTAACCACGCCTCTGGCAGTCGGGTTACGTTCAAAAATCGCATCGACATCACCACGGATTGCAAAGAACATGGATAGCTGTAACTATATCAGGCCACATTACGGGTGTCAATGGACGTGGTTGATGAACCGATGAGCGAGCAAACCCGATTCGTTCCTCCTCCATTCGCCCATTTATCATCGATCTCGTATGGTTGGCTATTTTTTGAGTCCGTCAGATCTTCTTTACGCTATCTGCCATCTCGTGGTTGTAACAACTGTGTTTGTTCCTGCCCATGCCTTTCGAATAATACATGGCGATATCGGCATGTTTTACCACCAGAAAGGACTGATTCACACGGACAAATGACCCGTCTTTTCTTGTGATGTATATGGCATCTCTTGAGTCATCAAATAGGGAGCGATATCGTTCCTCGCTATCTCTCAAGGCCTGTTTCCCATCTCTTGCGAACGGTAACGTCGCTTACAATTGCCTGAATGAGAACCTCCACGCCCAACTCAATCTTATTCAAGCTCACATCAGCATCGAACAGGGTGCCGTTGCCTGAGCAAACTCGCCATTCAAAGAATTGCGGTTTTCCGGCAAGTGCCGCATCCGTTTTCTCAACAATCTTTTCCTTCGAGTCCCTCCCGTCGGGCTGAAACTCCGGTGAAAATTCATAGGACGAACGGCCTATTATGTCTTCCCTGAAACACTTGACCAACCGTAACGTTTCGGAATTGCAATCAAAAAAGTTTCCACCTTGTATGAGAAAAATGGAGTCGTTAGCGTATTCAAAAAGGGTCCTGTACCGTGTGGCGCTTTCCTGTGGTTTCTCTTCGGTTTTCCTCTGGACAAAGGCACTAGCAAAGAATTCTCCAACCATCCTGAAAAGAAAGATCATATCATCCGGTCAAGTCTTTTTTACGGCAATACTGTCCAGACCGAGAAACCCAATTAATTCAAAACGATGGACAATGGGGATAACGATAAGTGATTGAATGTGCTCATTTTGCCATTGTTTCTTCTCTTCTTCAGCGTCGGGTAATTTTGAAACATCGGTTACATGAATGATTTCAAGGTTCCGTATCTTTTGAAAGAACCATGGGAAATCGTTCACTGATACGTTCTGTAATTTCTCTATGCGCGATTCGATGCCATAGGCGCGCCACTCGTGGGTGCTGCTTGCTCTTGTCCCGCTCTTGTCAAAGAGCAATACATAGCTTCTCCCCACATTTGCAAATTGTCCGACAATACCTAGAACGTCATTGACTCCACTATCGATCTCATCAAAAGAGAGGTACATGAAGTTAGTTGATAGGTTGAAGATAAGGTGAAGAAGTTTTTCTTTCTCCTCCAAGACATTCTCCACCTCCAAACGTTTGTTTATCTCCTTTTGAATATGCTCATCATAAGATTCACGATCGACACCACGATCTGGAGGGTCTGCTCTTGTTCCAGTGACACCCCCGGCAATGCGTTCCAACTCAACGAGACGTTCTCGTATTGCCTCTATTTCTTCAAGGAGCTCCCGTTTGGTTCTTTGTTCTTTTCTGATCTTTTGCGGACTCCTTGCCGATCCAAAGCTTGGTTTTATGACCCTGAAAATTTTATCTGGATTCATCTATATACATTCCCCGCTGACGTTGAGTGAAAGCCCGTTACAATTTCAGCTACCGTCGCGGTGTGGCTTCGTCCGGTAGAACACTCTCTCGGAGAATTCATGGGGAAGCTGTCCTCCTGTTTTATCCACCCGCAGCATTCCCGCTGTCTTAGCGGAATGAACCGTAAGCCGCGCATATTCCACCCCTTACGATTAATTTTTACGCTACATCATACCCATACAGAATAACTTATCGGTAAAAAAGGAGATAATTAAAGAGAAATCCAGGAGATATTGTGGTTACAGGGGCCATCTTTTCATGTATTCCATGTGCACATTAATTATGATAAACGAATCCGGACATGCCATTGTGGTTGTCATTTATGGTCAAGACGGATAGAATTGAGAACAAACAAAAAAGAAGAGGCATGAAGATGATAACGAAAAAAACTGTTCGGGACACGGCAAATAGTCAATGTAATGTCTTTTTCCTATCACCTTCCATGCCGGGCGATAGCAAGGGAGGTTGATGTGAGCAGAACATTTGTCTTGCGGTGGACCCAGTCGCAGGAACAGGATTGTTCTTCGGATATGCGCGGATGGACAAAAGGCGTCAGGAGAAAGTTGGGCCTCTCCGTTGAGAAAGAAATATGGGAGACCCATCATTATCTTCAAGAAGATCCTCGCCAGTTCTAGGCGGGAGCCCCTGCAATTGCCTAGGAATGGAGGGTACGATTTCCCGAAACACTCCTTTTTCCCCTGCGCGCCATTAGCAAAATCATTTCTGATCTGGGCCTCACGGTATCTGTGCTATCCCGAACATACCGTCTACGCCAGTCTAGAAAAAGGGGTGCTAGAAAAGGACGGCACATTAATCCCCAAGGTCCATTTTATACGACAGCAGGTGCAGGAGAATCAAACAACAAGGGCCGGTTACATCGATATCCTCAACGAGAATGTATATCTCTCTTCCTCCTATATCAAGTCAACTATTTTGAACTGGCATAACGGAATGTGACGACAGAGAACCTAGCCGTTCATTTTGAAAAAAATGAGGTTTTGGAGACGATAGAGCAGGTACCTTTCTTGGTGAATACTAATTCAAAGTAAGGTACAAGGGTGGTAGTCGTTTATTTGCCATATAACCCTTATGGCGCTGAAGACTCTCATGAAAAATTCCGAACAGGTGTCCTCAATGTGTCTGTTTAACTGGATGGTTCATCGAATATTGAATGCGAAATGATTTCGAAAAGGTAAGGACCGTGCCTGACAACGGCTAAATACGAGCTGGTGAGCCGTTCACGAATCCGCCGTCAGTCGGTTCTTGGGGGTGGTCTTAAACCATCAAATATTTCTTTTTCACTTCTTCGTTAGAATTGAGTTCATTGACGGTCCCTTCGAACCTGATGGCGCCCTCGTCAATCACATAAACCCTGTCGATCAATTTCAGGGCTGACCGCACGTTCTGTTCGGACAGCAAAATACTTATCCCCTCGTCTTTCAGTTTTAAAATCTGATTCTCAAGGTCTCTCACGATAAGCGGCGCCAATCCCTCTGTGGGTTCATCAAGCAAAAGGAGTTCCGGGCTGTTCATCAAGGCCCTGGCAATGGTGAGCATCTGTTGCTCTCCCCCGCTCAAATTCCCTGCCCTTCTCGTCTTCATATGCGCAAGCGCCGGAAAGAGATCATAGACCCTGTTCTTATTCCAACCATCGTTTCTCTTGAAGGCAATTTCCAGGTTATCGTCCACGCTGAGACCCGCAAAGACCCTACGGTCATCAGGTACATACCCTATACCTTCTCTCACGAGGAGATAAGGCTTCCGTCCCGTTATCTCCCTCTCATTGAAGGTAATGGCACCTTTCTTGGGCGGGGTCAACCCCATGATGCTTCTCATAGTCGTGCTCTTACCTGCGCCATTTCTGCCCAGAAGGCCCACAATCTCACCTTTGGAGACCATCAGGGATATGTCAAATAATATGTGGCTCAGGCCGTAATATGTATGGATCCCCTTTACATCAAGCATGCGTCACTCCCGCCAAGATATGCATCCTGCACTGCCTGATTACATCTAACTTCTTCACAGGACCCCTGAATAATAGTGGCGCCACGAACCATGACCATTATCCTGTTCGAAATAGAAAATACCAGTTCCATATCATGTTCACAGAAGAGGATCGTGAGGCCCATTTTCTCTGAAAGCTGTTTGATAAGCTCTATGCAGCGCACCGTCTCTTCCGCGGCCATACCGGCAGTCGGCTCATCGAGAATGAGAAACTCAGGGTTTCCTCCAAGGGCCATAGCGATTTCAAGAACCTTGCGGTCGCCATGAGAGAGTGCGCCGCTGATATTATTACCCTTATCTACAAGTCCGACGCTATCCAAGATACGATTTGTCTCTTTGACGACCAGTTTCTTTGAGGGGGTAAACAGTTTCCAGGTCTTGCCTTCCCGTGACAGAACAGCAACCTGAACGTTCTCAAAAACGGAAAGCTTCTGGAAAACATTCACCACCTGAAACGAACGGGTCATACCCTTTTTGCAGATGATATGGGGAGGTAGGCCAGTGATATCCTCGCCTTTGAACAGCACCATGCCCGAATCAGGCTTCAGTATGCCTGTAATGAGGTTAAAGAGTGTGGTTTTTCCAGCCCCATTGGGACCGATAACAGCCACGACCTCACCTTTCTTCACATCAAGGTTTGCGTTGTTAACTGCCCTAAATCCCCCGAACGATTTTGATAACGATTCTATTTGTAACACACTTACCCCTTTGCCATTTGTTTATCGGCCCTTGCCCTTAATTTATTCGCAAAATAACCGAGGACCCCATCGGGTAGAAAAAAGATAATGAGCATGAGGATAACACCAAGAATAAGCGACCAGTATTCCGTGTAGCCACTCACGACAGTCCGTATCGTGACAATAAGTCCTGCACCGACAAGAGGTCCTAAAAAGGTAAGCCATCCACCGAGAAGGCACATGATCATGACTTCCATGGAGAGTGTCCAGAACATCATACCGGGGAATACCGAGTTATCGACAACAATAAAGAGAACGCCAGCCACACCGGCAAAAAAACCACAGATCATCAAGGCGGCAAGCTGGTGGTGCCTCACGTTCACACCGATCATTTCACTTCTCACCGGATTATCCCTAATACCCTGCAAAGAGCTCCCAAAGGGAGATTTCAGCATCACGTAGATGGCAAGAAAGGAGAGCGTGGACACAATAAGGGTAAAATAGTACGCACCGGTCCCGGAAGCGATAATATCCGGCAAAGGGACACCGTGGATCCCGTCTTCACCACCCGTAAAACCACGCCACCGATAGATGACCGCCCAGACAAGAGAACCAAGTGATATCTGGAGCATACCAAAATAGAGTTTGGAAAGTCGAATACAGATTAATCCCATAACAAAGCTTAAAATCGCTGCAACAACAGGCCCCACCATAAAACCAATCCAGGGCGAAATGCCTGTTTTTGTCAGCATGAGAGCTGTCGTGTACGCTCCCGCACCGTAAAACACACAATGATGGAACTGATAGATGCCTCCGTAGCCCAGAGCAAAATTGAGGCTCGTGGCTAAAAGTCCCAGAAGGATAATCATGGATATTGTGTACGAATAAAAACGAGGTACCACAGAGGGTATCACGAGAAGGACAACAATAAACATAATGCCCCAGATAAGTTCCTTTTTTCCGGAAAACACCTGTCCCATATAGTCTACCTCTTTGTTACCACGTTGATTTAAGAAGTCCCGTGGGCCTGATCAGCAACACGATCACCACGGCAGCATAGGGAAAAATTATGCCGAATTGCGGCCATATGAGAATGCCGAGAGACTGTGTGAGGCCAAAAATAAGGGCCCCCAAAAGAGCTCCCCAGATATTCCCCAATCCACCAATGATAACGATAAGAAATCCCTCCATAATGAGCGTACTGTCCATACCAAGGACCACACCCACGGTGGGCGCAATAAGGGCTCCGCCGAGACCCGCAAGAAAACAGCCGATGACAAAGACAGCGGCGAACACCCAACTCACATTTATGCCGACAGCTCCTACCATCTCCCTGTCCACGGCTGCAGCCTGTGATATCTTTCCGATCTTGGTCCTGTTGACGAGAAACCAGAGGGCGACAGCCACGATAGGCCCCATAATGAGAAGAAAAAGATTATACAGAGGAAAGGGCAGGCCCCCGAAGACGGAGACGAACCCCGTTAATGCCTGGGGCACTGGCACGGTTTTGAAGTCAGCGCCCCAGACCATTTTTACAAGATCACCGAAAACCAGAGAAACGGAGAAGGTAAACAGAATGAGCATTAAGTGCTCTCTCTCATAGAGAAATTGGAAGAGACCTCGTTCTACGGCAAGGCTCAACAGGGCAACCCCCAGGGGGGCACCGATGAGGGCCAGTATAAAACCGGTGTATCCGCCGCCTACGACGTTCGTGATCGTATAGGCCATAAAGGCCCCGATCATATAGAGAGATCCGTGAAAAACATTAGGGATACGGAGCACCCCCAGTATGAGGCTCAAGCCCGAAGAAACGATGAACAGAATCACCGTGCGGCTGAGCCCCACGAAGATCTGGGTTAATATCTTCGCCGGAATAAATGAATAGATGAAATCCAAGGCCCTTCCCTCCTCGTCGTCCTCTCACTTCGATTTCGCCCTCTCCAGTTGAATCTCCTCACAGGACGGGTACCCTTCTCCCGGTGGGATAGTTACTATGTCAGTGCCGATGAGAAAGTCTTTATACTGAGGCACCTTCTTGGTCATTCCATAGAACACGGGGTAGAGTAATTGATGATCGCATTTTCTCACCTGGAGTGGCCCCACAGCGCTTGTGTCCAACTTCATACCCTCGAGGGCATCAATGAATTTTTCTTTATTGACAACACCTGCCTTCTCGTATGCCTTAGCAATAAACTGGGCTGTTACGTAACCGAAAAATGCCGGCATCGTGGGAAGCCTGTTGCTGAATTTCTGAAACTTGGCCACAAAGGCTTTGTTCTCCGCCGTCTGCGGGTAGTAGAACATATAACTTGCCGTACCCGCCACATTCTCCGGTCCTTCAAGACCAAGGGAGGTAAGAACAGCAAATTCAATGGCCGTATGCTGATAGATGGGTACCTTATCTATAAGCCCTGTGGCTTTGGCCGCTTTCTGGAAGCCGATTACGCTGGCTCCGCTGTTGCCCATGATAATATAATCCGGCTTGGCAGCCATGATCTGGGTAATGTAGGGGACAAAGTCTGTCTCGCCCACTTTCCACCATGTTTGACCCAGAAGCTGCGCTTTCGGATTGAGCTTCTTTATCTGGTTCCAGGTTGCTTCACAGATAGCGTGGCCATATTCCATATCGTCGCCTGCAATCCAGAATTTGGTATAAGGTTTCTTCGCGATAGCGGTGCCAGCGGCCCGGCCAGCCATATTTGTATTATCGGCCATGCTGAAAACATACCGATGCCCCTTCTCGCCGGTTATTTTATCGCTCTTCGCGTAGGTGCATAAGAAGGGGACTTTCTCCTTCTTTGCGAGGTCCGAAATCGCGAGGGCGGACGCGCTACTGATGGTGCCCAAAAGAAGGTCCACGTTCTCCTTCATGATAAGCTCTTTGGCCATGGCGAGGGCAATGTCAGGTTGGAATTTTTCATCCCTCGTCACGATCTCGATCTTTCTGCCGAGGACACCTCCTTTGGCGTTAATCTCATTCATGCCCATCCTGAATCCGTCACGCATATCGATGCCGAAAATAGCGGCCGGCCCCGAATAGCTGTCAACGATACCAACCTTAATCGTTTTGCTGGCGGCATGGGAAAGAGGAGAAATGAGAAAAAGACCAAGGAAACCGATGAGACATAATGACAGAAGAAAATACCTTTTCATATGCTACCTCCTTGATGTTTTTTGATACTGCTTCTTGCCTTTACCATTGTCGAAATAACACACACCTTTTTCTATGCCTAATACGATACCCCTTCAGGCATTTAAATGCGCCGTCTTCTCCGGATCATAATTGAGCAGGTCTTCCTGGGCCTCCTGCAAATGCATCTCCAGAGCTGCTACAGCGGCTTCCGGGTCAGACCTCCCAATGGCCTGAAGGATACGTTTATGCCCCTTCATTGACCTTACGGCGTTCTTTATCATATAAATGCTCTGTCTTCTGAATCTCAGCATATGCCATCTCAGCATGGGAGCCATTTCAAGCAGACGGTCGCTCCCGCTCAGCCTGGCGCTGGTTTCATGAAACTGGCCGTCCAGTCCCACATAAGCCTGAAGATTCTCCCTTAATATCTCCTTCTCCTGTGTGAGAACAATTTTTCCCAGCTCTTTTGCCAATTTCTTTTGTGCCCTTTCGATGGCCCAGCAGATTGCCAACCCTTCTATGGCAACTCGTATTTGACAGATCTCTTCCACTTCACGCTCGTTCATACGTGTAACAACGTACCCCACCCTAGGAATTGCCTTGATAAGCCTCTCCCGCTCAAGGCTATGGAGCGCTTCCCTTACAGGGGTCCTTGAGATGCCGATCTCTTTTGCAATGCTGGTTTCAATCAAACGTTCATCAGGAATCAGCTCACCGTTCAAGATTTGCTCCCTGAGATGATTGAGCACCTTCTTTCTCAAGGTACCGTTATCCTCGACAATGAATTTTTTCAAGATTGTATACTGTACTTCAGCTATTTTGATTCTGTCAACAAAATTTGTAAATAAACGACTTCCCCCGCCCTAAGAAACTGTAAACATGTTCAATGCTTCTATCATTGACAGAGGAAAAAATGCTATGATACCATTGCTTCAAAGGACCAAAACCATATCCGTGAGAGGTGACGATGGAAATCATACCGCGTGGCAAGACCTTCGACGATCTTGATGTAGGTGACGAGGTTGTCACCATAGGAAGAACAATCACAGAAGCCGACGTCGTCAATTTCGCCGGCATCTCCGGTGATTTTCACCCTGAGCACACCAATGAGGAATACGCACGAAAGAGCCCCCTCGGCGGCAGGATTGCTCACGGTCTCCTCACCGCTGCCGTTGCCACGGGCATGGTTAATCAGACAGGTATAACTGAAGGGACAACTATTGCGGTCCTTGAGATGAGGGAGCGATTTATAAAGGCAGTCAGATGCGGGGATACCATACGGTCGATATTTAAAATTATCAATAAAAAGGAAACAAAAAAGGCCGATAGAGGTATCGTCACGGCAGCATTAATGGTACTAAACCAGAAAGACGAAACCGTGCTGGAAGCCGAAATAGTCATCATGCTGTACAGAAAAGGGTATCCACAATAAAGAGGGTTTCACGACAGAGAAGCCCTCTCTGTGCACACTACGCAGGTGTTGATTTACGCCATTGTTATCAGCTTGGCCTGCAGGTTTTTTGTTGTCTCCGCCTCGATCTGTTTCGTCTTCTGCTTCATAATCCTGTCGCCGAACATGGCAAGCTTGCCCACTATGCTCACATCGACGGTATAGACGATCTCAACCTCTTCGCCAACCTGATTCAGTTTGACGTCCATCTTCATTTTAAAACGGCCGAGCTTCGTCATATCTTCGCCTTCGCCTTCATAAATCATGAACTTCGGCCTTTCGGTATCTACAAGCCGCATGGTGTACTTCATCTTCACGCCGAAGACACCAACCTTCTGCTTCATCACGCCCGTATAGGTCTTGTCATCGATGACCGTCGGCGGCTCTGCACCGGGCAAGCAACCCATGATGCTTTCAGGTTTCATGACAAAATCGTACAGCTTATCGATGGGTGCCTTTACCTTTACACTACCTTCAAGAATCATAGAAACCTCCTAGAAATAGCCCAATACTCCGTGATCGGGCTTGATACGGACACCCCCGGCTCTAAAGCCGGGGGGCCATAATTGTTTTTCGTGTATCGAATTACTTCTTCTGCGCCTTTTCTATGAGTTGGGCGACGACCATATAACTCGCGTTCCCGGGGTTCGTGGCCTGCAGTACCAGCAGATCACCATAGTTTTCTCCCTCAGACGCAAGCCAATCCCTGTGTTTCTTATCGCCGGTTCCCATTACATGTCTTGCAGCTTCCAAACTAACAGCGTATTCCTTTTTGCAGACAGGACATACAAAATTCATGAGATCCCTCCTCTTTTATTTTCCTTTTTTACCTTTTTTGCCGCCTTCTGCCTTTTCCTTCTCTGCCTTTTCCTTCAGGGCATTCACAATCATATGGGGCCTGATGGGGCATTCTTTCATCTGGATGCCGAGTCCACGGAAGATTGCGTTACCGATTGCGGCTGCCGTCGGGTTGGTAAGTCCTTCACCTGCCTCTTTAGCACCATAAGGTCCTTCCGGTTCATAGGTGTCAATCTCGGCAATCGGCGTATCGGGCATTTCAGTGGCCCTGATCATCTTGTAGTCAACCAGGTTGGGGTTCATCAGCTTGCCGTCTTCATAGGGCATATATTCGAGATAACCATATCCGGCTGCCATGGAAAAAGCGCCTTCAAGTTGACCGATAAGACCAAGGTGGTTAATGGGCGTTCCACAGTCATGGGCGGTCAGGCTGTCGATGAGATCGATCTTGCCTGTTTCTTTATCAATTTCTATTTCTACTGCCTGCATCATGTAACTGTATGCCGGGGAAATCATTCCTTTACGGTGAGGTGTGTAGTAGCCCCTGCCGACGATCCGCTGTCCGTCTTTGCCGCGGAGAGCTATTTTCACCAGCTCATCAAAGGCCATACCTCTTTCGGGACGTGCCACGATGTGGACCCAGCGGTCTTTGATGTCGAGGTCGTACACGATGTTCAGACCCATTTTCGCGTAGGCGAATTCAAGGAGCTGCCTTTTCGCGTCCTCGCAGGCCCTCTTTGTTGCGTTGCCGGTCATGAGGGTCTGCCGTGATCCCCAGGCGCCGAGGTCAGCCGGGCAGTGGTCGGTATCTCCTGAATGTACCTTAATGTCCTCAACCTTGACACCCAGCGTTTCTGCCGCAATGATGGCCATAGTCGTATTGGAACCCTGGCCTATCTCTGTGGCACCTATATGCAATTCTACGGTCCCATCCTGATTGATGGTGACTACTGCCGACGAGAATGAGTAAGGGGTATCAAACCAGTTGAAGATACCACCGGACATAAAACCGGCCGCAGAGTAACCGATAGCCCTGTTTTCAGGCAACTTGCCTTTCTTCTTGATCCATTCCTGGGTCACGGTTAAGGCCTCGTCCAAACCGCAACTCGCGATCAACGCCTGTCCGGGGACTTCGTAGCCCGCGGTATGGCCGTTTTTTCGTCTCATTTCGATCGGGTCGAGACCAAGATCAGCGGCAATCCATTCGAGCTGCTGTTCTGAACAGAACATGGCCTGAGGCGCGCCGAAACCACGCATAGAGGTCGAAGGAAGTGTGTTGGTATAAACCCTGTAGCCGTCATAACGGTATCCGCCCCATTTATACGGGAAGGAGTGGAAGAAACCAGTCAGATAAAGTGCTGTCGCTCCCATACCGGTATAGGCACCGCCGTTGCTGACGACCCTTGCTTCACGGGCAAGGAACATGCCGTCTTTTGAAACGCCTGTTCTTACCCAGTAGTTCATGGGGGTCCGGCGTTTCGTTGCGATAAAGTCTTCTTCTCTTGTGTAGACAATTTTCACAGGTCTGAAAAGTTTCATGGTGAGAACGCATGCGCAGAAAATGGCGCCGTCCATTTCGAACTTGCCGCCGAAGCCGCCACCGACATACTGTGCGATGCAACGTACATCACCTTCCCTCAGACCGAGAATGCCTGCCATGAGGGCCTGCAGGTAGTACGCGGACTGGTTGGAATGATAAAAGGTGAGTTTTCCCTCCGGTGTGTAGCTTGCCACAGCCGCGCGGGTCTCCATACACATATGGGCCTGACCGCCGCAGAAAAAGTGGTCTTCTCTGATATAGTCGGCTTTCTCAAATCCGCCTTCAACATCACCCCATTCAATATGGCGTGTCACGTTAATATTTCTTTCCACTCCGTCGTGAATGTTGGGGGCTTCTTTCTTCATTGCCTCGTAGGGTTCATAAACAGCAGGGAGCACTTCATAATCAACTTCTATGAGATCGAGGGCGGCTTCCGCGATCTCTTCAGTCACTGCCGCCACCGCCGCAACAGGTTCGCCGATATATCGGACTTTCTCAACGGTGAGGATCTGCTCGTCGCAGAGTTCCTGATACCGCCGCCAGATACCCTGTTTGATGCCTAATGTGTCTTTTCCTGTCACAACGGCTTTGACACCGGGAAGCGCCAGGGCCTTGCTAGCATCGATGTTTAATATTATCGCGTGCGGGTGCGGACTGCGCAGTATCTTACCATAGAGCATGCCGGGCAGTTTCACATCAAAGGTGTATGTTGCTCGGCCAGTAACTTTCGCAATTCCATCGATATTGTGAACGTGTGTGTTAATGACGGTTAATTTTTCCTGAGCTAGACTCGTTTCTGTCATAATGACTCCTCCTTGTACATACCCTTTGCCACCCGTTCCACAGCACGCACGATACTGTTATAACCGGTGCAGCGGCAGATATTTCCTTCGATACTCTCTTTAATTTCTTCTCTTGTGGGTTTCGCTGTCTCCATCAGGAGCCCTGAAGTTGCCATGAGCATACCCGATGTGCAGAAACCGCACTGATAGGAACCCTCATCGAGGAATGCCTTCTGAATCGGCGCCAGTTTGCCGTTTGTCTCAAGGCCCTCAGAAGTGGTAATATTCATACCGTCACACTGCACGGCAAGAACAGAACATCCTTTGACAGCCATATCATTCACCAGCACTGTACATGCCCCGCAGGAAACCGTCTCGCATCCGCGTTTCGTTCCGGTAAGCCCGACATGGTCTCTTATGGCTTCCACAAGAAGGGTTTTCGGGTTTATATACAGCTCGTATGCCTGCTTATTTACTATTAATGTTATCACTCGTTTTTCCATTTTATTTTAACCTCCTTCACCCTTATTTAGAAGCCTGTTCCCAGGCTTTTTTTGCCATACGTTTTGTAAGCACTTTAACGAGATGGCGTCTGTACTCTTCAGAAGCATGGATATCGGAAACAGGATCAGCTTCAGCTGCGGCAGCTTCGCCCGCCTCTGCCAAAAGCGCGTCGGTAATCTTTTTGCCAACAAGGACTTTTTCGGCATTCTTCGCCCTGATCGGGGTAACCCCTGCGTTACCGAGAACAATCCTCGCATCCTTGCAGGCACCATTCGCGTCAGCCGTCATAGCCACAGCCACTCCAACGATTCCCATATCGTTCCGCAGGAGATTGAACTTCTGGTATGCAGCGCCGGTTTTCGCGGACATCGGGGGAACTTGGATTTCAATGATCATTTCTTCATGTTCCATGGCTGTTTCAAAAATGTCGGTGTAGAATGTTTCAAGGGGTATAAGTCTTTCCCCTTTTGCGGAAGCCACTTTAACCTGTGCCCCAAGTGAGGCGAGAACAGGCGCAGGATCGCCCGCCGCGTCACCATGAGCAAGGTTACCACCGATAGTACCCCAATTACGGGTCTGTGTGGAAGCCAGTCTCTCTTCCATGATAGCAAGGACAGGATAATGTTTTTTGATGACAGCAGACTTTTCGATCATCCTGTGCGTTGTGGTTGCGCCCAACTTGAGGCCTTCTTTTGCGTCGTACTTGATGTAGCTCAATTCATTGAGCCCCTTGATATCGATCAAGTACTCCACAACCAGCAGCCCCTGCCGCATCGGGATGAGCAACGATTGACCACCACAGACAATTTTGCAATCATCGTGGTCAGCGAGCATGGCCAGCGCTTCTTTGACGTTGCCGGGTTTTAGGTACGTAAAATCTTGTATCATGCGTCTCTCCTTTCTTTGAATTTTCCAAATTCCTCTTTCTCTATAATATCTTCTACATCGTTAATCACCGCAGGACTTGATAGAATTTCCTCAGGAATTTCACAGGACAAATCCGTCTTACCATATACGCTATTCGTTTTAGCCTTCCTAGTCCTTTTGCCAGTCTTATCGAGCAAACGCCCACGATATTCTTTCTTAAAACATAAATAGTAGTGACTACCTCTGTATACAGCACAGTCACGACACATTTTATGCGAAAAAGGACATAACATTGCTACCTTTGCCATACAGCATCGCCTCTTATAACACATTTTTCGATAACAAATCCAAGCATATGCTCCCTAATTACGCTCTCTTTAACGTTGGGTTGCTTGTGGATCTGCCTTTTCGTGCAGTGTTGACAAATCTGAAGGTTGTGTTAGCTCATGTTCATTATTACGAATCATACGGTACCCAATTTTTATTTATACTATAATTTATGGTTCTTGATCAAGTTTTTTTTGGGCATTATAGAAGCTTTTGTTCAGCATGATGAACAATACAGCCGACAACGTTTCACAAAAACTTTTTGTGTAACCAAGATACTCTATTGCCGCCCAGCGTCTATAATTCGTGCCGGACAGGAGACTGTCCGGCACATATGTGAATCACTTTATCCTATATTCATTTCCATTCGGGCATAGGAAGTTTCTTCGGCGCTTTCCAGTCCTTCATGGATTTCATCCACGGGGCGCGATCCACAAACTCGTCATGGGCCAACGGTACCGGCGGATGGCAAACCCATAGCGGATCGAATTCATCTTTTACCTTCAGAAGCCACTCGTGATAGTTCGGTCCATACTTAGGGCCTGTAAGATAGAGTGGCTGGTGAGGACCGAGCAGCGATGTATAGAAACGCTCTTTAATATTCATCTTGGATGTTTCAACATAGAACTGGTCCACACCTGCTGTATCCTCGTCCTGATCCCAGTACACGAGGAATTCCGAATAACCCTGATGACCGAGTTCGAAACTCTGAAACCAGCCCGGATCGCCGTAATCAGGCATGAGAGGCGGTGTGAAGTTCTTCTTGGTTTTGGCATAGCTTTCACCGTGCACCGTTGCCTGCGAAAGTGATTCAATAATGTAATCGACGGAAACATAGGATCCGCACATGAGCCACATGCCCGCTGAGTCGGCATTTTTGATCCATGACTCATCGAGTGGTCTCGTTGCCCTCGGCTTAGCGCCCAGTTCCGCCATGATATCATTCAATACATTTTCATCGTACTGCATCTGCTCTTCCGAGGTGTAACCGATAAGAAGCACGCGAACGATAAAGAAATTCTTAATGGTGTTCTCATCTTCTTTGCCCCACAGTTCCCAGAACTCTTCTTTCGACTCGGCCTTATTAATCGCCCGCCAGAAAAGGGGCACTTTTGTGACAGCGCCCGCGATCTCGGCCTTGCCGACCTCAAACATGGCTTTCACCTGGGCTGCCTTGCTGGGCACCTGGTAGTTGATCCATTTTACCCGGTTCGTTGGAAGCGCAAGTCCCGTATTCGGTGAAATACCGGTGGGCACAAGGGGCTCGGGCTGGAAGGGAAGAGTTTTTATCGCCATTTTCGTTACAATACCGAGGCATCCGCGGAGTCCCGTAAATCCACGGAGAAGCCCTCTCAGGTCAGGCCCGGGGCCGTCACCCCAGAAGGGATCGGTGCCATCGGCCAGGGAACCCATCTTGACAATTTCTCCGTCAGGTAAAACAAGTTCAGTACCGAGAATACGCCTGTGGGGCAAACCGATCCTGTGACTCAACGGGGACCATCCGTCGCCGATGAGGTTTGCGATCGCCGATGCCTGGGCTCCGCCCCCGCCGATAACCACATACGCGCCTTTGTTCAGCGCTTCCTGCTGAATAGGAGAATAGATAACACCGGGGCCTACAACAATATAGAAGTGTTTTTCGTCAATCTCAAAGTCATTCATCCGTTTCATATCGATGAGAAGTTCATGTTCAACATGGCAGTGGGAACGAGGGCCATAAAAACCGGTTGCGTATGGTACGTACGGGACCTTGTAGCGGTTACATATCTTCACGATCTTCTGCACATCTTCGGTTGTCCTCGGCAGTATCACTGCGCCGGGGATTTTGGTCATGACTCTCTCGTATCCGAGACCGCTCTCATATCCGCCGGGCCCCGACCGGTATCCTTCACAGATAGCCGGGTCATCAGACAGATACCGGGAACCTACAATCGATTCTAGTGCGCTATATGCTGATTTATGTATGCTCATATCGTGCCTCCTTATATTTCCACTGAAGCTAGGATAAGTTCTGCTATATCCATTACTTTCACATTTACGGCGTTCTCTCTCACGGCCTGGCTGAAATTGCTTTTACACCAAGGGCATGCAGATATGAGAGCCTCGGCGCTTACTTCCTTCACCTCTTCCATCCGGTGTTCTGCTGAAAACTTAGCGAGGTCCGGGAATGCCTCTTTTGTGCCTCTTCCAGCGCCGCAACAGAAAGCATTTTCTCTCGTCCTTGGCATCTCAACAAACTTCGCACCCGGGATGGCGCTGAATATATTCCTTGCCTCCAGATAGAGACCGGATTTGCCACGCCTTCTTTTCAGGGTGGGGCTTACGCAGCCCATCCAGCCGCGCTCGCCTTTCCATGGCGTCCAGGGATCGGAAAGCCTGCTCACGCCGCACGAATCGTGATAGGTGAAACGGAAATTTACAGGCTTTGTCAGTTTGAGACTGCCATTTTTTATGGCTTCATCGGCGAACTCGATAAGGTGTATAACCTTAAAGGGGAGATCGTTTGTGGCAATGCCAAGCATCTTCGGATAATCGACTTTCAACATGCGGTAGCACTCCGCGCAGCTCGTGATAACCGTTTTTACCCCCGACTTCTTGATCGCTTCAATGTTGCGTTTCGCAAGCTCTTTCGCCTCATCGATCATACCGACCGAGTAAAGGGTGTTGCCACAGCACCATTCATCTTTCATAAGTTTGAACTTGGTGCCTGAGACGTTCAGTAGCTTCGCTGTCGCGCGTGCTATGTCAGGGTTCACGTAGGAAGAAGAACAACCGGGAAAATAGAGCGATTCCGCCTTATCGGCAACCTTGATGTCTCGCGTGAGCCATTTCTGTCTGTTCTCATGGGCTGACCCGAACTGGTTGTGCCTGGTGGCGATGTTCTTTGCCACTTTCTTGTGTGCCGGCATAGGGCCTGCGCCATCTTTTACCGCTTTGATTCTCAGGGCTTCAAGAGTAAGCTCTATTTCCAGATCGAGGTTGCGCTTGCATCCCACATCGCAGGCGCCGCAGAGCGGGTCCGCGTAGATGATCTCCAGGAGCTTATCGGTCCATTCAAGCTTTCCCTCATTAATGGCAAGCCCTATTCTCATCTTTCCAAAGGCTCCATATGAGTCAAAATCATTCCAGGTATTGCTCGGGCATCTGGTTGAGAACTTGACGCCAGGCATATAGGTATGTTCGACCCAATAACACCCTTTGCACTTAATACAATGATCCATATCGTAGACAAAATTTCCCAATTTTGTCACATCTAAGCTTACTTTCTTTTTTGGTGTATCGTAGCGATCTTTTTTCTGCATCGTATCCTCCTTAGAAACACAAATTACCGGGGTTCAAAATATTCTTGGGGTCAAAGACTTTCTTTACGCGTTTCAGCGCCATGGTGTAATTGGCCGCACGATCGAATATTATGGGAGCCAGTTCTCCATACGGCCTTGTAAAAAACGCTCCTTCATTCATCATGGCTAATGCGGCTTCGCGGTACATGTCGGCTACGAGCGCTTTCTCTGCATCATTTTCGGGGTCATAGAAGAAGCTGAATTCAATCTGGCAGGCCCGGTTATGTTCGATGGGCTGAATGTGACTGCCGATATCGCTCATGGGGTAGCCGTACTTCGCAGCCACCAATTCCATAATCTCAATAAACATTGGTGCCTGTACCGGTTTGGTGATGAAGAACAGGTTCTGAGACCCACCTTTGAAACGGTTCTTCCAGTAAGGAACGTTCGTCGGCCACGGCTTTCTCAGCATCGGTAAAAGTTTTCGCCCAAGGCCAGGGAAGCCCGGAAGGTTATCTGCAAGGGGCAGCTTGGGGAATTCGTTTTTCAACACTTCCCTCAGAAAGTTCTCTTCGTAAGCTATTTTCTCTTCAGGTCTTCTTACAAGACCGCTTATTACTAAAACAAGCGACCAGGGCGGAAGTTCCGCGCGGAGTCTCTCGAATTCCGAGGACATCTTGTCGGCAGCAATGAGGGCAAGGTCCATGTTATTGAGCAAAAGACATTCCTGGCCTATTCTCCGTGGAAGGATCCTGTAAAGAAAATCGAGTGCGTAAGGTAGATCATATATGGGAGCAAAGAATATCTTGTCCATCCTCGGAATGGACTCTGCTTTCAGACTTATCCATGTGACAACGCCCATTGTTCCCTGGGCACCCTGCACGAACCGGTAGAAGTCAAGACCAGGTCCCGATGGGTTTGCGCCTCTCGACTTGGAGTCGGGAAAACCGTTTACGCTGGCAGAACCGCATCGAAAGACTTCGCCGGTGGGCCACACAACTTCCAATGACTGTGTGGGTTCGCCGTAATCATAGACAGTGTTTATCGGCACTTCTCTTTCGAGAGAATCGGTAAGCACAGATCTCTCACCATGAGGGAGCAACGGCATAATGACTCTCATACCCTTTTTCTCCAGCGCACTCGTAAGCTGCTTCCATGTGACACCCGCTTCAAACCGTACAAGACGATTATCTGTGTCGATTTCAAGAATCTTGTTCATTCTTTTGAGATCGACAACAACTCCCCCTTGTTTTGGTATAGAGCACCCATAGAAGTGCACCTTTGAGCTGACGGGAACCACCGGGATATTCTTTTCGTTACACCACGTTACAATCTTCCCCACTTCCTGTGAGTTCTCCGGCCACACCACAGCATCGGACATTCCGGGAGGAACAAGACTTTCGTCCCGCGCGTATTTCTCGCGGTCTTTCGTATTGTCGCTCACATACTCTTTGCCAACAATCTTCGCAAGCTCGTTTTTTATTTCCATTGTACCTCCTCTAAAAGTTCATGTTACAGGCTCACACAAAAAGAATGTCATCGCTTGATATTATTACCTATTACCTGCTTATAGCACCTTTTTGTTCTTTCATTACGCCACTGACAACAAACATATATTTGTATACCACACGAAGAAATAACAAATCAATACATAAAATATCAATGTCTTTACGTTAGATGTATTTATTTTCTGGTATACGGGTCGGTAACTTGATATAATAGACATTTGCTATGTTCAAAACAGGAGTCGTCGGGGTGAGGCCATGCGAAAGATCAACTATCGAAGCGACCTGAGCGCTGATGAGAATGTGCTCATGGCCCTTGTTAGAGCGGCGGAGACCTTCAAGAGGGTAGTATCCGCCATTTTCAGGAAACACGGTCTCTCCTTTCCGCAGTACAACGTTCTCAGAGTCCTGGACGCCTCAAGGAATGGGCAAAACAGAATTACCGACGTGAGCCGGATTATGCTTGTTCCTGGCGCCAACATGACCGGCATTGCCAAGAGGCTCGAAAGGAGCGGATTTATAATGAGAAAATCCGATCCCAGAGATGAGCGGGTAACCATACTTGAGATCACTCAAAAAGGAAAAAAGTTACTTACAAAAATAGAAAAAGAGCGGGATGAGAATATGCATGCCATGCTCAAAGGCTTTTCCGAGGAGGGAAAGCGTGGACTTCTGGATAATGTGAAGCGACTTATCAGGAACAGCAGGCAGATATCGTAAGAAAATGGTCTCCAGGCAATAGGCAACGGACACAAAGCGCTCAAAACATTATCGGAAATGATAATCCATATATGTCGCCCCGGTGGATAGCAAAACCAAGGATGATTTACGGCCTTTTCTGTTCAACATATTCAAGGTAACAGGCATAGCAGCAGTGGCCGTCCTGTTTGTAATTATGCTTCGAGCATATATACCGCTCACAGTATTCGCACTGCGCCACATTTTCCGTTGACGAACAGGTAACCTCGTCACAAATTCGTCTCCCCTTTTCGTCAAACCGCCGGTTGAGCTGTCTGATCAGCTCCTTGTTCTGTGCCATTTTATCGGCTTCAAGGGCTGACATAATATCCGGCCGTATGATGGTAAAATACTCCCCTAGATAATATTCCCGTCTGGTCTTTGTTACCAGTTCATCCTTTTTCTCCGCCTTTGCCCGGTCGAAGATAGCCTCTATCTCGCTCGCATCTTCAGCACTGAGTTCCAAACCGAGTCTTTTGATATCATCCAATATTCCCATATGCCCTTGTCTCCGTACACAATGATACGCCACAATGAACTTAAGGCAGGTAGTCTATGTTTCTTTCCATGTTCTGTCAATTACAATTTATACTCACAGAGGAACGCATCAGTCGCCGCCTTATAGCGTGAAATTCAGAATGGGTTCTGTGATCCGGTTATAGCATTAAGAGAGGGAGTGATACAAACAAAGGGGGGCGGTACGCCCCCCTTCGCAAAATCAAATCAGTTCCTGTTAGAAATAGTACGTCATACGGATTCGTGCCACATTCAAAGTTCCATACTGCTTGTATGCCGGTGTGCTGTTGGTGACGGTTGTATAGCCGGGAGTAGCAAATCTGTTAAAGATTGACGAACCTTCCAGACCGAATCTGAGTGCAGGGTTCGCGTCATACCAGATGCCCAGCGTATAAGCGTCTTCCCGTATTGCTCCCCCGCCGCCATACACTGTCTGGCCGCCGAGGCTCGTACCTGTCAAGTCGAATATGCTCGTGGGAAAAGCAGCACGGCCTGCCATGCTGTTCTGGTAGTACCCGCTCACGTTAATCCACTGCTGCGAGAAGGTGGGCAACACATACAGTTGATCAGTCAGGTAAACGTACGCGCTTGCATACCAAGCAACGCCAAGCGGCGACGAATAAGAGCCGTCCGGCCTCTGGTAGGCACTAATAGTATTGGGGTTTTCGTAGCCGGCATTCTGGCCTGCACCGATTCCGGCGGTAAAGCCAATGGCGCCAGCGTTGTGGTTGTTCCTCGTGGGGACGATGGGAACAAAGGTATACAGTATCGATGACCATGCGTTCTCACCTTCTGATTTATACCTTGTCGTGTTCGGGCCATATGCCAAGCCCGTGGCGGCATCGTAAATGTTCTTCTCACGCCCAACGACGTTACCCCATCCGAACATAAGTTTCTGAGGGACCGAAAGGCCCGTTTATGGTTCCGCATGCGTCTGATGACCATTCAAAGGTGAAGAAGAAGTCAGGTATAGGGGCTCTGGTATAGTTATCAACATAGCCGCTTCCGCCGTTGTCGGGGGCATCGACGTTCTGATTGTACTGTCTGCCATTATACTCCATGCCGATTCTGGCCAAAAAGTTGCCCATAAAATGGGTCCATCTGATCTGGGGAGCCCGGTTGGACTTGCCTAGGGCCGGGAGGTTCCACCCGATGTATCCGACGGGGGGTGTTCCGCCGAGCCATCCATTCCAGAACTCACCAAACAGCAACTGGTCGTTTGCCCAGTCTAGTCTCGCATACGCATGTCTCAAGGACGCTGCACCCTGGATATAGCTTCCACCTGTGCTCGAGCCCTTGAAATCATATTCTATGAAGCCCCTTGTCTTGGCGCCGAATGCGTCGGGACCCAGCATGAGGAAATTCAGACGAGTCTCACCTGTCTGCGCGAACTGGTTATAATATTGGTCACTGAGGTTCTGTCTGGCAGCCGATGATCTCAACGCGACCAGGTAGTCGGCCCCGACCGCCTGGCTTGCATAGCCATAGTCGAATGCGATGTATCCGCCGATGGTCATGTCCCATCTGCTTGTGGCGCTGCCTGCATAACTGAGTGCCGGCAGTGCAAGAAATAATGCCAATCCAATGATTACTAATTTCTTCATTCTTGCCTCCTTATTATTTTTTAAAGCAGTACTGCGCACGCCACCTCCTTTTTCTATTAAAATCGGTTAATTAATCTTATAGCAACAGGTGTGAGCCTTGTCAAGAAAAAAATTAAAATATTTTAAATAATATTTGCTGTGTTCGTGGCAGGGACAATAGTCCACCCCCCTAGCCCATGCCCACACGGCATCGGAACCCTCTTGCAATGAACGAGAATGATTCAGTGTCAGGTTATCGTAATTGCTCGTACAGACCCGAGTGCGAGAAGGTGTTTTTGGCGTCTAATGTGTATGGTAGAGGTGGTGAGAGTGGCGGTGCGTATGGGCTATCCGGCCATGATAATGCATATGCTCGTGAATAAGGTTCACTTTTAATAACAGGTCTTCGTCCTGTAGAATCGTATCGGCAGGTCCTACCCTTTCGATGGTATGCTCCTCCGAAAGCACCGCCACGGTTGGCTGGAATTCGTCAACAAGGGTAAGATCGTGGGTGCTGATAAAAATTGTTTTTCCTGCCTCATTGAGTTCAAAGATGAGTTCCGTCAAAAAACATTGGGTCCTCGGATCAAGGCCGCTTGTGGGTTCATCGAGAAGCAAGACATGAGGATTCATGGTCAGTACAGAACCTATGGCAACCTTTTTCTTCTCTCCCCCTGAGAGCATATATGGTGGCCTCTTCACGAGCCCTTCAATATCGAGCATCTTCATTACTCCGTGGACCCGGTCTAATGCCTCCGCCTTCCCTATCCCCAGTTGCATGGGCCCAAAGAGCAGTTCGTCAAGGACCGTGGGGCAGAAAAGCTGCACGTCGGAATCCTGAAAGATATAGCCAATACCCTCACGGAAAAACCGCAGAAAACCTTTGTCCCTCAGAGAGCCTACCGTCACTTCCCGTCCCCTGAAAAAAACCCTGCCTGAGTCGGGATGAAGCAGACCGCTTATGACGCGAAGCAGCGTCGATTTTCCGCTTCCGTTGGCCCCTATGACGGCAAATTTTTCACTTTCCTTTACATGAAGGCTCACATCGGCAAGGGCCGGGATGATACCATAGTAATGGTAGCTCACTTTGTCGATATCAAGTATAGGCTCCATCTCACTCCTTACAACAGGCATAGGAAAACACCGGTTATCAGCATGAAAGCTCCCGCAATAATGTCCCGTGTGCTCAGCTTTTCGCAGCCATAAAGCACGATATCATCGGTCATGCCCCGCGCGAGCATCGCTTGAAATATTTCCTCGCACCGCGAGCAAGTTTTGCGGAACAGAAAAGCCAGCCTTCCCGCAATCCAGCTTGTCGTGTCCGAGGCCCTTGCCTCCACAACCTTGCTTTTCCTCGCAAGATGGATATCCTCAAGGGTCTTCGCGAAGATATAGATATATTTGTGGGAAAGCGTGATAATCACAAGGAAGAGGTCAGGTACACGGAACGTCTTGAGCGCTCTGATGATCTCGGAAAAAGGCGTCGTATGGATAATGAGGAATGAGAGGGAGAGGGAATTGATGACCCTAAGGGTGATGAGAAGGGCTCCTTCGAGTCCCTGTCCCGTAATCCCCACCGTTTCGGGTATACGATAGATCCAGAACTGATAGGGCTTTGAAAGATGGATGAGAGGCGCGATGACATCCCCTCCGCTGACCACATTCACAGAAGAAGGAATGACCACGAGGAAACCGAAGACAAGGCCGAGAAGAAATATCTTCGAATAGAAGGTCACAAGGTTGAGACGCGACAGGCCGGCAAGGACAAGAATCACAAAGCCTATGGCCGCCTCCGGAAGAAAGGTGCTTTTCACGCTGATGAGAACGATAAAAAGGAGCAAAAACAGGAGCTTCACCCTTGAATCCAGTTGTTGGAGCAACCCTTTTTTATGGGCCGATTCCCACTGAACGTACGTAGTTTTAACGAAAGCAGCGAAATGGTTCAGGCTCGTATCAAGAAATGACGCTCTCGATGCCTTGCCGCTCATAGGCATATCGCGGTAAAGGGATTTTCCCAACAGAAACTCAGGGATTCCGTTTTTCATCTCTTACCAAAAACTTCACAATAAAATGGATAACGAGCCCCGCCATGGCAATACCAATGAAACCGGAGAAGGCATAAGAGATTATCCGTCGGCCCGCCACAGCAGTCTCGCTCTCAAAGCTATAGTCAGGAATGGGCGCTTTCCATAACTCGGAGTGCTTCTTCAGGCCCTCAGGGACATAACCGAGAACCTTTTGGAGGCTATCGGTGCTCCATTCGCCCCAGGCATCGTGAGCTTTGAATTTCTCCGGAAGAACAATACCCAGTGGGGAGAGAAATGCCAGAACGATGAGCCCGATCCAGAGTCTTTTCTGTGTTTTTGTCATTTCAGATCGCCTGCCCGTAAAGCGTATATCTGCCCCGGTTCGTGTTTCTGGAAATACTTGAGCAGCAACACGGTAAGGATGCCTTCAATGACGCCGAAAAACATCAAATGCTGAATAGCCATAGCAGGGACAGCTATGGAAAAAGGATATGGCGCATAGAGCGGTCTGCCGTCAACGCCCCGGGCTATGAGCGGCTGTATGCCGAATTCCATGCCCGCTATTATCGCCCCCACGGTAAGCCCTATATGACCGGAAAGAAATGCGGCCACGTATTGTCTGGCTCCATGTGTTGACTTTCCGTTGATGAGTTTAAACACCCAATAGGCAACAAAGGGCACGACAACGGCCATGTTAAAGCAGTTGGCGCCGATGGCGGTGATACCGCCGTCACCGAATACGATGGCCTGGATGATGAGGACAACAGAGACGGCAATCACCGCTGTCCAGGGACCCAAAAATATTGCAACAATACCGGCACCCACCGCGTGGCCCGTGGTTCCTCCGGGAATAGGAATATTGAACATCATAACGAGAAAGGAGAAGACCGCTGCCATTGCCAGATAGGGGATCTGCTTCGTGGAAAGCTCTTTTTTCACTTTCCTGAGCGCAACAAACCAGAAGACAAGGCTCGTCCCCCAGAGGGGCCCATAGGTTTGCGGGCTTAAATAGCCATCAGGTATATGCATTTAAAACCTCCACGTAATACCACCGCGGATAGAAACGTCCGTTTCAGCTTCAGTCAAACCGCCTTTCACGCCAAGGCCAAAATCGACATTTTCCCATGGTGAGTAAATAAACCCACCCAGTATATAGGCGGGGGGGACCATGAACGACCTGTCGGAGTTTGACTCCACGCCGATATCACCGACTAATTTAAGTTTTTTGACAACTTCCACGGTCGCAGCAAGTGAGGCGTGCCAAATGTCATTCCGCTCACCGTTCTTATTCTCGTTTCTGACGTAGGCAAGGTTGAAATGGAACGCCCAGGGCGTTATTTCCTTCGAAGTAATAAAGTAGAGATAATAGGTAGATCTTCCCGTACCGAGACCTTTGTCTTCGTTTCCAGTAGGAAGTGTCAGGCCTGGTTTGAGGGCAAAACTGAGACTGTCCTTTTCATAGAAACGCCACTTGGCCTCAATAGCAAGATCAGAAATACCATCCGCTGCTGTCATGGATTCTTCATCCTCTGTCCGCAAAAATTGATAGGGAATTGCCAAGGCGATGTCGACAGAGTCAAGAATGCCGTAGGTCAGCGTTGTTGTCAAGCCATTTGTTTCTCCGATGATACCTTCTTCCTTGTCGTGGATATACTCTTCGGAAAGTTCAAGCTGGAATTTTCCTCTACCCTGGGTATCCGTGTCGTCGGTGATAAGAGGGGCTGCGGCAAAAACATCGGTACCGACACATAGAATACTTACGAGGAAAAGGGTAACTAAACTACGGCAGGCAATCCTTTTGTCCCTAAAGCTTTTTTGTAACATAGGACCCATCTCATCTTCCTGTTCGTATGCAAGCATATATAGTGTTACTAATACAATCTTCGTGCTACTCCTCAAATAAAAACTTATTTCAGATATTTACCTGTTGTCGTTGCAGTAAGCTTTCCGTGCTTCACGCCTTTTGTCCCGATTAGCCTGTCGGCTATTACCTTGATGTCCCTTGCCTTGCCCTTTACAACGATGGCTTCAAGACAGTTGTGGTCGTCGAGATGTATGTGCATAGCCGATACGATTGAATTGTGATATTGGTGCTGAAGGTCTGTGAGAGTATCTGTCAATTCTCTCGTTTCATGCGAGTAAACGATCGTGATAGTCCCAACGGTTTCAGAGGCAGACGACTCCCATTCCTCCTTAACAAGGCTATTCCTGATGAGGTCTCTGATGGCCTCGCTCCGGTTTGAATGGCCTTTTCGTCCAATGAGCTTATCGAACCGTTTCAATAATGGGCCTTCTATGGATATGCCAAATCTCTGCACGGACACAGTGTTACTATTTCTCCTCTTGGTGTTACTATACTAACATCTCAGTCCGGTGTCAACAGGAAAACCTTGTATTGTCTATGGCAAAGAGTTTTCGGTCTTCAGAAAAAACGCGATAATAGGCATGATGATGACGCTCGAGAGCATGTATCCGGTAGCGACCCAGGCGATCTCTTCGACAGATGCGCCAAGGGTTCCGCGCATGCTCGGCAGGGCAACGTTGACGATGCTCATATCGAGCACCGCCATGGTGGTTCCGATCATGACGGTAAGGGTAATGAGCCATTTATGCGGTTTGTATGCCCCATCCATCAAGGTTACCGTCTGGCGGATGGTGCGGGGTAGGAAGAGAGTTTCGGACCGGTCTCCCGGCTTGTATCTACAGTCGGGATGACGGACAGGCCTGGCCACAGTGGATTGTTTCTGTCAGGCTTCGATTCCATGACGATCTTGACCGGAACACGCTGTACGACTTTCACGAAGTTACCTGTTGCATTCTCCGGCGGGAGCAAACTGAAGGCCGAGCCGGTGCCGGGTTGCAGACTGTCCACATGTCCCTTGAAGGTTGTCCGGGGGTAAGCATCGACTCTCACTTCCACCGGCTGCCCTACTGCCATTTTTTTTATCTGCGTCTCTTTGAAATTGGCGATGACCCACATTTCCCCATTCACGATGGAAAGAAGGGGTTGTCCGGGTTGTACATATTTTCCCGGATCAACATTCTTCTTCGCGATCATGCCCGAGACGGGGGCCACGACCACGGTCCTTTTCAGGTCTAGTTGAGCTCGATCCAGTGAGGCCTGTGCCTCCTTAATCTTGAAACCCTGTGTCGTGAGTCGCGCCTGCGCGGTCTTCAGAGCCGCTTCCGTTTCAGCGATGGCGGCCTCGGCTGCATCCTTCCTGGCACGTGCCACCTCAAAGCGGGACTCGGTGTTGTCATACTGGCTTGCTGATACTACCTCCTCCTTACGGAGGTTTTCATAGCGTTTCAATTCTTTTGTTGCCAGTGCTTCATCGGCACGGGTGGCCTCCAAATTGGCCTGGGCCTGCGCGAGGGATTTCCTCTTCTCCGCGATTGAGGCTTGCAATTCCTGCTCTTCTGACTGGAACCGCAGAACCGCCTCCTTTTGTTCTGTCAGGGCGCTCACATAATCCTCCGGAAAAATCTCAACAAGGGGCGTACCGGCGGCAACCTCTTCATTGTCGTTGATGTAAACCTTCACCACTC
This sequence comes from uncultured delta proteobacterium, assembly GCA_963754785.1. GTDB lineage: Bacteria > Desulfobacterota > Syntrophorhabdia > Syntrophorhabdales > Syntrophorhabdaceae > PNOF01. The sequence continues at coordinate 35,755 of CAVWHH010000018.1, read as the reverse complement.
TTCCCTTGACCTCGGCCGCCACGGGAACAACGGTCCCGGTTACATAGGCATCGTCAGTACTCTCGTGGGAAAGGGAGTGGACAAAGAGCACGATGGAGTAAATCACCGCCACCAGAATGGCCAGAATGACTAATCCCTTAAATATCCATTTATGCGCAGGCAACACGACTCATTTTACTTCGCGCACCACCATACTGTCAAGCCATCTTGCTGTCTTTGTACAAAAAATGTTATGCAAAAGATTGCGGAACAGTTCTTGATACACTATAATGTACCTTTCACGGGATAAAGCCTCCGGTCAAAAAATAGCTATCGCAAAAACAAGCAGCCGGATATAATGACCTGCGGATAAAGATATGAACAAAACAAGGGCCTTTGTTATTATACTCGGTATTCTCGCATGTGTGGTTTTAGTCGTTACAGGTGGTTGCAAATCAAAAGAGGAACCCGCAAGGATCACCATATGTATTGAAGGTCAGGACTTTTCCGATGCGGAAATCGCTATTGACGGAAAAGCTGTCGGTCGGTTCACGCAAACAATCATTAGGTCAAACGGAGACCTCTATGTAGACGGAAAACTCATTGTCAGGTTACCGCCCGATTCGCCTCAACGCACGGACGAGGATACCTACTCGGGCGCTTTTGATTCAGTCATGCTACAGCCTGGAGACCACACAATCACCCTTCAAACGTCAGAAGGCAAATGTCTTCAGATTGCGGCGGCCATTTCGTCGGGATATCATTTCATAACCTATTCCTCCGAAAACGAGAGCATAAAATGGGACAATGAAACCCTTAAGGCAACCCCGGGAGCAACCGTGAATATAAACCTCAAGTCAAAATCAAGTAGTAAATGACGCTCGTCTTTGGGGTACCCCTTAGAGACCTTTTGCCGAAGCCCAAAAAATAAATGATTGCATTTCTTTCTGTCTTGTGGGATAATACGTATGGAGTTTCGGAAGTATTTGTTCGTTGTAACCACATAAGCTTAAGTTTTTCTTTTGTAGTCTCTTCGTAACACAGTTCCGTATTCTTCCACATTCTAAAAAGGAGGTATGTCTATATGGCAAAAGGATCTGTGAAATGGTTCAACGAGTCTAAAGGTTTTGGTTTCATTACCAGTGATGACAGTGGAGACGTTTTCGTTCACTATTCTGCTATTCAAGACAGCGGCTTCAAATCCCTGTCTGAAGGCGAGATTGTGACTTTTGATGTTGTAAAAGGCCCAAAAGGCCCCGCTGCAGCAAATGTAAGAAAAGGCTAAACCTGCTAAGCAGGTTCGGATAACTTCGAACCTGCTTTCTTTTTTAACAGCCCCTCAATAACCGCCATCTGTGAACCTCTGTGCATTCAGTGCTTGACCTTACGCGCTATTATTTGGTACAAAATTTCTGAGAATAGGGATGAGTTCCTCACCGGTAAATTCTGAGAACAGCGGACAATATCAAAAAGATTATTCGTAAGGAGGACTTACAATGAAAGCTATCGCCTTTAACGGAAGCGCGCGAAAGGATGGCAACACGGCGATGCTCATCAATCATGTGCTTCGTGAACTTGCGGCTGAAGGCACCGAGACTGAGTTCGTCCAGTTTGCCGGTAAACGGGTCTCCGGATGTATCGCCTGCCATAAATGCGCGGAACTGAAAGACGGAACATGCGCCATCAAGGACGATGCGGTCAATGAATGGATCGGTAAGATGATGGCCGCAGATGCTATCATTCTCGGGTCCCCGGTTTATTTTTCAGATCTGACCGCAGGCATGAAAGGATTCATTGAGAGAGCGGGTATGGTGTCAAGAACGGGCGGAGATCTTCTCAAACGTAAAATTGGCGCTGCTGTTGTTGCCGTACGCAGGGCCGGGGCCATTCATGCCTTTGACTCAATGAACCATTTCTTTCTTATAACGCAGATGATTATCGTTGGGGCAAATTACTGGAATATTGGCATCGGAAGAAATATCGGAGAAGTGGAGAGCGACACGGAAGGCATCGAGACCATGCGCGTTCTCGGCAAAAATGTGGCATGGCTCCTCAAAGAACTCCACAGATAGGAAAGGGGCATTGTGTTGCTTTCACCATTACGTCAATTTTCGATAATGATGCCGCAACAAGAAGGAGATCAGGAATGCAAAAGAACCGCAGTCCGTCTGTTCCGCGCGGAGGATCGATGGAAATGATCGCGGTAGAAAACGATTGAAGACGGTTCAATATTAAACCTGAATTTTTAAGAACAGAAAACTTCCGAGGGCCATAATTGCCGCGGTAACCAAGATGAGTACGATAAAATCGGTGATCAATCCCAGATGGGCGCCGTGTATCAGGATTCCCCTCAAGGCATCTACACCATAGGCGAGGGGATTTATGGTGGCGATAAAACCCACGGCTTTTGGTAGGCTTTCCATAGGGAAGAGAGCTCCCGACAGAAAGAAGGTGGGCATAATGAGGAAGTTGATGATGAGCTGAAACCCTTGCATATCCTCGATGAAGCAGGCGATGGCCGTTCCAAGGGCGGTAAACATGATTGCTATTAACCCCATGTAAATGAGGGCAAGGGGCAAGAGGGTTAAACTCGCGGGACGAAAACCGATGATGAGTGACATGAAGAATACGATAATGCCCTGAAAGACTGCCACGGTCGCTCCTCCCAGGGTCCTGCCGATCATGATCCTGGTCCGCGGTACAGGTGCTACGAGAATCTCCTTGAGGAAACCGAATTGTCTATCCCAGAGTACCTCGATGCCGGAAAAGGTCGCCGTAAAAAGGATACTCATGGCGATGATTCCCGGCACGAGAAACTGCACATAATTCCCTCCTCCCGCCTTTGTGTAGATCGGCCCGAAGCCGAATCCGAGGGCTACAAGAAAGAGAAGCGGCTGTCCCAAAGAACCTATGATCCTCGCTTTTGAACGGGAATATCTTTTCAACTGCCTGAGCCAGAGTACATAGATTGCTTTCATCGGCCACGTCCCCTGAAGAATTTTCGTCGTGTTCTCAGGCGTTCCAGGGGGTTCGATTCCTCCACCCGGATGTCGCGGCCTGTGAGCGCAATGAAGGCATCTTCAAGACTTGTGGTGTTCGTCTTATCCTTGAGTTCATCAGGCGTTCCTTGAACCATGATCCTTCCGTGGTCGATAATCGCGATGCGCCGGGCCACCCGTTCCGCCTCTTCCATATAATGGGTGGTGAAAAAAACCGTCACTCCTTCCGAGATGTTGAGTCCTCTGATATAGTTCCAGATAAGGCTCCTCGTTTGGGGGTCAAGACCGAGAGTCGGTTCATCAAGGAATAAAATGCTCGGATGATGGAGAAGACCACGGGCGATTTCAAGCCTCCTCTTCATACCCCCTGAGAAGTTCTTGACGAAATCATCTCTGCGGTCCCATAATTCGACGATGGTGAGGAGTTCTTTGATCCTCTGTGCTCTCGTATTCTTGGGCACATTATAGAGTATACCATGGTATTCCACATTCTCGTAAGCTGTCAGCTCTTCATCGAGACTCGGGTCCTGAAACACAATCCCAACTGTCTGACGTACTTTGTGGGGCAAAGCGGTCGGATCATAGCCGTTCATGGTGATTGTGCCTCCTGTTGGGTGAAGGAGCGTGGTGAGCATTCTGATCGTTGTGGATTTTCCTGCCCCATTGGGACCGAGAAAGGCAAATATCTCTCCCGCTTTCACGGAAAAGGTTATATGATCAACAGCAGTAAACCCGTCAAATGTCTTTGTGAGATCACTGATGGAGATGATATTATCTCCATCAGGTTTGCCATTTTCCAATTCTGCCATCTTCTCTGTAGGTTTTGATGAACATATCATGCGCTTCGACTCACTTTTGCCTTTCACGAAGATTTTTATCTATATTCGTTGCGCCCCTTGTTGTGATTTCAATCCTCGTGCTCATCGCCCCAGCATTTCTTTCACGTCCGCTGCATGAGCATCATTAGGGGCTAGTTCCAAGTATTCCGCAGTCCCTGCGTGCACCACATATTTATCCTGCTTATCAATCGTGCTATTCGCATACATGGCTAAGCCCCTGATAGAGTATGAACCGGCTTTGTTCCAATCAATCTGGATGGCTTTGTCACAGGCCTTGAGCGCCCCCTCCACGTTGCTGGTGTTATGCTGCGTGGCGCAGATGTTGAAGTAAGCCGTACCAGGATTGACAGACAATCCTGCCGCTTCTGTATACGCGGCAATTGCTTCGTTGTATTTCTTCAACTTCATGTAGATGTTACCTTCTCGCGTGAACATCTAGCGGCTTTAATCTTCGCTGTACCGGCTTTGAAATCCTTACCGGCACTTTTCTCGGCCATGCCTGTTGCTTTTTCGTAGGCATCGAGGGTCTCTTGTTGTTTTCCCATGTAGTATTGCGCCTTAGCCAGGGTTTGGTATTCCCAACGATCAGGGTCCATGGCGATCAATTGTTTTGAAATGTTTTCCATCTCTTGCCAATTCTTGGCATTGGCAGGAGCTTCGATTTGGGAAATAATGGCGTTTTCTTTTTCAATCCGGGCGCACTTCCCCTTGATAGCCTCGACCTGAGCCGCGGCATCGTCGATGTAAGCCAGTCCGCTGAGGACGGTAGTGAAAAATAACACAGACAAATATTTTCTCATTGCCATGTCTCCCAAGCGAATGTTTATCCACGCTTTTGGCGAGAACTTCGTTCTTTCAGAAAGAGTATTAAAGATTACCCGGCCACTTGTCAAGCTGAAGCGAGGAGCTTCCGAATGGTCAGTAGCGCTCCCATCCGCCGGTTCTCTCGTCCGTGTGTGAAGGCCCCCTCCAACTTATAGCCAATGAGATCGCAGACCGATTGGAGTTCCACTATTTATCGGTGTCCGCCACCATGGGAGAAGCCTTCTCCGCCAGGTGACGGTGCGCCCATGGTTTCGCCGCTGCCCGCCGGCCCACCGCCCCGCAAAGGCGAACCGAACGTTTCGTGAGAAGGAGGGTTCACTGCCCCACGAGAAGCAGGGCTTACCATAGGGCTGCGACGGGGTGACGGGTTTACCGGGCCACGGAGAGGTGGGCTCAGTGTTCTGACGTTATGGGAAGGCACGGTTAATGTTCCTCCGCCACGAAAAGGCGGGGTGACCATTTTTCCGCTCGGCACTGCCATGCGCTCGTGCGGCGCGTGAAACACGCTTGTAGCGCTTCCCGGGACCCCCGTAGAAATGAAGCTCCGTGAACGTGGCGCGCCTATACCGGCAAAAGTTCTTCCATTAAATCTCGCCATAGGGTCAACCCTGAAAACCCTGTGTGCCCTGATATCATTGAAATGATTTGATAGGAAGACCGCTCTATGATTCACGAAAATAGTTCTGTAAAAATCGTGGAGGATAAAATATCCAGGAAACCAGAAGCTGCCGTACCAGAAAGGAAAAGGGATCCAGTCGTACAAGTAATAAAAATCAGGCGGTGGAGCATAGTACGTAATATTATATAGTATTTAAGTAAATAGCTTCTTTATAGGAACACGACTGCAAAAAAGATGTGTGTCGCTGCTCAATAACACCTACAAACAAAGAATTTTTCATATTGAAACGGTTAAGGATTACAAACTGAAATGTACCAATAAAAAGACAGGGCCATTTCTAACTCTGTGATCCGATAAAATGCGACATCTGTCATTGAAGACAATAAGCATGTTATGTTGACGACAGCAGGTAATAATGATTATTATTTAATTAGGAGTGTCTTTGTGAAAAAAACAAATGCAGAGATTATAAAGCTTGGCTTGAGGGTAACCCCGCAGCGCATGGCTATTTTAGAATTTTTAGAGGGACACCGGACTCATCCCACAGCGGAAGAAATTCATCATGCGCTGTTAAGAAAATACCCTTGCATTTCCCTTAAAACGGTCTACAAAACTCTGTCGAGGCTTGTAGAGACAGGAATGATTAAAGAGCTTGATATAGATCCGAATAGCAAGAGGTTCGATATCTGCAAAAATCCCCACAATCATTTTTATTGTCGGATTTGCGGTAATATTTACAATGTCGTTTATGATGTGCCCATTTCGGCGGATAATTGGCTAAACGAAAAGAACGTAGAGGGGCATCATGTTGAAACAATCGCTACCCATCTTAAAGGGGTTTGTAAATATTGCGAAGCCACTCGCCCCTGAAGGCTATGAAGAAGAGTGGATTTTCTTTTGAAACGAAGCCGCACATAATTCACCATTACCACTCGAAAGGTAGCATAATCTGTGGGTCCGTGTCTTCGTTTCAGGAAGACTCGCGCCTTTCATTCATCAAGAGTGGAAGCAACTACTGCCAGTAATACGAAGAACACCACCCGAAAACGAGAGCAATTTGTTCGTGTTATAAATCAGAGCCAAAAAATGTTATAAGTCGTTTTCAGAAATTGCTTGGCAGTGTCAAAGATTGTTTGAAAGTGTTGCGGTCAAACTGCTCAATCCAAATAAGAACCCGCCGTTTACAATTAGCCCATCTTCCGCAGGTTGCCCAGATTTTGACCCGAATCTGGCCACATTGATTCGGAAACCGTAATGAAATCAACCGCGGTTTTCGAAAACCGGATGTAGTGCAGAAAAGCCCCTTGCCTCAACCCCGATAATTTCGGATAATCTTGTCAGGATGTATCTGTGCAGGCATGACAAGAAGGTTAATGGTGAGCGCTATGACTACTGGTCACTCGTCGAATCGGTCAGGACCGCCAAAGGACCACGACAGAGGATCATTGCCACAATCGGTAAACTCCCCGGTCTTGATAAAGAACAGCGTATTGGTTGGGAAGAGATAAGGCGTATCCTTGACGGTAAGCCTCTTGCTCAGCCGGGTCTTTTTGAACCCTGCGATGATCCTCCCTCATGGGCCAAGGTCAATATCAATAGGGTAAGCGTAGAGAGGCTCGGCGAATAATCGAAAATGTAGTGCAGAAAATAGCCCCCTTTTCTACGTAACTATCTGTAATTACTCATTCTGCATTCTGTAACTAAACCTGGTAAGCCCCCGGCTCTGCCGGGGGACTCACAGAGTTTGACATTTTCGGGATTGCCAGAGTAAACCCCTCCAATGTGAACCGCTCAAAGTTTACAAAGGAGGAGGTTATGATGCAAGAATACCAGAGTCTAAACCACACAAAATGGGATTGCAAGTACCACGTTGTGTCCAAAATCCACCACCTCTTTCCCCATGACCCATGTTGCTGCCCCGGATGAACCGGTTTTCAAAAAAACTACCCAAAAAATGGAATACCAGGATGACTCCTTGCCCTCTATTATGCTATCCAGACATCATGGAACCTCTCTGAAGGCAGATTTTAGACAGGGCTCTCCTTTGCCCCGTTAAAGAGTGAGATTTCATTGTCAGATCGGCCTTAATCTTATCCATAGCCAAGTTCCATGATTCTTTGTCGTGCAGAGAGTACTATCTCAAACGAGGGGTGATCTGCGGCAAGCCGTATGAGAAGTTGTCGCGATCTTTCCATAACGCGTCCTGGGAGATTGATAAGGTGGAAACGAATAGCCTTCATTCTTCTCGTCACCCAGGAACCCTTGAGGATAAGGTTCTTCATGGCAGTATTCAGGTTGTGGGCAAGGACCATGATCAACCACCAGGCCGCATTCTCTGAAAAGTCCCCCGAGGGGAGCTTCCCCCCGCTAAGTCTTCCTTCATCACGGAATGAGCTTCTTCTGATTTGCCACAGCGCTCATGCTGCCAGTGGATGAGGTTGTCTCCCGCCCAGTCCATGTTGGTTACGATCCCGAAAAGCTTGTACTGGGTGCTCTTAACGGTGATGGTCTGAAAGGGAAGCATACCGGGAAGGATTGGTTGTTTCATTGCCTCCCGAATTGCGATATAACGGTAGGGTTCTGTCTTTTTTGTTGTGGCACTTTTATTGGGGACAAAGCAGACCTCCGCATATTCTCCGGAGATACACCCATTTTTATCGAAGAGGGGGTGCCACTCTTTAACCTCATGGACTGCTTTTTTAAACTCCGGAGTGACGTCACAGCCTATGGCAAACTCAATTCTGCCGAAGCGGGGGTGCTTCTTTTCGTCATTACAGTATGTGATTAGATCATGCTGATATCCTGCCGTATCGGAGCGGAGTCTCACGGTTTTTACTCCTTCGGGGAGAAGAGAGAGGGCTCTTTTCAATACCCTCAACTGTTCGTATCCCGCTGGGACATTACCGTCTCTAAACTCTGTATGAAGCATAAGCCCCAGTTCTGCCCAGTAGGTATTTAAGGGCTGATAGGCTTTGTATCCCTTATACGAGAAGAGGGCTTCTTTCTTCATGGTTTCTATGAGGGTGGCATCCATATCGAGGGTGGCACACTGAACGGGATTCTTCATATAGATCGCCCTGACAAGATCGCTCTGGACCCGCTCAAGGGCAGAGAGCATTTCAGTCAGGGGAGGAATAACAGCCTTGCCTTCGGTGCGAACATAGTCTTCATGGAAAGCAGAAAGATACCGGAAGACCGCTGAGGCCGAGGGAACTGACCGGTGCTTTTCCTTACGCCATCGTCTCTGTGTCTGTCGTCGTTCCTTCCTGGGAAGACCCTTGAGTTCTATGCGTTGGAGTATGCGGCAGAATCCTTCATCGGCTTCAAGGATACGAAGGTCATCGACACATTCTCCTCCTGCGAGGTTTAAGAGGATAAGGCGGAGGATGATTTGCTCATCCGTCCATCCTTGCACCTTTGTATGCAGGTGTGATGAGATACTTTCCCCCAGATTTAGAACGGAGGCCAGGTCCAGATAGATGGGAAGGCCCGCAAGAGAGGTCATGCCGGAATCAGTTTTTTCTTTTTCATACTTGTAAGGAAGGAGTCCTTGTGCCATAATTGATTCACCTCGTTGGTGATAGATTTGGTTTGGCTAATCTATTCTATCACGCCTGCTCATCAGGGCCAACGAGGTTTTTAATTATTTTTGATGGTGGATCATGGTGTGTGGATACCGAAGTACAGAAAGAAGGCGTTGTACGGATCGATCAAGAAGCAATTGGTGCCGGTGATCAGCGAATTGGCCCGACAAAAGGAATGCAAAATAGTAGAGGGCAGACTCGTGGGTGACCATGTGCACATGGTGATCTCAATTCCCCCGAAATATGCGGTAGCCCAGGTGATAGGGTTCATGAAAGGGAAGAGTGCAATATGGGTGGCACGAATGTGCGGTCGGAAAAGGAACTTCACAAATCAGAACTTCTGGGCCAGAGGGTACTGTGTTTCAACGATAGGACTCGATGACGAAACGGTGCGAGAATACGTCAAAAGACAGGAGGAAGAGGACAAAAAACTCGACCAGTTGAAAATGTTTAATGAAGAGTAGCTACCTTCAGGTAGCTCACGGTTTTTAACCGCTTTGAGCGGTTCACGGTTTTATCAAGCCCCCGGCTTTGCCGGGGGTACCTGACTGCGGAAGATGGGTTAGGGGGGATGATTTGACTGAAGTGGTCGTTGAAACGGCGGGGATAATCGAGCTTAGAGATATTATGCGACCGCATAAGGTTACGCTTTATCAACTGCAAATTTATTGGAGTTTAAACCCCTTCTCTCTGAAAAGCCGCAAGCACGCGTCTGTGGCTTCAGGGTCGTAAAGCACACCTTTGTTTCTGTCGATCTCAGCAAGAGCGATATCTATACCCAGAGCAGGTCTGTAAGGACGGTGGGAAGCAACAGCCTCAACCACATCGGCGATTGTAATAATTCGAGCTTCTAGAAGAATGTCTCCATTCTTGAGACCGTCCGGATAACCGGAACCATCCAGTCGTTCATGATGTTGCAGAACAATGTCGGCTATGTGCCAGGGAAAATCGATGTCCTTGAGAATACTAAATCCTACCTGAGGATGGGTCTTAATGAGGCTAAACTCGATATCGCTCAACTTGCGTGGGCTACTGAGAATCTCTGCCGGTATGGATATCTTCCCGAGGTCATGGATGGACCCGGCCATGCGGATTCCATCGGTCTGCTCAGGAGGAAGTTTCATTTCCGTGGCGATTGCCCGGGCAAGGACCGAGACCCGTTTCTGATGACCGGCGGTGTAAGGGTCTCTTACCTCTACCGCCATGATAACGACATTGATGACCGAACCCATCAAAGTCCGTAACTTTTCCATACTCTCTGCGATGGCAAGCTTTGAGTGTTCTTGTTCTGTCACGTCAATTGTGAAACCAGCAAGGAGAGGGGGCTTCTTTTCGCGTATGATCGGAAATTCCACGGTCGTATAATGCCTTCCGTCCCGATCTTCTTCAAACTCAACGACCTTGTTTTCATTCAACACCTTGAGGTCATTTTTTATCATAAGTTCCGCCAGATCATGGGGAAAGAGGTCATATGCGGTTTTTCCGATCAGATCACTCAGGGGTCTTTCCAACATGTCTTCAAAGTTTTTACTCAACTGGAGTGTCCTCATGTTCTCATCTTTAAAAAATACATAAACAGGATTGTACTCCATAAAGAGCCCGAACCGTTCTTCCGTTTCACGCAGCTTTTCCTCCATCCGTTTGCGGTCGGTAATGTCCTGATTGGCGCCGAAAATCCTGGTAATGGAGCCATGGGCATCATGTACGACCCTCATTTGTACCAAGATATGACGCACTTCGCCGTCGTCACGAATGATACGGTGTTCGCTATCCGTAATCGCCTTGTTGCTCTTCATGTGCCCATAAAAGATCGGTAAATCCTCCATATGAACGAATCTGTTAGCATACTCATCACGCTTCATCCGGTATCCGCCCTCTCGCTCGGCAGTGGTGCCATAAAGAGCATAGAAGGGATCATTGAGGATGAATGTTTCCGCTACGGGATCAAACTCCCAGTACACCTTTTGCGTAAACTCCATTGGCTCCGACAGCTGACGCTGGCTGGCTCCTAAGGCTTCTTCAGCTTCCTTGCGCTCGTTGATGTCGTGAAGGTTCAGTACCATTGCGTTGACGTTCGGCTCTTTGAGCATGTTGCTCGCTGTGACTTCGAACCACCGCCAGCTGCCGTCCTTGTGGCGGTTTCTCGCTGTAAAGGTTACTGGTTTGCCCGGATGCTGCAGACTCCAGGAACGTGCGGACTCTACTGCAAACACTGAATCGGGATGCGTGAAATCGGCCCGGTCGCCGGTAAGAAACTCATCAACAGTATATCCGAGGATCTTGGTTATATTCGGCGATACATAGGTACGTCTATGCTTCGCATCCAAGAGCATAAGGATTTCCGATGATTTTTCCATTAAGGTGCGGTACAGCAACTCGCTCTTTCTCAAGTCTTTTTCGGTCTGCTTTTGTCGCGTCATATCGGTAACGTTGAAGGTGAATGAATAACTGCCGATCGTTGATACCTGCACGAAGACATCCCGTATTGTGCCGTCTTTTCTTACCAATCTATGCTCGGCCTGCCTGGTTGTATAGAGGGACTCGCCGACGGTCTCAAATGCCTCGTCACTTTCATGAAAAAGCCTGGTGCTTTTGCCCTTCAGTTCTTCAAAAGCATAGCCGGATATCCTGCACATGGACTCATTCACCCATTCAATAACCCTGTTTTTTACCCGGCCGATGCCTATGGGCGAGGCGGTGAGGATAGCCTGGAGTGATTGCTCCGATTCGATTACCTTTTGTACTGCTTCTTTACGTTCCGTAATATCCCTGATAAACCCGCCGATACCCGTTTTATCCTGGCTCAGCCTCACAGGGAATTTCACTGTTTCATAACTCCTGTCACCGGTTATCTCTTCTGAGATCACCAGAGAAGAGGATTCGATGACCTGCATATCTGTTTTGCTACAATTGTGCGCACCTTCTTCCGGCATGAGTTCAAAATCGGTTTTACCGATGATCTCTTCTTCTTTTTTACCAAAAAATGTCGCGAGTTTTTTGTTGACAAGGATATACCGAAAGTTCTCATCCTTGAGAAATACCATGTCTGATGTTGAGTCAATGAAGGTGCGATATCGTTCTTCGCTTTCCCTCAACGCCTCCTCCGTTCGTTTGCGTATTACTTCAGGTTGTTGAAGGTCTTTTATTCTTTGTTTTAAGGAAGATATCTCTTCAAGCAGTTCTTGCTTCGTCCGGGATGGAGCTCTCATCTGATCTCCTCTGGTGATGATCTGTTCCGGCGTAAATTCTTTCTTCTTCATTCTTCCTGCCTCTTTGTGTTTCTTCCGGTTCTCACTATAACGTAATAAGTGGACCGGTTTTTTTTGGGGGGGGGGGGGGGGGGGGGGACAGATCAGCGGACGATGAAGCTGTGGTTAACTTCCCCAGCCTTATAGATTTCCCTACCCACGAAGCTATTTTCCCTTAATCGGCAGCAGATTTCAAGGGAGAAAATCGTCGGCCCGACAAACGAATGCCTCCTGAAATCTTCACGGTTTCGAAAGGCTGGGAGGGCGACGATTTCAATAAAACAACAATGTCGACAGCGCCTATAAGGCAAGTATGTGGGCGCTCGAAAAAACGTGAAGATTTCCGACGGAAAGCGGGTAAGGGCGGATGGTTGAGCTCAACTCCAGCCGTTCGTAGCAGCAGTCGTCAAACGCATGGGAACCAGGGCACAAAAGAGGCAGATTTTATCGTTTGTCAAGCGATTATTGTTACCGATCAGGTTTTTTAATAGAGCAAGGCACTCCGCCAATCATATGCAGGGAGCAAGAGAAGCATGCCTTCGGTGTTTTTATCGCACAATATCCGTAATGAAGTTTAGAAAAACCCCCTAATTCGGGCCAATTAAAACATTGCTGCGTTTTTACCCAATAGAAATTCGCTTTTCGTGAATAGTGGACAGTTAAAGACATTTTATCAAGTTCATTGTCATTACTCTTTTGCTGTATCTTCGACATTCTTGAAATTTGTGATCTATTTCCCATAACTATTCGCTATACACTCTAAACTAAATCCTTTCTCCTGAAACAATTTCAAACATACCTCCACCACCCTCTCATCGAGGATGCCTTTGTTTTTCTCAATCACCTGAAGGGCTGCATCGATACCCCGTGCAGGTCTGTAGGAACGATGGGAGGTGAGGGCTTCGACTACATCGGCCACAGAGATAATCTTAGCTTCCATGAGAATCCGGTTACCTTTTAAACCCTGTGGATAGCCTGAGCCATCTAATCTTTCGTGGTGCTGGAGGACTATTTCGGCTATGGGATAGGGCAATCCTGCATCTTTCAATATGTCATATCCTGTCTGTGAGTGGGCTTCGACGGGGCTCATTTCTATATCTGTGAGTGTGCCAGGCTTACGTAAGATTTCTTCAGGTACCGATATTTTTCCGATATCATGAATGGTGCCTGCCATATTGATAGTATCAATCGTATCGCTTGAGAGTCCCATCTCCTGCGCAATGGTAAGGGCAAGATTTGATACCCTTCTCTGATGGCCTGCGCTATAGGGGTCTCGTGTCTCAACTGATAATGCCATTGTCTGGATGGTGCCTATCAGGCTCTTCCTCAACTTCTCCAGAGTCTGTTTCAGTTCTTCTTCGGCACGTTTGCGTGCTCTTCTTGACTCTGCCTCTTTGAGTTCCATCTGAACAGCAGGAACAAGCCGTGGGAGATTATTCTTCATCATGCAATCATGGACGCCGGCTTTCATGGCCTCCACTGCAGCTTCTTCACCGATGGCGCCTGAAACGATCATAAAGGGGATATCCAATCCCTTTTCGTTGTACAGTTTTAGTGCTTCAATCCCGTTGAAGCGGAGCATTTCATAATCTGATATGACGATATCCCATGTCTCTCTCTCAAGGGCCTCATGCATGGCCTTAGGGGTTTCTACTCGCTTATATTTCGGATCATAACCACCTTTTTGAAGCAAACGAATCAGCAGCAGCGTGTCATCTTCAGAATCTCCTATGATGAGAACATTTATTCCGGATTGATTATTCATTCTGCGTTTTACCCCCTCTTTCATATTCATAGAGCACCTACTGTACTTGAATGGAAAGTGGGCTCGAGTCCTGATTCATAAGATTTTCTCCTTGTTCCCACCCATGCCTTCTCTTCAATTTACCCGCAATGTCAAACATATTGCAAGCAAAAAGCCATTGTGGGACTACTAAATGCCTCCTGAAATCTTCACAGTTTCGAAAGGCGTAGCAAGCAACGATTACAAGAAATACTTGGTCAAGCCGTAAGGCACAGGCCATGGCGGAAGATCATGAACAACAGACAGCGGTCCCGCGCTTCGTGGCGGCACCCTTTGCTAGCCTCGATGAGCTTTTCGACTTCACGTTGGGTAAGGCATTTTCTATCGTCATTCATTTTGTCCAGTTCTCGGGGCAGTGAGGACGTGCAAAGCCTTACCTATCCTATAGGGTAATTTCATAATATGGACAGAATACAACATATTTTGTCCAGTATATCCACCGCGGGCGAGCGTATAAATCCGGGCTGATTTTTTCACCTACGAATCGAATCTCCATATGGATACGGAAAGATGAAGATTGCGGAGAAGAAGCGTTGCCCATCAAAAAAAACTCAATCATAAGCAGTTAATGAACAGTGAACAGATTGGGAGAGCGAAACGATATACCTTCATCAGTCTGCTAAATATGTAGCTGCAACGCCAAAAAATGTTGGGTCTTGTGGAAAGAAAACGGATTATGACAAAAAAAATGAGATATGTCACTATGTTACGATTTGATATCACTGCGGCACATAAATTGCTTTATAGCTCTGGAGAACCGCAGTTGACTCAGGTTATATAAGACGGAGCAATTGGGTGACGGAGCACTCGACCTGTGTGGGTTACTTCTGACAAGCCACAAGGAAAAGAAGGATGTCTTGCGAAGAGGGTAATATGGATTCACAAGAAAAACGAGAAGATTATCCAGAGTATATGATAAAAAAACCTGCTCCACCATTATTGATATAGGGAGGTACTCGAACTGATGAAATATGCAAAAGAATGCCCCTTCTGTGGTGCTGAGAATGAGGGCATGGCAATAATCTTTCATGTCTGTCATGACAGACTCGATGGCAAATCGAGGAAGAATACCGGTCAGTTCGTCAGGACAAGGCTTAAAGCGAACGATAAAATCTACTCTGGCGATGTCTTCTTACCGGAAGATTTTCGTCTAAGCGACCTGATGAATAACGGTAGGGGTTTTATTGTCCTTGCAAATGCGGTGGAAAAAAGACAGACCGAAGATGTGCCCGTAGGCTCCATTGCTCTTAACAAGAATATGATTGAATGGATAGAGTTGAAAACCGTCAAGGAAGAGGAACGCTCTGATTATCAAGCTAAGCTATCTATTGTGCCACATGATTGATGAAAATATAGGGACACAGCTATGGATTTCTTTTTTTCCGTGATTGATTTCGCGCCAGATTCCGTTTTTTTGGCAGTCAGAGACCTTGTCTGACTTTGGTAGGCTTCCTGATTTTCCAGCCCATGAATCCATTCTCCTGCAATTATCTGCGCACTTCAACGAAAAAGTCATGCGTTGTATCGGTCCCATAATTGGATGCCATTTTAAATATTCGGAAGATTTACGTGTGAGGATTAGGGAAGCACTAAATGTCTGCGCATGAACGTAGCCAAGGCCGCAAATAATGTAGGCCTTCTCGTACGTGAGCGTTGTTTATGTGAATTATAATTCATAATATCAACGGGTTACAATTGAATATCAATGTGGCATGGGTATTGCAGGGATGAAGGCTATGAACGAATTTTCTCATGAAATTAAAAATATGGAGGACAAGAAAATGAAAAAGTTACTTTTAGTAGTGGGTGCAGCAACAATTTTGATGAGCGTGGTAGCGGGGTCTGTTTTCGCGGGTTCAATCACACCGACCGTTAATGTTTCGGGAACGGTAATCAGCACGTGCAAAGCGGGAACCACAGGGAGCCTGTCTTTTTCCATTGATCCGTCCACAGCCGGACCCATAGCGGCAACCGTAACGGATGCAACGGTCTTTGGCTCGAAAGGAACCCCCTTTACGGTCACAGCAGTGAGTGCGAATGCTGGAGGGAGCGCCGCGAGTTGCGCTGGGTCGGGTATCACGGGTACGCTCAAGGACTCAAGTGCCGACACCATGAACTATACGTTTACGTGCAGCGTCTATAATAGCGGTGGAACTCCGAGCGGTACGAATGCAGGTACAGGCAATGGATTTGGCACAGGAAAGGACGTGCGCCTCGGCCTGGGCGGATCCATTCTGGCAGCGAGCTATCAAAACGCACCGGCGGGTTCAACATACGCCGACACGGTTACCCTGACGATAGCATATTAACAGAATTCCTTATTTCGAGTAGCCAACAAACCCGCCGTTTCATTCCAATCCCCATTGTGTGAAACGGCGGGTCCTTTTTTGTCGAGAGTGAGATTGAAAATTGATAGAGAAGCTTAAGAGGGCAAGAGATTAATCGCCCTGGCACAAAAGAATACTCATTTTGTCACACAAAGGGCGGGGTATAATTTGGTATTCCATTTTACACACCTATTATATCTATTTTTCAAATCATATTTATGGATATAATTTTATTTATTCTATCCCCACCCCGATTTGTTCAACGCGTAATACCACTCATCCCATATTTTTAAAATTACATTGAGGATTATTAGTTTCTCTTTTTCTTCTTCATTATCCAAAGTGTAATATCGTTCAAAAAATACATCCCTCACGGCATCTCCGGTTAAACGTGGATGAGCCGAAGATTCAAAATAGTTTTGTCGATACCCTTCTAAAAATAATTTAAAAGCATCATCTTTATAACCCGACTGATCAACAGAGCTTCTGAGTTGGTGATGACTGTTTACAATATTGTTTAATTTATCTATTATTTCGTAACCATCCATGATTTCCTCCTTTTTAGAAACAAACTGTTTCTATTTCTCAATATAAATTCTCATTATCCATTCAATAGCCCAATTTCTCTATAAATTTAGACTGATCGTGAATTAACGGAAAGAAACATGGATAGTACGGGTAGCAAAGTCTGAGCATACTATATAGTATTTAAATACGTTTTATCACCCTGAATGTGACTTTTCAAGTAACCGGACCCACCCCTTTTCAAATCAATTGACCCGGGGTGCGTATCCTGTCTTCAATTTTTAGCACGTCTCGTCGGTCATAGTCAATTCCTTTCCGGTCTGTTCTTTTTGAGGCCCTTTCTCTTCCGGTAGCTCTCCCCCTCGATGACGATTAAGTGAGCATTGTGCGTCAGGCGGTCGAGGAGCGAGTTGGCGAGAAGAGGGTCGTCGAACAGGCCCATCCATTCATCCACATGTCTACTGCTCGTCATGATGGTGGAGGCCCTCCCGTACCGCTCGATCATCACCTCGTAGAGGTCCTGGGATTCCATGGGGCTTAGCCGCTGGAGGCCAAAATCGTCGATGACAAGGACGGGCGGATTGATCAGGCGGACGAGCTCTTTTCCGAATGAGTTGTCCGCCCTGCTCTGGTGCAGCCGCTTCAAAAGGGTCTGTGCCCGGAGCATGAGCACACTGAGCCCTCTCCTTACGGCTGTATGGCCCAGGGCATTAGCCAGGTACGTTTTTCCGACCCCGACCGGACCGCAGATAATGACATTCTCGTGATTACCGACAAAGGAGAGATTGAAGAGGTCCCTGACCCTCTCCCGGTCCAGTGTAATGGGGACGTCCCATTCGAACCTCTCGATTGTCTGGTCAGGGTCTAGAGACCCCTGCCGTATCCTCCTCTCGATGGTTCCCTGATCTCTTCTTTCTATCTCGTCGCTTAAGATGAGTTCCAAAAACTCCTGGTAGGAGAGCTTTTGTCCCCTCGAATAGGCGACCCTTTCCGTGAGGGTGAAGAGGATGCCCGAGAGGCGGAGCCTCCTGAGTACCTGTTTCAGTTCGGTTCTGATTTCCATAGTTCCTCCTCTTTATGGTTGGTAGGCTCCCATGGAGCCCCTTGTTTTTTCACGTGGCACCTTCCCGCGAATAAAGACGCCGCTTCAATGGCGCGAAAGTTGTCACATAAAAAGTGTATCACTCCTGCATTTCATTCCATACATTGCCTTGAGCGGCCGCATCACCTCCCTCGTGTTGGGTGAATTCGTGCAAAGACATCTTCCCATGCCCCTCGATGTTGATGACCCTTCGTGCGATCGCAGTTTACCCCTCACCCTCATCCTCCTTCTCGACAAAGTACGACGCCGGTCGCGCGAACCGGGCGGGCGCGATCACCTTTCCCCGGGACGTTCCTTGCGTCCCCTCGAGCCCCACGGTGATCATCCCCTCCACCCGGCGCACGTCGATGAGGTCGAAGGATAAAGCCCGTTTGCAGGCATTCTCCACCCTGCCCTTTCCGTACTTCTCGGGGAGTCTAAGGAGCTTCTGCGCCTGCCTTAAGCGGGCCCAGGGGAAGTCTCCGGAAAGGAGGAGCTCCATGAACGCCTTACAGGAACTCCCTATCTCCTGCGCCCGCTCGATGTGGTACGCGCAGCTCCTCATGGCATAGGGGGTCTTCTCCTTCGGATAGTCGCCATAATCCGTCGAGCGCTTCCCCGGCAGGACGACGGGGTGGGTCTTGATGAGCTGGCCTTTATAATAGAGACGGACGAGGCGGCTGTCCCTGCGGGCGTCCACCTTCTTGCCGATATAGGCCGTAGGGGCTGAATAGAGGCTGTAGCCGATGCGGACGTGATGGTCGGGATGGACCGTCGGGTTCGCCCACGAGGGGGTGTCGAACCGCTCCTTGACGAGAGGGAGCAGCTTCTTTTTTTCTTCTTCCATGAAGACAATCAACGGGCGTTTCCTCGTCGTCCCGTGCACGCGCATGCCCGCCGTCTCCGTGCACCACTTCAACGCCTCCTCCTGAATGTGGGCGAGATCACGGAAGGTCTCCCCCTGAAAGAAATTCTTCCTCACGTACGGTACCTGTCTTTCGACGGTGGGCTTTCCCGTGGCCATGTGCGCCGGCGCAGGATCAATGATGAACCCTCGGTAGTCTGAATACTCGAAAAACGTCCTGTTGAAGACCGGGGCATACCGGTCCGACTTCACGACGGCAGCCTTGAGATTGTCGATGATGACCCTTCTCGTGACGCAGCCAAAGAACTGCCACGCGTCCTCCATGCCCGAGATGAGGACGGGGAGGTCCTGGGTGAGGGAGACCGTCACGTGCTGGTGGCGGCTGAAGACGAGGGTGACAATGAGGGCGTAGACGAACCTCTTTTTTCCCGCCTCGGGATCGTCCACGAGGCCAAGTCTCCCGAAGTCGACCTCCGCCACATCACCCGGCTCGGTCTCCGCCATGCGGACGGTATGCCGGGAGGATAGCCCGATCTCGGACGAGACAAATCGGTAGAGCCCCGAGTAGGTCGTCTCGACGCCCTGCCTCGTGAGCTTGCTCTGGATCTTCGTGAGGGTGAGGTGCTCGTTCTCTATCCACTCCTTGATCTTTTCCTTGTGAGGAAAAAGCAGAAGCCCCTTGGAAGGGACAGGACCGGGGAGACGGGCGTTCAGCTCCGTGAGTACCTCGGCTGCGATCCTCTCGAGATCGCAGGGGCTGTCCAGAGTGAACCCTTTCTTGTAGGCAAGGCGAACATACTTCTTCACCGTGTTACGGCCCATATCTACTGCCCGAGCGAGAGACCGGATTGTATCGCCTCTCTGGCACCTTCTTAAGATATCCACAATGTCGATCACCATATACTCCTTTCGCGCCATACGTCCTCCGGATTAGTTATTTACTGGAGGAGAGTATGACCCAATTCTGACGGATTGCGCACTCTTGTGGGTGGGTCAATGAATTCGAAAAACTCGACCCGAAGTGGGTCAGAGATCTTGAAAAGCGGGTGGGTCCGGGATCTTGAAAAACCAAGCCCTTAGTGGGTCACGTATCTAAAAAAATCACACCTGAACGCTTCTTTGGCTAACCGATTGTCCTTTTCAGATTCACTATCCAAAATCTCTTGCAAAACCTCCTGATTGTCGGGTCCCATTGATCTTCTATAGTGTCTTACTTTTACCCCGTCTTCTAGGAATTCTTCACACGTTATTCTTCCGTTTGGCATTTCATTCCAAATGCGGAGAACTCTTTCTTCCTTATCAAAATCCAATGTGAGCGGCAGTTTTCTCTGTGGATCAATAATCCGAATGCTGCCGGACTTAAATTTGATACTGAAATGACGAAAATCTCTGGGGTTTTCTACTCGTCGTCGCAATTCTTCCTTCAGCCATGCATATCCTTTAGGGTCTTTGTCTTTTGAAATAACCATTGACATATCCTTTAAGGCTTTCTTAGCCGTTTTAATCGTATAATACAGGTTGCCTGCGGGGTAAACATCGATCCTGTTGATTAGTTTTCGGATCTCATTTCGCAGCTTAAGCCGCGCGTCTATCAGTTTGCTTGTCTTAGCAGTGCTTAGGAAAGCCATCAATTCCTTCAATGAGTCTAACGTTGATTGTGTGTCTTCAAAGGATCGAGACAAGGTGTCAATTTGCTGTCTTATGCGATTGATCTGCTGCTTCAAAGAATCCTGCTTGTCAAACCTTTCAGCCATCCGTTTTTCTAACACGGTGCGGACCCTCTTGTCTGGGGTCGCGGAAACGCTGTCTGCAATATTCTCTATCTCTTTAGTGATAGAGTTCAATTCGCCTTCTTTGCCGTCAAGTTCGCTCTTCAATAAGGTGATGCCCGAGTCGTCATTCTCGATTAAAATATCTTTTGGTCGAAGGCCCTTGCAATGGGTCAGAATAGAACGCTCAAATTCATCATATCTGATGGCGAGGCTGCAACAATCAATACTCTTTCTTCTGGCTCGGTCACAAACCAGATATTGCCCTTTTTTCGGGGCAGGCCCTTTATTGATAAGCGTCATAGAACTACCACAGTAACCGCACTTCGCGATATAACCGAAAAGGTTGCGGACCTTCCCTGTTCTACCACCTTTATGAACGTTTTGTCGCAATTGTTCTTGAACCCGATAGAAAACATCTTTGTCAATCACTGCTGGGAAATAATCAGGAGTTGCCTCTCCTATTGGTTCCGACTTCCCTTTCAATAATCGATGCGGCTGGAATTCGCCTATGGCTGATCGGTTTTGAAGAATTCTTCTGACATAACTTTCTCTCCAGCCCTCACCGTGTTTTCTTTTGTTCGTGCTTTCCGGCTTCCAGACTCCCGGCGTGCTGTTCAATTCTCTAACAATGCTTGCCATTCCTTTTCCGGCAAGCTTCATGTCGAATATGCGGCAGATCGTCTTCTTACGGTCTTCAATGATGTCGAATTGAGTTTTAGTCTCGTTGAGTGTAAGCCAGGCTGGACATTGTTTGGTAAGCTTCATAGTGCCGATCTGTTTACGTTTTTCTTCCCAAGCTTTCATCAAACGCCTGGATTTGGTGGCAGATTCTTCGTGGGCGCGAGCCATGATAGACAAGGAAATCATGAGTTCCGCGGGATTGGCATTAACGGTTTCCTCTGTATACTCCCGGTTATCAATCAGGGTCACTATTTTTATACCCTTGTTGATGATGTCAAGGAACTGCTGCAGCGCTTTGGTGATCTCCTGCCTTGACAACCGATCGAGGTTTTCCACCAACAGGACGGATCCTTTTTCGATCTTCCCTTTTTCGACCAGCTTCAAGAACTGTCCAAGCGCACCCTTGTCGCTTAAATGCTCCCCGGAATAGGCACTGACTCCCAGGTCTTGAAGTCTCAAGCTATTGTCTAACACAAGCCCATGTTCTGCTGCGTATCGCTCTGAGAACTCGGTCTGACGGCGTAAGGAATCACCTTTGCGTTGTTCCGGAGTGCTAAACCGAACGTAAGAATATGCTCTGGGAGCCATATATTATTTTCCTTTCATAATGTATTGTACCCTGCTGACCCTTTTTGCCATTATTTATCCAACCTCATTATACGTAAGGATGTTCTGTACTTCCTTATCAGTAATACCCAAATATCGCATAGTAACGGCGGGATTCTGATGATTGAATCTCTTGCAGATCACTTCAAAACCGACACCGTAATTTGTCCGTTGAATGTACCCCCATGTCTTCCTCAAAGAATGAGCGCCATAGTTGCCCTTGAGATGTATCGTGGAAGTCCATTTCTTGATATAGGCGTTGACCGCCTGAACCGTTAATGGATAAGCACCTTTTTTGCTCTTGAAGAGATATTCGTCGTCATCTGAAAACTGACCTTCCGTCAGATATTGGCTCAGCACTTTATGAACAGTCTTGTTTATGACCAGGATATTTTGTTTTCCTGTTTTCCCTTCCCTGATATTGATACTGTCGCCAGCTTTCATATGCGCTACGTCTCTAATCTTTAGCTTCAGTAAATCACCCACACGTAACCCGTTGTTAATCCCCATGACAAAGAGAAGGTGATTACGGGGATTGTCAGAGAGTAGTTTTCTGATAGCCTTGATATCGCTCTCATTCCTGATCGGTTCAACAACAGTCGATGAACCTTTTGCGGGGTGGTTTGGATTGCTTCGTTTCTTGCCTATGTTTTTTGCCTTTGGAATCATAATATTTTACCTCTTAAGATATTAAGTATATCTGACATTATTATATAATACTTAAGGTACAAGATAAAGAAATATTTGCCCAGCTTGCTAAACTGATTGTAACACGCTAGATTTATTAAGGTTATTTTGATTAGCTAATATTAAGTTTTCATTAGAAGTTAAGATAATTGGTGATATGCAAGATGCCAATTCGTTTGCACAAAAAGGCGATAATTATGATTATCAACACGACCCCCCACCAGGTTTATACCATTCCCTTTTTCTTCCCTGAAAAGAAGCCTTCATTTTAGGTCCATCCGGTTCTTGCGTACTTCTTATACCTACGGGACGACTTTCTTAGGTGTATTTTGGGGCGCTCAACGGAATGTCTCCTTCTGAAATACCTTTAGTCCTTCCATTCAAGCCCTCACTTGATTTGATTATAGCATAAAGATAATTTTTTCATTACATCAGCATATCCTGACCATTCAGATATGCTGGCAATGCTTTGTTAAAGAATACATCGCTACAGAACCAGCCGGGCGTCACCTTCTTCCAATCGCCTCCTACCGACTCATCTACATTATCACGCATAGCACGGCAAACGCTATGGGCAAATTCAATCATACCTCGTGCTCTTACATAATCTTGTAATTTGTTCTTATGGCTGTTGAAAAATTCAAGCGTGAGTGCTGTTGCTTTCCTGAACTTGTTCATATCAACAATTGGCAATTCTGTTTCAACACCACCAAGAACCTTCTTTATGTAGAAATTCTTTAAAACATTTGTAATGTGTGGATCGGGGTCGGGGATTTCTCGTGCTGGTAATTTCAAGAGAAGCGGGGCACTCTCAAGATACCTGACAAATAACGATCGACTGCCTTCTGTACCGTATTCATCATAGAAGAAAGCCAACAGAGACATTGATCGCAGATGATTCTTATAGCCTCCGGGTGTTGGCTCGTAATCTGGATTGGTCGCAGCAAGTGCAAAATTATTAATCGCTGTCACGATTTCTTTATCCGTAAACCGTCTATCTCTGTGTTTGAGATAATCGCTTTTGTCGTCAAAGAACGTGCCAAGACGCAGGCGTCTGATTGCAGTATCTATTTTTTTCATGAGCTTAGTACCACTTCGATGTTCCGTCATACCCAAGAACGCCCAATGATCGACTATTGCTTTGATACTTGGGATAGGCAGCTTGACTTCTTCTTTTGGTTTCTCCGCGGGACTTTCTGTGGTTTGTTGGTCCATTTTATTATCTCTGTTTGTTAATTTTTTCATAATTCTTCTCCTTTTAATCAAGTCAAAATATTATAGATATTACAATATAGGCAAATGTGAGCAATTGTAACGATCAGGAAAGCTGCATTGAAAACTTGTATAATGTCTGTTCCCGCACAATAAAACATTGTCCGAAAGAAAATAAAAAAAAGAAGAAGATAAAGGTTTTCGCAGAAAACCTTATAACAACTCTTCCTTTTTTTCTTATCTTCATTTGCTTCATGTTTCATCTTTTTCAGATTCATATTATTCTCTTCCTATTTTTAGCCTCAAGAATTCTTTAGTTATGTTCTTAAGGTTATTTAAGTCACGGGCTTAAGGATATTTAAGTCATTGACTTAAGCCCGCTTAAGTTTCGTAACTTAAGAAACCTTAAGTTTGTCGACTTCCTTTTTCTCATCTTCTTTGTACAAAGCGAGTGCGGTCTTCTCCATCTCTTCATAGTCGAATTCCTTAATTTGTCTACTTTCCATATCTGACCGGTAGGTTTCCTTGACCTCTTTCACGATCCCAAAAAAGAGGTGCAGCTTCATCAAAAACTTTTCTTCAACAATGCCCTCAAAATCATCGGCAGTGACAGGAACGGAGAAAACACGATACTTTCTAACCAGATTCCGGACGGTTTCTATTTTCGGGAATTTAAAAACGTGAAAACTTGACTTCGACAACCGCCTGCGTTCTTCAAGATAGCCCGCGTTTTGCAATTCCTTCTTGTACTGAATGACCATCGGCTCGGTAAGTCCCATAGCGCGACAGAGCGTCTTGTTGCCGGGGAAGACGATTCCTTCGGACACTCGCTTCCCGACCCTCTTATCCAACCGCTCGTCTTTTTTCGGCATGTCAAAACAAGAAAGAACCGCTGCCAGCCTTATTGCACCGTGAGATAGCTGCTTGTCAGCGACGATCAGGCGAGGCAATTGAACGAAGCGTGCCGATTCTTTCCAAGGCTTCGTCGTCGTCCGCTCGAATAATTTTTCGCGAGACCCTTCTTTGCGCCTGTGTGAAGAGTTCTTAGGCTTGGTTATCGTCTGCTCTTCAGCTTGTGTGATGCGCCGCCGTGCAGCTCTAGTAAGGTTTGAAGCCTCCATTGTTGCCTCCATTGTTGCCTCCATTGTCGTTGTCGTTTTTCGTCACCCTTTCCCGTCTGTCATTAGCGTCACGTAGATCTAGCATCCTCGCCCGTATCCGTCGTAGGCACCCTACCATGTCGAGCAGAGGCACCTGGGGATTACTCTGATATTCCCTCAAGAGTCGGTATGTCTCGTCGTTGGCTGGAACCTCGAAGACCACCCGGTTCCCCAACTTGCTCAGCCTAACTTGAATACCTTTGAAATCGAGCCACGAGACCTGATAGATATCGTAAAGCGGTAAGTATTTCACGTGAGCCATTATCTTTTCTCCTTTTCCGTTTTCTTCTTTCAATTATATAAAGCAAATTCTCGGTGAATTTTTTGCTGAAAAATCGGAGTTGCGGCAAAATTTTTTTTGAAAAACGAAATGGTGGCGCGTTTGTACCCAACAGCAAAATAGCCGTTTTGTAATAAAATCAACATGATACAGAGATAGCATACAGTTATAGCATTTCTATCTAATAATTTTTCATGAACATAATTTGGAACGCAATGGGTGTAAGTAATACAACCTGAAAGCCAAACCATCATGCGGATGGGGAGGAAAGCCAAGAGCTTCCATAGCAAAACAGCCTAGAGACACTTTTCGCTGTGTGAACAGCTCCCTTTCTCCGCTTTGGTCAGTCTATTCTGTCATAACAAACTCTTTGTACATAAGGTGTGGTACAAAGGGACGTTTTAACTAAACAACAATAACGGGAAATAGCGCAATTTCGAGACGGGCCTATATGAAGATTGCTGATTAATCAAATCCCTGTGCTTTTTTCTGGTTCATCCGATTTTTGCGTACTTGCCCGGAATGTCTTTTCTCCTGAAATCGAGTTTTTAGAATCTACACCTAATATACAACATTACAATATACTAAAGAGGTCATAAGTAAAGCCATATGACAATCTGTGAAAAGCCCTTTAAAAAGGTGTGTTGTGAGCGTCACGTGTGGAACTACTAATGACCGGATTAGTAATAATCAATCATATCGTAGTTCTTGTTGACAATATACTCCGCAAATACTAAGATTTTCGGAAATAACTGTTTGCAGTAGATAATTGTTGTTTGGAAGATAGAACATGACAGAGCGTGATGAGATTACGCGCAATGAGATGAAAGACGCCCTCAGCCGCTCAGGTTATGTTATGGAGCAGCGCATCTTCCCGGTGCTTGAAGAGGAGGGATACTACGTTCAGCCAAATCCTGTCTATCCCGACCCGATAACCGGGAAATCCAGAGAGTATGACTTCTCTGCGCTTACCGCAGACCGTCTATTCAAGGGAGAACATGACTTTCTCTTTACAGAAATCGTCGGAGAATGCATCAATAACACTCAGCCCGTGGTATTCTTCAAAGCAGAGTCACCTGTACAACCCCTCTTTTATGAAGAAGTCAGGTGCGTTGGGATATGCCACTTTATTATGTAGATAAAAGAGACGGCAGTAAGTCACATATCCCCCGGCAGAGCCGGGGGCTTGATAAAACCGTGAACCGCTCAAAGCGGTTAAAAACCATGAGCTACCTGAAGGTAGCTATTCTACCTCGAACATTTTCAACTGGTCGATCTTCTTGTCCTCTTCTTCCTGTCTTCTGACATACTCTTTGACCGTTTCATCATCGAGCCCTATCGTTGAAACGCAGTATCCTCTGGCCCAGAAGTTCTGGCCTGTGAAGTTCTTTTTGTGTCCGCACATCCGAGCGATCCATATCGCGCTCTTGCCTTTTATAAACCCTATTACCTGGGCTACCGCATATTTCGGGGGGATTGAGATCACCATATGCACATGATCGGCTACCAGTCGCCCTTCTACTATCGAGCATTCCTTCTGCCGGGCTAATTCTCTGATGACCGGCACCAGTTCCTTCTTCATTGTTTGGTATAATGTCTTCTTCCTGCACTTCGGTATCCACACCACATGGTACTTGCAATCCCACTTTGTGTGGTTTAGACTTTGGTACTCTTGCATTAAAACCTCCTCCTTTGTAAACTTCGAGCGGTTCACATTGGAGGGGTTTTCTCTTATAATCCCGAAAATGTCAAACCCTGTGAGTCCCCCGGCAGAGCCGGGGGCTTACCGGATTTAGTTATCACTCAACGAATACTTCAGGCTAAGAGAATTCCATCATTACTGCGAAGGGTCGTTCAGTACGCAGTATTGCAGCTTTCACAAGAAGGGTGGGAAGGACGCGCAGTGGATGGCGTGGCATGAGGAAGAACATCACGCCATTTTCAATTCTCTTGTGGAGGCAACAAAATTTAGTGCGAGCGATTGGTTTTCGCACTGGAAACCCCCCGTTGAAGGCGAGGAAGAACCAGTCAACCTTACCCTTTTCTATCCGTTGCTGGTGTTAAGGAGCGATCTCTACGAGTCCTCGCAGAAGGGGCGGAGAGTATCTTTGCATTCGAGGGAGCACATCCAGTTTCGGAAATCGGTCATTACCGATGGTCAGCCGGATACTTATCAAGTGGACGTCATTGTTGAAGGATTCCTTCCAAAGTATTTGGCGATCTTAGAAAAGGAAGCACTCATTCTTACACGTCGATTCCGAAGGAAGAAAAGGCAAGTCAGGGATGCAATAGACCACATAGTGTCCCAGGCTAAAGCCGATCCGGTAGCTATGGAGACCAAATCGTTTAGAAAGGTGTTGGAATTTTAGAACCACACAACAAGTAGGTGCACTGGACGTGGCAGAAAAATAGGTTGCGCCGGTGCCCATCGCGTTATGCTTTATTTCAACAGATAATTATTAGAATATCATTTCAATAAAGCTATTTAGTAGTAGGTGCCTTTCTCACACACCTGCTCCTTGCTGTAACTCACGAAAATGAATTTCCGTATATTGGGCTTACCCCCATTGTCAAGACAAAAGTTAAGCATACTTAAGGTGGACTCCCTCCCTCAGTGTTGGTGTTGTTTTTGGGATTTTTGCCATCCCATAGTAGACCTCATAAGGGGTCTTCTTACCGATTGCCGTATGAATCCTCTCCTCGTTGTAGAGATGGAAGTATACTCCTAAGCTTCGTATCGTCTCTGCGACATTGGCGTAGTCCTTGAGATATACCTCCTCGTATTTGACCGTTCTCCAAAGCCGTTCAATGAAGATGTTGTCAAAGACCCTTCCTTTTCCATCCATGCTGATGGCGACATGGCTGTTTTTCAGTGTGTCCGTAAAATCCTTGCTCGTAAACTGGGATCCCTGGTCGGTATTGAAGATCTCGGGGACTCCGATGGCAAGGGCATCGTGCAATGCTTCAACACAGAAGGCTGCATCCATGGTGATCGATATATTCCAGGAGAGCACATAGCGACTGAACCAGTCCATGACCGCCGTGAGGTAGATGAAGCCCTTTCTCATGGGAATGTAGGTGATATCCGAAGAAAAGACCTGATTGGGTCTGACGATATCGACTCCCCTCAGAAGATAGGGGTATATCGTATGTTCCTTATTGTGGATGCTGAGCTTCCTCTTGGGAACAATACCCTGAATGCCCATAATGCTCATAAGACTGGCGATGCGCTTGTGGTTAACCGGGTATCCCTGGTTCTTAAGCCAGGTGGTCATCCGGGGAGCCCCATAGTAGGGCATCTTAGTGTATTGCCGGTCAATTAGGTGCATAAGCTTAAGATTCAATGCACAGACCGGTGCAGGTCGATAATAGAGGCTCGACCGATTGAGGTTGATAAGTTCACATTGCCGGAAGATGGAGATAACAGGAGCGTTCATATCTATACTCTCCCTCTTCTCCCGGAGAGAAGAATCCCCGACTTTTTTTTAAACCACTCCATCTCTACCTTTAGTTGGCCGATCTGTTTGTAAAGCTCTTCCTTCTCCTCCTCGTGAGTTTTTTCCTTCTTCGCCTGTTTTGACGAGAAGATACCCGGGAGCTCTTCTAATGCCTGCTTTCTCCACTGTGTGATCTGATTGGGGTGAATACCATATTCACTGGCAAGTTCTGCGATGGTCCTCTGGTTCTTCAGCGATTCTAGCACTACCTTGGCCTTGAATGTTCCGTCATACCGTTTCCGATGATCCGTCATATTTCCCTTTCCTCCTTCTCTGATAATTTTCACCTCAGAGAGGAGAGATTGTCCACCTTAATTGACTGTCCAGTTTTCAGGGGTAAGTATATATAATGGCAGCTTATGATTGGTAATCACCACAGCTCGGAGCACTGATACGGGGTTTTGTAAGCAAACGTATCTGACTTACAAATAAAGCTTTCACAGCTAATTTATGCTATTGCCCGGTACAATGATTATGTTCGAAACTATTACAAAGTCCTTGCCACTCCTTGTATTGGGGTGTAGTATTTAACAAATGGCGTGGGTATATTGATCACTGGACGCCAACTCGCTTTGGCAATGAGAATAAAGAAGATCATCCCAGTACTACAAGTGTTTTTGATTGTTGTCATTCCCTTACTGACAACGGGTCTTGACTTAATTGATGATAGTACATTGTACACGCGTTTTTTCGGTTTCGATACAATTGCCAACGTGCTCTATACACTCAAAGCCGATTATACCCAGTCAAATCAGCGAACGATTTACAGAGATTCAAACCGAAAGGAATTTGTAAGTTTATGGAGACTAATTAAATCTTACAGCAACGCACCAATAAGAAGCGAAGAGCCATACTGTATTGGTTTATTGGAAGTAGAGAATCCATCAAAAGTTACACTTCCATCTTACGCTGTAATCACCCTATATCCCGACAGTGCCCCGATTGTTGCAACATATTATGAATTCCCGAGAGTGGAGGGAACAAAAATTCCGCGTAAGGACATAATTGTCGTTGGAACCATAGCGGATCTCGAAAAATGGCTGCTAACTTCAAAGAAAAACATCAGGATCAAATTCAATATGATCGTGAGTTTGATATCCATAGTATGTGGCTTATTGGTACATGTTCATAACAAACAGGATTTATCTCAGGATGAAGGAAAAAACAGAAAGGAGGAAAAGGGAAAGAAGCTCAGCCACTGAGATCGAACATATATTCCCTTTGAAGCGGTAATCCACATCTTTTGTGGCACTGTTCGGATGCTTGCTTCGTAGGTGCAAGAAAGTGATGCATTAAGCATAGTACCTTTTTAAATCAGAAAGAACCCGATAACTTTACCTAGCGTATTATTTTCATTGTATTTGCACGCCATACCTTGATTTTTAAGAACATCCTCATCGCTATGATCGTTCAAAACAGCGCTGATTACCTCAATGTTTTGTCAGGATTTAGGCTGTTTTTGACGGGTTTTTATATGGATTCCATTGTTTTTTGCATGTTTTGTGCTGGTTCCGATATGTTTTTTCTGGCGTTAAATTGTCACCATTTCTGTCCATTCTACCCAGATTGATAGTAAAATTCAGGAGAAGGGGTTGTCGACAACACTTAATTACTCCGTCTTGATTTTATCCCCCATACTCTTATTGCAGCTCGAACAAAGCAACTGAGCATTTTTATATTCGGCTTTACCACCCTTGTTCCAGGGATATATATGATCAACCTGACAGTCTTCATACGTTAGCCACTTTTTGCATTTGCTGCTCTTTCCCGGACAAGGACACGTCGGTTTTTGCGATTTCTCGATAAGTTCCACCCAGAGAACATCCTTAACGATTGAGTTAAAGTTACGCTTTGAATCTTTATGCTTAAGAAATAGACCATCCTTCAAAACTGACATTAGATACGAATCTCTTGTTTCTCTGTGCGCTTTGTTATCATTGCCTTGCCTTGTAGAA
Source organism: uncultured delta proteobacterium (assembly GCA_963754785.1). Classification (GTDB taxonomy): domain Bacteria; phylum Desulfobacterota; class Syntrophorhabdia; order Syntrophorhabdales; family Syntrophorhabdaceae; genus PNOF01. Next base: position 5,210 of record CAVWHH010000018.1, on the reverse strand, counting down.
TCAATGTATGAGGCTAACTGTTGTTCGTGCTCTGACAGTTTGATCTCTGTGGCCCCTTTGCCGGAATATTTTGTGTCCAACTTCTGTGTCTGTTTAGAAAAGGTCAATAGAAATTTACCCGCAATTTTGCTACTTTGTTTATCTGTAGTAACTGAGGTAAGATGTTTTTAGTGGACACCAAAGTTGATGTACAATACTACAACGGAGGTGTCGGAATGGAACGGATTCCCAATGCAGTTTACACAAAGGAGCTTCGGGAGGAGGCGGTGAAGCTGATAACCGAACAGGGGTTAACAATACCTGATGTGGGGCGAAAATTATCAATTCCCAAATCAACCATATCGTATTGGATCAGAGAAGAAAGGAAAGGGAAGCTCTCCTCTTTGGGGAGCTCAAAGAAAAGCCTTACAGAAACAGCAATGGAACTGGCGAAGGTTAAACGAGAACTTGCCCAGGTAAAAATGGAGCGTGATTTCTTGCGAAAAGCGGCAGCGTACTTTGCGAAAGAGCCGCAGTCAGGTACGCGCTCATGAGAAAACTGCGGCTTAACTACACAATTCCCTTTATGTGCCATATGCTCAATGTATCCCGGAGTGGTTATTACGCATGGTCTTCTCATCCCCCTTCAAAACACGCATCGGAGGAAGCAAGACTGTCAATAGAGATAAGGGCCGCTCATAAGAGGACCCGCGAGACCTGTGGACCCGAAAGACTGCAGAAGGACCTCGCTGACCATGACATCAAAGTTGGCATATGCCGCATCAGACGGATCAGGAAGAAGCTCGGGATACGCTGTAAACAGGTGAGGAAGTTTAAAGCCACTACACACTCGAAACATACATTACCTGTGGCAGAAAATTTACTGGACCAGAACTTCGAGGCAGCATCACCGAATGGGGCCTGGTTGAGCGACATTACGTATGTCTCTACAGACGAGGGCTGGCTCTACTGTGCTGCCCATAAAGACCTCTTCAATGGTGAGATTGTAGGCTACGCCCTGGGACCACGAATCACCAAAGACCTTGTGATAAGTTCCCTTCTGATGGCGGTAGCGAGAAAACATCCTGGGCCCGGTCTTATCAATCATTCTGATCGGGGGAGCCAGTACTGTTCCCGGGAATACCGAAAACTGCTTGATCGATTTAATATGAAAGCTTCTATGAGCAGGAAAGGTAACTGCTATGATAATGCCCCCATGGAGAGTTTCTGGGGAACGCTCAAGAATGAACTTGTCTATCATCAGCACTATACAACAAGAGATAAGGCAATCAGAGAGATCACAGAATATATTGAGATATTCTACAATCGGCAACGGCGTCAGAGACGACTTGGATACGTATCACCTGCTGTTTATGAACGGCAATTCTATGCGGGAAGGAAGGCAGCATGAATATTATTTTGGTGTCCACTATTGACATCATAGGTCACCTTTCCCCTTGAATAAGATAAATGTCGACACCCCTCTTGCTGGTATCAGGTGTGTGAACTGTGGTCATACCACACTCGCGCAAGACATTTTCGATGTGAAATCCAAACCATCCACATCTGCCCTTTTCGGCAACTGGCAGAGTGGACATGTCCTGCAAGAAAAACGCGGAATTGTTAGGTAAGTTTGTAGCAAGCTTGTATAAGAGATCACCAACCTCCAACAAGGATAGTTCGTGTAACACATTCCGGATGACCACAATGCAAGGTTCTTTCATGTGCGCAATCCAGTTGCTGTCTAGCGGCAATAACCGTACTATGGGGAGAAGGTTCAATTTGGTTGCATTTTCAAAAGCTCTGGGGAGCCATGGCTCAAAATCAAAACCTTTATAAATTAATGAAGGATACCGCTGAAAACAACCCGTCTCTGAAAGCTTGGCAAAAAGAACGCCATTACCACAGCCTATATCGATTATGCATGATGTAGGTCTACTTGCTATCGCAGTATTCAAGGCAGTCATCAGACCAGCAAGTTGGAAATCACCTCTGATCTCGTCTACTGATTGTGGTGACTCTGGACTTTCGTACCCCGAAATAAATCGCATCAGATCCTTATCTCTCTCATCCAGTGTCATATCTCCCACCTAAATTGCTCCTTTACGTGTTAGAAGCCAAGCCCCGCAAATTGATTCTTTGCCTATAATCTATCTCCCCGATCGGTCATTTCTGTGATGATATATCGCGTTACTCCAAACTTTTCCCCTGTTTGCCGATTCAACAACTGAGCAACGAAGACCCATAAAACACTCCCTACAGAGACCCGCGTGAGACGATGGGACGCAGGTAACTTCGCTAACTTTTTAAACCGCCCATGAATGCATTCTCCCCCAATCCTTGACTAATTTCAAGGACAAAATCGTCGATCCGACAATCGAATGCTTGGTGCAGCAACACGAACACCGAACCCACGAAGATGCGGCAAAGGCAGCGAAAGAACCAAAGCCGATACGGCAAAACCGAGTTTGGAGCATGGAGGCAACTTTGTCAAAAAAGGGTTGCAGAGGAGAGATTTATTTTCTTGACAAAGGCCTTTTTATGGGTGCCATTTGAAATCTGCACAGTCTCGGAAAGTTTGCCGGGCAACTATTAGGAGGAAGTACTACTCACCTATGATCTTTACCAGGACACGCTTCATCGTGTCGAGATAAGACCATTTCGTATGAATCGGAATGGGTTTAATAAGTATTCACGTAACCCTAATTCTGGGCAGCAATGCGTGTAGCTGTGTGGCATTCTTAGGCATTAACTAAAATACTATATAATATGTTCGTTCTCTTTGCGTCCCTTTACGATTCTTTGACCGTCCGAAAAATCTCTCCGGAACGTAATGATGTCTTGAAGGATACGATCGGTCTTGGACGGTCAGTCTTGCCTACGCGTTCTTAGCGCGGTAAAGCAGACTACCACAAATGGCACAGGTTTTGTTCATGGCGTTCTCATGTCTAAGGTGCGATCCTTAGCGGTCACACTCTATACTTCTTGATTATCGTTCTAAGACTAGACTGAGTATATGGCCCTAGTTGATTATCATCATCGTGATCTTCGAGGAGATCGCTATTGCCAAATAACCGACGCGCCTCTTCATAATATGGAGTTTGAACTTGCCTAACAAAATCGACAAATTCGTCCATATCTTCAATGTAACAGTGAGGTTTTTCGCCGAGTCTACGCTTTATCACGCCAGGACTGAGGAAAGTAAGGAGATAAGCAAGTCCGTCCGAACCAATAAAATCACCAAGGGCGAAAGATGATCGATATTCTCGAAGATCGCATTTCGTTTGATGAATAATCTTGAAGCCATGGTCTTTCATGTTCGATGATTGTTCCCATATGACGTAACCTTTCCCTGCATCTTCAATAACCTCACCACAAACGTCACAGTACCACTTAGTCAACGGCTCATCCATAGCGGTTTCCTCCATTGGTGTTCATTTGGTGATAGCGATTATATGCTAATAGTGCCGACATCGTCGCAGCCCGTGTCATATTTGTTAATGATTACCACCTGTACGCTCGCACTGCAAGAAAAATCAACGCGTGCTCGATTTCAGGAAGGACTAAATAACAGTTCCCGATATAAATTTTTCAAAATCAGCTTCTATTAGGAATTGGCGTTCCACCCACAAATCGAGCGTTGGGAATATCATGAGGAACTGCGGATATAACGCATTGAAATGAAGCATAACTTACGGTTCATTTGGAGCCGGTTTTTTCGGCAATCCGCTGCAGCCGATGGTTATGTGACCGTGCAGAGCTCATGAATTCTTATTGGAAGCTCATACAATTCCCTTCCCTATTAACACTTTCCGAAGGAGCCTTATCGCCTTCTGAAACGGCTTCCTGTTGGCCTCTCTATTCAGCCAATATGCCCCACTGGATGTATGCGGAAAGAAGACCACGGTTTTTTCATCCCACCGTTGTGATCTACCTACATAGTTCTCCAGCTTTGCCATTATTGGAGCTTGGCCAGTAAAGAAGAGGTACTCCTTGAGCGGAAGAGACCCCAAGGTAATAATGACATCGGGTTCGACAAGCCCCATCTGACGCTCCAAGAAGGGACGGCAGTTCCGTATCATAGAGGCCGGTGGCACGCGATCCTGAGAACCGGCCTGAGGATTATCCTTCTTCTTGTATTTCCTGCCAGGATAGCATTTCACAACGGCAGACGAATATACCTGGGTCTCGAAATCATTCACACCTGCATCCGCAAGAATGTTTCTGATCTTTTGTCCAGCAGGACCTTGAAAGGGTTCTTGTGTTTCATATTCTTTGAACCCGGGCGCTTGGCCTATAAGCAATATCGGTCTTTTCTCAATAGGTGGAGTAACAGGTCGAGGGATCACTGCATCATCTGAGACACACGGATCAATAGAGCACTCTGCGAGAATGGATTCACATCTTCTGCATTCCCTCAAGCTTTTATCGAAGATTCGGTACCTATTGACTCATCCTCCATTTTGGGTTTCATGACAAGTTCACACCGCGTAGCTATCGGCGTGGAACGACAGGATAGTCACCCAACAGATACCGCAGGCCGATTAACATGGTGATAATATTATTGCGAAGAATCATCCCCGTCTTCAATCCCAAACATGTCCAGATGAAATCTATCATAATTTTCATAATCCTCTTTTGTCCATGTTTGCATGGCGTTCAGATACCACTTGGCACGGGTTCTATCCATTCCATTGGCCATTAATTGTTTGATGTATGCAAGTTCCTTCTTTGTATATTTTTTCTTCATATAACGTGGCGCTGAGCGTCGGCGCGAGGATGCCGCCCGTGAAAGTATGCATCCGAGTGATCGTGTTCTCCAGTGCCTGCAACTTCTTGTGTAACATTTTGGTTCTTCGATTCGTATTTACTTATCCTCTTCTGCATTCTCTCCTAACATGTCAATCATTGCATCTGCTGCATCTTCATATGTGAAGCCATGCTCCTTCATATAGTTGACCATTTCACGGCGTTTCTCATCCCTGAATTTTTCCAGATCACTTTTTTCTGCATCCTTCATAGTCTTGGTTCCTTGCAAGTGCATGTACACAATATCGCGCTTGCGGGCGTCCAATTCGCTTCCCGCTTGTATTCTACAAAACCATGACTTGCGTATATTTGCGGAAGCTGTCTTCGCCATATTTCTCTCGTTCATTATATACCTCCTGTCTGTTTTTTTCGACGTTTTCTAACGAAATTTCTAACGAAACAACATAAAACAACGAAAGGCA
>CAVWHH010000017.1:0-297862 GCA_963754785.1 uncultured delta proteobacterium | reverse complement strand
TCGTTCCCATGATTATGCCACCCGTTCCTGTTCGTTAACCACTTCCCCGTCAAAGAAATTGATCCCTTGAAGCACCTGAGGGATGAGCTTATAGCCCTTGATCCTTTTCCATGTTTTCTGTGCTTCAAGGCCAAGCTTGGATACCATGGTCAGGGTTGCGAGCCTGGTGCCACATCCCTTGGTTTTATCCGTTCTTAATCTTACCGTCGCAAATGTCGATTCGATAACGTTTGTGGATCGTATGTGTATCCAGTGCTCAGCAGGAAAGTTATAGAACGAAAAGAGGACCTCTGTGTCCTTCATGAGGCAGTCGCAGGCACCGGAGAACTTCTTGCCATAAAGGGAGACAAAGCTGTTGAGGGCAACAAGGGCCTGCTCTTTCGTGGGGGCGAGGTACATGTCATGGATCTTCTTTTTTGCCTTGGGTTGTACGCTTTTGGGCATCTTATCGAGGATATTGGCAGTCTTGTGCACCCAGCAGCGCTGCTGTTGCGTCTCAGGATATACTTCTCGTAACGCTGCCCAGAAGCCCAGGCCTCCATCGCCTATGGCAAGCCTCGGTCCTTTCACAAGTCCCCTCTGTTTGAGATCAGTAAGGAGTTCCATCCAGGAGAGCGTGCTCTCCCGGTATCCGTCAAGCACGGCAACCAACTCTTTGGTGCCGTCTTCGAGGGCGCCGACAATGATGAGAAAACACTGCCTCTTGTTCTCAGTATCCTCCAGTCTCACGTTGAAGTAGATGCCATCGGCCCAGAAATAAACGTAACGCTTTTCCGCAAGGGAGCTTTTCGACCATGCCTTATACTCATCCTCCCATTGCCTCTTCAGACGAACGATCGTATTTGCCGACAGTCCCTTTGCATTCTCTCCCAGGATGGCGCTTAGGGCTTCGGTGAAATCACCGGTTAAGATTCCCTTGAGATAGAGGGTAGGGATAAGGTTATCAAGGGATGGGACACGTCTTAAATACCGGGGCAGAATAGAGCTCGTGAAGGCCTCCTTCTTTTCCCGCCTGTCTCGTACCCGGGGCTGTTTCACTTGAATGGGGCCGATGCCGGTAAGAATGGATCGCTCTGGGATAAACCCGTTTCGTACCACCATTTTTCTTCCTCCGGCATCTGTCATGTTCCTTAAGCCTTCTATATACTCCGCCACTTCCTTTTCAATTGCAGCCTGGAGCAGCCTTCGTGCTCCTTCACGGATAATCTCTTCGAGGAAACTTCTTGTTGAGTCATCTTGTACTTGCTTTTTCTCCTGTTTACGTTCATTCTTTTCCATAAGGCGTATCCTTCCTTTCACCCCTCTCCAGAGGGGAGCACTGTGGGATTTGATGAATCCATAAAGGATACGTCTTTTTTATTCCCATACACAACATTTGATTATAACTCGCAAGCCAGTACCAGTTGAACGTGGACTCCACGACGACTCCTGCCAGCTTTTCCCTGTACGGAGCAAGGAACGAGTGGATAGTCTGCCGGTGGTTGGTGACATTTTGCTTGAAGGCCCTCTTCCGCTCGTCATTAATGATCGCAAGGTAACTACTCTTTGCATGAAGATCGATTCCACAGTATAATCTCATAAGGCACCCCCTGATAGGGATTCAAGGTTCTTATTCCACCTTGCAATCAAGACGATAGCAATATATAATCTTTCTTGTGCTTCTTATCTCGTGATGGAGGTGGAGAATGTCAAGAAAGTGCAAAAGGGTCGGTGAAAATAGGCTGAAAAAAGCTGCGGATATTATACGCACCACGCGTGATGCCCATGAGCTCCGTCGTGCCCAAGCGTTCCTGTTGCCCTATACCCTCGGCTTTAGCCTTGAGCGGGTTGCCACCATCATCGGTAAATCCTATGCAACGACAGAAAGGCTTCGAAGAGAATTCACCGTTGCTGTGAGAAGCGGGCAAATTCCTCGGCAAGACTGGGGAGGACGACGAAGACAAAACATGACATTTGATGAGGAACAAAACCTTCTTACCCCTTTCTTTGAAAAGGCAAAAGAAGGGGGAATACTAATTGTCGCGCCTATTAAGATTGCCTATGAAGAAAAAACAGGAAAAAATGTGGCAGAGTCCACTATATATCGCATGCTTTCCCGCCATAATTGGCGGAAACTTGCACCGGACAGAAGACACCCAAAAAGCAATCCGGCGATTCTGGAAGAATATAAAAAAAACTCTCCGAGATTGTAGGGAAACAGGAACTGAGAGAAGCTGCGCAGGGACGCTCATTACGCATCATGTTTGAAGATGAAGCTCGTTTTGGCCGTATCAACGATCCCAGACACTGCTCATACCTTATCCCATGCGGCCTTTGGTGAAGTCTGCTATCGTGCAGGAATTTACCTATGCATTTGCCGCAGTATCTTTTCATGACGGAATACTGGATACCCTCATCCTTCCGGAAGTCAGCACGAAGGCAATGAACATCTTCCTTAACGAAGTTGCAGATCACCACCCTCATGAATTCATTCTTATGATTATGGACAGCGCAGGGTGGCACAAAGCCAAAGCATTGGTGATCCCTGAAAACATGCATATTCTTTATCTTCCCCCGTACTCACCGGAACTTAACCCAGTTGAGTATCTCTGGGATGATTTGAGAGAGAAGGAGTTTCCCAACAGACTCTTTAACAATATGGATATGCTCGAACTGCATCTTATGAGTGGTCTTCTCAAAATGGAAAATAATCCGGATCAGGTCAAGAGCATCACCGGATGGCAATGGATTATAACTGTCAACTTGAATGCACATTAGAATTAGTCACAGCATAGCAGAAATTTTTCTGTGCTGTGGAGGTGCCTTTTTATGATTATCAATCATTATAATTGTATGTCTTATACACCAAGGTAATTTCAAAAAAGAAATTGTAAAAGTAGTGCGCTTTTTATGGCAGGGATGAGTGGGGGTAGGTCAATATGCTTAGATAAATAGACGTGCTGGTGTCATAGGTTCGCAGCCCCAAGATATGCCTTCTGTACCATTGGATCTTTCAACAAAGTCTCCCGGTTGCCGCTAAGGCTTACCCTTCCCGACTCGAGAACATAAGCCCTATCACAGAATTCAAGGGCCTCTACTGCCCTTTGCTCTACGAGGAGGATACTGAATTTGAGTTGTTCCCTGATTTGCCTGATGGCCTGAAAGATAAAATCAGCCATAACGGGCGCGAGACCCAACGAGGGTTCATCCAGCATCAAGAAACGGGGCATCGCCATCAACCCTCTGCCAATGGCCAACATTTGTTGCTCTCCGCCACTGAGAGTTCCTGCTGCTTGATTATGCCGCTCTCTTAGAATAGGAAAAAGCCTCAGGACAGTCTCAAGGTTCTTTGGGATCGAATCACGCGCCTCCGCTCGGTAGGCACCGATCTCGAGGTTTTCGGTCACCGTGAGAGAGGGAAAGACACGTCGCCCCTCAGGAATATGAATAATCCCGAGCCTCGTCCTACTGTGCGCCTTCATGTGGCCAATCTCTCTATTCATGAAATGTATCTCGCCGGACGCACATTTCACTGTGCCGGAGATAGTTCTGAGAAGGGTGCTTTTCCCAGCACCGTTTGGTCCGATCACTGAGACGAACTCATCATCGTTTAGCCTCATCGATACTTTGTCAAGTGCTTTCATTCCGCTGTATTCGGTTGTCACTTCCTTAATTTCCAGCATGATGCTCCTCCTTCCATCTTGCTCCAAGATAGGCCTCGATAATGTGAGGATCGGCAACCACTTCTTCAGGAAGGCCCTCGGCCACCTTTTCCCCGTGCTCAAGACCGATCATCCAATCAGCAATTTTTAGCAGGCTGTGTATGACATGCTCAATAACGATGACCGTTATACCGGAGGCTGCGATACCCTTGATGATCTTTCCGAGGTGGTCTGCCTCTTCCGGATTTAAGCCCGCCATGGGCTCATCTATGAGAAGGAGGGTGGGTTGTGTGGCCAACGCCCGGGAAAATTCCAGAATTTTCGTTTCCCACAGGGTCAGGCCAAGCGCCGGATCATGAACCCGGCGGCCGAGTCCCATCTGGTGAGCAATCCTCTCGGCTGTTTCGCGCGCCTCTCCAAGGGTCTTCGACCTGTTGATGGCGCCAATCATGATATTCTCGAGAATGGTCATGTTGCTAAAAACTTGAGGAATCTGGAAGGTGCGTCCAATGCCTCTTTTGCAAGAAGCATGAGAAGAATAATTGGTGATATCCGTTCCTTCAAAGATGATCCGTCCGCCTTCGGAGGGTAAGAAGCCGTTGATCACATTGAAGAGGGTTGTTTTACCTGATCCATTTGGGCCGATGATGCCCATGATTTTGCCTCTCGGCACTTTTATACTCACCTGTCCAACGGCGCAAACGCCGCCGAAATGTTTGTTGATACCTTCCGTGATAAGGATTGGATCTTCCTGAGGGTTTGCCTTTAATGACGCTTGGACGGGTTTGGGGTTGAACATCTGATTGTTCTTCCATATTATGTCCATGCCTTGCTTCGACTCTGCGGAAAGTTTTTTGTGGGGATGCAACCACTTATGTATCGTTACCCAAATACCCTTCGGTATGTAGAGAATAACCACAATGAGGGCGAATCCATAAGCGATATCCGCGGCTCCCGGGTAAGAGGAACCAAGTTGAGCAGTTAACCATTCGCCCAAGGGCACCAAGATGCAGGTAGCCAATAATGGCCCCCATATTGTGCCAAAGCCACCGACAATAGTGATACTGAGCATACGAACCATATTGTTAAACCCGAAGACAGCGTCCGTGGTCATCACGTAAAGTACACCGAAACCATAGAGCGTTCCTAGTATGCCGGCCAGACCCGCGCTTATGCTGAAAGCCATTAGTCTGGCTCTATACGTATTGATTCCCATCGCCTGAGCCGCAGTGTCGTTCTTCTTTAAGGCCTTGAGGCAATAACCAAAGCGTGACGACTCGATGATTCGCAATATGCAAAGAACACTGCCAAGCATCGCTATGGTTATGAACACATAGGCCTGCACATCTCTAAATTGCATGGAGCCCGCTCCTTTACCGATAAAAGGGATAGTTACCTCTTGTAGCCCCATGTGGTTGAGGATGGGGAGTGCTATCATGGGAAAGGTTGCAGTCGCGATGGCAAAGTAGGCTCCCCTGAGCCGTAGGGTCGGCAACCCTATGAATATCGCCATGACAATAGCAAGGGCGGCGCTAATCCACATTCCAATCCAAGGGGAGAGCCCCAGAATCTTAAAAAGCAAACCGCTCGTATAAACCCCGATAGCTAGAAAGAACGTGTAGCCAAAAACTACATTCCCTGCGAAACCGGAGACGATGTTAAAGGAGGAGCAGATGGCGGCCCAAATGACCACAAGGAGGAGAATCCGCTGCAGATAACGGTTTGAGCCAATGAAATAAGATATGACAACAGCGGCTGCGCAGACCATCAGGATGGGCAAATAATCCTGTATGAGTTTTCGACCTGTTTTCATATCTCACGCCCTTTCTTACCAAACAATCCATGGGGAAGGATATACAGGCAAATCAATAAAACCATAAAAACGGCAGCATTCGAGAGATCAACGGGAATCACCAGGGTGCTTAGTTGTTGAAGCAGGCCAATGATCACCCCCCCGATAACAGCACCGGTTAGGCTGGTCAATCCTCCCAGGATGACGCAACAAAAAAGGAGAATGGTAAATACTCCTCCGTAAAAGGGATCGAAGGGCCGGTAGGTGGCCAGGAGGCATCCGCCCGCCGCTGTTATGCTGGTACCGACAGCAAATGCCAGGGCATAGACAAAGTTGACATTAATTCCCATATACGCACAGCCCTCCGGGTCATCGGCTGCGGCCCTGATTGCCTTGCCTGTCAAGGTTCTGTTGAGGAACAGAAATAATCCTGCAATGAGTATGAGGGCAATGAACATACTATAGCCCTGCGCTTGATTTATCAGAATATTGCCAACCGACCATGTGGCGGTCGTATATGGTTGATCTATCATGCGAGGAGCTCCCGTCCATACCATGAGCATTAAGTTCGAAAGGACCAGAGCAAACCCCAAAGTCATAATAGCTGAAGAGCTCTCTTCCTGTCCAAGAGTCTTCTCTATTAGGAGCCGGTGCACGATATAACCAAAAACAAAGTAAATGGGGAGAGCTAAGAAGGCCGAAACAAACGGATCAATCCCCAACCACTTAAGGAAGAAAAAAGCAGGAAAGTACATCCCGAGGACGACAAAGTTCCCATGGGTGAAATTAATAATCTTCAATACCCCGAAAATAAGCGACAACCCCGCAGCAAGAATTGCGTAGGACACACCAACTAGCAAACCTGTGACGATCGTTTGAATGATTTCTTCCACACAGCCTCCTTTTTTTTCTTATTCCGAAGGAAGGTACGTGTCCCCCTTTTTACCTTACCGTATTGCTCAAGTTTTGCATAGTCAATCTCTAATCTCGTTGCCATACTGCCTTACCACCTTTCAAGGCGTCCATCCAACACAGCTTTGGTCTTGAGAAAATCGGTGCATGATTCCTTCTTGGTCTTTTGCTCATATCTTGCTCCTCCTCTGAGGGTCATTATAGAGCAACTTCCTCACTTACGCACCTGTCCAGTTTTCCCCGACTCGCTCTTATCCCTGTGGCCTACATTATACAACCCCGTCTCTTTTGAGTGAACTTATTTCCTCATCTGTATACCCCAAACCCTTAAGCACTTCAATCGTGCCTTCTCCCAGCAACGGTGGGGGTAATTTGATGGTCGGCGGAGCATCGGAGAATTTCCAGGGGAAACCGAGTTGCTTGATCTTCCCTTCAACGGAATGATCAATTTCTTGGATCATCTGCCGGAAAAGAACATGTGGATCCGAGAATACTTCACTCAGATCATAAACCGGGGCGCAGCAGACATCCGATTCCCTCAAAGTCCTGATCCATTCGTCCCGATTTTGTTGCATGAAAGTCCCCCTCAAGAACTTAAACGTTTCTTCTCTTTTTTCTCCCTCGTCGAACTGGTAATCAATTAAATCCTGCCGGCCTAAGGCCTTGCAAAGATTTGCCCAGAAGTGGCTTTCGGAGCACCCCAGGGTGAGATACTTCCCATCCCCCGCCTCATAGATATTGTAGAATGGGTAAAGGCCAAATTGCCGCACGTCTCCGCGAACAGGTGGTCTCCCTGTCGCAAAATAGTTGGCTGCAAAAATAGTCAAAAGTGATATGGCTCCGTCTAGCAGAGACATATCAATGTATTGACCGTGGTCAGTCTTGCTTCTGCTGATAATTGCGGCAAGGACTGCATTGGCTGCAAAAAGGCCTCCTCCCACATCTGCAATAAGAAGACCCGGCAGTACAGGGGGACCTCCCTTTTCTCCGGTCATGCTCAGGATACCGCTCATCGCGAGAAAATTGATATCATGTCCGGGCACATCCCGGTATGGGCCTTCCTGCCCATACCCTGTGATTGAACAATAAACAATACGGGGGTTGATCTTGCTAACCTTGTCGTAGTCTATCTCGAGTCTTTTAGCCACCCCTGGTCTAAAACTTTCCAGAATAACATCGCTTACCGCAACCAGTTTGTAGAATATCTCCCTGGCCCGGGGTTTTCTGAGATTTAATGTAATGCTCCGTTTATTTCGATTTACGATCAAATACTGCGAGCTTTCTTTCTTTAGTAGGGGTTCGCGCGTCCTCGAAGGATCGCCTTTCCCGGGCTCTTCAATTTTCAGAACGTCTGCACCAAGATCTCCCAACAGCATAGAACAATAAGGACCGGGCAGATGGCGCGTTAGATCCAAGATTCTTAATCCTCCTAAGGTTCCGGACATCTGTGTCCTTCCTTCCTACCCTGTTGAGTATCCCTGTTGTAACAACCCCCGCCCCTCAGCGTTCTTGCGAACTAACCAGCGAGAGACAATAGAGAGGTCAGGTACGAACAGGCAGGGGCATTCACCAAGCAATCATTCTGTCTGATTGCAGATTTCTCAGTTTACCCTAACCTACTTGTTATTCTGTGGCAAGTCCAAGTTTCTTTACAAGCTCCTGCCATGTTTTCGCCTCTTCAAGAACTCTCCTTTTGAAACTCTCATGATCGCTGTAGTCGACCGAGAATCCAATACTTTCCACTTTTGAAATGAATTCCGGGTCAATCGATGCCTCCGTTATTTCTCGCTCCCATTTTTTCACAATCTCCTTAGGAAGCTTCGCAGGCCCTTAAATACCAACCCAGTAGTAAGCATTCCACCAGCCAAAACCAGCTTCCTTTGTGGTCGGCACGTTCGGTAGTTTTTTGATACGTTCGAGTAACATGGCAATCGGGTGGATCTTGTTCGCTTCTATGTTTTTGTATTACTGAATTGGGATTCATCGATGCATGGTGTCGCAATGTCATGGCAACGCCTCCCAGGACCTCTTCGTTCATATTGCATTCGGCATATACCTTTGTCACATTAAAGCAAAACTGGCGCCAGGAGACGTCATGCCATAAGGAGAACCATAACTGTCAAACCTTTCGTCCTCAGACCCATAGGTTGCCCCTGCTGAACGACCATCGTTCCCCTAGATACAGGCAACGGTCTCAGCCATCCCTGTGTAAACAGCCATTGCAGCGATTTGAAGAGCAACGCCCGACATGCGGCCCTCGCCGGGGAGTATGTCGGGCAATCTCGGGTTTTGTATCCCCAGCATTATGCACATTTTAGTATAGGATGGAATGCGGCTAACTACGACTCCATCAATGTCATTTTTACTCAGCCCGCTGTCATCCAGAGCCTTCTCGAAAGCCTCTAGGCCCAAGTCGTAGGAATTCCTGAGAGGATCGCGAGTTCGATACAACTCCCCATAAGCCGTGTTACCAACTCCAACTATCGCTATCTTATCCCCCAACTCTTTTAATCCCATTCCAGTTTACCTCTCGCTCCAGGAGCCGACCGGTTACTACTCCGTCATTACGCTAGGCTAGGGCCAAGGAGCTTCAGCCGAGCATTAAGCCTGCAATGAGTTTTCTATTTCCCATCGCTTTTTTATTTTGTCTTGGGCCACATGGGTTTCGACTCTGCCAACTCAGTCGGATATACGACTCGCGGCACACCCTTCTGCCATTGAATGAGAAACAGTTTTTGGTATTTTTTCGCAATTCGTCCATTACTCTCAAAAGCCATACCCTGCCCAGCGTTGGCCGTTGTTGTTATCACATTACTGATATCGAGTTTCCTCGCGGCATCCCATAAGACCTGCCGGTCCGTCGACGCCGCCCTTTCCAGTATCTCTTTAATAACTGGGATTATGACCCATCCTAAGAACAAGTCCTGTGCGACCCAGGGCTCAGAGGAATACTCCTTCTTGCACTGGTCCAGAGTACTCTTGATCCAATCCTTGGGTGTGCGTTTATTAGGAAAGTGATCAGTGATCACGAGCATGCCTTCGATATTTTCCCATCCGGCTGATACAAGCGCAGGGTCGCCACCGAAACCCCCAGAGCACAGTACCGGTTTATCTATGCCCAACTCCCGCTTCTTCATGAGAATCAACTGGGCTTCGTTGATGGCTGATGCACCGAGGATGATCATGTCAGGGTTCGATGCTTTCACCTTTCTCATCAAGGGGCTTGCGTCCGTCAGTGTGCCTGCGGTATAGATCTCTATTTGACCCAGCAGTTTCACACCGGCGGCGTCAAGGGCTTTCTTGGCTTCCTCGTAGAACATTAGAGATGCTGCGTTGTTGTCACCGATCATCATCACGGTCTTTACTGGATTTCCCGCGGCTTTAGCCAAATCGAGAGCGGCATTTATACCTAACGACGGATACAAGGATACGGGCGTCATCGGGTAGAAACCCCACTTGAAGCCCCTTTCGTGAAGCTTATCTGCAATACCCGAGCTGAACTGGAGGACGTTCTGCCGTTCACTGACCTCCGTGGAGCCAAAGGTCAAGGAACTTGACCATGACCCGAGGGCTATTGTAATGCTCTGGTCACGTAATACCCTCTCCATTGCGTTTCCTGCACCCTCCACGGTACTTCCAGAGTCAACGATCACCGGCACCAGTTTCGCACCGCCGAGTGACTTGATGCCTCCGTTTTCGTTGACCCAGTTCATCGCGGCCTTTATGCCCTGAACAGCCAGGTTGCCACTCCGGGACAACGCACCGGACAAAGGATAGACCAAGGCAATCTTTATCTCCTTATCGCTGGCTGGGGCTGCCGCACCTTCACCACACATACACACACATAGAAGCGCAAAAATCATAATCAATATTATGGCACAAATACCGAAATCCATGCGTTTGTTTTTCATCTGTTCCTCCCTAATTTTATTTTATTGCGCTATTACTCCGGCAACTAAACATATCAACCCACCTCATGCCGCATATACCACCGTCTGATGTTCAAAGTATTTCTTCACATGGTGTGTTCTTTTCAGCGGTGCCCTCATAAACGATTCGGTTTTGTGCTTTAGGTCTTTCACCGTTTCAGCCTGTGTCCCGGAATGAACCCTGTGCTTCAGGTCATTGTTGAGGTACTCATCTGGATTGAGTTCGTGAGAGTATGAGGGAAGATAAACGACCGTTATTTTGTCCTTCTTCTTTTCAAGCCATTCAGTAATATCGTTGCTTTGGTGCACCTTCAGGTTGTCCAGGGTGAGATACACCTTTCTTCCGGCGTCTTTGATAAAACGGTTCATAAAGTCAATGAGTCGGGAGAAGATCATAGAGTCTCTATGGATTATGAATCTGACCTTTCCTTCATTATTGATGGCCGAGATCATGTTAATACGCTCCTTTTTTGCAGGTATCCTGAGGACCGGTTTTGTTCCCTGAGGAGAATAGCCGCGGGTACGGTTGGCTTCGTTCTAAATGCCTGTCTCATCTCTCCAGAGAATCTCTGCATTCTCCTTCTTTGCCCTTTTGACTATGTCCGGATATTCGGTTTTCAGCCATTGCTCCACCGCTTCTGGTTTTTGCTCCTGGGCCTTCTTGACAGGTTTCTGAGGAGTGGAACCCCACCGGGAGAGACACTGCCCTACGGTCCTGATAGGCATATCTATACGACATCGCTCAAAATAGGTGCAACTAGATCTGACGTCATTAACGATCATGAACATGCCACCAGACATTGCCGTATCAGTGCGTATAGGATGGTACTCCCGGGACTGTTTTTCTAGTATGATCGTCTCGGCTCCCGCAGTGTGAGCTTTTAAGGCCGCTGCGCAACCTGCTCCCCCAAAACCTATCACAACTACGTCTGCCTCTCTATCCCAGCCAGACATTAGGAGAAAACCTTTTCCTTGATCATTAACATTGAACCAATGTTACTTCTTTATCTGTAATCATGTCAAGAATAAAATATCATAATTAGTATCAATATATTCAATTACGATATTTTGAGTGCCAGTCAGGAACTATGGTTTCCCGGGGATCCTTCCGGCTCCCTCTTCTTTTCCTTTCCCACCCTGTTTTTTTGCGGTTCAGCACCCTGATATGTATTAAAACCTGTCAATAGATTTATGGTTTTTATTTTCCTCTCTATAACCTCCTTATGGAGATGAGCGCTTTGGGCAGAACAGCAGTGATAAACGACGGTAAATCACTCTGATATACGCGGGTTGGGTACCGCATGACTTGTCTTCGTCGTGGAGCTGCCCCCGTCTAAACGCGAGGGTCATCCTAGTCTGCAGGCGCCTCAGAGGGTGCCCGGGGATTCTCCTAACCGACTGCTGCCCTGGCCAAAACGCTCATCACATTCAAGGATCGCGTTGTCTGAAGGGGTGAAAAACCCTCTTTTCAAGGCCCGAAAGGCGACGCCTATAATTTTTTATTGCTTCGGCAACCGTATCTCGCATGCAATGGCCCACATAAACCCACTCAGTTCGAGGGCTACGGCAGTAAAGGCTTCCACGGGTAGTTTTCCCTTATGAACCAGATACCAATATCTTTTGCAAAGCCGTTTTTGCGCTTTCCAAGCTATCGTCTGTACTTCTTCGCTGGTATTGCGTGTTCGCCTTTGAAGATGAGTTGTCTTACGTGCTGGCAAGCGGTAAGCCCATGAGGACTCTGTAAGCGCACGCCTCGCATGGGCATTGCCGGTTTTGGTTATTCCCCCTTGCTGACGGTGGCTACCGCTTGAATTTTCACTGGGAACCAATCCCGGATGAGCCATAAGCTGAGGGGAAGAGGTGAATCGGCCGATATCACTTGGTTCTGACAAGACAATCATGGCGGTAATAAGATCAAATCCTCTGAGCCCATGAAGCCCGTGACAAAAGGTCCCAACGACCACGTCGACAATGCGTGGCGCATCTCTTCTTCCGGCACAGCCACCCGTCCTGCCAGGTGCCTCAAGGTCCTTTTTACCTCTGTCAATGAGCTGCCTCAGAATTTGTATTTCTCCAAGGCGGATAATAGTTTTTACCAGAAACTCTCATATTATCTTGCCCCCGATCTTTTGATACTGGACAAACTGGGATTTAAAATACTACCCAATTACAGCTTTGATGACTTCTTTGAAAACACGCTGGTCAAGGGATTTTTTGAGGGTTTCGACCGAAACGAAGTATCGATAAGCTACACCCCTGAGTATCCTATCGACGGAGATCATTAAGCAGAGTCCATTCTACTAGTTCATGATTCGGATAGTTCGCAGCACAACGCTTTGATTGATGCTCTGGATGGCAAGAATATGGTCATAGAAAGACCTCCGGGGGCGGGTAAATCTCAAACTGTCACTATTGATACCTGTAAAAGTAATGTCCTATTTGAGACGTAAAGAAAGACCGCTTCCTCTCAGAAAGGAACGCAGAAGAGGCTGTCTGAGCTGTATGGACCGCATGGAACGCCGGGTATTGTTTGCTAGTGTATCCACGTCCATGGCAGTCATATTGGCCATGGGATTCATTTTGGTGTATGACCAAACATTTTCGACCGGGTTGAGCTCCGGCGCATAGGGAGGAAAATGGCAAATGGTAAGATGTGGATTATTATCCAGCAGCGTTGAACCTTTTTTGACCGGTGCGGCATGAAGCGATCCCATATGATGATGACGGGACCCTGCAACTCCGTGAGAAGAATTTTCAGAAAGGACTCTACAGATTCTGCATTGATATTGACATCAGGGTGGAGGCGGAAAAAAAGATGAAGATAGTGGCGAGAAGGAGCAATACAGAGGGCCGCTATAGTGGATACCTTCTTATGAGAACAGGTTTTCTGATAAAAAAGAGGCGTCCACTCCAGGTTCTTCGGACCAAGGGGGCCATCATCACGCCGCTTTCATCGATGAAGACGATCCACGCCTTCAATTGAGAGGCTTTTTTTCATACGGGGCCAATCGACCTTGACCCATTGCCTGATCCCTTTTTCGTTCCGTTCTACGGCCCGCCGTTCCGGTTTTTGCGGGCTCCATCCAAGCGCATGGAGGAGACGACTGATATGGTCGACGTGATACCTTACGCCGAACAGAACATATATAAGGTGTGCGACCCGCGGACAGGTCCAGAGGTCCGTTGGGAACCCCGCGGCTCTCGATCCCTTCAGGAGGGCCTTTTCGAGTTTCTTCACATCCCTCTGCTCCAACTTCGGAGGTCTTCCGGAAACAGGTATTGCACAAACACCTTTTGCACCCTTCTTACGATAGCTTGCTTTCCATCGGCGCACGCTTCGACGATCAACGCCTATAATCGCTGCGACATCTACGGTCTCATACCCTTTGTTGAGAAATTCCATTGCGCGTTGGCGGCGATATTCCAACTCCTTTGGGCTTCCTTGCGGTCTCATGGTTTACCTCCCACCCAAAGTATAGGACATTAGTTATGCAGGAGTAAATAAATGAACCTCCCTGCTGCAAGCAGCAGGGTATCAGAGGATAAAACCTCTGTTTTGGAAAAGACCTTGCTTTACCCTGCAGCAAGCTACAGGGAATAATCAAGTTTAATCGCCGCTGCACTGATGAGAGGGAAAAGTGTGCTGTTCGTTTCAGAGAATTATTCATAGGTTTTGATGGGTGCATAGAAACCTCCTTAGAAATTGGTTTTTAAAAATCAATAAAATCAGCTATTTTCATTGCAACAAAAAAGAGGAAAAACAAATGTTTATTACGCAAACGAAATTAAGCTTTCTTGCGTGTTTTTTAGCACATTTACTTGTTTAGCGATCAAACTAATCCTTTCATATATAAGTTCCCACGAAAATTCTTCTTGACTTGCAAATTCGCAGTGAGTGTATAATTTACAATACAAAAATTACTCAAGAGAGGGGCTATGAGAAGCATTGTAGTATACCTGTCACAGTACGGAAATACTAGAAAGATTGCCCAAGCAATTTATGCCGGGGTGAGTGAAACAGGGGGGCAATGTCGTATTGCGACACTTAGGAACTGTTCATAAATTAACTTGACTTTTTGTCCTCGGTCTGCCATACTTACAGCATGACGACGACCGACCGGATGCATACTCGGTATCAGACTATATGGCCCCACCTTGACGAGAAAGGTCGCAGACTTTGGGCCGCCTCTGAGGCGAAAGCCATTGGACGAGGCGGTATAAAGGTGGTCCACGAGGTAACTGGGATGTCGCGAAGTGTCATTTCCGAAGGAATTCGTGAACTGACCGGCGAGCGCCTTCTCCCTGAAGGACGGATCAGGCGCGCCGGGGCAGGCAGGAAGTTACTCAAAACAATTGACAAGACACTTTTCGAGGATTTAAAAACGCTCGTAGAAGGTACCACAAGGGGTGATCCTGAATCCCCTCTTTTATGGACGACCCAAAGTCTCCGTTCGCTTGCCGCACATCTTCGTGCCATGGGCCACCACATTGGCCATGTCACGGTCGGAATCCTTCTCACTGGGCAAGGCTACAGTTTGCAAGGAAACCGAAAGACCCTGGAAGGAAGCGTTCATCCCGACCGCGACGCACAGTTCCATTTTATTACGGAGCGAGTGAAGGCCACTATGGAGCAGGGACAACCGGTCATCTCGGTGGACACAAAGAAGAAAGAACTGGTAGGGTTTTACAAGAACGGAGGACGGTCCTATCGCCCCAAGGACGATCCCGTCAGGGTGAAGGTACACGATTTTGTGGATAAAGAACTCGGCAAGGTAGCCCCCTACGGGATCTATGACGTGAAGCATAATGAAGCATGGGTGAATGTTGGCACTGATCACGATACATCAGCTTTTGCGGTGGAGAGCATTCGACGGTGGTGGCTCATGATGGGGAAGGAACGATATCCTGACGCCACGCTTTTGATGATCACCGCGGACAGTGGAGGAAGCAACGGCGCTCGCGTCAGACTCTGGAAAGCTGAGCTGCAAAAGTTCGCCAACGAAATAGGATTAGAGATTCACGTGAGCCACTTCCCGCCGGGAACCAGTAAATGGAACAAGATTGAACATCGTCTATTCAGCGCTATCAGCTTGAACTGGCGTGGGCGTCCACTCATTAACCACGAGGTTATCATCAATCTGATTGAGTCCACGACGACCAGGACCGGTCTCAAGGTACGCGCCATCCTGGATACCAATCGTTACCCAAAAGGCATCAAAGTGAGCGACACTGAATTGAAGGCACTCAGCCATCACCCTGAACCTTTTCATGGAGAGTGGAACTATACCATCGCTCAAAAGCATTAGTTATTTATGAACAGATCCTTAAGGATATCAATCCGAGAGACGTGGCCGAGTACGATTTGATTGGTCTGGGAAGTCCGGTGTGGCGACGTGATATTCCTCCAAATGTATTAGCTTTCATAGATGCCCTTGGTTCCGAGTACCTGACTGGCGGAAATGGCAGATGTCTGCATAGGAAACATTGCTTTGTATTTTGTACTCACGGTGTTCTTCCTGGTAGTTTTATGAGGACTGCACTTACAAGCTTAAGACATAATGGCTTAACAGTTATTGGGTGGAACGATTGGTTTGGAAACTTATATCTACCGTATATGCCTAAACCTTATTACACTGACGGACATCCTGACGAAATTGACCTGAAGGAAGCAACTGATTTTGGTAGAGAAATGGTGCAGAGAAGCCAGAACATATTATTAGGGGAAACCGGCCTAATCCCGGAATTACCAGAGGGGGTAGAGTACCTTGAGAGGTATGGACCAAAGTGGGAAGATATCCCACAATCTGAGCGGGGAGTAGTCACACATAGTGTGGAGTTTCATATCAACATGATGAAGTGCAATCATTGTATGCTTTGTGTAGATCATTGTCCTACTGACAGTATTGACTTCTCGATATTGCCACCTGTTTTTAAAGATAACTGTGAGAAGTGCTATTTTTGTGAACAGATCTGCCCCGAGGGCGCCATAGAAGTTGACTGGGAAACTCAATTTCGCCATCAAATGCAGGTCGGTAAATTTGAGATTGAAGAGCAAAACGACTTATGCGAGGCAAAAAGACATTTGCGGCGTTTAGTGCCGGTGAAAGATGTCGACTGGAATGTTCCCTTTTTTAAGAAGAAGATAGGGCACCCACGTTTCCAGATTTCATGAAACCTACCAGATAGTTTTAATCCGGTATCGTGAAATAGCGTTAGCAAAAAGGGCCGGTGGGGGCGGAGTTAGGTGTTGTAAAACTGTGAAACATATTGTACAGGTCTCAGTGCAAGCTTCTTTATTTGTATGAAATATTTTCACTAACGATTTCGAATAGTAAGCACTACTTCTCTGGAATTTTAATTCTAATGCTTTGTAGATACTGTTCTCCCTGTCAACAAGATTTGAGGCCGATCGTCGCATCGAAATTCCTACCGGACCTAAGGACACCGAAGATGATATGGACGAACTTCCTCATAATAGCACACACAATGACCTTGCCATTCTTTCCGTTTTCCTTCAAACGACGGTAAAAGGTTTGCATGATTGGATTACACTGTATTGATACCAATGCGGGCATGTAGAGTGCTTTGCGCAATCTGGCGCTTCCCATCTTCGAGAGTCTGGGTTTGCCTTTTATGGAACTGCCCGAAAGGAACTGTTTCGGGGCAAGGCCAATAAAAGCCACTATCTTCTGAACCCGGTCACACCTCTCGAACAGGTTGAGTTCCGCCAGGATTATGCCCATAGTTGTTTCACCTATTCCCGGGATAGAACGAAGCAAATCTTTCTTGGTCCTGAGATCCGGATCCTTCTTGATGCGATCTGCAATTTCACGCTGATCCTCCCGACCTCTTGATCCAGGTAGGCAATGTGCTCTTTGAGGGAATAATGAACCGTTTCGTGGGAAGTATCGAGACGATTCAGTTCCTGCGTGTACATAACAAGAAGGGCGTCAACCCTCCTCACCAGTGCTTGCAGTTTCCTTAGTTCCAGAGGAGGAGGCACCCAGGGTTCGGGATGCATAACGAGACAGAAGCGGGCAATGAGGCCGGCATCGACCTTGTCGTTCTTGGTCCGCACAAGCTCGCTATGTGCAAATCCTTTGATCCTGGCCGGATTGACGATACTGACTATATGACCGGCATCGTGCATACACATGGCCAGTTTTTCACCATAGGTGCTTGAAGCCTCAAGACATACGTGGGTACGATCGACCCCATGTTTATGAAGCCACGAAAGCAACGATTCACACCCTTCCTGGTTATTGGTAAAAACTTTGTGCTTCAGCTTGCAATGAACAAGCAATGCCGCGTCAAACTTCTTTTTGGCAATATCCACGCCGAGTACTGGTTCAATCATGACGCTTTCCTCCTTTTCAACGGACATTCGCAGTACACGCCTTGTTCGAATCAACCTTGCACATACAAACTCTTCCTTGCATAAGGAGGTGTACGATACCGTACGAGTTATGGAACAAAGTATTGAGGAAGTGATCTAATCTACAAACCATGCTCGTAAGCATCAGGTGAAATACAGATTCACCCTCCCCAGTATACTGTGAACAGTCTATGATTCTACCAAATATTCTGGGTGTAATATACGAGGTGAAATCCCTATCCTCGTAACCTTTTAATAAAAAAAGGGATACTGGATTTTTCATCTACAGAGTACCACCGCCTCGTCGGGCGGATTTAAATAGACGCCCACCACATCGGTTAAGGGTAGGAAAAAGAGCAAGCATCTGTAGCGATCTACGCTTGCTCCTAACTAGCTATGACTGATCTTTGACAGTTATTTTGGACCTTCTCTTGCTAAACCCCCGTATCCATTGAATCGTACCCCGAACGAGGGGTAGCATTATCACGAATTGTGGTGCCACGTATTATGCATATTTTACTTGACAAGATAGGGATCTATGGGGTATTATTGAGGTGTCAGGAAAGGAGACGTTTTAATGTTTGCGAGAGTAAAGAAGGCGGGCCCACATGAGTACCTCCAGATCGTCAAGAACAGCCGGGATGGCAAAAGGACCGTGCAAAGGGTCATTGCCACCGTGGGTCGTATGGATAAGATGAGGGACAAAGGAGAGATCGAAACCCTCGTCCGTTCCCTCTCGCGCTTCTCCGAAGATGTGCTCCTCGTCCTTTCAGAAAAAACTGATGCGGTCCGTGCTCACGCGAAGAAGATCGGGCCTGCCCTCATCTTTGAGAGACTCTTAAAGGAACTTCAGATCGATACTGTTCTTTATCGTCTCCTGAAAGACAGAAAGTTCGGTTTCGATGTGGAGAGGGCAATCTTCCTCACGGTTCTTCATCGGCTTTTCGCCTCCGGTTCCGACCGGTTCTGCGACACGTGGCGCCGGGACTACGTGATCGATGGAGTGGACGGTCTCGCCCTCCATCACCTCTACCGGGCCATGGCATTTCTCGGGGAAGAGATTGAAGACCAGAAGGATCGGACCTTCTTTTTGCGTCAAACCAAGGACCTCATCGAGGAAGACATGTTTCATCTTCGTCAGGACCTCTTCACGAGTCTTGATGTCGTCTTCTTCGATACGACCTCGATCTACTTTGAAGGAGAAGGAGGAGAGACCCTAGGGGAACTCGGTCATAGTAAGGACCATCGTCCCGATCTCAAGCAGATGGTTGTGGGCGTCATTCTCGACAATGAAGGCAATCCCGTCTGCCAGGAGATGTGGCCCGGAAACACGGCGGATGTAAAGAGTCTCATCCCCGTCATGGAGAGGTTGAGAGGGCGGTTCGCCATTGGCACATTCTGTATCGTCTCCGACCGGGGGATGGTAAGCGAAGAGACACTCAACTATCTGGAAAAAGAACAGATACGGTATATTCTTGGCGCCCGCATGAGAAGGGTGAAAGAGGTCATCGTAAATGACCACCGCTACATCGTATGCCTCAATACAAAACAGGCGAAAAAGGATGCCGCCGACCGGAAGGCCATCATCGACTCCTTGTCGGAAAAACTCAAGACCAGCCCCAAATCTCTTGTGGGCAACAAAGGGTACCGGAAATATCTCACCATGCATCGGGAAACCATCGCTCTCAATGAAGAGAAGATCGAAGAGGAAACGAGATTCGACGGGAAGTGGGTGCTCAAGACGAATACCGCTCTCACTGCAAAACAGGTTGCCCTCAAGTACAGGGAGCTCTGGCAGGTGGAGCAGGTCTTCAGGGATATGAAGTCCATCCTCGATACAAGACCCATCTTTGACCAAAGGGATGAGACCATAAGGGGCCACGTGTTCTCAAGTTTTCTTTCCCTGGTCCTCAGAAAAGAGCTGGATCGGAGGCTTCTGAAAGCCGGTCACGACTTCGAATGGGCTGACATTAAACAAGACCTAAATGCCCTGCAGGAGATTACCATAGAAGATCGCAACAAGAAGCTTGCCGTCAGAACAGAGTGCAGGGGGACCTGTGGCAAGGTGTTCCAGGCGGTTGGGGTCGCCATCCCTAAGACCATCCGGGAGGTATCGTGACTCACACCCCTCTGCCGAAAAAAACCGATCTGTGGTGCCAAGAACTTTTTGAGCATATCTATGTGCCTGAAATAGCTAAAGTATTTTTTTGGAACTGTCAAAGATCAGTATGAGTAATTAACATTCACTTCTACAGTTGATGCCGTTATCAAGCAGGCCGAGGGTCGCAATTCCATTACACCATAGCCGAGAACGGTGACCCGAGGATGGGAGTTTTTCAAATTTCTCTTTTCAGTTCTTTTCTTTTTGGGCGAGCTTATATTTTCTGTTCCAAATGGTCTGTCGCCGAAGGCGGTTCGATGGATAAGGCCGAAACCTCGGACCGCCACTCCGGTGTCATGCGGACGTCCAGTACGGCCAGTGAGTCTTGCAATTGTTCCAAATTGCGCGCGCCAATAATTGGGGCGGTAACGGCTGGGTGAGACATTACCCAGGCCACGGCGAGCGCCGCCGGTTTGACCCCTTTTTCTGCAGCGTGAGCGACGAAACGATCGGTCTCATCGAAATATTCCGGTAAACTGTATCGTTTGATATAACCAGGATTTTGCACCAACCGGCCCCGGTAGGGTTTGCGCTGCGTGCCGTATTTGCCTGTCAATAAACCACCTCCTAGCGGGCTGCACGAAATCACGCCAAGCTGCTCGGCCTGGGCTAAAGGAAGAATCTCTACTTCCGCCTGGCGTTTCACCGGATTGTACATCGGTCGGATGCACTCAAAGCGGGCCAGTTGCTCCCTAGCAGAGATGCCCAAAGCCAGGCAAATTTGCCAGGCTGCCCAATTGCTGACTGCCGGATACAGGATTTTGCCCTGCCTTACCAAGTCATCAAAACCGCGTAACGTGCCTTCCATAGCCGCCATGGAATCAAACGCATGTGCAAAATATAAGTCCAAGCGGTCGGTGCCCAGGCGGCGCAGACTGCTTTCAACCGCCAGCATGATATGGCGGCGTGACAATCCGCGGTTGTTGATATCGGTGCCCATCTGGCCGTTTACTTGGAGGTCAGCACAATCTCGTCCCGGCAATTGGTAATCAGCCGGCCCAAAATCTCTTTGGCCCGGCCTTGGCTACAGACGTTGGCAGTATCAAAAAAGTTGATGCCCACCTCGCGGCAACGCTGAAACATGGCGACCGAGGTTGCTTCGTCCGCATTACCGCCAAATGACATGGTACCAAAACACAGGCAAGACACCCTGACGCCTGTTTTGCCCAATGTACGATATTCCATGGAATAGCCTCCAACTTTAGTTTTCCATAAACTGACTGGACATTTTAAGCACATGGCTCAGATGTGGGCGATAAGACTCCGGCCAAACGACTGAATCAAGTAATACATCGCGGTGGCGCCAGCATCCTGCACCCCCACGCCACCATCGGGGCGGTAGCTGGCCCGGCTGTACTTGGCCTTCATCTTGACGGTTGTTTCGGTGCCGGCCTTGGCTGCCGCGATTGCTGCCTCGATGGCAGCCGTGCTGTCGGCATCCTTACTCAGCGTCTGCTGAAAGAAGGCGTCTACGGCAGGAACCAGGGCATCAACCATGGTCTTATCGCCGACCTCGGCCTTACCCCGCTTCTTAACGCCATCAACCGCTCCACGGCCTACCAACACCAGGTCCTTGACCTGGATTTCCTTCCATCCCAGAACGGTTTTGCCGGCTTCCATGAACGCCGAAGCCAGCAGGGTACCGAAGGTGGAGGGACTGGCCTTATTGATCTGCATACCGCATTTCATCAGTAGCTTGCCGATATCCTCCTCGCCCGGATTGGTCAGATAATCCACCATAGCTTTGCTGCCGAGTTCCACGGTAACACCCATATCGCCATCACCGATGATAGCATCGAGCTGCCGCAGCTCATCGCTATGGCGGCTCCAATCGGCGGCAGTATCCTTCAAGATTGCAATAAGGGTTGCCGTGTTGATTGTCTTATTCACGGATGCCTCCACTGCGGCAGGAACGGCGAGAACGCCGGGGCATCGAGCAGTTTCTTGAATTCGCTGTTGAGCTTGAGTAGGCTGAACGAGACGCCGGCCATTTCCATGGAGGTAGCGTATTCGCCGATGAATGCCTTGTATACCTTTATACCCCGCTCTCCCAGGATGTCATGGAACTTGTTATAGAGAATGAAGAGTTCCTCGGGCGGTGTTGCCCCCAGGCCGTTTACCAATACCGCGACGTCGTCCTCGGACTTGAAGGGCATGTCATTAATCACCCTATCGGCCATTATGGCGGCTACCTCATCAGCCTTTTTCAGCTTGGTACGTTCAATGCCGGGCTCGCCGTGAATGCCCATGCCGATCTCCATCTCGTCCTCGGCAATGGTAAAGTTCGGCTTGCCTACAGCCGGTATGGTGCAGGGGCTAAGCGCCACGCCCATGGTGCGGGTTTGCTCAATGACCTGATCGGCGGTGGCCTTGACCTCATCGAGGCTGGCCTTGGTGTCCGCCTTGGCACCGGCAATCTTATAGGCAAAGAAAATACCGGCGATGCCGCGGCGGCGGTTCTTCTCGGCGTTTGGCGCCGAGGCGACATCATCGGCGGCAATGCTCATCTTGACCGGAATGCCTTCGGCACTGGCCATCTCGGCCGCCATCTCGAAATTCATTTTATCGCCGCTGTAGTTACCGAACAAATAGAGCACGCCGGTCCCGCCGCTCACCGCCTTGGTGGCAGCCAGCATATCGTCAGCAGCCGGAGATGAGAACACGTTGCCGATGGAAACGCCGTCGACCAGGCCCTGGCCGACATAACCGAGAAAGACGGGAATGTGGCCGGAGCCGCCGCCGGTACAGATTGCCACCTTCCCCTTGATCGGAGCATCACTGCGAACCAGGGCCCGAGAGCTATTCTTAGCCATGCGTAGGTGATAGGGGTACGCCTTGAGAATACCGCTCACCGTATCCTCGACTACTTTATAGGGATCGTTGATAAGCTTTTTCATGCCTTAAGGTCCTCCTTCCCTCCTCTTTCCGGGGAGGTTACACGTATTCGACATAGTCTTCGAGGGACAACCGGTCAAAGCGCGTAAAGACAGATCCGCCCAGCCGGGACCCGGTTGCCCCTGCCTGTGGTCATACTTTCTTCTTATACTCCTCGCGGAACTCAACGACCAAGCCACCCGGGGTAGTATCGAAATAGCACCAGCGCTCGTTATTGAATACAGCGGCAACCAGCAGTGGGTGCTTCTGTTTCTGCAGTTTTGTCACCATCTCGTCATAGTTGGAAACGCCCAGGGCGATATGATGGATGCCCTCACCCTTTTCGGCAATAAATTTGGACCAAATGGACTTGTTATCCAGGGGCTGGAGCAACTCGATTGGGAAGGCCCCGAATTTAATGAAGACCAACCTTACCTTGAACGGTTTACCGACAATTAAATCTTCTTTCCTGGGCTCATAGTCAAAAACCTCGGGGGTACCGATATTCCATATTGTAGAAAGCCACTTGGCTGTCTTCTCGGCATCTTTAACGGCAATACCGAGGTGGCTGAGATTGGTAAGCTGTACATTTCCATTCTCTAATTTCCAGTTCATGTATTCCCTCCTTTAGTTAATTTGAAAAAGTATGGTGACTCTTTCCCACAATCTCCCTTCCCCACCTCCTTTTTTTCAAAGTGGTTACCGGTTTGACGGCAACACGGTATCGATTACGATTGGCTCAAAACTTTCGTCGCTATCAGATCCCCCATCTCATTAGTGTTGAGCTTCGTCATCCCACCGGTCATGATGTCATAGGTACCCGAATTGCTCCGCATTAGGTTTTCTGATCTTTTCTACCCCAAGGTTCAAGCTACAAAGGTATATTTCCATGTCTTTTCGCGGGTCCTCTGTTTCTCGACTTTGTTTGCAGAAACTGCAATGCACGGACGAGCACCTTTCGTGTCTCTGCCGGGTCAATGACACCGTCGGCGTAGAGATTGCTGGAGGCATTAATGATTGGATTGGCATACCTCTCACGGTACTGACGGATCATTTCGGCACGGAAGGCTTCCTTATCTTCAGCCTTTTCTATCTCATCCCGGTAGAAGAGTTCGACTGCCTGCTGAGCGCCCAATACCCCTGCCTCTGCGGAAGGCCAGTAGAAGGTAAAGTCTACCTTCATACCGGGGGTTATACCCATCCCGAGGTTGCCTCCTCCATATGATTTACGGAGCACCACACCAATGCGTGGCACGGTAGCTTCACATAAGGCGAAGAGCACCTTTGCCCCGTGGCGGATAATTCCTCTATGTTCCTGGGCTGATCCCGGCATATACGCCGGGGTGTCAATGAGCATAATGATTGGTATGTTAAAAGCATCGCAGAAACGTATGAACCTCGCCTCCTTGTCGGAGCTGTCTACAGTTAAGCTACCTGCCCGCACCAATGGCTGATTTGCAACAATACCTATCGTCTGGCCAGCTAACCGGGAGAAACCCACAACGATCTCCCCTGCAAACTCAGGTTTGATTTCAAAGAATTCACCCTTATCTGCAATACGGGTTATCACTTTGCGAATATCGTAAGCCCTGCTCGGTGATTCCGGTATGATAGCGGCCAGATCTTCATCAAGGCGGTTCACGTCGTCTCCTGTTTCCACAAAGGGCACTCTGTCTTCATTGTTCTGAGGAAGAAAGGACATAAGCTTTCTAACCCCGGTGAAACACTCTTGTTCATTTTTGAATCTCAGGTCGGCGACACCCGAAACCTTCGTGTGTACCTGAGCGCCGCCTAAGTCTTCCATATTAATCTCTTCCCCCAGCGCCGATTTGACCACACGGGGCCCTGTTATGAACATCTGACTGATGCCCTCAACCATAAAGATGAAGTCGGTGAGGGCCGGAGAGTAGACGGCGATACCGGCACAACTCCCCAGGATCACCGATATCTGAGGTATAACTCCCGAAGCCTGGGTGTTGGGGTAGAAGATTGAGGCCTCATGTTTCTCACTATTAGGGATCAACCCGGCGGTCCCTTGATCATCGGACTTCTCCACCCTGCCTCCGGGAGAGTCGAACAGACCGACAACAGGGACTCTCATCTCGAGGGCCCGTTCGATAGTGCGGTGTATCTTGAAACCATGCCAATGACCCATGGAACCACCGAGTACCGTTGCGTCCTGAGAGAAAACACAGACGGGTCGGCCGTTGATCATACCTGTTCCAGTGATGATCCCCTCTGCCGGTACGTTATTGGCATATCCCAATAACATGTTCCACTCAAAGAAGGTTCCCGAATCAAGAAGGAGGTCGATCCTCTCCCTGGCGGTGAGTTTCCCCGCTCTATGCTGCTTGTCGATCTTCTGTTCACCTCCGCCGAGAAGGACTTTCTCTTTTATATCTTTCAGGCTTTGTATACGGTCTTTCATGTTTTAGGGCTCCCTGCTTTTTACTTTTATGTTCATACTGAGAATGAGTGCGCTTTTTTGAGAAGACGTCATCTGGACGTCATCTCTGTTGGAAACTCATTAATGTGAGAGAACTTCAGACCACACCATATGCCCAGATTACCCTTTGTTAATAATCAACTCCTCATTTACATTTCTGAAAGCTTGATTCCATAATATCCGCAATATATTCCACCGCGCTGTATGGATCGACGATTTTAGATTGTGCCTCTTCCAGAGCCTTTTTGTATTCTGGTTGATTGGTGGAAACGCTGAGAAATCTATCCCAGAGTTCTTCCTTGAGCAGCATCAGTACGAAAAAGGCTATTTTTTGCCTCCGTATAGCACCGCTTTTTTTGTCTTCCTGGATAAATCTCCACCGGGCTTCGACCGCATGCATAAGTTCATCAATACCTTCACCGACATTTGCCCTGGTACAAAGGACTGGGATGGGCCATTCACCTTCAGTTTTTACGGGTACAGATGCACATATTACACGCATCGCATCTTCGGCGCCAGCCATATCCTCTTTGTTGACCACTATAATGTCCCCAATCTCAAGAAGACTTGCTTTCAGGAGTTGAAGCTCATCGCCAAATTCCGGGGTAAATAGGGTAATAACAGTGTCGCAGATATAAAAAAGGGCCTTGTCGGATTGTCCTGCCCCCACGCTTTCTACGATAACGATCTCCTTTCCCAAGGCTTCCATTACATAAACAGCCCCCAGAGCTGCCCGGGAGATACCACCGTGGTGTTCTCTATCGGCCATTGATCTGATAAAAACTTCTCCGGACCGGTCAATTTCACCCATCCGCACCCGGTCTCCTAAAAAGGCCCCATGGCTCTGTATGCTCGTAGGATCAACTGCGACTATCCCCACCTTTCTCCCTTGGTCACAAAAACGACTAACCAATTTGGCGATGACGGTGCTCTTGCCTGCGCCTGCCGGACCGGTTATGCCCACGACATGCACCTTTCCCGTGTATGGAAGAACTTGTGTAAGTTCTTGATATCCTTTTTTATCTTTCTTTTCTATGAGTGTGATAAGGCGGGCGGCGCTTTTTTCGTCTCCTTTCAGAATTTTTTCAGCAAGGTTCATCGCCATTTGCCCTCCACACAGAAACTGCCTGCATATCTATGGTGTATCCGCTCCTTTACCATGTTAATCCTTCGGCTTTGCTATTTCCCCCCTACACCATTTCAACGTCTCTCTTTAAAGAAGACGCTCAAAAACTTATGTGTTTTGCCGAGTGCCCTTACTGTATGAGGGTAGCGGGCGTCGTAGAATGCCGCATCTCCCTCGTCGAGGAGATGTTCCACTCCATCGTGTTCCAGAATAGCTTTTCCCTTCAGTACATAAACGAGTGAGTGCCCGTTCTCTGTATGAGGGTCTATGAAGCGACCCCGTTCGGCAACGCCTAGGTTCATAAGAATGTTTTTATCCGTCATTTCAATGGGGACGATGAGTCTTAAAGACATGTGAGGAGATTCTATGGTCGATTGATCATCCTTTTTTGAGATAGATATCTTGTACCGGTTTTCTTGAATAAAGTAGTTAATAGGCTGTCTTAAACAGGATGCAATCTGGGAGAGCACCGATACGGAAGGGCTCGTTAGCTCTGTCTCGATCCTCTGTAATGTCATGGTGCTGATACCGACCTTCTTGGCCAACTCCTTTAGAGACAACTTCAGATTCTTACGTTCATTCCTGATTTTAAGTCCAATTTGAGTAACCATATTATGCCTCCAATGATCCGTTCCGTATAGCACAGCTTCAAGAAACGTGTGACACTGTCCAAGCCTTCCAAATCCTTTATCTGGCCGGCGATTTGATCAGTTGTTTTACGAGACAACACCCCTGCGTGGGTTCGCATTTTTTCTGCAACATCGTCAAAGGTTAAGGTGACACGTTTGCCTAAATTCTATCATTTCACCGCGGCTCTTTCAATATGGTAAGGTAATCAGTCCCATAGCAGCATACCTGTTCGTTCCCTTAAGAGTATAGTGACTGCATATTACCGAGCATACCCTGTGCTGGCAACTCTGCATGAGAAGAAACCGAAACAATCGATCCATTCAATGTTACTCTTGCGTTCATATAAATCTTTCTGAATCATTTAAATAAAAAATGTTCACGCAACGGCGTTGTTAACTATCTCGCAACATGGTATACACCCATTCACAATAAAGTCCCATCTCGGCTGACTCCCCATACGCGGGAAAATTAGAAAATAGATGGTTCCTGGAACTCTCCGTAGACGCTTCTAAAGACCCGTGCCATCTCTCCCACCGTTGCGTACGCCTTGCAACAGTCCACCAGGTGGGGCATGACGTTTTCCCCTATCCTTGCAGCCTGCTCTAATCCGGTAAGGGTCCGTGTAACTTCGCTGTTATTCCTCTCCCGCCTGATGGCCCGGACAATCTCGATCTGTCTTTGCGCCGATTCGGCATCATACCCGTGGAGTTCCACCTCTTGTGGTTCTCCTTCGGTGTAGATATTTACCCCCACCTTGTGAAGCTCTCCTGATTGTACGCTTTTTTCGAAAGCATATGCCTGATTTGACACGGTTCTCTGGGTATATCCCGTTGATACGGCCCGGATGATCCCGCCCACCTTTTCGATCTTTTCCATCTCCTCTTCAATCTTATGTTCCATCTCTTTTGTAATCGTTTCTATAAAATAACTTCCCGCCAGAGGATCGACAGTATCGCGAAGTCCCATTTCTTCCATCAAGAGCTGGAGGGTCCTCAGAGAGAGCAGAGCAGCGTGGGGTGTTGGGATCGTGTACGCCTCATCATAGCTGCACAGGCCTGTTGTCTGAGCACCGGAGAGCGCAGCTGCAAGAGCGTAATAGGAGCTGCGCATGATGTTATTTTCAGGTTGTTCTTTAGTGAGGCCGTATCCGCCTCCGCCAAACATCCCACGCATGAACATATTTTGTGTTTTTTTCACACCGAATCGTTCTTTGAGATTGCGGGCCCAGAGCTTGCGGCCAGCCCGAAACTTTGCCACCTGCTCCCAGATATTGCCGAATATATTGAAGTTGAACGATATCCGGCCAACGAACTGATCCGCATCATATCCTCGTTTGAGCACATTATCGATGTATGCGTTGGCGATAAGGATGGCATAAGCCATCTCTTGGGCCGAGGTGGCTCCTGATTCCCGTATATGGTACCCACTGACGCTGACAGGGTTCACCTTCGGCATCGTCTTTATCGAATGCTCAATGGTATCGCCGATGAGGTTGACGGCAGGTTCCACGGGGAAGATCCATGCCCCTCTCCCGATCATCTCTTTGAGGATATCGTTTTGTGGTGTTGCTGATATGACCTCCGGTGAGTATCCGTGTTTTTCCGCCATGGCCTGATACATAGCCAGTATGATGCTGGCGACGGCATTGACCGTGAGACTGGCCCCTATTTTTGCGAGGTCGATACCCTCGAAGGCGATCTCGAAATCACGGAGACTGTCAATAGCCATACCTACTCTTCCCACCTCTCCCTCCGACATCGGATCATCGGAGTCGTATCCCATCTGGGTCGGCAGGTCAAAGGCAACATTGAGCCCTGTGGATCCATGGGAGATCAGGAACTTGAAACGTTCATTGGTTTCCGATGCTGTGGCGAATCCGGAATACTGCCGCATGGTCCAGGGCCTGCTCCTGTATCCTTCAGCATGGATTCCGCGGGTGAAGGGGTATTGTCCGGGATCGGCCAGATCCTTCTCGTATGAGAAACCCACCTTTTCCAGATCTTCGGGCCCATAGGAGGTTTTTACAGTAATGCCGGACTGGTACTCAACCTTAAGAATCCGATCCTTATCATCTCGTGTGTATTTTGGTAAAGCCATGAATTCCTCCCGTTGTCAGATCAGGGGCGCCTTACATTCTGTTTCAGAAAGTCTACTATCTCACTGAAAGGCACACCACCGGGGAAGACTCCCTGTACGCCCATCTCTTTCAGTTTCGGTATGTCTCGCGTCGGGATTACCCCTCCAACAACGATCATCTTGTCGCCTATCCCTTGTTCCTTTGCCTTCTTGATCAGTTTCTCTGTAATTGGCAGATGAGCTCCGCTCATAATGGAAAGGCCTATGACATCGACATCTTCCTGGAGGGCAACGTGTACAATCTGTTCGACGGTCTTGTGGAGACCTGAATAAACAACCTCCATACCGGCGTCTTTCAATGCCTGAGCAACCACCTTCGCTCCTCGATCGTGTCCGTCAAGTCCTGGTTTCGCGACGAGAATTTTGATTTTATTTTCCACGAACTTCACCCCCTTGAAACGATGATCATACACATGAAATCAAGTTACCTCTTTACTTGCAATTATGTCAAGAATAAAATATCAAAAATAGTATCATTATATTTAAATATGATATTTTGAATGGCGATGACGAAGGGGTCACCAAAGAATTAGGCTTATAAAGCAAGTTAAAGATTTTGGATAGGTCATAAGGCCTGAATTTACTCTGCTCAGGTATTTTGGGTTGTTGGGATAGCCCTCGACGCTACCAGAAAAAAACATACCGTATACGGCAGCATGCATAGCTTGAGTAAAGTAGACCTCAATAGGCAAGCTTGTTGCACCTCGGGATATTTGGTTGTTCAGGCGTTATATACTCACCTTCCCAAGATATGCCTTCTGTACCATTGGATCTTTCAACAAAGTCTCCCGGTTGCCGCTAAGGCGTTACCCTTCCCGACTCGAGAACATAAGCCCTATCACAGAATTCAAGGGCCTCTACTGCCCTTTGCTCTACGAGGAGGATACTGAATTTGAGTTGTTCCCTGATTTGCCTGATGGCCTGAAAGATAAAATCAGCCATAACGGGCGCGAGACCCAACGAGGGTTCATCCAGCATCAAGAAACGGGGCATCGCCATCAACCCTCTGCCAATGGCCAACATTTGTTGCTCTCCGCCACTGAGAGTTCCTGCTGCTTGATTATGCCGCTCTCTTAGAATAGGAAAAAGCCTCAGGACAGTCTCAAGGTTCTTTGGGATCGAATCACGCGCCTCCGCTCGGTAGGCACCGATCTCGAGGTTTTCGGTCACCGTGAGAGAGGGAAAGACACGTCGCCCCTCAGGAATATGAATAATCCCGAGCCTCGTCCTACTGTGCGCCTTCATGTGGCCAATCTCTCTATTCATGAAATGTATCTCGCCGGACGCACATTTCACTGTGCCGGAGATAGTTCTGAGAAGGGTGCTTTTCCCAGCACCGTTTGGTCCGATCACTGAGACGAACTCATCATCGTTTAGCCTCATCGATACTTTGTCAAGTGCTTTCATTCCGCTGTATTCGGTTGTCACTTCCTTAATTTCCAGCATGATGCTCCTCCTTCCATCTTGCTCCAAGATAGGCCTCGATAATGTGAGGATCGGCAACCACTTCTTCAGGAAGGCCCTCGGCCACCTTTTCCCCGTGCTCAAGACCGATCATCCAATCAGCAATTTTTAGCAGGCTGTGTATGACATGCTCAATAACGATGACCGTCATACCGGAGGCTGCGATACCCTTGATGATCTTTCCGAGGTGGTCTGCCTCTTCCGGATTTAAGCCCGCCATGGGCTCATCTATGAGGAGGAGGGTGGGTTGTGTGGCCAACGCCCGGGAAAATTCCAGAATTTTCGTTTCCCACAGGGTCAGGCCAAGCGCCGGATCATGAACCCGGCGGCCGAGTCCCA
This sequence comes from uncultured delta proteobacterium, assembly GCA_963754785.1. Lineage (GTDB taxonomy): Bacteria > Desulfobacterota > Syntrophorhabdia > Syntrophorhabdales > Syntrophorhabdaceae > PNOF01. The sequence goes on along the minus strand of CAVWHH010000017.1, from coordinate 267,037 downwards.
TCTGGTGAGCAATCCTCTCGGCTGTTTCGCGCGCCTCTCCAAGGGTCTTCGACCTGTTGATGGCGCCAATCATGATGTTCTCGAGAATGGTCATGTTGCTGAAAACTTGAGGAATCTGGAAGGTGCGGCCAATGCCTCGTTTGCAGGAAGCATGAGAAGAATAATTGGTGATATCCGTTCCTTCAAAGATGATCCGTCCGCCTTCGGAGGGTAAGAAGCCGTTGATCACATTGAAGAGGGTTGTTTTACCTGATCCATTTGGGCCGATGATGCCCATAATTTTGCCTCTCGGCACTTTTATACTCACCTGTCCAACGGCGCAAACGCCGCCGAAATGTTTGCTGATACCTTCCGTGATAAGGATCGGATCTTCCTGAGGGTTTGCCTTTAATGACGCTTGGACGGGTTTGGGGTTGAACATCTGATTGTTCTGCAATAACGGCCGCGCTCTCCTCCGATCCCACGGACAGTTTCCTGGAGGCACCCAACAACCTCCGCTGTATCTTCCCCCAAATGCCCTCCGGCAAGTAGAGGATAACCACAATGATGGCGAGCTCCGTAGACGATATCCTGGGCTCCCGGGTACTGGCCACCGAACTGAGCGCTTAACCATTCGCCCATGGGCACCAACAGGCACGCACCGACGAGGGGACCCCACACTGTGGACATGCCTCCGACAATAGTGATGCTAAGGACACGGACCATGATGGAATGCCCGAAGGCGGCGTCCGTGGTCATTACGTAAAGTATGCCGAAGCAATAGAGCGTCCCTATCAGGGCAGCCAGACCCGCGCTTACGCAGAAAGCCAGCAATTTGGCGCCGTATGTATTGATTCCCATCGCCTCGGCCGCAGTCTCGTTCTGCTTCAATGCCCTCAGGCGGTAACCGAAGCGCGACGACTCGATGGCTCGCACTATGGCAAGGACGATGCCAAGAATCACTATGCCTATGACCACATAGAATCGCATATCGCGAAATTGCATGGAGCTCGGCCCCTTTACCGATAAACGGGATGCTTAACTCTTGCAGGCCCAGATGGTTGAGGATGGGGACCGTTATCAGAGGAAAGGCCACAGTCGCGATGGCAAAAAAGGCGCCCTTGAGGCGTAAGGTCGGTATCCCTATGATTAACGAGGTTATGACAGCTGCAACGGCGCCAACCCACATCCCAAGCCAGGGGGAGACCGCCAGAAACTTAAAAAGCAGGCCGCTCGTATATGCCCCGGCGCCTACGAACATCATGTAGCCGAAAACTACCTGCCCTCCGTAACCGGAGATGATGTTGAAGGAGGAGCAGATGGCGGCCCAGATGACCACAAGGAGGAGAATCCGCTGCGTATAACGGTCTGGACCGAGGACATAAGAGAGGAGAACGCCGGCGACGCAGACCAGATCAGGATAGGCAAGTAATCGTGTAAGAGTTTTCGACCTGTTTTCATATCGCACGTCCTTTCTTGCCGAGCAGTCCCTGCGGGCGGACATACAGGCAAAGCACTAAAACCGTGAAAACGGCAACGTTCTGGAGATCAACGGGAAGCACGAAGGCGCTCAGTTGTTGAATCAGGCCGATGATCAACGCCCCGACAAGAGCGCCGGTTATGCTGGTCAATCCTCCCAGGATGACGCTAGCTAAAAAGGATAATGATAAGTGATCCTCCATAGAAAGGGCTCGAAGGGCCGGTAGGTGGCCAGGAGGCATCCGCCCGCCCCTGTCATGGCAATGCCGAGAGCAAACGCGAGGCCATAGACAAACCGGATATTAATTCCCATATATGCACAGCCCTCCGGGTCATCGGCCGCGGCCCTGATCGCCTTGCCTGTCAAGGTTCTGTTGAGGAACAGAAATAATCCTGCAATGAGTACGAGGGCGATGACCAGGCTATAGGCCTGCGCGTGATTTATAAGGATGCTGCCAATCGACCACGTGGCCGTCGTGTACGGTTGATTTATCATGCGAGGTGCTCCTGACCATGCCATGAGCATCAGGTTTCCAATGAGCAGAGAAAACCCCATGGTTATGATAAGTGAAGATGTCTCTGCGTCTTTAGTGCCTATAATCCTCTCCATCAGGAACCGGTGCAGGAAAAAACCAAGAGCAAAGAAAATGGGAATAGAAAGGAAGGTCGAAATAAAAGGGTCGATCCCCCACCACTTAAGGAAGAAAAAAGCAGGAAAGTACATCCCGAGGACGACAAATTCCCCATGGCCGAAATTAATAATCTTCATAACCCCGAAAATGAGCGCCAGCCCCGCAGCGAGGACCGCGTAAGATACGCCCACTAACAAACCTGCGACGATCGACTGCATGATGTTTTCCATATGGTCTCCTTCTCCTGTCTTCTTCCCGAACAGAAAGTTAGTATTCCCTCATGCCCTTACTGTATTACTCGACTTTTGCATGGTCGATCTCTAACCTCATTGCCACCTTGTGTTACAATCTTGGGTGTTTGTGGCTCCTAGCCGGAATAACGCGCCCAGAAGCCCGCGCCTATGATAAAAGAAACGTCTATGCCTGCACGGTCCATCTTCTCGGTGAATAGCTCCCCGTCAGTGTCTACGAGGCTCTCTTCGATCTTGGGTAAGATCATCCCGAGGTCTCGCCCTGTTTACTTGACGGCCCAAGTCTTAGCGGTGGCCGTATGAAACGCGTTTGGCAAATACCCCTTCCCCAAAAGTGAGTATGCACATCGATAGCAGCTCTCCTTTCTTTATCCTTCTCATCAATCCTCACAATCTTTTCGATGCATGGAAGAGTTGATCTCGAAAGCGGGGGTGAGCTATGGCCGTTAAGGCCTCCGCCCTCTGCGAGAGTGACTTGCCCCACAATTCAGCGATCCCATATTCAGTAACGACATACTGTGTGTCATAACGCGGGATTGTGACGGGTGTGCCCTCGGCTAGTTTCACGACAATTCTGGAGACTTCTCCTTTCTTCGCAGTGGAGGCGAAAGCAAAAATAGTTTTCCCCCCTCTGGATAAACCGGAGCCCCTGACAAAATCAGCTTGACCGGCGACAATACCGATCTGCTTGCCCTGCACGAACTCAGAATTTATCTGACCGCTCAGATCGGTGTTTATTGCCGAACTTACGCTTACGAAGTTATCAAGCTGGCTAATGGTTTCGGCCGAGTGGACATAAGAATAAGGGTGGATTTCTACGTAGGGATTTTCATTCACAAACTGAAATATTTTTTTGCTGCCAGATACAAAACTAGCAACTGTCTTTCCTCTATTAATGGTTTTCTGGCTATTTGTTATGATCCCTTCTTCTATGGGCCCGATAATGCTGTCTGTTATGAGACCAGCGTGAATGCCCAAATCCTGTTTCCCTTGAAGCGAGTTCATTACCGCCTCCCCTATATTGCCGACTCCAACACACAGAGTAGAGCCATTATTGATAAGTTGGCACACATTTTTGGCCACTGCCATTTCATCATCCCCTACCCTTTCGTGGCGTGGGTTTTCCAACAGGGGCCTTGAGGTCTCTACCACGTAATTAAAACGATCTATAGGGATCTTGGTATTGCCATATGTTCGCGGCATCTGCTCATTCACTTCAGCAATCAGCATTTTGGCACTTAAAGCAGCATCTCGCGTAAACCCCACAGATACCCCCAGATTGCAGAAACCCGCGTTGTCGGGAGGCGACACCTGTACCAAAGCGACATCGATCTGCAATCGGCCGCTGGAAAAAAGCGACGGCAATTCCGAGAGCCGTATCGGTACAACCTCGACCTTCCCACGGTGAATTGCCTCTGCAAGATCCGCAAATACATGAAAGGTTGTTACGTAAAAAAAATCAAGCATCTCGGAGTACCTGGAGCCGGGTATACTTCTGGATTCAAAGATACGGGTGCCGCGCAATCGGTGTTTGTCCTCTACCAAAGCCTCGACTAGCGTCTGAGGCTCCCCGCATTCTTCTCCGATTACCACTGAGCTTCCAGGCTCAATGGCACGTATTGCTTCCTGCGAGCCAACACGTTTTATATCTCCCATTCGCCCTCCTGCAGGAAGTATCCAAATCAAATAATTGTCTTCACTCTTCTTAAGGCGCTTATCTCTTCGGATGGATAATTTAATTCCCGTAAAATCTCGTCCGTATGCTGTCCTAGGGTCGGCGCCGGGCTCTTGATATCGCCAGGGGTCTTTTCGAGTTTCCATGGGATACCGACAAGCTTAATGCTTCCGGCAACCGGGTGTTCAACTTCCTTAACCATTTCAACAGCCTGGACCTGGGGCTCATCAAGTACCTCGTCGTAAGTTTTAAAAACTCCTGCGTAACCACCCAAACCCTCAATAATGTTCTGCAACTCCTCTGAGGTCCTATCTTCGAAAGCAGCTTCAAAAAGTGGTTTATACTCTTGAGCGTCTCTTCCTATTCCTATGACGCGAGGACCTTTCTCCAGGAAGTAAGGGTCCTCCAGCAGACCCTCAAGGCCAACTTGTTTGCAAAAACTCACCCACGACTTCTTCTGTTTGTCTGGAAGGACAGGCAGGCCCCACAGAAGCTGCTTGTCTTTGGTCTTGTACCCCTCCTCAGCATGATCAAACGGACCGGTCAAATGAAACCCACCCCAGAAGTCGGGATCGGAGTGGCTTCCAAGCTTTATCGTTGACGAGGCCATCATCGCTGCAAACATGGAGATCTCAATTTTCTGTCCCAAACCTGTTTTCCTTCTGTAATAAACGCCCGTTAATATTCCCGTAAACGCATACAGGCCCGTAGTTATGCCGGCGATATCGAGCCCTAGCCTAACCGGAGCCTCGCCCGGCTCGCCCAGATACTCAAAACAGCCTGATAAAGCTTGCAATTCGAGCTCCGAGGCGCTCCTATCCTTATAGGGACCCGTTGACCCAAAGGGAGAAATTGAACAATAGACGATCTCGGGAGCGAATAATTGCACCTGTTCGTAACTAAAACCCATTCTTTCTGCCTCCCTAGGCCTGCAGGCCTCTACAAGCACGTCCGCTTTCTGCATCAACCTGCAAATAATCTCCCTGCCCTTTTCCTGACCCGCATCAACAACGATGCCCCTCTTGCCTCGATTCAAAGCCAAAAACAGAGCGCTCTCACCCTTAATTTTTGGGCCCAAGCTCCTTGTCCAATCGCCGTTGACAGGCTCCACTTTGATCACGTCTGCACCGGCATCTGCCAACTGCATGCAGCAGTATGGACCAGCAATTTCCTCGCACAATTCTAAGACCCTCAGCCCTTGGAGCGGCCTCATCGTGGTCTCGTTCGTTTCCATCAAGCATTACCCCCCTGTCTATTTGCGATCCCGATTTCGGCAAGAATCTCCTCCCGGTTGGCGTCGGGCCTTACCGGCGACCGCACCTCGACGGGCCTTGGAGCTCTAGAAAACTTCACGGGAAAATCAGAAAACAGGCTTTTGCCCCATGGTGTTTCTAATTCCACGATCATCCGATTGTGAGTGATGTGAGGATCCCGTATCACATCGTCGTAAGTATTACACGGTGCACAGGGCACGTCGCACCTCGGGAGCAGTGTCAGCCACCAACGAGCCGGCTCCTCCAAAAACTTCTCACGGAGTATCGGAATAAGAACATCGCGGTTTTTCACCCTTTCGGCGTTTGAAATGAACCTTGGGTCGTGTTCCAATTTTTCCAGGCCCAAAGCCCTGCATAACTTCGTCCAGTATTCCTCCCGAGGGACACTAACAGTAATGTACTTACCGCCATATGTCTTAAACGCCTCCGACGGAACGATATTTGGATCAGCGCTACCCATTGGCTTCGGGCTCACTCCGGTCGCGAAGTAATCGGCAATTTTAGTGGATTGTAGCGCGAGCGCCGCCTCGAGTTGAGAGGTATCGACTCTTTGTCCCTCTCCCGTCACTTCGCGCGCAAGAAGCGCCAACAAAACACCTTGAAAGGCAAAGAGGCTGGTCATCCAGTCGATTTGAACGACATACCTGTAAAGTTGGCCCCGGCCTCCCGGCTTCCCGGTAAGACTCGCAAATCCGGAACCTGCCTGCATGTATGTGTCGGCGCTCGGTCTATGGGCAAGCGGGCCTGTGCGGCCATAACTTGAGCTCGAACAATATATGATTCTTCGGTTAATTGCACGGACGGATTCGTATCCCAACCCCAGTTTATCCATGTCGCCGGCGGGATGGTTTTCTATCAGAATGTCCGCTGTCTCTGCAAGCCGTAAAGCCACTTTCCGGCCCTCCGCTGCCTTCAAATCTACTATAATATTCCTTTTGTTGTAATGAGATGATATATACATTGTGCCTGCACCCTTCTGCATCGTTCCGCTATAATAGAGACCGTCCAGGCGCGGGGGTTCAAGTCGAATAACATCGGCACCTAGACAACCCAGCCAGGCGCAAACGCATGGTCCAACGCCCCATGCTCCACAATCCAATACCCTCACTCCTTGTAGCATTCTTGTTCCTCCGTGCGCTCGGGTTACCGGTGAATACTCTAGCCGTTTAATTTCTTAAACGGCTTAATTTTCTTCTCCGGTATCATTTGACTTCCTCTGTTACTCACTTCGTTGATCGCGATACTCGTCAGATCATCGGCCTGAACTTGACCAAAGTTACTTCCTGCGTGACATCATCGAAGACCACCTCTACGGGCATGTCGCACTTAATGTCCCGGTCGTTGATCCCTACAATATTACTTATCATCCACGGGCCTTCTTCCAGCTCGACGATGACCACGTTGTAGGGTATGTCCTGGGCAAACGAGGGAAAATACAATTGATGAAAAATTCCCCAGGACCAGATCTTGCCCTTTCCGCTCATTTTTGACCACTCATACCTGCTGGACGAACAGTTCGTGCAGCTTTCCGAAGGTGGATACCAGACATTTCCGCAGTCGAGACATTTCTGAAGCCGCAATTCATGATTTTTGGTCGCCTGCCAGAAGGGAACTTCAACAGGAGCCGGGCGAGGAAGTGGCTTGGTATATTCGTCCGCCATGGCTAATCACCTCCTAAAAATATGCGTTGTACATATGGGACCGGGGGATATATATTGAATCAGTTCACACCCTTGCACTTGTCTGGCTCCACACCGTCCCCTCAGCTGGCGCACTGCCTCAGCCTGAAGGGCCCAGCCCTGCATGTAGGATTCAGAACAGTGACCACCGCTGGTGTTGACAGGAAGCTTTCCCCCTATTCGAATCTGCCCTTCCCGGATCCAGTGACCGGCCTCTCCCTTGGGGCAGAATCCAAAGCCTTCCAGACTCCACGGGATATTCGTAAGAAAATTATCGTAGATTTGCACGCAGTCGATGTCCTTGGGCCCAACACCAGCCGCCGGATAGACTTGGTCGGCCATTGCCTTCATCACATCATAGTTGTAAGTTTGCGTATGGTGATAGCGCGTATGTTGACCGATCTGTGCTGTCGCCGAAATGAAGATCGGAGGATACCGACAGTCTCTGGCTCTTTCCGCGCTAGTCACTATCAAGCAGACACCCCCATCGTTAATTAGACAATAATCAAAAAGGCGAAGGGGAGAAACAATGTATCTGGCTTTCAGATATTCTTCCATGGTCAAGGGTTTACGCATCACCGCATCGGGGTTCATGGATGCATGGTGTCGCAAGACGATGGCAACGTTTCCCAGGACCTCTTCGGTCATATTGGATTCGTGCATATACCGTTGCCACATTAAAGCAAAGCTGGCACCTGGAGACGTCATGCCGTAGGGAGAAGCGTAGCTGTCGAAGCTTTCGGGCTCGGCGCCGTAGGTCGCTCCTGCCGAGCGTCCAACGTTCCCATAGATGCAAGCGACCGTTTTGGCCATCCCTGTACAAACAGCCATAACCGCAAGTTGAATGGCAACTCCCGACATCCGCCCTTCGCCGGGGAGGGTAAATGTTATCCTTGGGTTTTGTATCCCCAGCATCATACACATTTGGCCGTAGGACGGAATACGGCTGACTATAACTCCGTCAATGTCATTCTTGCTGAGCCCGCTGTCATCCAGCGCTTTTTTGAAAGCTTCGCGGCCCAAGCTATAGGACGTTCTAAGAGGATCGCGTGTTCGATACAGTTCGCTGTAAGCCGTATTGCCGACCCCAACTATCGCTACTTTATCTTTCAGTTCTTCTAGTCCCATTGTAGTTTCACCGCCCTCTCGAAAAATTCACCGGATCCTGCCGGGATGTTACACTCTATGTCCAAGGTTTTTCCGCAGCAGCGTTAATCCCCATAAGCTTTTTATTTGCCCTCACTTCTCTAGTTCTTGGGCCATATGGGTTTCGATACAGCCATGTCGGCCGGGAATACGACGCGCGGTATACCCTTCTGCCATTGGACGACCAGCACGTTTTGGTATTTTTTCGCAACTCGTCCCTTATCGTCAAAAGCCATACCTAGCCCATTTGTGGCCCTTGTCGCCAACACATTGCTGATATCGAGTTTCCTCGCGGCATCCCATATGGCCTGCCGGTCAGTCGACCCCGCCCTTTCCAGTATCTCTGCCATGATGGGGACCGTGACCCATCCGTAGGTCAATTCCTGTCCGACCCAGGGTTCATCGGAATACTCCTTGCGGCACTGGTCCAGGGTCCTCTTGATCCAATCCTGGGGCGTAAACTTATGGGGAAACATAAGAGCGAGTGCCATCATGCCTTCGAGGTTTTCGGCTCCTGCTGCTCTGAGCGCAGGGTCTCCGCCCCAGCCGCCACCCGCCATTACCGGCGCCTTTATGCCCAGCTCCCGCTTCTTCATGAGACACAACTGGGCTTCGCTGATGGACCCTGCACAGAGGACGAGCACGTCGGGGTTCGCTGCCTTGACCTTTTGCATTACCGGGCTTGCGTCCGTCATTGTGCCCGCGGCCCAAGTCTCCTGACCGGCCAGCTTCACGCCGGCACGGGTAAAATATTTCTTGACATCGTCCGCCAAAGCAATGGATGCTGCCGAGTTGTCACCGATGATCATCGCTGTCTTTATCGGATTTCCCGCTGATTTCGCCAGATCGAGAACGGCGGTCACGCCTAGCTCGGAATAGACGGACGAGGGCGTCACCACGTAGAAACCCCACTTGAAGCCTCTTTGATTAAGCGTGTCAACAGCGCTGGTGCTGAACTGGGGGATGCCCAGCCGTTCGGTGACCTCCGTGGAACCAAAAGTCAAGGAGCTTAGGGATGACCCTATGGCCATCACAATGCTTGGGTCACGCATCACCCGCTCCGTCGCGTTTCCGGCGCCCTCCACAGAACTTCCACAGTCAGCCACCACGGGCACCAGCTTCGCACCGCCGAGTGACTTGATGCCTCCGTTCTCGTTGACCCAGTTCATCGCGGCCTTCACACTTTGAACGTCCAGGTTGCCGGTGCGGGAATACGCACCGGACAAAGGTTCAACTACGGCAATCTTTATTTCCTTGACGGTGGCCGCTGTACCTACGCCGTACATACACATACATATAAGTGCAAAAACCAGGATCGGTAGCGTAACACGAATACTGAAACCCTTATGTTTGCTTCTCATCTGTCCCTCCTTATTCTTAATTCTTACTGTTCATTTTGTCTGTCTGATCTTGCCTTATCCTCCGAATTCCCTTAAAGGATGATTCATTATATCAGCGTCCAATGATCAGCCCTTGCATACAATTTGGCTTCCCGAACTTCAGCTTTTAAACAGATCATTAATACAAACCAAGTTACCTCTTTACCCATAATCATGTCAAGAACAAAATACCAGAAATAGTACTATAATATTTAAATATGATATTTTTTGAGTGGCGATTAGGGGGATCGCTTTCCTTCCAATGTGGACAATAATCGAGAGACGGTGCTTTTCGATAAACCCAAATTTTTTGAGACATCTGTTATCCCGATTTCTGGACATTCTAAAGAAAAGCAGTTCAGTATATTTAAGTGTATTCTTTCATTGATCCGCTCACATGCTGTTCCTTATTATGGAATACTGTTGTGTCATATGGGACAATTGTACCAATATAGCAACCACGAAACTATTGTCAAGAAAAAATCAACGCAAATCTGCATAAAGATCGATACCACAGTGGAATTTGTATTGACCTGCGTAGGAGTCGGTAAGGCTTCCTCTTTTGTGAATAATATTTGGCTCCTCGCAAACCTGAATTTACCATTTTTGCAGGAAACCTTGAATAGTGTCATGCACGGGCGGCTGTTCACGGTATCAGCAAAATCCTTATCATCGAGATTGCGGCACAGACGGTCTCCTGTCTTGATAAGTGGGAGAAGGCTTATTCAATGATCGGGCGACACCGAATAATTTGATATCCTTACCAACCTGTATGACATATAGCATCTCCCAGATGAGCCTCTGTTTTGCCTTAAAGAGATCCTGAGAAATGATTCCTGAGAATTTAGATAGCCGTCCTTCTCAATTATTGCCACAGTTCTTGAGCATGGATCATGCGGTCTTTGTCTTAATTTATGCATGTACAACCTGTTATAACAGAAGCAATGTGAAAAGTCAGGAATCCTCGTTTTAAACGAGACCCGTTGGGAAGGAATTGTGGACTATGGCAGGGAAGAACTCATGAAACTCCTGAAAAAAATCAATCGTTGTAATGAGCCAGTTACGGGCGATAACCATGGGGGCATCCATCAGCGGCCTGTTTGGATCATAACGAGTGGCCGCCTTCATCGGAATACCCAGCAAGAGGCCTCAGACGGCGAGGTTGCCAGTATATGTGTTTCTTTCCTGGATAAAAAACGATGTAGCCCGATGGATTTTTGTAAAAACCCGGCCTATAGCCCTTTCTTGCTTTGTAAATGGAAGGTATCGATGATCTCCCTATCGTGTGGGGACTCTTTCCATACCGGATTGAAGCCTCGATATTCTGGGTGGCTGAGACAAGGCGTTCCTGAATACATACCTTTTTTCTTGACAATAGTTTCATGGTTGCTATATTGGTATAATTGTCCCATATGAAACAACAGTATTGCATAATAAGGAACAATACATGAGAAGACGGCGGATAAGGGACCTTTGACAATATCGGACACTGAAAGGAGGAGGGCTTCATGAATACGGAAGAATTGGAAACACGGTTAAGATCCCTTGATGACAGACTGAGGATCATCGAAGACATGCAGGAAATAAAGAAGCTTCAGAGAATATATGCCTATTACCTCGATTACAGCATGTGGGAAGAGTTTGCGGATCTGTTTTCCGACAACACCGAAACGATCGAGATAGGGCAAGCCGGCGTCTTTTTGGGCAAGGCCGGCGTCGAAAAAATGTGTAAGTTCCTAGCAGCAACTAGAGTACCAAAGGAGGCGAGCCCCGGAGAAAAGCTCCACGAAATGGTTCTCCCCCGGGGGTTTTTCCACGCCATGATGATAGTACAGCCCGTTATCGACGTCGATGCCGGAGGAAAGGTAGCATATGGAAGATGGGAACTTCTGGAAAGTGCTACCCGCCAATGCGACGGGGCGTGGACGCAATATTGGGGAGGTGGAATCTATGAAAATGAATATATCAAAGAGAATGGCAGATGGAGCTTCAAAAATTTCCGTTTCTACCTCACTTGGAAGACCCCATACCATGAAAATGGTCGGTCTAACAGGCAGTTGAAGTATAGTACCGCACAGCCAACCCTGAGACCCGACATGCCAAGTACGGGTTACCATCCGTACCCAGAGTTTTATGCCGTTCCTTTTCATTACAAACACCCTCTTACCGGAAAAAACACCCCTTTGCAAGGTAACAGGTACGGCGAAAGACCAGGCAATCAAAATGTGGACCAAAAAACCAAAGGAGGTCAGAAATGAAAAAGCTGATTTGTTCTTTGGCCATCGGGATTCTAATATCTGTATTCATATTAACTGGGGTGATGTACGGCAGCGGAGGCGGGTAAACCTAAGCCCACCGGTACTTTGACCGTTGGAGCCGCCAGCCTGGGGAATGAGCTGCTGATGATTACCCTTGTTGACAGCTTCGGATCACTCATGCTGGGGAATGTGTGTGAGAGTTTGGTTACAATGGATAGCAAAGGACGAGTAAAACCAATGTTGGCCGATAAGTGGGAGATGTCTCCCGACGGGAAGACGTATACTTTTTATCTTCATAAGGGTGTTCAGTTTCAGGGAGGTTGGGGTGAGCTTACTGCCGAAGATGTCAAATATACGGTTGAGCGCATCATCAATGAAAAAGCTCGCCAAACCCAATAGCTGCACCCCTCCGAGAAGAGGTTGCCTCGATCCAAGTGGTTAATCCGTACAAAGTCGTCTTTAATCTGAAGGCGCCATCATGGGATCTAGTGCAGCTGGTAAGCCATATGGATCCTAATCCGCTCGTTTCCATAACAAGTAAGAAGTATGTGGAAAGCGTCGGTGATGCCAAGGCGGCTCAGCAGCCCATAGGCACGGGCCCATGGAAGCTGTTAGAGCATCAAAAAGGCAATTACTATAAATTTGAAGCAGTAGAAAACCATTGGCGGCAAACTCCTCGTTTCAAGAATCTGGTGGTGAAGATAATTCCAGAAGAAGCCACGAGATTAGCCATGATCAGAACCGGAGAGCTCGACATCACGGCGATTTCCTTAGCCAGTAAAAAGGAGGCGGAAAAGCAGGGTATCAAATTACGGTCAAATCCAGCGGAGTCTGCCATGTGGCTTATGTTGGGTAACATGATTACTCCACGTTACGAATCATTCGATCCCACCGTTCCATGGGTCCCGATTCCTGGTGATGCAAAGGCTTCAGAGCGGGCATTGAAAGTGAGAAAGGCCCTTGCGCTGGCAATCGATATGAAACAAATAATAAGGGAAATTCATTCTGGTGAAGCAACCTTAACCTCCGTTACACAGTTCATCCCGGGGTTACCTGTCACTGACCCCCGTTGGAAGCCATATCCTTTTGACCCGAAACAAGCCAAGAAGCTTTTGACCGAAGCCGGTTATCCAAACGGTTTTGACAAGCCCGTAGAGATATGGCTTGTACCAAAACCTGGCATGGGAGAACTGCCTGATATTGGACAGGCCGTGGGCATGATGTGGGAGAAGAATCTGGGGCTCAAGATAAATTACGTCACGATGGACTATGCTGCCTACCTACCCCAAGCAGCTGCCAGAAAGTGGAAATATCCAATGTTTGCGATGGCCACAGGTGGTGCGGCAAGTGCTGAACCAGTAACGATGTATAAAGCTACTGCATATAAAGGTGCGGGACACTGTAATCATTTTGAGACTGATACCACTGACCAGCTAATAACACAGATTCTTGCAGAGGTGAACTCGAAGAAGAGAGCTGCTTTACACAGGAAATTAGGGCAATACATCTACGATAATTACCTTGAAATTCCTATGGGGCTGAAGAATGGACTTTACGCCGTATCTGATAGAGTTGGAGACTTTCCCTTAGTACCGGGCAGGGTAACTTCTAGTTATCTCGTTTTCGATCAGGTCACGCCCGCTAAGTGAGGCAACGTTGAATAAAAGAGTCAGAAATACGAGGACTTGATCGTCACTTCCGTGGTGAGTGTAATGTAATCTGACGACGAAGCTATATGGCTTTTGAAGTTTAAGCGACAGTGTTTATTATGGTGAAGAGATCCAAGCACCTTAAAAAGCTAGCGGACCTGAAGAAGGTTTTACGACTGGAAAGTAAACTTCATAGGTGTGAGTACAGAAGCTACACATGGAAACGACAGAACTCACTCTCTGGACGGTGATAAACGGTCACGGGGATAGCATAAGATGGATTCAACGGTTGCTCTAAGAATTATCTTTCTTGACAACCGGGGACCACATAGTATTTTGTTATATTATATTCAGATGGACGGCATGTCGGGACTCCTAACAATACCGAACGCTGAAAGGAGGAGGGTTCCATGAATAGGGAAGAATTGGAAGCACAGGTACGGCTTCTGGAGGACAGGCTGCGGGCTGTTGAAGACGTGGAGGAAATAAAAAAACTTCAGAGGATATACGGCTATTACCTCGATTACGGCATGTGGGACGAACTGAAGGGTCTGTTTTCCGAGAACGCCGAGTCAATCGAGGTAGCCGACTCCGGCGTTTTCTTGGGCAAGGCCGGTGTCGAGAGATTTTTTATGGGATTGATGAAAGCAATTGGTGTACCAAAAGAGACTAATTCCCGGGGAGAGCTCCACGCGACGATGGTGGGGCAACCGGTTGTTAGCATCGATGCCGCAGGCACGTCAGCGTATGGAAGATGGGGAGCTCTGGAATGTGCCGCCAGCCCCGTGGATGGGAAGTGGAGGCAATACTGGGCGTACGGAATCTACGAAAATGAATATGTTAAAGAGAACGGCAGGTGGAGGTTCAAGAAACTCCATTTCCATCTCACTTTCCGGACTCCATACGAAGATGGTTGGCTTAGGACGCCGGTGATCTCTTCATTCACGCACCCAACAATCAAACCCGATAAGCCGAGCACAGGCTACCACCCGTACCCAGAGGTTTGTAACGTCCCTTTTCATTACAAACATCCTCTCACTGGAAAGTAAATACGGCAAGGAACAAGGAATCAAAATGTGGATCAAGAAAACTAACGAGGCCAGAAATGACAAGGGCCATTGCCTATAGGCTTGTACAATCCCTCTTAACCCTATGGGTGCTCTCAGTCTTTATCTTCCTTATGGTCAGGTTGACCGGAAACCCTCTGGATTTAATGTTGGACAATTATGCTGGGCCTGAGGACCGAGCAGCAATGGCTCGTCAATTAGGTCTCGACAAACCACTCATAGATCAATACGGCGTTTTTGTCAATGATGCTCTCCACGGAAACCTGGGAAATTCTATTAGTGCCCGGCAACCTGTAATGGATCTTATTAAACAACGTTTTCCCAATACTGTTGAATTGGCAGTTTCCAGTTTCTTGATTAGTACGATCATCGGTTTGATCATCGGTGTTTATTCTGCTGTTGCAAGACGGAAAGTGCTCGATTTGTTCGCAAGATTTTTTGCAGTCTTAGGGCAATCCATGCCCACGTTTTGGCTTGGACTGCTTCTTATGCTCATCTTTGGTGTTTGGCTTAGGGTTTTACCCGTCAGCGGGAAGGAAGGCTTGGCAAGTTTTGTTCTGCCTTCGATCACTATGGGGTGGTATCAAATAGCGGGTATTATGCGATTGACGCGCTCCTCTATGCTGGAGACATTGGGAACGGAATATGTCAAATTGGCCAGAATTAAGGGAGTGCCAGAAGCTTTGGTTATTTGGAAACATGCTCTAAGAAACGCTCTCGTTCCCATTACAACATTTCTCGTCATTCTTTTCGTTACTGCGATTTCCGGAGCTGTAGTTACCGAAACGGTATTTGCGTGGCCGGGTGTGGGGCGCCTGCTTGTGGATGCTGTCAACGGACGCGATTATCCTTTGGTTCAGGGGATTGTTTTGATCATAGGCACCCTTTACGTAGTTGCAAATTTTGGTTTGGACATACTCTATGTATACATAAACCCCAAGGTCAGGTACCAATAAGGATTCTTGTGACAAGATATGGAGCTCTCCTTTTATTCCTGAAATGAATTGCTGTCTCGCATAACACGCTAGATGGCCTAATAGACTGTAAGATGAATGTGTAACATTTAGGATTGGCAAAATGAACAGAGCACAAAAGATAACGACAATGCTCGGGGATATTCCCTGGATCCCTTGTATTATACTTACTGCAATATTAGTAATGGCGCTGTTTGCTCCGTTCTTGGCGCCCTACTCTCCTACACAGGGGGACCTATCCGAGAAACTACGACCGCCGTCTTTTGCCGGTGGAACTTCTCAACACTTCCTAGGGACAGACTTTCTGGGGCGGGACTGTTACAGCCGATTATTATACGGGGCTAGGGTATCTTTAGTTGTTTCAGTTATATCGATCTTCTTTGCTGGTACTCTGGGAACACTGATCGGGATGTCTGCAGGTTATCGCGGTGGTTGGGCTGCCATTGTATTAATGAGGTTTACGGATATAGGGCTTGCAATACCCCTTATACTGATGGCTATTATCATGGCCGCAGTCTTTGGTGCGTCTTTCTTAAATGTCATCGTTGTATTGGCGTTGTTGATGTGGCCTCGCTATTCACGCCAAATCCACGCGGAAACCCTCGTTCTCAAAGAACAGGAATTTGTAGCCCTGGCTAAAGTGGCGAACCTGTCGCCATTTAGAATAATGATAAAGCATATTCTTCCTAACCTGTGGCCGACACTGCTTGTTTTGGCCAGTCTTCAAGTAGGTTTTGTCATTCTTGTGGAGTCCTCGTTAAGCTTTCTTGGGGTTGGTGTACCTCCACCCACGCCTGCGTGGGGACTGATGGTCGCCGAAGGCCGGGGGTACATTGCTTCAGCTTGGTGGGTTGCATTATTTCCAGGAGCGGCAATTATGCTCACAGTTCTCGCGTTCAACCTCTTGGGAGACTGGCTTAGGGATCGCCTTGATCCGAAGCTGAGGCAGATATAATGACAACAAACAATGTGCTGGAAGTTGAAAACCTTAAAACTTGTTTTAGGCTCCGACGTGGAATTGTAACGGCGGTGGATGGAGTAAGCTTCTTTGTTAGAACAGGAGAATGCTTTGGAATAGTGGGGGAATCAGGATGTGGGAAAACCATGACTGGTCTCTCCATCATGAGATTGGTGCCCAAGCCAGCTGCAGAAATTGTGGGAGGCAGGGTGATACTCGAAGGCCAGGATTTGCTTGAATTGAGCGAAGCAGGGATGGAGCGCATAAGGGGCAGTAAGATATCGATGATCCTTCAGGATCCTTTGTCGTCACTCAATCCGATGTTTATGATAGGCGATCAAATAGGTGAGTGCATGAGACTGCACCTCCGGGTAAAAGGCGCACATCTATTGGAGAAGGTCATTAACTCTTTGAAATTGGTGCAAGTGCCCGCTCCGGAAACCCGTGTTTCAGATTATCCTCATCAGATGAGTGGAGGCATGCGGCAGAGAGTGTGCGGAGCCATTGCGTTATCGTGCCATCCATCCCTTATTATCGCAGACGAGCCCACAACCGCTCTAGATTTAACCATTCAGGCGCAATACCTGCGGTTATTGAAAGAGATTCAGCAGCAATATGGAACGGCTATAATCTTCATTACTCACGACTTGGGGATCATTGCGAAGATGTGCGAGCGAGTCGCGGTAATGTATGCCGGTAGGATCGTGGAAAGTGGTCCCACCAGAGAGTTATTCAATTCTCCTCGGCACTGTTATACGCAATCCCTGCTTTCCTGTGTGCCTAAGCTTGAGGCTGAACAGGATTTGCTAGCTACCATTGAAGGCCAGCCACCAGATTTAGCCAATCCTCCCCCGGGATGTCGTTTCGCGCCTCGTTGCGTTCACAAAATAGACCTATGTGAAAGGTCCTATCCGCCGACCGTCATGATCAATGAAGATCATTCTGTCAGTTGCTGGAATTATACTCATGAGTGATGCGCCTATTGAACTTAAGGATTTGAAGAAACATTTTCCGGTAAGAAAGGGAGTACGCTTTGGCGGAACCTCAGGTGAGGTAAAGGCGGTAGATGGAGTTAGTCTCCAGATCGAGCAAGGAAAAGTATTCGGGCTGGTGGGGGAATCCGGATGTGGCAAGACGACCATTGCGAAGCTGATTCTCCTTCTGGAGGAAGTGAGCAGTGGTTCCATATTATTCCATGGCAAAGACGTCTCTCTTATGTCCAAAGACGAAATTTCTCGATACCGGAGTTCTGTCCAAGCGGTCTTTCAAGATCCCGGGAGCTCCCTCAGTCCAAGAATGCGGGTAAAAGATATCATCGAAGAACCCATCATTGGCACCCGATGCAATCTGAAGACTCCAGTCTCCCAACGGGTGCAAGAAGTATTGACACAGGTGGGGCTAAACACAGCCAGTGCAGAGTTTTATCCTCACGAATTCAGCGGAGGTCAGAGACAGAGGATTGCTTTAGCACGGGCTCTTGCGTCGAGTCCGCAGTGCATTATTCTGGATGAGCCCACTTCTGCTCTGGATGTGTCCATTCGCGCTCAGATTCTGAACCTGTTAAAGAACCTGCAGCGTAAACTGGGACTGAGTTTCATGGTGATTTCCCACGACTTAGCAGCCGTGAAATATATAAGTGATACGGTCGGAGTCATGTATTTGGGCAAGCTTGTCGAGGTTATGATGGGCAAGGATCTGTTCTCTAGGCCCTTGCATCCTTATACGAAAGCGTTACTCTCAGCGGCTCTTCCTTCTCATCCTGACATGAAGCGAGAAGAAATCATTCTTCCAGGGGAGGTCCCGAGCCCGCTCAATCCACCTGCCGGTTGTAAATTTCATCCTCGTTGCTTTCGCAGACAAGCAATTTGTGACGAACATGAGCCTCTTTTGGAAGCATTGGAACCGGGGCACAGGGTAGCTTGCCATTTTGTAGAAAGGTGAAGGGCTGTTAAGGGTCGGTTAAGAACACATCTCTTCAAAATATCTTTGGGAGGTGATTCCGAACAGATAGAATTTGAATCGAACCAGGGACTGGGAGATGAACTATCCCAACCTCTTCCTGTTTATCGACGAGGCTGCCTATACTCGCTTCCTAGTGCTCGAGCATAGGCCTTTTGCGACAACCGAGGATGGCCTGGATCAAAGCATATATGATGATTGCTTAGTACAAAAGATCATTCTGTAAGGAGGATATCTATGGCAAATCTTGGTTTCATTGGTTTGGGTATAATGGGGAAGCCTATGGCGCAGCATCTGATGGCTGCGGGCCATAGCGTTTATGTCTGTGACAAAGTCCCATCGCACACAGAAGAAGTGCGGAGCAAGAATGCTATTGTCTGTGTCAGTCCCAAAGAGGTGGCGACGAACGCTACCGTTATCTTCCTCATGCTCCCGGACACCCCCCAAGTCGAGGAGGTACTCTTTGGGACAGGCGGTGTTGTCGAAGGAGTGCAAAAGGGCGCCACTCTCGTCGATATGAGCTCCATTTCGCCCATTGCTACCCGACGATTTGGTGAACGCCTTCTCGCCCTTGACGTGGAGATGCTTGATGCCCCTGTCTCGGGTGGTCAGATTGGCGCCGAGAATGCGACCCTTTCCATCATGGTGGGCGGAAAAGTAGAAGTTTTTCTTTCAATGAAACCGTATTTGGAATTGATGGGTAAAAATATCGTTCATATAGGCGGCAACGGTGACGGTCAGGTCTGCAAGATGGCAAACCAGATCGTCGTCGCTCTCACACTTGAGGCGGTGAGCGAGGCGCTTGTGATTGCTTCAAAAGCTGGTGCCGATCCTATTAAGGTGAGACAGGCCCTCCTTGGAGGCTTTGCCCAGAGCAAAATACTCGAAGTCCATGGTGAAAGAATGCTGAGGCGGACCTTCGAACCGGGCTTTCGGGTCAGCCTCCACCAGAAGGATCTGAACATTGCTCTCCAAGTGGGGCGCGAGCTCGGTGTGAGTCTTCCCGGTACAGCCACTGCGCAAGAACTATTCAATGCCATCCGTGCCGACGGCGGCAGTGACCTCGACCACTCAGCGATGATTACAGCGATAGAAAAGCTCGCGAATCACAGACTGGGATAGCTAATTGGCAACTGGTGAACAAACCGTTGCCCAGAACCAGGTGACGATAGGGTTGTAACAGAAGGTATCTTTCTTTGCCTTATCCGCAAGATCACAGAGTGCTGATCAGTCCTCTCTCTGAGAGCAAGCCTATTGTTGCGGCCAATATCAGGGAAGTGCTCCGCTTCGTGATGAGTTATATTCATTCTATTGTTCTCGCAAATGAGTACCGGTTGACCCGCTCTGTCTGTTACTCTTAAATACCTCAATGATTATGTTTAAACGTCACCCAATTGATACGCTATTGAGGTCCGTCCTTCCGAATGCATCAGGGATACAAGAACGCTATTTGCAAGTCCATAACATTGGTTCCCGTGGGGCCGGTTATCAGGAGGTCATGGGTTTTCTTGAAATAGCCATAGGAGTCGTTGTCCTGAAGGAACTCTCGGGGGTCGATGCCTAGTGCTCGTCCTTTTGCGACGGAGAGGCCGTCTACGATAGCACCCGCCGCATCCGTCATCCCGTCACCGCCATCAGTACCTGCTGAAAGAAGGGTTATCCCACTTTGGCCGTCCACCTCGATCGCGAAGGCTAGGGCGAGTTCCATATTTCTCCCTCCTGTCCCGTGCCCTTGCACGGTCACCGTCGTTTCGCCCCCGGAAATCAGGCAAGCAGGCCTGAGGCCCTCCGGTCTCTGAGCCAGCACTTTTTTAGCTGCAAGCACCTTCCGGGCAAGCCAACGGCCAGCCTGTCTTGCCTCCCCGTGGATCCCGGTATTGATGACTGTGACGTCAAAGCCGAGTTGCTTCGCTTTTTTCCCCGCGGCTTCGATTGCCTTTCTATTATTTCCTACGATGGTATTGCTCACCATGTGAAATATGGGATCGCCTTGTTTTGGTGTTTCTGGAATAAGTCTCTGAGAGCCGCATCTCAGAAGATCGAGCACGCTTGTAGGGACGTCTCGATCAATCTGGTATTTCTCGATCACGCCCAAGGCGTCGGCATAAGTTGTTTTATCGGCTGCGGTAGGGCCCGAGGCGATGACGTCGAGCCTGTCACCCAAAACGTCCGAAAGAATAAAGGATTCAATTCGGGAAGGATAGGCGATGGCTGCAAGCCTACCCCCTTTCACACGAGAGATGTGCTTTCTCACCGTGTTCGTTTCGTAAATATCCGCTCCCCTGCTAAGAAGAAGTTCGGTCGTCTTCTGTTTGTGTTCCAAGGAAATGCCGGAATAAGGTGCGACGAGGAGGGCAGAGCCCCCGCCGGAGATAAGGCACACGAGGAGAGTCCGCTCATCCGCTTTCTCCAAAAGTCTCAGGGCTTGATCGGTCGCCTGGAGCCCTTTTTCATCCGGGACGGGATGGGCCGCCTCAAACACCCGTATCCCGCTATTCTCGAATGTGTTATCTGCATGTCCATATTTTGTGATGACGATTCCGTCCGTCACAACGTCTCCGATGCGATCGGTCACTGCCCGCATCATAGCAGAAGCTGCTTTTCCGAAAGCGAGAGCGTACAGCCTCTCATACTTCCCTTTCTCATAAGTTATGGCGAGTTCATTAGTATGATGGGCGACGGCCTCGTAAGGGTCCACCGATTGGAGGGCAGCGCGAAAAACAGCAATCAGGTCCTGTAGCTCAGTTCTTATCATTCGTTCTATCCTGAAATCCGAGGCGGCCGGCATCGAAAAACCGTGACACGTTTTCGGGTCTCGCTGAATATCCCATGGCGCCGGCATACCTCTTCGTCCCCGCTATCGCGGAAAACTCGCACCGAGCTCGATATTGAACTCGTTCCACAGATTCCAGCAGACAGACATTGCAGACGGAGCACCACTCTGTTTCGTTATCACCATGGGAAACCCTTGGTAGATGTTCACCATCTTTACAAGCGACAGGGTTTTTGTAACATCTGATCGTTCCCGGTTCTTCGATATCTCTTCCGCAACGTTTACAATCATCCATAAGGTTTAAGATACCTGAATGTTCCTTAATAATCAAAACAAAGGCTGGCCTGCATGATAAGTTAACGGGCTCAGGAATATTCCGGGGTGCCTTTGTATAGTCCTCAGGGAACTGATTCATGAAACAACCCCACCTTCCCGGTATGGACGGTCTTCCTTTTCAAACTATCACTTTCAAAACACCCAGTACAGGCCTTTGGGATTGAAACCAACATGGCCCGGGAAGAAGCTACATCCATCCACTGGCATCATGGGCTGTGCGGCAAATCCGAAGAGGCTCACTCCTGTTCGGCTTGCGCTACCCACAAGGTTGTCAATGAACGTAGTTTGAAGATTGCCAATAAGTGTTATCTGCCAACTCAGAACAATCTGTTATTTGTGCCGTCGTTCGGTCAAAGTCTTTCTTCCTGGCCAGTAATCCAGATGCTGACCCTCACCCACGTCGATCGAACGCTCAGCAAGCACTTCAAATTGAAGATTCTCGTAGAATTTCCTTGATGGCAAAGAGACGCTCAATACGACTTCTGACAAACCTTTTGCTTTTGCCCTACTCTCTAGTTCGCTCATTATCGTTTTCCCATAACCTTGGCCTTGGTTGTCTAGCGTGACAAAGACTCCCAGTATCTCGTTTCCAACTAAGGCACCCGTCGCCACTATAGAACCGCCTCTTTCGATAATCAATACTTCACCCGCGTGAGCTCGCTCCATGATTCTCTTCTCGGAATGGAACTCCTTAAAGAACTGGACCGCACGAACGGGATACACACCCGAATAAGAGGCGTCAATCGTATCGCAAATCATGCGATGGAGTGAACCCAAATCAGCGTCACCGAATGGACGGATCATATGTTTCCTTATCCCCTTGGTATTCTGTCTCATAACGTGACGCTTAAGCGGCAGGCACGAGGATGCCGTCCGTGAGGACAGCAGGCAAAGTGCCCGGCACCAGCGATACCTTCGGCAACTTACCTTCTGGCAAAAAGGTTAATGCGTCTGAAAGTCTCAAAACATCGACCATCATCTTGCCGTGTTTCTCGGATCATTTCGTCAACAACATAGCTTCTAAAGTCGGATTTATGCGTTTCAGAAACATAAGATAAAAACGGCACAAGACTCGGTTGGTCCACCCAACCTATCAAGGCTTCGGTATCGGGGAAGAAACGATCCACACTTTCATCCCAAACCCTACTATCATTCAGTTCACTTTTTTTGACCAATTGACAATACTCATCAATTGAAGGCATATACCAGGGCCATGAAAAATTCTTGAAATAAGGTACAAATTCATCTCTTTCCATGGCCTTGCGAATAACCCTGAAAAGGTGGGAACAGTTACCATCACCAGCAAAATTGAACCTTAAAATACCACCCGTTCTGAGAGCTTTATACACGTTCTGCAAAAGGCGTTGATGGTCTTTTACCCAATGGAGAGTCGCGTTTGAATATATGACATCAAACTCGTCTATGAACTCTATTGCATCAATGTCCATGATGATGAACCGTAAATTGTCCTTTTCCTTCGGTTTAGCAGCCTCTACCATGCCTTTGGAGGCATCAATGCCAACTACTTGGCCATCGGGAAGCAACTCGGCAATCATTGCTGTATTGGTGCCATCGCCGCAGCCTAAATCGAGAACACGTTCATTGCCGTTCAAAGGCAATTCAGAAATAAGTTTAGCTCCCCATTCTCTTTGATGGGCTGATGCCTTTTCGTATTTTTTGCCATCGAATTCGTGAACCATTACACCTCCTGCCGAACCACGGCGGGTTAGTGGGAGCCGGCACTTTCTGCGATCCGCTGCACCCGGTTGCCTTCTTCCTTGGACTATACCCGCCTTTTTTCAGAAAGCTCTATGTTTCTATGAATGTAGTCTATGTGCTTATCCACGTGCTGAGTATAAATCGACAGAATCATCCTGAGATTAATTCGGCCAAAATCAGGGTGTTTAATGCCATATCTCATCATATCTTCCTCGGTCATGGTCGAAACATGCTGGACGGTTATGTTTCTGAGTAGCCGCATGATTTCCAATGAGTCATCCAAGCTTTGGGAAGAGTACTTGAGCAAAGTATTGCTGGCGTTTACGTCTCCACCACCGAGGATGAGGTCTGCTCCCGGGTCGACGACTGCGTTTCTGTACCTAACAAACGCTCTGATCTCGATATCCATCAGGTGAGCGCAGTGCTCTCTAATAGACCACGCTTCTTCGAGATCAGGTACAAAATCGATCACACTAGCAGGTAAACCTCCTATTATTCCTTTCAGCCTTGAATGATCACTTGCGTATTTTGACAAAAGATCTTCCATATTCGTTATCTCAACGTAATCCATGAGGCCTCCCAAAAGTGAAATGTCGTCTGCATGTCGTCATGTGCGAACACCGCCATCAGCGGACGGTCCTATTTCAGGCCGATCCGCTGCATTGTCTTGTGTGCGCCCGGTATGGGCGTGAACTTATGGGGTGTAAGTCCCGTATACGAGAACCAAAAGGTATTCATATGATGAATACTATCAAAAGTACGGGCCGAAGGCAAGGGCGTATCCGTGAGCGATGGGTTCCAAGGGAGCCCGATGGCACGCGCGCGGATCCAAGGACATCGCCCGCAAGCGGGTAACCGGGCCTAACTTTTACGGCGAGTTGGTACGACACAACAAAACCCGCAGGTTCAGGGGACAACGCTCTTTGAAGCACATCTTCACCTCGGCTATATCCGTAACAATCTGAATTGATTGGTTTTAGGTTATTTTTGTGCAGATAATGTAGTCACTAATAATAACCATAATATGGTATTTTTTACTTGACAAGTAGGTTATTATGCGGTATATATGTAGGTATGCATATCGTGGAGAACAGATCAAAGCAGGGGAAAAAGATTTACCACTCCGTGCTGCTGAGAGAATCCTACCGGGTGGGTAAAAAGGTAAGGAAGCGGACCATCGCGAACCTTTCTTCGTGCAAGCCGGAAGAGATCGCTGCCATCAAGCTGGCCCTTTCGCACAAGGATAACCTCTCGGAAGTGGGATCCCTGAAAGAGAGCGTTGACCTTAAAGAAGGTCTTGCGATAGGGGCCGCCTGGGCCGTCTACCAGCTTGCCAAGAGGACCGGGATTGAACGGGCCTTGGGCAACGAGTTTACCGGAAAGCTGGCCCTCTGGCAGGTGATTGCCCGGGTCCTCGACCAGGGTTCCCGTCTTTCAGCCGTGCGTCTCGCGAAAATCCATGCCATAGGTGACGTGCTCGCCCTCACACGGGGCTTTGACGAAAACGATCTCTATGAGAACCTCAGGTGGCTTACCGATCACCAGGCGCGTATAGAGAAGACGCTCTTTTCTGCCCGGCACACAGAGGATCCTAGAATTATTTCTCTATGACGTCACGAGTAGCTATTTGGAAGGAGAGAAGAACTTCTTCGGCGCCTACGGCTACAATCGGGACGGCAAGCGGGGCAAGAAGCAGATCGTGATCGGCCTGCTCTGCGATAAATGGGGCGAACCGGTCTCAACTGAGGTATTTGCCGGCAACACGCGCGACACCGAGACCTTTGACTCCCAGGTGGCCAAAGCCGCCCAGCGCTTCGGCTGTCATCGGGTGACGCTCGTGGGAGACCGGGGCATGATCAAGATGCCGCAGATAGAAAACCTGCCCCAAGGGTTTCACTACATCACCGCCATCACCAAGCCTCAGATCAGGACACTCCTTGCAAGGGGAGTGATCCAGCTTGGCCTCTTTGATCGGGATATCGCTGAAGTGGCACATAAGGGCATCCGCTATATCCTGAGGCGTAACCCCGTTCGTGCTGAGGAGATCAGGACAAACCGGATGGCGAAGCTTGCGAGCATTGAAACCCTGGTGCGAGAGAAGAACGACTATCTGGGGGAACATGCCAAAGCCAGGGTAGAGACAGCCTTGAGGGATGTGGAAAAGAAGATGAGCAAGCTCAAGACTACCCCATGGTTACACCTGAGCGTATCGGAACGGACGCTGTGCCTTAAGATCGATGAGGAGGCGCTCAAACAAGCCTCCCTCCTCGATGGCTGCTACGTCATCAAGACAGACCTTCCCCGGGAGGCAGCGGACACACAGGTCATCCACGACCGGTATAAAGACCTCGCAGCGGTTGAGCAGGCATTTCGCTCGTGCAAGACCGACTTTCTCGAAGTGAGGCCCGTGTATGTCCAGAGAGAGAAGAGCACCCGGGGACACGTCCTGGTGGTGATGCTTGCCTACATGATTGTCCGGGCGCTTCAAGAGGCCTGGGCCCCGCTCAATGTCACAGTCGAAGAAGGCTTGAGGCACTTGTCCACGCTCTGCTCGATAGAGATGACCGTGAAGAACCATCCACCGTGCCTCAAGATCCCCCGGCCACGGGAAACTTCACGACAATTATTGAAAGCCCTCAAGGTGAGCATGCCCCTCGCCCTTCCTCACCGGGAGGTTCCTGTAGTCACCAGAAAAAAACTCACTGAAAACAGAAATCTCCCTTGAAGTCCACTACGTTATCGATACCGGGAGCACGTGGCTAAAAGGTGAAGACCTGTTGAAGATTGCCGTTAGAATGAGTGAACGCGGTGATTACACGACCTATCTTTTTTCATTACCATAAAACCTTGCCACATTTCTTTTCGAGTCTTCCAAATGCTGAAGACACGTTTTGGCGACAGCAAGTAACGATGAATCTTTTATGGATGCCACTTTTGCTGTGCGGAGTTTAATTGCCTTTGGCGCAAGCTCCAATGAATTGTACCCTATGTCATCGACGTCCGGACTGCAGCAGATTTCGGACAATTCAGATGCTTGTGTGGTGAGCTTTAAAACAGTATATGGGTAATGCTCCAATGCTTCGTCAACCGCGTTGACCAGCATTTCACTCGCGCCTGCATCGGAACCGGGCCGAAGAGCAACAGCCACCCTTAGCCATGATTCGTTACCTGAGGCTATTCTCCGCATGACCACATGCCACGCTGTTTTCGTTATGGTATAAATCATTAAGGACACTGCCGGCACCTCTATCCTTGATATCATAAAGGATCGACTCCGGCGTTGGGTTGCCCGCCACTTTACTCGGCCCGTTTGCATATAAAAACACGGGTACAAGAATGAAAGTTGTAAATGCTACAAGTGCCAATGACCTTCGTGTGATCTTATGTATTCTTTCTTTTGTCCTTACACAGAATTGAGCCAAAGCATAAGCGATTGGCTGGATTGGCATGTTGGGCAACCGATCCCTCCCTTTGAACTTATCCTCTAACAAGGACTAACGAAATCACAGTCCTACTCGATTAGTAAAAAAGCGTATCTATTCATGGCTTCATCGTAGTTCTTCAAGACTTGAATGGGATAACCTATGCTGCGGGCTGTTGCATACACATCTATACCCATTGCGTCGGCACCCGGTCGGGCAATTTTAGGGTTCTTACATTTCGCACGATCAACGTCGCAGGTCTCACAAAGCCCGCATGTGTCAAAGGAAATTAGGAATGTTTTATAGTAACCGGAAAGGAACACTTCTCTTTCGAGCTCCATGAGTTTTAAGACAATTGGTTTGCTCCACGCTTTCCGATCCACAGGTTTCTCCAGTTTCTTTTCAAAATGGAATACCGCCACCTGGTTATATTCTGAAATCATCTGCCTGCACTCATCGATAGATGGGACATTGGGAGGGCACGTTCCTCTCTTACCATAAGCGGGACAACCAAACATACATCGGAATCGGACCCATTGAGCCACTACGATATCCTTCGCTTCAATCCATCTAAAATCAGCGAATCCACGATCCTTAAACAATTTTTCCAGTGTTGCCTTCTTCAACATTTCATGCCTCCCACCAATTAATCTGCTGCAAGCCATAATTTATCAAATATTAGTATTACGGGCATAAATTAGTCAAGGATTATACGATCTTCAGCAAAATTGACTATCGTAAAAACGTACGATAATACCATCAATTATCGAATGAAATATTGCACATTCAAGGAGAATACTAAAGTGTAGATGACAGGAAGGTACTCTCCGGGCGCTTATATCTACCGCTCACTATAGTTGTGTCACAAAAAGTGAAGGTTGCCACTGTAAGGGGCTTTATCCATACTCGCCATCAAGGCTTATTTACGCTTACTCTATTGTCATTGTGACGCCTGTGAACCCGCCTCGGGCTGATAAACCCTCATGAAGTTCTTCCACGTTCTGTCTGTCTTGTCTGGTTTTGGAGCTCTAATACATAAATTGGTGATTGACCTGATACCTCGCTTATGGAAAAAATCTCGATAGGACGAAAACGGTGAAAACCATGCACAAGAAAAATATAATTATGACTATCGTAAGCGGCAAATAGTCCTCTTTGGTTAATGTTCTCACAGCTTGTGAATTACATGTTTGCGTCATAAGCCAAACTCTTTTCCAGGTATCTTTTGAAACTAACCTCTCAAATAATTATCTTTTAATATTGTTCATAAATTGTTTTCCGTTTCTGTCACCACCCCGACCAATCAGGGGCGTCGCTAACTTCTTTAAGCTTCCTGATTTTTCTACCCGTGAATCCATTTTCCCGCAATCGAAAGCGGATTTCAGGGGGGAAAATCGGGCAATTCGGCTGAAGGGTTTTGGGACTCTTCATTTGAGCGGAACTGGATTGTCGCTGCGTCATTCATCAAAAATCTTCCTGGCATGAAATGTTCGGAGGCCGGCTCGTTCTTTTTCTCCAGCACGTACACTTAGTGAGGCCAGCACGTGCTTCATTAATCGTAGGTTTTGTCAGGATAGTTAACTGCGTCTCTGATGCGACCTGATTTTAGCTTGCAAAAAACCTGAAACTCAAGGAGAATAGAATATTCATGAAGACACTAAAAATACTGCTTTTAAACAGGAATATTATTTTGATACTGGGGGTCATAGCGGGTCTGGTTTGGGGTAAGGGTGCTGTCCTGACAGAGGCTCTGACATTGCCTGTGCTGGCCCTTGTTATGACAATTGCTACAATGGGAATTGAAAGCGGCTCTCTACGCTGTGTACGGGGAATTCTTGGTCCTGCCTGTATCGGCATAGCCATGAACTATTTGGTACTCAGCGGTGTCATTATCTTGCTCAGTCAATATTTGATAACAGACAACAACCTGCGGGCCGGTTTTATCCTCATTGCGTCTGTCCCCCCTGCAGTGGCTGTTATCCCCTTTTCCTTTCTGTTACGCGGGAATAGTACCTTTTCTCTCCTCGGAACCCTTGGGGCATATCTGGGAGCCCTCGTTATTATGCCCTTTATGGCGCTTGCTTTCTTCGGGACAGGATTCATTACACCTCTCAAACTGATCATCATCATGGTCGAACTCATTTTTCTCCCCCTGGCGGCGGGTCGCGTTCTCCACTGGTCCGGCATAGATAACAGGTTTGATTACCTGAAAGGCCCCATTACCAATTGGAGCTTCTCGCTCATCACATATACCATTGTGGGTCTGAACCGGGAGATGTTCCTTCACAGGCCCCTTTTCCTTGTGCCGACAGCCCTTATTGTGGTTGTGAGCACCTTCATGCTTGGGTGGCTTATAGAAATAGTGTGCAAGAGGATTCTACGGATGCGGACCGAGACGGTAACGAGTCTGGTCCTCCTCGGGACCCTCAAAAATTACGGTATAGCCGGCGGTCTTGCCCTTGCCCTCTTCGGTAGGGAGGTGGCATCTCCTTCGACAGTATCGTCAGTTTTCATGATCATATACATTATCTGGCTTGAGTGGGAACTTCACAGAGGGGCCGGGGCAAAAGGAACATAGAGCCAATTGGAGACATAGTTGACTAATGTGGCAAGCCGCCTCATGTGCGTGACTTCATTCTCACGGTGATTGGCTGATCTTTCCCGGCCCATGAATTCATTTTCCCGTAACCGAGTTAGCCCAAGCGGATATATTCATGTGGCTCCAGCCGATCTTAAAGGGTGTACACAGATAGTTACGAGGTCGGCGGTCTGTGCTCCAAAAAACCGTAGATGGTATCCGGTACAAAGATAATCAAATGAAGGGAAAGCCCCACCTGGGTGCCTCAAGCAAACCAGGAGACTCCGCAAGCAGGGTTTATCTATCGGAAAAAGGCGCGGCCTCAACATCCTGGAATCAACTGTTCACCCCATCTCAGAAAACAGGAAACAGGAATTACCGCCCCTTTCAGTCTCACTGACCATGCTTTTCGTCATAGATCTGTTTGCTGACCTGATTCTCTTGCTGATTGAGAGTGACCCGTTCCTGCTTCGTGATGTGCCCTCCGTTTTGGGAAGCCATATCCCGTTCTTCCTGTCGAATCTGCCCATCCTCAGTGTGCAACTGTACGGCCTGTTGTTGCGTCAATGTTCCATTCTTCACGCCCTGGTTAATCCGTTTATTCTGGTTGGCAAGCCGTTTATTGACCTCTGCCCTTTGCGGATGGTTTTTCTGCCACGTGGTTTCAGCATGAGCGGGAGATATCCCGGCGCTTATGATAAGACCGCTCATAGCCACAAGTCCTGCCATCTTCATGAGATTTTTCACTGATAAATCCTCCTTTTTTGGCGTTTATCGGATGGGTATGCCCCGTGGTGAACCATCCGTAATCTAATCAAGTACAAAAGCCAAATACATGCCATTGCTCCGCGAGAAGTGAAATAGCAATGGTTGCGACAAATTGTAAAGCAAATACGAACGTTAAGAAGCGACAGTAATGACGAGAACAGGAGCGGCTGCTCGACATTTTTCGGCACAATCCTGTGGATAAACCCTTTGCGACATACATGACAACGTTCTTACCTGGTGTCTGTATTGTCCCCTTCATACTGTTTACATCGTACAGGTCTATTTCTTCGCGACCAATGATCTATGTCACACATGTTCTCGGTTGCTTTCAATGTGGCATTCATTGGCCGGTTAAACCCTGTCGGATTTCCCGCTCGATTCGAATCATTCTCCAAGATGAAGAAGAAGAACAGACACGGAGGCCAATAAAATCACCAACAGTTCTTATGGGACT
Source organism: uncultured delta proteobacterium (assembly GCA_963754785.1). GTDB lineage: Bacteria > Desulfobacterota > Syntrophorhabdia > Syntrophorhabdales > Syntrophorhabdaceae > PNOF01. Next base: position 236,628 of record CAVWHH010000017.1, on the reverse strand, counting down.
TTTCTGCTCAACGGATTTTATGATCTCCCTGCCCATGAACTCATTTTCCCGTAATCATCATCGGATTTGAACGAGAAAAACTCCGATCCGACATCGAATACTGATACAAATCTTCATGGTTTCGAAAGGCTTGTTGGACAACGATTACAGCACTGAATAGAATTGCTCACACCAAGTTTCTATAAATCTGTTACCTGGAAAAAATGTTGAGTACATCTACCTCCTAAGCAAGCATTGGGCATATCACGCAGAACTGCGGTCAGAAATGTAGCGTGACGAAAAGCCCACCGGGTGTGGCCCGACAGGGCCGCGATCCGGTGCATCAGGGTCATTAAAGTAGCAGGAATCAATCTTTTCATTCCCGCCTCCTCAGTCATGACATTTGATTTGCCGTACCGCTCCTTAACCTGAAAATGAAAAGGCCGCCCTTGCCCGGCGGCTTGGCTGTCTCCTGGTGAAGCATCAAGAAAAACGATCTGAGATCCCTCGCTTTCCGTCCCACCCTCACGGGTGGTATGGCTTTATCAGATACACCTAGAGTTTATACATTGTGATACAGAAGTCAAATCAATTTTCTGTACGGTCGCTCTTACGGAATACCACTCGAAATATTTGATCTCTACTGAAAGATTGAAAGTGAGGAAGGTATCGTTGACAGTGATAACCTCTTTGTCCTTGGCACGAGCCAATCGGTAATAGTTGAGCCTAACTTCATTGCCCACTCAACAGATCTTACATCGTCATTATGTCCGGGCAATGTGACGTACTCATTTGTGTTATAATATTTGAAGGCTGCGGTGCTGCCGGTGATAGTATTTACCATGTGCATCAACCAGCCGAATAGGTTATTGTCCATGCGATGGGATCACATATCCGTGGAATGTTATAGCGGGTACAAGGCCGACGAACGACCTGTGGCATTTACCTTTCAGGAACGGCGCTTGGAGGTAATAGAAATTGTCGACCGGTGGTATGAGGGAGGTATTGAAGCAGGACAGCCCGAAGTGAACTACTTCAAGATCAGAACTACCGAAGGTAACATTTTTCTTCTTCGCTACCTTTCGCTTTTTGACTCCTGGTCAATCCAAATATATAAAGACCCAGCCGCCATAATAGGGGTCTGTTGAGAATTGAAGATACGCCAGTGATGGGTGGTTAACGAAAAGTTCACCGGGAGCGTAAGCGATCCGGTGGAACGCCTCGTTGGACGTTTTTTTCCATAGTTCATCGCCGTCTATTTCTCCCCAATAAGCATGCCGATCGTTCCCACCATGAAGGGCAATTTTAATACCTTCGGAATAAAGGCTGAGTTGCTGGTATTGATAAACTCGACTTTTTTAAGCCCCCAACTTCGTACTGTTTTTATTAGTTCATCCGGCTCACCGTATATCCGCTTCCACAGGAACAGATCCTGAAAAACAAATTTACCACCTTTTTTAGCCACTCGCAATGCTTCTCGAATAACTTCTTTCTTGTCTTTGACGCCACTCACCTCATGAAATACAAGATTGCTTACTACGGCATCAAAACTATCGTCATGGAAGGGCAAAGCCGCCGCACTGGCTTTTTGAAATGTCACTTGCTCAGCTACTCCCTCAATTTCCGCATTCTTTTCACATATTTTTTTCGAATATTTCCACTGCTCTCCCCAATAGTCAATCCCAATAACTCGAGTTCCTTTATATTTTTTCGCAAGCTCTATCGTTAGTGACCCACTTCCACAGCCTATATCTAATATCTGTCCTTTTCCATTCCAATCCAAATTTGACATTACCAATCCTCGGACTTGGTCTTGTAAGTCCCCGCCTTGCGGAGAAAACAAATATCGTGCATACACAAAGTATAAAAACACAAATAAAAAAAGTGCAGCAACCACTACAAGAAATGGAAATATTATTGCTAATCCTATAAAAATCAAACTTACTATGCCTGGCAGGTAGATAAGTCGCGTTGAAACCCAATTCCCTCGCCGCTCATCAAAAATGACCCTTTTGTACTCATCAAAAATGATCCTCACAATGCGCAGTTGATAAGTCTTTAGTTTTTCTCGAAGACAAAAGAACAGGCATCGAACAGGAAGGTTTGAAAGATATGAGAGAGAATAGCGGCAGAGATCAGGGTTTGGTATGGACTTTCCCTTTGCCATCAGGAGATGTCCTCAGAGAGGGACCATCGATGCGTATTGTAATGCAATGGTGTGTAAGGCGGTCCAGAAGGGCGTCGACGAGGCTCTTTCTCTGGAAGAGGTCATACCATTCCGGATAGTCTAAATTCGTTGTCAGGATTGTCGATTTTTTCCCGTAGCGTTCCCCCATCAGTTTGAAGAAGGCGTTGATCTGTTCAGGTTTCAAGGTAAGATACCCCAGTTCATCAATGACAAGCAGGTCATAGTGGCAAAGGCGATGAATGAGTTTCTGGCTTGACCGGTCTGCCAAAGAGGCGTAGAGTTCGTCAAGAAGGTCCTGGGCGTGGTAGAATCTTCCCCTGTATCCAGATAGAAGCGCCTGGCGCAGAAGCCCTATGGCGAGGCCCGATTTCCCGGCGCCGGGGTTTCCTATAAAGACGATATTCTCCTTACGTTCCACGAAGGCAAGCCCTGAGAGTTCATTGATCTGTGCCTTGCTCACACCAGGCTGCCTGCCAAAGGGGAAGGTTTTGAGCGTCCACTCCCAGGGGATTTTTGCCCCCTTGAGCCGATTGAGGAGGCTCTGGTTCTGGCGGTATACCTGCTCACTCAGCAAGAGACGCTCTACGACCTCCGAGACAGGGGAACCCTCTTTTTCCGATCTTTCGATCTCCCGCTCAAGGGCTTCCGCCATGCCCTTGAGTCTGAGCTGCGAAAGGAGTTCATGGAGCTTCCGGTTCACAGTTCATCCTCTATGGTAAAGAACTCTCCGGCGACATGGGAGAGGATCAGCTGCTCTATGCGGGACAGGTCATACAGGTCGTAATGGGTGGCCTCGCCGATGGCTTTTTCAAATGCCTCCGGGGGATAGGTGCGTTTCAGGTTCAAAAGTCTCCGTAAATGCCTGACGCCTCTCCCCTTTGAACGCTTTTTCAGCTCCCCGACAAACCGGTCAAGCCATTCATAATGACCGAGCAGGGCCTTTTCTTCCTCGCAGGGACCGCTGTGCACCCTTTGTTTGTTCAGGGGAAGATGGTGGCCGGATGCGGTTGCCCGGGCCTCCCGTTTATCAAGGAGCCTCGGATGATCGGCTACTTTCTGATTTGCGAAGAAGACCTCTATCCGGTCCCATAATTTATGGATCTCTACATCCCTGCCGATCAGACGTTCCGGCACCGAATAACGGTTAGTATCGATCTGTACATAGCCTGCCACATCCACCGTTCTATATATGGTCTGATAGACCGGGGGGATGTAGAAAGGCCGGGGGATGAGGTGAGATTTTTCCATGAGGTATGCGGCTTCAGGGCTCATGCCGAGGGAGCGTTTTATTTTTTGGTTGGCGACGTCTTTGCACCATCGTATGGCCTGCTCGTTCAGATCATGCCAGTCCCGGAAGGTGCGGCCTGCGAGGTAATTATTTTCTATGTAGGAGAAGTTTCTCTCGATCCGTGCCTTCCTGTCGGCATCGCCAATGTTGTGGGGAACAAATTTGACTCCGTATATCTGGCCGAACCGTTCCATCTCGGGGGCGATATCAGCATCGGGGCCGCTGCCTCGGGCCACTATGATGTTCGTGTTGTCAATAATACATACAGGGCAGGCGCCGTCCATGAACGTGAAGGCGGCATCCAAAAAGACCCGTGCCTCAAAGCGGGTGAAGCAGGGATAGTACTGGATGAAGAGTTTTCGTGAGTAGGCCAGTACCAGCCCGGCACAATGGGCTCTCACTTTCTTCCCGTTGATAATTACCTGATGGGGAGAGGTGTCATGCTGCATCTCCTGTCCTGGGCCCAGGGTGTATGTACCCGAGCGCTTTCTCCGATCCCGGAGTTCGAGGTCTCTCACTATACGGGTCAGGGTGCTGTAAGGGACGGTATGGCCCTGGTCTTCCAGTATCTCCTTGACCCTGACTGCATTGCCGGATACGGCAGAGAATACATCACGGATTACCGAAGAGAGTTCCTCACGGGAAGATTCCCTGTGTGATTTTTGCTTCCCACGGATCACATCCCTTACCGTGTTCCGGGAGATCTTTAACATCTGGCCGATCTGCCTGATGTGAATCCCCCGCTGATACAAACTTACTATGGCCTGCCGTATCTCCTCGATAATCATGATGCCTCCCGATTGCGTTTTCGAGTTCCATAAATTGTTTCCGGCTGTCTCCGAAGGCGGTAAGCAGAACACGCCGGTCAAGGGTGCTCTGGCTTCCGGAGAACAGAAGGGGGATATCCTTAAGGAGCCCTTTGAGCATGTGGGCAATGATCCTCAAATCATGAAGCCATTTGCCCTCCGGTCCCTCTTTTAAGGTTTTGCTCATCCGTTCTTCTTCTCTGGCATTGACGGATTTCAAGAAGAGAGCCGGTTCATGCACCATGTTTTCCCTCTGCCTCCGGGTGGCCTTCCGGTAGTGGCGGAAGAACTCCGCCATCTCTCGCGTGGATGCGCACGTCCCTGAAAGATTCTCTGTAAGGGTCTTCCCATGCTCCGGTATTGCGCGCGCAATGGGAATGATTACCCGCATGGCGGTCCAGGTAGAAACGGACCCCTTCCGGATCAATTCTATAAGGTCTTCAGAGAGGGAGCGGTAAAGGGCCAGCCGTCCTGAGACCCATCCCTGCCTGTGTCCCACCATAGAGGCGATCCTTTCCTGAGAAAGATGATGGTGATCGTGAAGCTCCACAAGAAGGGCCGCTTCCTCCAGAAGATCCCATTTGCGGCTGCATGACCTGGCGAGCATCTCTGTCAGGGCTTCTTCTTCTTTACATTCCCAGATTTCCGCCATGACCGTGTCGCTTCTTAAGCGCCGCAGGGCCATGACCCTCAGGTAGCCGTCGAGCAGAACAAGGGTATCCAAAATGGTCACGGGGACAATCTGTCCGATACGTTCGATGGAGGCCGTCAGCGCGAGAACTTTTGCGGGCCGTGCAACCCTTGTATGCGCATAGCGGAGATTGAGATGGGCAATTTCTATTTCTTTGATCTCCCGGAGGTATCTGCCGTCCATGGTGGAGATAATAACGTGAAGACACAGGTCCGTTCCATCTCGTCTTTTATCATGCCCTATCCGTATCCAGCGGCCGCAAATGTCCTTACACCAACCCTTTTCAAGGTGATCTCGTCTTTTATCATCCCGTCCGGTATAAGGAGAATCAGCTTCTGGACTTGCTTTACGGGGCGTATCTCGTCTTTTATCTTTTGTCTCCATGGCTTCACGTAAGCCTCATAGTGATCGGCGAAGTAGCCGGGGTTCTTCTTGACCCACGCCTCTTGTGCGGCCTTCTTCCGTTTCTTTTTGCACTCCGGGTCAAAGCATGCCTTCTGCTTCTTTTTCACCCGGTGATCGGGGGTGAAAAACTTTCCACAGAAAAGGCATTGTTTGGTCACCGGCAGCACCCCCTTTGTTTTTGATAGTTTATACAGTGTCAGGGGCAACAGCGGCGAAAAAATCAAATACGCCAACCCAATCCGGGTGAGGCAACTGTTGAAGGGTGGGAAATTTTTTATTGATACCGCTTATAATGGTCTGGAGGTGTTACCTATGAAAACTGGATATCTCTAATCGGTGGGTCAGTTATTTTGAGCAAAGGTGGGTCAGTTCGAGTAAGCGTTAAAGCCAATTCCCATAATTCGGCTTTTCTGCTGATGGCTGTTTCATTTTGTTATCTCCGGTTACTTTTCCATACGAACAATTAATATATTCCAAACAGTAATTTCCGAAATCGTAGTGTTTACTGGATATATTGTCAACAACATACAATCGATTGATAATCATAAAAAAGTATCTCCACAGCACAGAGAAATTGCTGCTATGCTGTGACTAAGCAGACTAAATCCTAATCAGGAGGTACCTCATGAAATTATACTGTGGAATCGATCTTCATACAAAGAGTATTTACCTTGCGATTATTAATGAACAGCTGAAAAGAATCTTCAAGCAAAATGTCACGAACGACCGGGAAACTATCCTGTTATTCCTTGCCCCCTATAGGACGGAGCTCACGGGAACCGTCGTGGAGTCCAATCGTAATGTTGTATATTCGGGAAAAATACCAAAGTGTGGATAAGGAAGAAGGTGATACTTCACAAGTCGTTACCAGTGGCCCATCACAGTGGGTGCACATTATGGGATAAAAGTGGTAACGCCCGACTTTAGCGGGGAAGCAGACGAAGACTGGCTGCTGAGGTTAAGTTCATAAGAAGTTTTTTTGACCGTTCATTTCTGATCCTATTATCATCCGTGCCGCCACTGGAAATAGCGATCAGTCCCTTTTGATTGCCAGCCTTTCAACTGAATTGTTATCAAAAACATTGGGTCTTGCTCGAAATGGGCGAGGCTTTCGATAGAGACCACCGGTCTTGCAGGGGGTAAGCTAACCGGTGGTATAAAGGAGAGAAACTCGGAGGCAGAATGTCGTTGCTGAGATGAATGTATCATTGTCATCAAGCAAATAAAATGATCTCTATCACAAGACCAAACATTTTTTTAAATCCTTATCTTATCGGTTTTGATAGTATATCCCTCTTGGTTGAGGGTTTCACTTCACGGTTAGGATCATTGAATACAATTTGTAATGTAGCGTTTCGGAATTGAATACCAAAAACAGGCTTAGAGGAAGCAACTTATACATTTCTTGTAAGAATTAGAAGAACCATTCATCAGCTCATACGGGGAAAGGATACTGAAATGTATCCACATTTCATCTGGAAAATCAACGATGGTATTCTGCCCGATCACTGTGGGAAAACCGCTTGTGTGATGGCACCGGTAAACAGTATACCACGAAGGCTTAACCGGAAAGATCGTCTTTGCGCCTCCCTCTTACACGTTTGATTCGGTTTTCTCTGGTCACTCTTCGGTCGAAAGTGTACTTATTCTCTTCATCGCTTCAATCTTATCCTCGGACAATCCCTTAAGGTCCTCTATCGTGATCTACCCTTCATACAGAAGCCTGGCAAATACAAAAGGCAGAACGGAGTATCTGTAGTCATATTTTGTATCCGTTCCCCTTAGTTTTTCAGTGAGGTAGGCATGAATGCTCCACAACCCCTTCGGATCATGTAGTTCGCTTACTCTTCTTCGGAGTTTTTCCTCAATGGATTTGCACTCACGGACATAGGCCAGGTTGAAGGCTTGCCGTGCAATCTCTCTTTCCAACTTCGACCATTCGTGGGTACTCATCGTATCTCCTCCGCCGAACCATGGCTATTTGATTGTCGGAGATTGAAAGATACCCAATAATAGGGTGGTGTAGAATTGAGATCACAAAATTTTTCATGCCGATTGCTTTTTTCTTGACAATTCTCTCAACACAATGATATGTATGCTATATAGAATATCAGTTTCATTAGTAGAACTTATTATGGACAGGCTAAAGACACAACAAAACGAAAAGTACATAGTGCCAGCAGTGGAACAGGCTTTGCGCGTATTGTTTTATATGGCCTCCGGTGAGTCATCTCATGTGAGTCTCATAAAGATCTCTTCGGAAGCGGGAATCAGTAAGAGTAAGGCCTACTCAATTCTTCACACACTCCAGAAATTTGGTGTTGTTCAGCAATACAACGACAGAAAAGGTTACTCCCTCGGACCGGGGCTGATCGGACTTTCCCGGAGATTTCTGGACAATCTCAATGCGCCGACACTGGCCGAGCCTATTCTTGAAGATCTCGCCAGAAAGAGCGGCACAACGGCAGCCCTGGGTCTGATAGCCGACAAAAATGTGTTTGTGGTAGCGAAACATGAGGGTGGACGTGGAATTGTTGTGACTATGCATGTAGGGCACCGTTTCCCTCTTACGTACGGGAGTCACGGAAAGGCTATTGCGGCTTTCCTTGCCGAGAACGACCTTGAGGAGTTACTTAAGGACAAGAAGCTGTTCTTTCACGGCGATCCAGCACAATTTGACAGAATGAAACTAATGTCGGAGATTCAACAGTGCCGTCGTGACTGGTTCGCGGAAGACCTTGAGGAGACCAGACCGGGGCTCAACGCAGTAGCTGCGCCTGTGCTCGGTCCAAATGGATATCCGATTGGATACATCGTGGTGCTCGGTCTCGTCTCTGCGGAGGCAACGCATGAGTGCGGACCCCTTGTTGCCGAGGCTGGAAAAGCCTTATCGCGTCAACTTGGCGCCCAGATAGATGAATATTCTGAATGTAAATCAACACGAGAGATGATGGGATGAGTCAGAGACTAATACTGAAAGAGCTGTCTCGGTACAGGATCGGAACCTATGCAGACATCATTTACCGGAATGCGCTCTTGCGTTCTGACAAAGAGGCCTTCGTATACGGGTCGAAGAGGATTACCTTCGCACGGTTTAACGACCGAGTAAACAGTCTTGTACATGCCCTTGCGGGGCTGGGACTCAAAAAAGGGGACAGTATCGGTATCCTTGCTTGGAACTGTCTCGAGTGTACCGACATTACCGGAGCAGCCATGAAGGGAGGGTTCATCGTGTCACCCTTTAACCCCAGGATGCAGGTGGAAGAACTCGATTACATTATCAACGATTCCGAAGCCAAAGCGCTTTTTGTGGGCCCCGAGCTTATAACGACCATCGATCAATTACGATTGCGCGTGCCAGGAGTTACCCATTATATCTGCCTTGAAGGAGATGTGCCTGGAATGCTTTCCTACGAAGACCTCCTCAAGAACTTTTCGTCGGAAGAACCCGATATTGATATCAACGAGGATGACCCTTTTATCATCTTCTATACTAGCGGCACAACCGGTATACCCCGAGGAGCAGTCTACACCCCTTACCGTAAGATCGAGGAAGCCAGGACAAAAGCCCTCCAGGTGGGCCTTCAACCTGAGAATAAGCACGTTATGGTCCTTCCCCTCTTCCACATTGGCGGCTGGTCACATTTTTGGGCCTTCTTTATGGTGGGGGCATGTAACGTAATAATGCAGCAACGCTCTTTTGACCCGGCAGCCACGCTGCAGGCCCTTCAAGACGAGCATGCGACAGATATCCATATTGTACCCACCCAACTCGTAAGCATACTGGGTGTCCCTGACATTGAAGAGTATGACCTGCGCGGACTGAAACGGATGTGGTATGCCGCCTCCCCGATGCCGCTGGAACTACTCCGGAAAGGGATTGACCGCTTCGGACCTATATTTGCTCAGGGCTACGGACAGACAGAATCAGGGCCGGACATCACTATTCTCTCGCGGGAGTCGCACGATGTTTTAGACAGGTCCCCAGAGGAAAAGGAGCTACTTGCCTCGTGCGGACAACCCTGCATATGGGTCCATGCACGGATCGTCGATGAAAACTACAATGACGTGCCGGAGCACACCGTTGGCGATATTATAGTCCAAAGCAAGTCAGTTATGGTCGGGTATTGGCACAAACCGGACCTTACCAACGAAACGATCGTGAACGGATGGCTCCACACCGGCGACATGGGCTATTATGATGAGCACGGTTATATCTATATAGTTGACAGGAAAAAAGACCTCGTCATTACCGGCGGAGAGAATGTCTACCCCCGTCAAGTGGAGGAGGTTCTCTATCGACACAGGGCAGTATCGGAGTGCGCCGTCATAGGCGTACCCGATGAAAAATGGGTAGAACGGGTCCACGCAGTGATTGTTTTGAAAAAAGGACACACGGCAGATGTCGATGAGATCATTGCCTTCTGCAAGGAAAACCTCGCCCGGTACAAGGCGCCTGGGTCCGTAGAATTTGTGGAGTCCCTGCCAAAAAATCCTCAGGGGAAGATACTGAAAAAAGAGTTGAGAGAAAAATATCGGCGGACAGAGGGCGGAAAGATATAACGGCAGGCCGATCATTGTTTGTCTGATGTTGCAGAATTAAAAAAAGGAGGTAGAAACCATGGCAGTAAAAGCGGCAGGCCTTGCGGGCAAAAAGGCTCAGAAAGCTGATCCGATAACGCTCACCGTGAACGGGCAAGACTACGAATTGGACATAGGCAGCAGGGCCGGTGAGATTGAACCATTCCACACACTATCTTACACACTGAGAGAGACCCTCGGGCTTACCGGCACGAAGATTTCTTGTGACAACGGCGCCTGCGGCGCCTGCACCGTAATCATGGACGGAAGGGCTATCCTTTCCTGCAAAACCTTGACCGTCGAGTGTGATGGGAAGAGCATCACCACCATCGAAGGCTTGAGGAACGCCAAAACAGGAGAGCTCGATCCTCTGCAGCAAGCATTCATAGACTATACGGCTTTTCAGTGTGGCTTCTGCACACCAGGCATCATCATGGCTGCGAAGGCATTACTCAACGACAATCCCCATCCTGTTGAGGAAGAGGTTAAGGAAGCCCTGTCCGGCAACTTCTGTCGCTGCATCAGTCACTATCAAGTGATCAAGGCCGTCATGTCCGTGGTGGAGAGGAGGAGGTAGAAAATGGGTACTCACTACAGATACATAGGCAAATCCATGCCCCGGCGAGACGCCACAGATATCGTCACCGGGGCTGTGCAGTACACGGACGATCTGAAGTTCCAGAACCTTCTCCACGGCAAGGTGCTTAGAAGCCCCTACGCCCACGCTCTGATTAAAAAAATCGACAAGAGCAAGGCCCAAACCCTCCGCGGACTAAAAGCAATCCTCACCTGGGAAGACATCCCCGATTTCCGGGGCGGTACACCCCGCAACGTGCGCGTTCTCGACAAGAAGCTGAGGTACGTGGGAGACGCCGTCGCCCTCGTCGCGGCCACTACGGAAGAGATAGCCGAAGAGGCCCTCGATCTCATCGAGGTCGAGTACGAGGTTATACCGGCCATTTTTGATATCGATTCGGCCCTCAAGCCTGGTGCACCGGCCATTTACGAGGAGTATCCCGACAACATCCTCCCGGGTGGCACCATCATCTACGGAGAAAACTGTCTCAAGGGTGTGGTAAGAGGGGATGTGGACAAGGGTTTTGCCGAGGCGGACGTCATCACCGAGGGCACCTTCGGATATGAGAACATACCGAATGCGCTGCCGCCTGAGTCGGTAGGGGCGGTTGCCACCTTCGAACAACCCAACAAAGTGACCCTTTGGGCGACCACCCAAGCCCCCTATCTTGACAAGGTAACCCTCTTCCACGTCTTTAATCGGCAGTTTGACATAAGGACCATCGCGCCCCAATGCGGCGGCGGGTTCGGGACGAAGATCATGTGCTGGCAGGTCCAGTCCTACGCGATCCTCTTGGCGAGGGCTACCAACTGTCCCGTTAAGGTCATGTTCACGAAGGAAGAGCACATGGCCAGTTTCACGCTGAGGGTCGGTTCCCGCATGCATGCGAGGGTCGGCATGAAGAAAGACGGGACGCTCACGGCCATCCAAGGCACCTGGTATGTCGACACAGGTTACTATTCTTTTACCACACAGGCCCAGGTTGCCATCGGCTCGGGCGAGCTGATGATTATGGCCCAGTGTCCCAACTGGGATCTGAAGAACCTTGTGGTGGTCACGAACCGGAATGCCTCGGGCAGTACGAGGGGGTTCGGGGGCCAGGAGCTGAAGTGCTCCTTCATACCCCTTTTGAACCTCGCCATGGATAAGGCAGGCCTCGACCCCTTTGAGGTTCTCAAGAAGAACTTCGTCAAGCCCGGCGGAGGTTATTACTGGAGGGATGGAGATTTTTATAATTTCCGGGGCGTCGATTTCTCGAAGGCCATGGACAAGGGTGCCGAGAAGTTTGGATGGAAGGATAAATGGAAAGGCTGGTTGCAACCAAGTGCAGTGAAGGGCGCACAACGCAGAGGCATAGGGGTCGGCGTTCATGGAAACGCCGACATTGGCGAGGACGCTGCAGAGGCCTACGTGCAGCTTGGTTACAATGGAACCGCTACGATTTTTCTTTGCGTCACAGAGCATGGAACCGGGCAAAAGAGCAACTATGCAAAAATGGCGGCAGAGGTACTCCAGATACCGCCTGACCGGATCTCGATGACGCCTGCCGATTCGCTCGTGACGCCCTTTGAGTTCGGACCGGTGGGTTCCAGAGGGACCTACGCCATCGGGAGCGCCGTCATCAATGCCGCGGCGGATGCGCGAAAAAAGCTCCTCGAGTTTGCGGCGCCAAAACTCGGCGTGGCACCGGAAGAGCTGGACACGGCCGACGGTGTTGTCTTTGTGAAGACGAATCCCAACAAGGCCATAAAATGGCGGACAATGGGGAACGACCGGACCATACTCGGATATGGACGGTTCGAACCTGATTTCACTATGTGCAACTGTATGATGACCTTCGTGGAGGTTGAGGTTGATACGGAAACAGGGAAGGTCGACCTGATCCGTGTGGTCAACGCAACGGATGTGGGCCAAGTCATCGATCCTCAAGGCCTCGAGGGGCAACTCAACGGCTGCCTTGGTTCAGCTGGCATCGATAGTGCCATCTTTGAAGAAACAATCTTAGATCGCCGGACAGGACATATTATGAATGCCAACATGATCGACTACAAGTGGCGAACGACCGCAGAACTACCGGCCCTTGAGCATGTCGTGCTCGAAACACCCTTCCCCAGCCACCGTTTCCATGCGGTTGGCGTAGGAGAAATCTCCACGTCGCCGGGGCCTTCCGCAGTGCTCATGGCCGTTTCCAACGCAGTCGGTACATGGTTGCACGAGTATCCTGTGACGCCTGACAGGATACTCAAGGCCCTCGGAAAGGTAAGCTCAGGCCATTCAGATGGTTCAAACGGCAACGAGGGAGGTCAGAGATGAAACCATTTAAACACTATAATGCGCGGTCGGTCAAAGAGGCAACCAGACTCCTTGCGAAATACAATGGAAAGGCCAAGGCCAATGCAGGCGGCACCGATCTGCTCGGCGCCATGAGAGACAAATGCCTGTCCGAGTATCCCGAGGCTGTCATTAACATAAAAACTATCGACGGGCTGGACTACATCAAACAAGACAAGAAGGGCCTGAGAATAGGCGCCCTTACGAAGCTCGCCGACATAGCCGGCTCACCGGAAGTAAAGGAAAAATACGGGCTTTTGGCAGAAGCGGTGCATTCTGTGGCCAGTCCCCATATCAGGAATATGGCCACCATAGGCGGGAACCTCGCCCAGGACGTGCGGTGCTGGTATTATCGGTATCCGACGCAAATCGGCGGCCCCATCACCTGTCTGCGCAAAGGAGGCAAAATATGCAGCGCCTTGGGCGGCGACAACAGGTATCACTCCATATTCGGCGCAGCCCCGATGACTCAGTACCCCTGTGTGAGCCATTGCCCTGCCAGTACCAATATCCCTGCTTATCTCAGCAAAATCCGCAAGGGTGATGTGGCTGAAGCGGCGCGGATCTTGATGGATTCCAATCCAATTCCTGCGGTGACAGGGAGAGTATGCCCTGTCTTTTGCGAGCCCCACTGTAATAGACAGGAATTCGATGAACCGGTAGCTATAAACTGTATCGAGCGCGGTGTGGGTGACTACGTCCTCGATAAGGCGAACGATTTTTACGTACCACCGAAAAAGGAGTCCGGCAAAAAGGTCGCTGTTATCGGTTCAGGTCCTGCAGGGCTCACCGCTGCCTTTTATCTTAGGAAAGCAGGCCATGCTGTTACTGTATACGAAAAACTCCCTGAGGCAGGCGGCATGCTTCGTTACAGCATTCCACCATTCCGCCTTCCCAAGAACGTGGTGACAAGACAGATCGAAGCTCTGAAGAATATGGGTATTGTATTCAAGGTCAACGTCAATGTGGGCAAAGACATTCCCGTGCAAGAGCTCATGGATGGTTTTGATACTGTCTTTGTAGCGGGCGGAACCTGGAAACCACTGAAATTGCGCGTGCCCGGTGAGGAAGCAAAAGCAGTAACCTACGCTATCGACTACCTGAGCAAAATCAACTCAGGGGAGAAAGTTGCCTTAGGCAAGACGGTCATCGTTATCGGCGGAGGGAGCGTTGCCATCGATGTGGCCAGGACAGCCAAGAGGTCCGGTGCTGAGGAAGTGCATCTCGTGTGCCTGGAATGCAGAGACCTTGCGTCGAAGGACAGAATGCTGGCCTTGGACAATGAAATACTCGAAGCAGAAGAAGAAGGAATAATCATCCATGCTTCTCTCGGTGTAAAAGAAATAACCGTGAAAGACGGTAAGGCTGTTGGTCTCGACACCGTCACATGCACCTCGGTCCGCGAGCCCGATGGCACCTTTAATCCTCAGTACAACAACTCCTGCACCTCCCTAAGCCTTGAGGCAGACAGCATTGTTGTCGCTATAGGCCAGGGCGTTGACCAGTCTTTAACCATGCCCGGGCTCTCCTACAGCACAGGAGGCAAGATTCCCGTTGATGAGCTTAACGCCATAACAGGTATGAAAAAAGTATTTGCCGGAGGCGACATTGTCACAGGCGCGGCAACGGTGATACAGGCGGTAACGTCAGCGCAGGAAGCCGCCCGCAACATAGGGATTTTACTTGGAGACAAGCAGGCTTTGACCAAAGGTAAAACCATGGAAGCGGATTTCAGCGATTCCGTCCTGCAGGAGATCCCTCGCGTCGCGTTCAAAGAATTGCCGGTGGTGGAACGTATCAACAACATTTACATTGAAGACGTACCGGGAACGACCATGAACCAGATTGAGATTGAGGCCTCCCGGTGCTTTAACTGCGGCTGTCTCGCTGTCGGACCATCCGATGTTGCCGTGGCGCTCGTTGCGCTTGATGCAAGCATCATAACGACTAAGAGGAGTGTTCCAGCTCACGCTTTCTTCAACGCGAGTGCGACAAGCTCGAATATCCTCGAGGCAGACGAGCTAATAAAGGAAATCGTCATTCCGAAACCGGCGGCAGGCAGCGTTCAGAGATACGAGAAGTTCACGCTGAGAAAGCCCATCGATTTTGCCATTGTCAGTGTGGCATCGGTCGTGACAATCAATAAGGGAATATGCAAAGACGCCCGTATAGTCCTTGGCGCTGTGGCCCCTGAGCCATTGAGGGTAAGGAGAGCTGAGGAATTTTTAAAAGGACAGTCCATTGATGATGCGACAGCGGGCAAGGCAGGCAAGATGGCACTGGAGGGCGCGGTGATATTGAATCAGAACGCCTACAAGATCCAGATTGCAAAAACCTTGGTGAAGAGGACCCTGCTCGGTTGATGTGCATTGCGTTGTGCCGACAGGAGAACTAGAGAGAATTCTTCATACTCGTTTGTGCACTATGCAAAATGGAGATGCGTGGAATGATGAGAAACAGATTTCGTACTCCTGTTATGGAGTTCAGTATATGCAACAAAAAAATAAAGGTTCTTTCTTAAGTAAGTTGCATTTATAGTACCTAATCTCGTGGTTAAGCGCCTAAGGTTCTGGAGAATTTTCACTTCGAAGAAGTTATTGTGACTTATATCGTTATGCCAATCATATCAATCTATTGATCTAATTGTTGACACTTTCAAAGATAGCGGATCCTATCTATTTCGTGAACCAATTATTGGGCTTACCCCCATTGTCAAGACAAAAGTTAAGCATACTTAAGGTGGACTCCCTCCCTCAGTGTTGGTGTTGTTTTTGGGATTTTTGCCATCCCATAGTAGACCTCATAAGGGGTCTTCTTACCGATTGCCGTATGAATCCTCTCCTCGTTGTAGAGATGGAAGTATACTCCTAAGCTTCGTATCGTCTCTGCGACATTGGCGTAGTCCTTGAGATATACCTCCTCGTATTTGACCGTTCTCCAAAGCCGTTCAATGAAGATGTTGTCAAAGACCCTTCCTTTTCCATCCATGCTGATGGCAACATGGCTGTTTTTCAGTGTGTCCGTAAAATCCTTGCTCGTAAACTGGGATCCCTGGTCGGTATTGAAGATCTCGGGGACTCCGATGGCAAGGGCATCGTGCAATGCTTCAACACAGAAGGCTGCATCCATGGTGATCGATATATTCCAGGAGAGCACATAGCGACTGAACCAGTCCATGACCGCCGTGAGGTAGATGAAGCCCTTTCTCATGGGAATGTAGGTGATATCCGAAGAAAAGACCTGATTGGGTCTGACGATATCGACTCCCCTCAGAAGATAGGGGTATATCGTATGTTCCTTATTGTGGATGCTGAGCTTCCTCTTGGGAACAATACCCTGAATGCCCATAATGCTCATAAGACTGGCGATGCGCTTGTGGTTAACCGGGTATCCCTGGTTCTTAAGCCAGGTGGTCATCCGGGGAGCCCCATAGTAGGGCATCTTAGTGTATTGCCGGTCAATTAGGTGCATAAGCTTAAGATTCAATGCACAGACCGGTGCAGGTCGATAATAGAGGCTCGACCGATTGAGGTTGATAAGTTCACATTGCCGGAAGATGGAGATAACAGGAGCGTTCATATCTATACTCTCCCTCTTCTCCCGGAGAGAAGAATCCCCGACTTTTTTTTAAACCACTCCATCTCTACCTTTAGTTGGCCGATCTGTTTGTAAAGCTCTTCCTTCTCCTCCTCGTGAGTTTTTTCCTTCTTCGCCTGTTTTGACGAGAAGATACCCGGGAGCTCTTCTAATGCCTGCTTTCTCCACTGTGTGATCTGATTGGGGTGAATACCATATTCACTGGCAAGTTCTGCGATGGTCCTCTGGTTCTTCAGCGATTCTAGCACTACCTTGGCCTTGAATGTTCCGTCATACCGTTTCCGATGATCCGTCATATTTCCCTTTCCTCCTTCTCTGATAATTTTCACCTCAGAGAGGAGAGATTGTCCACCTTAATTGACTGTCCAGTTTTCAGGGGTAAGTATATTATTTAAGAAAGAACCAAAATAAATGATAAGGGGGCCTTATAAAGAAATCAGCATTCATAAAGAGGATTCTGGCAGTTTTTGTTTTTATCCATGTTTTTCGTACCCTATTGGGGTCATGCGGTGGATAAGGTCATTACCCTTAAATTGCCTATTTTGTGCCTGCCATCACCGCTGAAGGCAAACTCATGCAGGAGTGGGCCGATGAAGTTGGGAAGAGGACCAAGGGGAGGGTCAAGGTCAATATGTATCCCGTCGCCACGCTTATGCTTCCGACGCAGACCTATGAAGGAATAACGAAGGAGGTTACCGATATCGGTTACTTTATCTTCGCTTACACCCAGGGGAAAGCGATAACACAAAAATTAGCGGCCGGTGTAAGACGTTCACTGTTTCGTTAGACAATATTTCTTTTTCTGACTTCCTCTTCGTGCCCATCATTATCCAAAAGTTGTTTTCTTATCTAACGTTATTGAATTATTGGAAAGCGTCCCCATCAAAGCTATTCTGCGTCATAATTTCTTTTAATACTAAGCTGCATTCAAAGATAGAGCGAGGCTACAATGTTATATTAATGAAGGCAACTTGGTATAACACCAACATCAGCCAGAGGCTACCTTTTGCCCGGTTGGGTACATCAACCTCCTAACATATTTCATCTTGCGAAGAATCATCGTGGCTTTTCCTGCTGCTCGGTCTTTCCTTGAATATTCTCCTGTCGCTCAGACTTTTTCGGTGCTGCACGTTCCGGTTGTTGAACCGGCTTCACGGGTGCCACATGCTGAGGGATTACGATTTCCTGTCGATTTTACTTGCAATCGTAAACAAAAATATGCAAAATATCAAAACATAGTATCTTTATTAGGGCTTCCGAAAATTACAGACACTCATTCCCAACCCGCCAGAGATTTTCCTTCGTTTCTTGGCAAATATTGATTCCAACTTTTTTTAACATGTATACCTAGATCCCGCTTTTCCGGGGAGCCAAAACGCAACAACCAACACCCTAACCCCTCTTAACACCCGGTAGATCGGGAATCACCAACCCACCCACCAATCAATATCCATACCCCATATCGTCCGGTCGCTCACAGTTTCGCTGAAGTAGCGGACTGGCCCACATTTGTAACGGTTACAAGTGGCCACAACAAAGGGCCATGTTGCAACGGACAGAAATCAATGAGGATGCATTAACAGATATTCATAGCAAACGGGAAATTAGTGATGACAAAAAAACAAGACAAGCAATCCCGCACCGCAACACAAAGTTTCACCACGTTTGGGGGGATGACGGCTGCCCCCGATAAATCGGCCGATGGACCTAACCCTGGGAGCCGAAAGCCCAAAAAAGACGGCATGGAGGTACACATGAGAGGCAGTGTTGTAGGACAAATTCAAGCGTTATATAAGATAAGCGGTGTCATTTGCATCGGTATGAAAAGACATAATGCTAAAGCGTTTGCGAGGGCAGCGGGAGCCCGGACAAGCCAAGAAATAGCTGCACAATGCCCGATCACATCGTATGCGACGGCAGATAAGTACAGAGGAATAGCTATCCTCTTTGGCCATTACACGAAAACAAATTTCAGGAGATGGGATGTCGAGGCGACATCCGCAGATGACATCAGGGATTATCTGGGATTTGTGATCAACAGTGCCGTAGCGCTTAGAACATTCAGGACCTATGCCGCGGGCCTGAATAAGCTCGCTGTTGCTCTGAACATGTACGCGACAAAGTTCAATTCGGGACGAAATTATGATTTTACAGCGGCAATCAATGAGCTCCGGGTGATTGCCCGTGCAGAACTCCATTTAAAAGACGAAACGCGTGAATACCCCTACCCTGAAGCGCTCATTAGATGCATCTACGATCCATTGTTTGGGATTGTGGCGGCAATACAGTACGAGGGCGGCGCGCGAATCCGTGAAGCGGCCATGCTAAAAAGTATTCAGTTACGTGGGCCTAGAATGGACGACATCACCCGGAAGGAGGTAGGTATTATATTTCTCACCTCGACGGGTACGAAAGGTGGGAGGGAACGAGAGATATCTGTTTCCGCCCAGACTTACACGGGCTTACGGTGCCTTATTGATGCGCACAATGGTATACTGACGATAGACCACGAACGTTACCGCCGTGCCTTGAAAAAAGCCGCAGTGACCACTAACCAAAGATATTCGGGAAGTCACGGGTTGCGCCACAGTTTTGCCCAACGGCGTTTTCAAGAGTGTCTCAATAATGGCATCGGTGAAGTTGCAGCCAAGCTGCGGGTGGCACAAGAAATGGGCCATTCGCGCTCGTCAATTACAGAACGCTACCTACAAAAGACCAAGCAGTAATTAATGTAATGATGTAACGCATAGGTTGTTATATATATCATCGATAATGGGCCCCGGGATATCCCGGGGCCTTTCTTTGTTTTAGGATTAGATGCAGGGATCACTCAGCAGAATACATCCGCCGGTTACTGACGGGTCGATGGCCCGCCCTCTTCCTCAAGCTTTTTGAAGATAGCCTTCAGGTGCCTGTGACTCATCTTCTGTCCGGACTGGCGCGTGAGCTTCTCGACTATCTTCCTCCAGGGCTCCGGCCTCGGCTTCTTGTTCCTGAGTTTCGTGGATCGCTGTAGCGTTTTTCGACCAGTGCCTACAGAGCTTACGGTTTACGCGGTGTTCTTGCCTTTCGGTGCGTTTCACGCAAAGCGTCTATTTGTATGGCCTGTTTCATGGTAGTTCTCCTCGAGGACGCCTGAGGGTTTTGGGCCATTTTGTACTCCCTGACAGCCAGAATAAATGTGGCGTGATAGTATGCCGGTGTTCTCGTAGAGTCTTTGTGGCTACTCTGTTTTTGAGCGACCCGAGTATGCAGGCCGTGCACAGCGATCCGCTCTTCCGGCTGCAGCCCGGCGTAATAGTTCACGAGCCGTTCATGATCCCTGTCGGTCAGCCTGGTCACGGTTTTCACATATTCGATGTCTGTCATTCTCGCCTCCGCTGGTTTACTGGTTTCTACCGGGATTTCTTCACCCCGTAGTGCGTATCATGCACATTCCTGTCGCTAAAATGCTGTCCATTTGGACCATAAGAACATGGCTGTGATTTCACGCAAAAATGCGCAAGAAACAGACGGCATCGTCTGTGACAGCACACTGCCCATCCAGGATTTGCGTAATGCAGTTTGTGGGGACCTTAAGTCGACGGGCTAGTTCAGCCGGCCTCATGCGCAACTCTTCAAGGTGTTCAGCAAGATGTTCGCCGGGATGTATGGCAGTGCGTCCCATGATATACCTCCTTTAAAGAATGAGACGATTCCCTATAGAATACACAACTGTTGTGAGTTTACAAGTCTTTTGAACGGTCTTTTGAACAGATGGAAACAGATCTTCCCCGCCCATACCGTTGCTCCCGGCATCGGGGGGTGCTATATTAAATGGCAAAGAAGAGGAGGCAGAGCTCATGAAAATCATAGCGATAAACGGAAGCCCGAGAAAGAAATGGAACACGGCAACCCTTCTCCAAAAAGCCCTGGAAGGGGCCGCATCCCGGGGAGCGGACACCGAGTTCGTCCACCTGTATGATCTCAGTTACAGAGGATGCATAAGCTGCTTCGCGTGCAAGACAAAAGACGGCCCAAGCTACGGGAGGTGTGCCGTAAAGGATGACCTTACGCCTCTTTTAGAAAAAATCGGGCACATAGATGCTATGGTCCTGGGTTCCCCCATCTATTATGGAACCGTGACGGGAGAAATGAGGTCCTTTATGGAGCGTCTGTTTTTCCCTTACAGCACCTATACCGATCCGCCTGGATCACTCTTCCCCAGAAAGATTTCAACGGGCTTTATCTACACGTTGGGCGCTACCGAAGAGTTGGCTAGGGAACGCGGCTTCCACCACCACATCAATCTGAATGAAATGGTCCTCAGAACCATATTCGGTGAATCGGAATCGCTTACGAGCTATGACACGTACCAGTTTGAAGACTACTCAAAGCTGTATGCCCCACGTTTCGATCCTGAGAAGAAGGCAAAGAGGCGGGCGGAGGTCTTTCCTCTCGATTGCGAAAAGGCCTTTGAAATGGGTAAACGGTTCGTCGGATAGGATCCCCATTGGCCCCTCGGCATAACCTCATGGTTAAAGACCTCTGGCCTTTACACACATAAGGAGAAAGCTTCAGTCGTTTTGATGGATCAAGGTCTAATTTGTTTGGTGCCACAAGCCAGTTACGTGACATTTTGGAGCCATTTTCTGGGTAAAAGCTTCACCCACCAACGATGAGTAAGCCACGCAAGACACGCGTTGCGCATTGCGCGCCGTAATGTCGGAAGGTTCTGCCTGATTCTCACCCTTTCTTCCCATACGCCGTACCGGTCATTCTAGTTCCCAATCTTCACATTGATATGTTAAGCCCACCATCTACCGGCAATAGTGCACCGAGGGTATATTTAGCCTTGTCCGATACGAGAAATGCCACAGCCTCGGCCACATCCTCAGGCTCACCGATATGGCCTTTGGGGATCCTCTCGCTCTTGTAGGGCCTGTTTACATACTCCCTGTAACCAACTGGGGTTCCAACAAGCCCCGAGCCTACTGCGTTTACCCTGATGTTGAACGGGGCAAGGTCTATTGCGGCACACATGGTAAGGAAATTTACACCGCCCTTGGATACCAGGTAAGAGAATTTATCCCTCGAGCCCCTAGTGCTGGAGACGGTAATATTGACTATGGCACCGCCACCCTGCCCTTTCATAATTTCAGAGGCCAGTTTCGTGCAAAGGTAGTAACTTCTGAGGTTCGTATTTATCGTATACTCCCAAGTCTTTAAGTCACAATCCAGGATCGATTCATTTTTTGTGTAAGCAACATTGTTGACAAGAACATCGAGCCTGTGAAATCTGTCTCTTATGAAGGCGAACAGGCCCTCGATGGAGGCTACTTGCGAAAAATCAACCCTAAAACAAGAACCTTTCTTCGGCAGGTTTTCCGAAACCTCCCTTGCCTCCTCACCGTTCCGGGATGTAACAATTACATGAAATCCCTTTTCTGCTAGTACTTCTGCTATGGCCTTTCCGATGTTGTTGGTTGAACCCGTCACAAGAACTACCTTTTCCATTTTATCCTCCTAATTAAAGCAAAATGTTATATTTGGCAATCTATCCATTCCCACTATTCTCTTACTGCCGGGGTTCATTTTCAAGCTGAAAATTGCGAGTAAGATTACGGAATCGCAGGTTGAAAGCTTCAACATTCTTTGGAAGGCGGCTGGTATTTATTTCAGGTACAAACGTTATGCGGGCCATGGAGAGATCTGCAATCCGGCATCCCACTGCCACCATTGGAAACGTAACCGGTTTTGCAGACGGTAAGAAAGAATAAACATAAATAAAGGGATGTCAGAAAACCTAAAGAATAACAGCTATCCACGGTCGTGATACACTGAGCCAATAATGGTCGTTAAGAATTGAGCCACTTTTAGGGTGGAACTGCTGAGAGAAAAGGATATGCTATTGCTTTTATCTCAGCATATGCGAGGTGGAACATTTGAAAAAAAGGAGACCATTTTGGACATACTATTATTGAAAAGGAAGGGATTGACTCAGCGAGAGATAGCAAGGAAGCTGGGCATCAGCAGAAACACGGTGAAGAAGTACCTCGAGAACAAGGATATCCTTCTTAAGCCCGGTTCGGGAAAGGTAAACAGGAAGAGCCTTCTTGATCCGTTTAAGGGCAACATCAATTCATGGCTCGATGAAGACATGGAGTACAAGGCCACTTGGATATACGACCGGCTTCGCCCTATGGGTTTTGCCGGGAGTTACGAGATAGTAAAGAGGTCAGTCCATCAGATCAAGAATGAACGTCAGCGGATCGCCTATATGCGCTTTGAGACAGAACCGGGTTTTCAGGCGCAAGTGGATTTCGGGGAGTTCCAGGTTGAAAATGCTGACGGCACGGTCAGGAAGCTTTATCTTTTCTCGATGATTCTCGGCTATTCTCGGAAGATCTATTCGGAGCTTATCGATCGGTGCGATATGCCTACTTTCCTGGATTGCCACATTCATGCCTTCGATCACTTCGGCGGTGTGACCGAAGAGATTCTCTATGACCGGATGAAGAACGTATTTATTGGAAAGATAGCCGGTAAAAACAAGTTCAACGATACCCTCATGGGATTTGCGTTGCACTATGGATTCAAGCCGCAGGTTACGCCCGCCTATGCCGCCTGGGTGAAGGGAAAGATCGAGAGACCCTATCACTTTATCCGTGAAGGTTTCTGGAGGGGGTACGGATTTGTCTGTCTTGAGACAGCGAATAGGGATCTTTTTGAGTGGCTTGAGCTCAAAGATGAACGGATTCATGGAACAACCCACGAATCAGTGTCACAGAGATTCAAGCGTGAGCGGCCCTGTCTGCAGGTACTGCCTTTGAGGGTATTTGATACCTCGTACCGGGTCTACCGAAAGGTCTCTAAGGACTGCACCGTCCGTTTTGACGGCAACAGTTATGTGGTTCCCCATACCCTGGTAGGAAAGCACCTTGTTCTGCGCGTCAAGGACAGGGAGATGAGAATTTTCGATACTGATTGCCTGATGGTGACCTATGAGATCCCTCAAGGCAATGGACACCTTATTCAGGACAAAGGATTCTATGACGCACTGAAAAAGGACCGGGAGATGAACAGGCGCAAGTACGGTCAGGCAAAACATGTCAAAGGCCGGGCCAGATGTACGATCAGCCCGCTGAAGCCGTTCTATGATATGGATGTTGAAATAAGACCTTCCTATATCTACGACCGCGTTGCCGGGGAGGTGGGGGTATGAGTGATACATTGGTCCTCGATCGTATTGAGACCAGTCTGATCCGGCTCAAGCTTCCCCGTATACGAGATATCCTGGAAAGGGTGATGAAGACGTCAGAGGAAAAGGGGAAGAGCTATCTTGCCTTCCTCGATGAACTCCTCGAAGAAGAAGTTGTCTGCAGGGAACAGCGTCGCGTGGAAACATCACTCAAGACATCGGGGCTTCCCTTTATCAAGAGCGTTGATGAGTTCGATTTTACCTTTCAGCCCAAACTTGACCGTCAGCAGGTGATGGCGCTCTTTGATCTGACCTTTATCCGGCAGAAGGGCAATGTAATTTTTTTGGGACCTCCGGGCGTCGGCAAGTCCCATCTGGCCGTATCGCTCGCCTTGAAGGCATGCCAAGCCGGCATGAGCATTTATTTTACCACCATGGAGGACTTGATCGGAAAGTTGAAAAAAGATCATGAGGCCGGGCGGAAGGGAAAAGCCAGAGGCTACCATAAATCGGCCTTGGTGATCGTAGATGAGGTGGGCTATACGCCCATAGACCGGGAGGAATGCAACCTCTTTTTCAGGTTCATTGCCAACCGGTATGAGAAGGCCAGTACCATTATCACGTCCAACAAGGCCTTCTCCGACTGGACTGAACTGTTTCATGATCCGGTCATCGTCACGGCATTCCTGGACCGCCTGTTGCATCACAGTGTGGTCATCAACATCAAGGGTAACAGCTACAGGCTTCGTGGAAAAATAGGGAAAGAGGTGATGAAAATGAACCAGTCATGATAGCAAGTGGCTCACTTTTCGCGACCGGAAATGGCTCAATTTAAAAAGACCGTTGACAACAGCCAAGTAACAAGTTTCCCGGCATCCCTTTATCTATGTTACTCTGGGCCATTTTATGTTGTTTCCTTAGAAATCCGTTAGAAGATATGCATAAGGAACAACCTCATTCATATAAAAAGCATGGGGTAGGATACTCGTGTCTACTGTATAAAATGGTGCAATATTGAATGATGCAGAACTTACCGTCAAAGCTAAGGAGTAAAACTATGGGGTGTTCGGGACAACCAAGGAAACATGCGCCGAAGTCACCGCTAACAGCCAAGATACGCCGTGACAGGCTCGTCAGGCGGTACTCAACGGGGAGTGTCTGAAAGATGTAGCAATTGCAACCGGTTTATCGCCCCAAACTGCTGGTTCACAGGCTTCGGCTATCCTTAAACATCCTGAAGC
The DNA here is from genome assembly GCA_963754785.1 of uncultured delta proteobacterium. GTDB lineage: Bacteria > Desulfobacterota > Syntrophorhabdia > Syntrophorhabdales > Syntrophorhabdaceae > PNOF01. The sequence goes on along the minus strand of CAVWHH010000017.1, from coordinate 211,764 downwards.
ACAGCGGACATTTCACAGAATTATGGAGGAGAGCGGCCTCACGGATGAAATATTGGCCGTGTTAGGGACTTGCTCGATGCCCTTGAGGCACAACGCAAGATCCTTGAGACAGCCTTGAAAGTGGCTGGGCACCTCAAGGAGAAGTCCGAAGTGGACATTCGTACGGGTATTACGGCAATGGTAGTTGATGCGCTTAAAGAGAACGGTGAGGAGTTAGAATCAGACATAGGGGGGTACATGGGCCAGGGCCTCCCCCGTCCATACATTATATATCCCCTCATACCGCAAGTTTGTATTTTTAAATTCCGAGGCGGAGATATCCCGATTCGTTTTCCATAGATAGAGAATTGATCAGGATTAATTCTAAATATAGCATATTAGAAGTTTGCTTTAGGGATTTATTCGTGATTAAGTCATCATTTCTTCCTCTAAATGTTGTTTTGCTCAGGTGGGCGTATGCCTAGAGTACAAATCGTTGACGTTCCCATTGATGGTCATCGAGATAAGTTGGTTGAAGCTGATTCTGACCGAGGCCATTTTCTTGACTCATCCAGGACGATCAAGACCGATTCCATGAAGAGTCATTTCTACCATTGAATCTGCAATTTTGTCGATCTGATTTTTCCTTTTATAGTCAAACCAGTAGGTCATCCAGGTGATCATGCCTAATATTTGAAGAGCAGCCCAGGACGGCTTGAGCGCGCTATTCATCCTCCCCATAGACTGCAGTTCAGCAATGGTATCACGAAGAAGCACGTAGAACTTCTTCCATTCTTGCCTGATTCTTGCATAATATCTGTCTCTGACAGTTAAGGAGCCATGGAGGATAAAACGAAGTTCGGGATAAGTGCATATAATTCTAGTGTGACCTCTAACTATCATTTCTAGCCGTTTAACCGGTTCCTGTATGGCGGCTACCTCTTCCATCTGCGGATGCAAGGTTTCTTCGATAACCAGCATGTGGATGGAAAACAATAAATGATTTTTACTTTGAAAATAGTGATAAAGGCTTGGCTTCGTTAATTTAGCGGCCATGCAAATATCATTGGTTGAGGTACCCTCAAAACCTTTTGACAGAAACAGCTTCATTGCCTTCTGCATGATATCGATCCTCTTCTTTTGAGGATCAGATCTTGTTTTTGATGCTCTCATATAGCTGTTTTCTTATATTATTCTCTCAAAAGACGTAGCAAGTATATCGGTATAAAACAGTACTGTCAATCAATTTGTATCGTATTCTCTGCCTCAAAAAAGGCTCATATTGTGACCGACAATTCTAGAAATGTGGACCATATAAAATTACTAACAGTTAAACAATCGAAAAAAAATCTTGACAGTATCTCTGAATATTTGTGATAATATATACCAGTCGGTACAATGATACATCAGTGATTTTAAGAGGATATGATGCTGAGTGTCTACAGAGCCCTGGACCTTACCGATGAGAAAGGATTTCTGTGCGGCAAGGTGCTGGGCGATCTTGGCGTTGATGTGATCAAGGTGGAAAGGCCCGGTGGAGATCCTTCACGTAGCATAGGCCCCTTCTACCACGGCACCCCTGATCCTAATAAGAGCCTTTATTGGTTTGCCTTCAATGCAAGCAAGCGTGGGATCACACTGAACCTGGAGCACCCTGAGGGCCGGGATATCTTCAAGAAACTGAGCGCGACGGCCGACTTTGTCATTGAGTCTTTTCCCCCAGGCTATATGGATACGCTCGGCATCGGTTACACCTCCCTGAGTGCTGCGAATTCCGGGCTCATCATGACTTCTATCACCCCTTTCGGCCAGACGGGCCCTTACAAAGACCGCAAGGCTTCAGATATCACCATTCTCGCCATGAGCGGACTCATGAGCATCTGCGGAGATTCCGATAGAGCGCCTTTGAGGATGTGCCTGGATCAATCATACTATCTCGTTGGCGGTCAGGCTGCGGCGGGGGCGCTTGTTGCCTTACAGGATCGCTCTGTCAGCGGAGAAGGACAGCATGTGGACGTGTCCATATATGAACTTGCGGTTCGCATCAACTATCGGGAGCCCTTCATGTGGGAGTGGTTGAAGAAGACGAGTCCTCGCATGGGAAGTTTATTTGCAAGAGGCGGTGCGGGGCGCCAACAGTTGTGGCCGTGCAAGGACGGGTTGGTGACATGGTTATTTACGCCGGAGAATACCAAGCCGATCCGGGCGTGGGTTGAGTGGATGACGGAGGAAGGCAAAGCAGACCGGTGGTCAGAGATTGAGTGGGAGAGCGTGTCCTTCGCAGGATGGAGTCCGGAAGAAATAAGATCGTTGGAGACGGCGATTGCAGCATTCATCTCGACACATACCTCGAGGGAACTGGAAAAGGCTTCTCTCGAGAGAGGTCTTCTCCTCGCGCCCGTGAACCAGATCAATCAGGTCGCGGGTGATGAACAGTTTGCTTCAAGAAACTATTGGAAAGAGTTGAACCATTCTGAGCTGAAAGCGACCCTCACCTACCCGCGTTTTACCTACCTTTCGACCGAGGGAGAGAATGAAGCCAGATTTCGCGGGCCCCTCATCGGTGAGCACAACAACGAAATATACGGCCAGGAACTGGGTTTCTCCAAAGAGAAAATTGCATCCTTGAAAGAACAGGGGATTCTTTGATAACGAAAACGAGGCGGCGCGATGAACCGACGTGAGAGCGCACTGAAGGGCATAAATGTATTGGATTTCACCTGGGCTGGTGCAGGCCCCTATGCAACAAGATTTTTGGGGGACTTCGGGGCTCAGGTCATCAAGGTCGAGTCGAGAAAGCGACCGGACAACTCGCGGGTGACACCCCCTTACAAGGATGATATTCCCCACCCGGACAGAAGCATCCTCTTTTTGCACACGAACACGAGCAAGCTCGGTATCACCCTCAATCTTCAAAGCCCAAAGGGCGTCGAGATAGCAAAGAGGCTTGTGGCCCTGGTCGATATCGTGGTGGAGAATTTCTCCCCCGGAGTCATGGCAAGGCTCGGGCTTAGCTATGAAGAACTCAAGAAAATCAAGCCTGATATTATCATGGCCAGCTCAAGTATTTACGGGCAGACAGGCCCGAAGAAGCGATTTGCCGGTTTCGGCAATACAGGGTATGCCATTTCAGGTCATTGGCCGCTCGTCGGTTGGCCCGACAGGAACCCTGTCTGGCCTGGCATCGCTTATGCCGACGCACAGCAGCCCATTTTTACGACTATCGCCATACTCGCAGCGATCGATTACAGGAGAAGAACCGGGAAAGGCCAGCTCATCGACATTACCCAGGCGGAGACAATGGTACAGTTGATTTCTCCCGGAATGCTCGATTACTTTGCGAATGGCCATGTTCAAACGCGCATCGGTAACCGTTCCTCGTATGCGTCTCCCCACGGTGTCTTTCCCTGTAAGGGAAATGACCGGTGGTGCGCTATTGCCGTCTTCAACAAGGTGGAGTGGGAAGCACTTTGCCGTGTGATGGGGCATCCCGAGTGGGCTCAAGATGCCAGGTTTACAAACCTAGAAGCAAGAAAAGAGCATGAAGACGAGCTGGAATCGATGCTCAACCAATGGACCAGTGAGTGGGAACGTGATGACCTGGCCGACCTTCTCTTTAAGGCCGGTGTGCCATCCGGCCCCGTACAGGATGGTTCCGACATAGTTGACCGAGACCCTCAGTTACGGGAGAGAAACTGTTTTGTGAGACTTACACATCCCGTCTTTGGAGAATGCAACCATCCGATGCCGGCAGTGAAATTCTCCAGAAGCCGACCTCAGGTGACAACCTCGCCGTGCCTCGGTGAACATAATGAATACGTGTACAAGAAGTTCGTGGGTATTTCGGCTGAGGAATATTCCGGACTGCTCAGTGAAGGTGTATTTGATTGACGTTTTGTGAAGAAGACGTACGAGATGCAGAATAAAGGGCATCAAGAATGCCAAACAAGAGGTTACCAAAAAAAACCGGTTGACGTTGCTAGCCGTGACCCACGGACTGCAGCGTTCTATAATGGAAGAAATAACGTTCTGTGGGACAGATTATATTGATGAAAGGAGAAACGAACAATGACTGAGGAAAATGTTGTGATTTATGAGAAAAAAGGACCAATCGCATTCTTCACCCTGAACAGACCCGAACAGGTTAATGCTATGAGCCAGGAGGTCATGGATGCCCTGGAGGATGCGGTAAAAGACTATAGGGCCGATGACAATCTGCTCTGTAGCGTGATAAGTGGTGCCGGGGGCAATTTCTCCGGTGGAGGAGATCTGAAGCAACCGGTGAAAAAACTTCACCAAAGTTACGGTATTTTCCCCACCTACCGAGCCATGGAAAGTTGTCCGAAGCCTTTTATCGCAGCCGTTGACGGCTACTGCCTTGCGTCCGGGTTCAATTGTGCCGTAATGTTCTGCGATTTCCGCATCTGCTCGGAACGGGCAATATTTGGTGTTCCCGTGGTCAAGCGGGGCCTTGCGGCTCGTTACCCGAATACCTTCACCTACCAGATGAGCCTCGGGAACGTGCTCTACATGATGCTCACCGAAAAAAACCTTAACGCCGAAGAAGCCCTGCGCATGGGTCTGGTAAGCGAGGTAGTGCCCCACGAGCATTTGATGGAACGCGCCTATGAACTTGCGACGATGGTGGCCGAAGGGGCTCCGAAACACGTGCAGGCTTACAAACAATATTTCAAACGGTTTGTCGAGTCTCCCGGCTCCTTTGGCCAGAGCCTGGTGGACATGATCTTTCCTTCCCTCCTCGCTTCGCGCGACCGCGCTGAAGGAGTACAAGCATTCATTGAAAAGCGGACGCCCCAGTTCAAGGGTAAATGAGCGTCGAGTTACGTTGAGGAAATGATAAGATAATAGGTGAAAGAGGAAATAGAGACCGCGAGAATAATGGAAGATGTTGTGTTGAACATGGCAGAAAAGGTCACGTACAAGATTGGCACGAAGGTAGACTGGAGGGATTCCGTTGCGGGTTATATCGAGATAAAACTGAAAAACAAGGAGATCAAATCCAAAAAGATTGAATTTGTATACGGCTATCCTCAAAACCCGATTGACAGCGCGTCACTCGCTTCAGAATTCTTCGACTGCGCGTCTTATTCACCAAAAAGGATTCCCAAGGGCCCGCTGGAACGGGTAGTACAAATGATAATGAATCTGGAGGATCTGCGGGACGCTACAGAACTCACGAGAGAAGTGTAAGAGCAAAATATATTGCAGATGTAGTCGACTGCGCTTATGGTACTGAGGTAGTTATCGAGCACGATTAAGCCTTATTGCAAACGTTCAATTTACGCAGGAAACGCATAACATGAATGAATCGTTAATATTGGCCGGAAAGGTTCTGGGGTATAAACCTCCTGTCCAAGAGACAGTCATGCCCGGGAACAGATATCTTATGGAAATATTGACTCTGAAGGTGGTTCAATGAGTGGGGGCGGGTCATCGATTGATGAGTTTAAAAAAATATGAGGAGGCCGTTATGAAGCAGATCGAAAAACAGGTGTCTTGGTCGCTGGGTACTTCTTTCAAGTGGTTTTTGATGAAAAAGGCAGTCCTATTACCGATCCTCATTTGCCTCGCCGGATCCTTTCCTTTACTCGTATCCATGCCAACATTCGGTTGGGCCCAAGGAAAACCGGCAGGCGTAAAACAGCCACAGCCGAGATATGGCGGTGTCTTGAGAATCGGAACGGCGATCGATGCAAACGTCCTGGGTTATCCACCGGGCATGCTCACAACACAGGATTTTGTTACCTCCAAGACCTGTATTGAAAGCCTAGGGCGATATGACAGCAAAGGCCAGATGCATCCGTGGCTGGCCGAAAGCTGGACTCCGAATCCAAAGGCAAAAACCATTACGGTAAAACTGAGGAAGGGCATCAAGTTCCATGACGGCACAAGCTTCAACGCCTCAGCCTGTAAGTGGAATTTGGAGAAATTCATCAACGCGAAGCGGGCCGAACTTTCGGGAGTCAAGTCTATCGATATTATCGATGATTATACCCTGCGGATCAACCTTGCCGATTGGGACAACACGCTCAATGTGGGTATTGGTTATTTTGCCGGTCCCCAGATCTCGCCTGCGGCCTGGCAGAAAGCCGGCTCCACCGACAAGGACCGGGACGAGTGGGTCCAAAATAACCCCGTAGGCACCGGTCCCTTCCAGTTTGTGAGTCGGCAACGCGATGTTAAACAGGTGTACAAGAAGTTCGATGGATACTGGCAGAAAGGCAAACCGTATCTTGACGGCATAGAATGGAACTTTGTAGCGGACCCGTTTGTGTTACAGGCCTCCTTTAAAACCAAAGAACTAGATGTGCTATGGAATATTCCACCCCTTGCGGCAAAAGATTTGAAGGCGTCAGGAGCCGATGTCACCGAGTTGAGGACGGGACTCGGTCTCATGATGATAGGTATTATGGCCAATAGCGCTCTGCCCGATTCTCCCTTTGCAAAATTGAAACTAAGACAGGCTATAAGCTATGCCCTCGACAGGAAAGCAATTGTTGATACCGTCTATTATGGGTTTGCCGTGGCCACCCAGCAGTGGGGTATACCAAATGGATTTTGGGCCAATCCGAACTTTAAGGGCTATCCTTATGACCCAGCTAAAGGGAAACAACTAGTGGCTGAAGCAGGCTATCCGACGGGTGTTAAAACGACACTACTAGTTCTTAACGTACCCGAACAGGTGACAGCGGCGACTGCTATCCAGGGGATGCTCGCAAAGGCGGGTATTAACGTTGAGCTTGATGTGGCAGACAACGGCAGATACCGCAAGCTCACTTCTGAGACACATTTCGAAGGTTTGTGTTACTCCACTCATAGGGCAGATTCAGACTTGGCTATAGTCATGCCCCGACAGCTGGGTGCTAACGGCCCTATACTGGCCAAGAATATCATTCACCCAGAGAAAATTGAGAATCTGCTCGTTGACGCAAAAAAAGCACCGGATCAAAAAAGTAAAAGAGAACAAATCTGGAAACTGCAGCAGACCGTATTCGGAGAATACAGCATTTTTTCTCCTCTGTTCGTTGTCTCAGGTCTTGCCGCCAAACAACCGTACGTGCACGATGACGGCTTAATGACTGTTGAGTTTACGCAATGGACACCGGAAAATGCGTGGAAGGACAGATGATTCAATCTAGATGGCACTGAGTAAAGCGGTAAGAAAAACGTTTAAAAATCTCATCAACGGTCCAGGTCCTTTTATGCGGATCTGTACCGCATTTCTTTGATGCCCTGAGCGTTTCCATGCCGCGCGATTTCACCGCCAACGTAAACGGCGTGGGAAAAGAATGACTCAGGCCTGAAGAGGAGGTAGGCATGGATATCACTCTTGGTTCGTCCGCATTGATTCTATTAGACGTTCAGGTTGGTGTTGTTAGTTCACTGCCACCATTCGAGCGGGAGAAGGTCCTTGGCAACCTGACAAGGGCGATAACCGCGGCAAGGGCGGTCGGTGTCCCGGTGATTCACGTAATCGTCAGCTACCGCCGAAATTACCCGGATGCGTCACCCCGTAACAGCCTGATGAACAGAGTAAGGAAAGCGGGACGACTTCTGGAGGGAACCCCGGATGTCCGGGTATGTCCTGAGATAGAGGTCCTGCCGGAAGATGTTATCGTGACGAAGAGGAGGACGAGCGCCTTTTTCGGTACCGATCTGGAGATTATCTTGCGTACTGCTAATATCGATACCCTTTTCCTCGCCGGTGTCAGTTCACTGATGACCGTCGAATCGACCGCCCGTGATGCCTTCGACCGTGATTTCCATCTCTTTGTCTTGGGGGACTGTTGTTCGGACCGAGACGTAGGTGCACATGAGACGGCCCTGACGATTCTCCTGCCTCGTGTCAGCACGGTCTGTACCACGGAGGAATTTGTAGTGGCCATGAAAAGAAACAGTTGAGGTTGCGTGGCGAAGAGATCTCGTCAAATTTTACGAGACTCCGGAGAAGATTCGGAGCCGGTATTTGACTTTGCCGAATACACCGGAAAAATTCTCTTGGGTATTAGGGGATATTCCTGGAATGAGATGAACAAGTTGAAAGAAGAAGACGTCGAATCATACTGTTGACTTGAAGTCTTCACCTTGCAAGCCTTCCGAAACTATGAAGATTTCAGCTGGCATTCGTTTATCGGATCTACGAATTTTGACTTGCAATTCAAATAGCATAGGAAGATAATTGTTTCATGGGCGGAATCATCAGTTACATGAAATCGGGAGGGAGAAACAGCAAATCGGTGCTTGTGTCGCGTTAGTCACGACGTCCCTGACTGATTGACTCTGACTGGCTGACTCACTGGCTGAAAGGAGACAGATGCTTGAACATAGGCTCGAACACAACCAAATCAGGCAACAAGTTTAAGATTCTATGGCTGACAACCTGGGAATGGATACGACACAAAATCTACCGAGTGGCTTGTAGCTCGGGCAACATTGGCCATTTTCGTTACAAGTTTTCTGCAATGGTGTGCCATAAGTGGGCAATTGGGGGAAATGCGATCTACCAATGAATGAGTTCGACGCGATCAACGAGCCTGGGTAGGTGTCATTGAGACGGTTGCAGCATGGAAAAATCAGGCCAACAGACCGATATACTTGAAAGAAGGGTTCCCTGCGAGATTCGGAGTCACGATTACTAATACTGGGAAATCTCCCGCCATCAAATTTAGAACAAGGATAAAATTCGTATCTCTTCCTGCTGACAAAACGTTTTCTGCCGATTATGAAGAAGTTAAAAACCAATCTGTTGCTATTTTGCTGACCGTATTGTTCCCTGCGGTCGTCCCTTGTTGATCTTCACCTGTAACATGTGACATGTAGCCTGTAAACCTTGATGCGCCCGTACGACATGGAACGGATGCACATAGAAAACCCCTTGGGAGCTGCATCAGGGGAGAATCGTCTCTTGCCAAGGTGTGTCCTTACAGTCTGCTCCGGAATTGAAGCTCGATCAGTGCCCCGGTGGGCGCAGGTCGGGCCGATAAAGCATTTCATGTGCCTTCTTTAATTCTTCCCTGATGGGGATATGTTGGGGACATTTCTCTTCGCACTCGCCGCATTCAGCGCAATTTGACGCCCTTTGCTCTGGGGGGAGCATGATGTTATACCGCATGAGACTCATCGCGCTGTCATCGAAGGCAAAGAGTTCGTTGTAGGCAGCAAAGACACCCGGAATGTTGACGCCCGTTTCACAAGGCATGCAATAGGCGCAGCCGGTGCAGTTGACTCTAAACTTCGTCTTGTACGTTTCTTTGACCTTCGTGATGAGGGAAAGCTCCTCCTGAGTCAAGGAATTCGGCCTTCCTTCTGCAGCTACCCTTACGTTCTCGATCAGTTGGTTCATGGTACTCATACCACTGAGTGCAATCGAGACTTCAGAGTGGTTCCAGACCCATCTGAGTGCCCACTCAGCGGGTGTCCTTTCCACTTTGGCCGTGTCCCAGAGGGCCTGGACCTCCTTAGGCACCGGGTAAGCCAGCTTGCTTCCCCTTATGGGTTCCATGATTACAACGCCGATGCCCTTGGACGCGGCATAGGTAAGACCCTCCTTTCCGGCCTGATAGTTTTCATCATAATAGTTATACTGAATCTGGCATACGGCCCAATCATAGCTGTCCACAATCTCCTTGAATATCTTTACGTCGTCGTGAAAGGAAAAACCGACTAGACGGGCCCGTCCATCCTTCTGGATGCGGTCCAAAAAGGACGTTACGTTCAGTGCCTTTAACTGGGTCCATGACGGCCGGCCAATGCCGTGGAGCAGGTAGACATCGAGATAGGACGTGTCGAGTTTTTTCAGTTGTTCATCGAGAAGCCGGTCGTAATCGGCTTCCGTCTGCACAAACCGAGGGGGTAGTTTTGTCACCAGATAGACTTTGTCGCGGTGGGGCTTCAAGCACTTTCCCAAAACAAGTTCGCTCTTGCCCGTGTGGTAGGGATAGGCCGTGTCGAAATAATTGATACCGTGGCTCACTGCGTATTCGATCATCCTTTTTGTTTCCTCTTCATCGATGATCTTATTCGGGTTGAAGCCGTCCATGGGACTCTTGTTCCCACCCACGACGGGGAGGCGCATGGCGCCGAACCCAAGGACTGAAATATCAGGACCATATTTGCCAAGCTTTCTGTACAGCATACCTACCCTCCTGTTTACGTCTACCTTAGCACAGATCTCTCCGGTTGCTCACTATCGGGCCGGTCAGGGACATGGCTAACTTTATTAAGTTACTGAAACACGTAATTTTTCCGCCCATGAATTCATTCTCCCGCAATCGTCACAGGATTTTAAGAAGAAAATCGCCGCTTGTCAAGCCGCTCCGACAAAGGAATGCCGATGGAAACATTCACAGTTTGGGATGGCTTGTTGGGTGAGGGGTGTGGAAGGAGTGGATGTGTAAAAAAAGTCACACATTTATGCCTGTTATGTGGGACCTGGTTCTGGTATAATGCCTCTAGATGGTTAAAGTGTTGGAAGGGCGGTGCTACTACATGGAGCTTATCACAGAAACGGACGGGAAACATTATGCCCTGTACTGAAATGGTGCAGACCAGAATGGAAATGAAGTAGAAGGTCTGATTCTCGGGTAGCAAGCGTGAATCCCAGTGCGTTTCAACAGTAGACTAGTTGTGTCTGTCTCTCGATACAGGTGGTGTAGAACATATCCTAGCTGAGATTTATAGGAGGAGCGATGAGACTACGTGACAGAGTCAGTATTATCACGGGTGGCGGCAAAGGCATAGGCAGAGCCATAGCTCGGACCTTTGCCAGAGAGGGTGCAATAGTCGTGATCGCCGCAAGGGTGGTTTCTGCCCTGGAGGAGGCATGCAGGGCCATAGAAAGCGAAGGTGGTCGCGCGGCCTACGTGCAGACCGACGTATCGGACGAGAAGCAAGTTCAGCATCTCGTGGCCGAGACCATCAAGCAGTTCGGCCAAGTGGACGTACTGGTCAACAACAGCGGTGTCTCGGGACCAACCGCCAGGGTGGCCGATATGGAACTATCCCAGTGGAACGAGACCCTGGCAATCGACTTGACGGGAAGCATGCTCTGCGCCCGAGAGGTACTGAAACATATGATTCCCAGGAAGGCCGGCATCATCATCAATGTAGTTTCAGAAGGAGGCAGGTCGGGAGACGGAAGGTCAGGCTACCCCTTGAGATCGGCATATTGCTGCTCCAAAATGGGGTTGATCGGTCTTACGGAGACCCTCGCCGTAGAGGTAGGTGAGTTTCTGATCCGAGTAAACGCCTTAAGCCCTGGCCCTGTTCTGGGAGATCGTATTGTGAATGTCCTCAATAAGAGATTTGCAGAGACGGGAAAATCCTCCGAGGAGGCGTTGGATACCCTTGGTGCCAACAATTCCTTGAAGAGAATCGCTACGGAAGAGGAATGCGCTGCCGTTGCTCTTTTTCTGGCGTCTGACGAGTCGAGTGGAGTAACGGGGCAGACGATCCCGGTAAGTTGTGGTCAGCACATCAATTTCTAAAGCATCTCAAGAACGAAGGAGAACGAGCATGAAACAATCAGTCGAAGCAAACAAGAAAATAGTACGGGATTTCTACGACCTTATCATTAACAAGAAGGACTTCGATGCTGCCTCCAAGTATATAGGTCCTCGCTACAGACAACACAACCCCCTTGTGGCCGATGGACCGGAGGGTCTGAAGGTCTTCATTAACTTCCTCAAAACCAATTTCCCTGAGGCGCGGAGCGAGATCAAGAAGGTTTTTGCAGAGGGCGATTACGTAATACTACACGTCCATTCTATAAGACCGCCCAATATACGCGGCAGAGCCATCATTGAGATATTCAGGCTCGAGAATGGAAAGATAGACGAGCACTGGGACGTGATCCAAGAAATACCTGAAACATCGGCAAACCCGAACGGTATGTTCTGAAGGAATGGCATGACCGGAACTCTGTCTGGGATCTGACCTGCCCAATAAAACAGTCCAGCTTCTTTGTTAGAGATTGGACAGAAAAAAGGTAATCATAAGGGTGACGCTCTTTGGATATTGCTTCTTGATCTGTGCTTCTCGTTTTAAGGCATCTGGTAGAGTTGAATCTTGACGGGCTGTCGGGATCGGGTATATTGTGTCCCGGCTGTGCCATTATTGTGTTCCTGGATGCGTTTCTCTATGTTATTGGTCCAGCCCATCTGCAGGGTTTATCGGTCTGTCGATGAGGTGGCGTCCCATGGCATGCCCGGCCGCATGGTGGTTTTGCCGCTAACTTTGGTCTCGGCACAGACCTCGTTCCGTATCTGGTTCACAACGAGTGGTGTGATGAGGGTTTTACTGTTACGAATGGAGACTGGCGGCTGGAACAGGGCGGATGAGTGTGTAGTCGGGATAAGCGGCTACGTTTTCATTATCCCTAGAAGGACGCCTATTACCTTCTGACAGTGATCGTCTGTAATTACTTTCCGTCTTCCGGAGTAGAATCCTCAACTGCGCGCAGATTGATTGTATCGGCGTAGAACTGCATACCGATCCATTCATGTGGTTCGAGCGCAATAACTTCGTGCCATTTACTCGCATCCCAGAATGCCAAGTCACCTTCTTTCAGCTCGCGTGTGACGCCGCCTTCTTTGTGCAAAGATCTGCCTTTGAGTACATACGCAAGTTCAAATCCGGGATGGGTATGTTTTCCCACTAGTTGTCCCTTTTTTGCCTTCCCGTGGACGATGGTGATATTTTCATTGATGGTTCCCCTGCGGGCAACCACTTTCAATTCCATTGTCTTTGTTTTGACAATGTTTTGGTGCCCGGCTTCTATGTGTATTACCAACTGTTTCCTTTCCGACAAAAAATCGGCCATGGGATAATTTAAACAAGCCGATATTTGGGCTAGAAGCACAACCGATGGGCTCAGTTTATCTGTCTCAATCTTTTGCATTGTGACATAGCTAATCCCCACCTTCTGTGCAAGTGCTCGGATTGAGAGACCAAGCTTGGTTCTAATCTCTCGGATTCGCTTCCCAATGTTGACTTCTAAACCGTTAGATGATTTTGTTTGATGCATATATAATGTATAAATATTGCTTTTCAGTAAGGCTTGTCAATATTTTTTTGTTTTTGCTTTCAATCCGCGCACGTCTGTTTGCCTTTCTTCAGGATATTCAGGATCGTCTTTCTCTTTACGTTAATGGAACTAAGGAAATTGTCTATTCTCTTCGACGGGTCCCGATGATCTTACCATGGGCACGGAAGGCTACTTGGAGGTTCATTCACCCTGTGAGTGAAAAGTGTAGCATCCTGCCAGAAATATCTCCGATTAGAAACTTAGTTTTTCTCATCTGTTCGCACATTATTGATACTGTATAATATAGCTACGGTCTTTTTTCCAAAAACTGGAAAACATCTTTGTCTATATAATGTTCAACAATCTCCTTTAATACTCTATGGAAAGCACAAGGTTTTTTTATTAGTCGTGGCCGCTATGGTTCCCAGTGTAATGTGCGTTGCATGCCAGCTGCGAGGAAGACGTAAAAACCATCGCTCAAACCGCGGCAGCCCCTTTAAGAAATGCGGCAAGGAAAAGGGACATACCGAGATCATGAACCCCAAGCGCAAACTCAGAAAAGGAAAGTTGTTTACAGCGGCAAATGACCATAAGGGAGTTGTGCTGTCCAGCGTTGTCAGGTCAGAATTCGTAGGACGGAACCATTATGGGTGAAGGATGCGGGCAGCAAATACTTTATTCAGGTGTAAAGATAGCCAAAAAAGGCGGAGGGTGGATCGAATAGGGCTTTACCGATCCCGAAACAAAAAACATAGCTCACAAAAAAACTTGGACTCAGGGGGGGGTGAAAGGCATGGAGGTGCGCTCATGACGTCGGGACTATTAAATAGTATATAGTTTCGTAGGGGCGGCCTTTAACCGCGTTTACAAAAGAAGCTTCACTGATAGGGATTACTTTTCAGCATGTGACATGAATGCTGCAAGAAAAGAATTCTGTCGATACAAAGGTACTGATTTTACTTGGCTGTCACTAATTTTCATTCAGAAATATCTGCTTTGACAACAGTTGCAAGGGCAGCTAAGTTCTGTGGATCGGGCTTGAGAAATCCATTCTCCATGTCCCGGATCATGGAGACAACAATGGCATTGATCGGCGTTTCTATCCCCGTCTCCCGACCTTTCGTCACTATATACCCGTTCAGCGCATCTATCTCCATAGGACGACCGTGTTCTGCATCATATGACATGGAGGATCGTGCACTTCTCAAAACCTTTGCACGCTCGGTAAATCCGTGGTCAATGTCAGCAACGGCAACTGATAACGGTATTTTCCAGACCTCTGGCTGTATACCCAGAATAGGCTTGACGTGCTCCCCGCATGCCTCAGCTACCAGGACAAGCTCACGGATGAGCGCCCTTCTGACGTGGGTAGCAGCCTGGTTCCTGCCCAGTTCTTGTGTTGTATAGCCCGTAAGGGCAAGGAGAGGATTTCCCGCACAGTTTTCGGCCAGTTTAGCCCACCGTTCTCCGCGGAGGTCCATAGTGACTTCCGTTTCTGCACAAAGGGACAAGAGGGTGGCAAGCGCTTTGAGTCGTTTAGTCATCCCACCGCTATATTCACCGAGGACAAAGCGACCACCGCGACGCAATCGCTTCACGTGCCCCGGTCCTATGAGCGTGGCTCCTATGTGTATTACACATCCGAGGGTGGCTGAGGGGCCCACGACCGAAGATATAGAAGCCTCGTTTATGCCGTTTTGGCAGGAAACAACAAACCCATCTTCCACAAGCAAGGGCTTGACGAGGGTGAGCATAGCAGCAGTGTCCTGTGACTTTACGCACAGCAGAACGATGTTCACCTTTTTTAATCTGCTGATCTCGGAAGTATGCATGGCTTTGACGCTTATGGCTGACACCCCATCAGGTTCTTCCAGACGTAAACCACTCGTCTGCATGGCTTCTATGTGCTCCCTCCAGGGATCGATGAGCCACACATCAACACCAGTTCTGCTCAGACACCCTCCTATCAGACCACCTATGGCCCCGGCGCCGGCAATTACGATCCTTGTTTTGGGCTTCCTGTTGGATAAAACAATTGAGTGGTTCTTCATGAAATCCTCCCCATTACGTCTCCCCATACTTCCCGGAACATCATAGGCCAGGGGTAATACGTGGGCATCCTTTCCGCCTTGCTCAACAATTCTGATGTTGAGTGGCCACAGCAACGTTATCTATGCTCATCGTCTCGCCCATGATTCAAGAGCGGGTGTCACGGCTGTTAAGATAGTGTCCTGAGAAGTCTCTGGGCCGTTATAGCTGCAGCAGCACCGTCTCCTACCGCCGTTGCCACTTGACGGGGTGAACCGCTTCTTATATCACCGGCCGCGAGGACGTACTTGGTCTCGGTCTCGTATCTGCTGTCTACCACAATTAGCCTTTGGTCATCCAGTGATAGGGTGTTTCGTAGGTAGCCTGTGTTCGGCTCGATACCAACATGCACCAGGACTCCGTCAACCGCAAGAGTTTGCCCGTGGCAGCTTTCGGTATCAATCAGTTCTATTGCCTCCACCTTTTCGTCCCCGATGATCCGAACAACTTGTGTGCCGCACCGAACCTCTATACGTTCATCGGCAAAAAGACTGTCCTGGAGAACCGCTGTCGCCGTGAGATCGGGCATGGCCTCGATCAAAACAACCTTTGCCGGTAGATTTGCCAGGTACAGAGCTTCACTGATCCCCGCGTCTCCTCCTCCACAAACAGCCACCACTCTATCTGTAAATTGGCCACCATCGCAGAGCGCACAGTGAATAAGCCCCTTTCCCTTAAGCGTCTCCTCCCCGGGAACACCCATGTTTTTGGGCCTGGAACCTCCCGCCACTATGATCACCCCACAGATATAAGTCCTGCCGTCGCTACAACTGACCACCCTACGGTCAGGCTGCGAATTAATTCCTGTTACCTCCCCCTGATCAACCTCCACTCCGTATTTCATGGCCTGACCCAGCATTTCTGCGGCAAGTTGAGGCCCTGCGAGGCCATCGGAAAATCCTGGATAGTTCTCAATCCGGTTTATCCAATTGAGTTGTCCTCCGAAGGCATCCTTCTCTATGATCAAAACCCGGTATTTGGCTCGGCCCAGGTAGATACCAGCTGTCAAACCAGCCGGCCCGCTGCCAATGATGATTGCGTCATAATCGAACATTGCAATCTCCTCTTTACCTTTTTTTTGGGGCCTTGTCGGATCCCATGTATCTACTCCCAACCCGGGAAATACTGGATTGTTGCGTCCGGTACGATCCCGACCTTAGGCACCCCTTGGTGCCATACTTTCAACAGCTTCAGTGCATCAGGCCACCGCTTCACCCGGGTTATTTCGTCGGCTGGCCCTATCCAGTCAAGACAGGTCCGGCCTATATTGGGCCCAACGGTCATCAGCCTGTTTACCAGCGGCGGCAAGGTTTTTCGCGGCCCCCACAGGCGGCCTCCTCGCTCCTTCCCGAAACTCCGGGCCGTGTAATGACAGATCTGTCCCTCCGGGATATTGCAGATCAGTACCACATCACCGCCGTCCTTCTTTAACAGCTTAAGACAGTGGAATGTCACTCCCGCCTCGTTTGCTTTACTGTACGCGTTGAGTATAAGTACATCGAAGCCGCCGTCTGATTTCGTAGCATACACCTTCTCAGCCATTTTCGCCCCTTCCCTGTGTGCTTCGACCACATCGCCCACAAAGAGGCCCACTGTCTCCCGTTTCATATTGAAGACCGCATTGACGATGCAATCAATACCCGCCATCCTGGCCATCTCCTCGAGGTCGGCTCGAAGGACATTCCCTTCAATATTCCCGCAACGAAGTGAAGGATGGAGCTTACCCATCGGATTCTCGGGAGTTGGACCGCTTCGCCCCCCGACTCCATGATGATTGCCATAAATGGTGTCAATGTGGGAAATGCCGACCATGAGCTTTGCTCCACCGCCAAAGCCTGCAGTCGGATGGGGCACAATTGCCCCGACGAGAATCTTCAGATCACAATTCATAGCCTCAGTATTCAGATGCACGGGTGTGCCCCGCGATGTCGAACCAATGTAGGAACAGTTCTCGTACGGGTTGTGATTATAGACATCGAACCTTTGGACCACGGATCTTCCAAGTTTCTTCACGAAATCCATCGGTTTCATGGCACCGTGCATTCCAATGCCGGCGATAAACCTGATCGAGTTGTCAGCGACGCCTGCCTTTTTAAGCTCTGCAAGGATGTGAGGCACAAGCTCAGCTGCCCGCGTGGGCCTGCTTAGGTCGTCAAAGATAACAACCACATCTCTTTTCCCTCTGGCCAATTCAGATATACGTTGCGTACCGATAGGGTGTTCAAAGGCGGCCTTGATCTCTTCTTTTGTGAGCTTGGGCCTATCCTGCCCCGGCATGGTGCAGACCGTTACATCCCAGCCCAGCGGAAGACTGATGTTGGAATACGTGTCCCCGTACCAGGGTTTCTGCGGAAGCGAAAGTGTGAATTCTTTAGTTTTCATAACTATGCTGCCTCCTTTTTAGAAAATCGCATAAACAAGGCGCTCACTTCGTATTGGGCTGTTTTTGAGCTGCACGTCTCGACGTGTACACCCCTATGAGCATCAACAGGCTGACCATTGCCATGCAGAACGCCAAGAACAACCAGGCTATAAAAAAGGAGTGACTAAAATCGGTGAGAAAACCAAACAAAGGCGGCCCCACCAGCAATCCGAGGTTTGCGAAAAACAAACAAAGGCCGATTCCCAGGCCAGTAGACTTCCCCTGTGATAGTTCTCCCACCAATGCCAGCCAGATCCCCATCCAGCCCATCAGACTTAGCCCGAAGAAGATGGCAAGAAGATACAGGACCCAGGCAGGTGTTGATGGAGCGATGAGACCAAGCACCACACACACCCCAGTACCAATGCCGCCAATGACGGCCAGCCCGACCTCCCGATCTCTGAAAAAATAGTCGCTACAGATTCCCCATCCCACTCGTCCGATCGCTCCTACCGCGAAAGAGAGAGCGAGGATGGATCCCGATAGCTCTAGGGACTGACCAAGCGACTGATTCAGATACAAAACCAGATAATTCGCAAAGGCGAACTGGACCGAGAGCAGAACGAATCCTGCGGCAGTAACGATAACGAAATGAACTTGTTTCAGGAAAAGAATCGCCTCGCTGAAGCGCACAGGCTGGTGGGCAATCTCACCTCTGTTGCCCGGTGTATCCCGATAGAGGGCTAAAGAAAACAAAGCAAAGAGAAAAGCCAGAACGCCCATTCCCTTAAAAATAAAGTGCCAACCATAGAACCCAAGGAGCAGTGGCAGAGCGAGAGAACCAGCGACACCGCCCCCATTGACTCCGGTCTGTTTTATTCCCATTGCCGTGGCCCGGCCGGAAAATGGAAACCAGTCGATTATTGCCTTTACCGCTGCGATCTGCATACACCCCACGGCGAGACCGAGACTGAAAAGAACAGTGCAAGAAATCAAAAACCCGGTGCTCAGGGAAAAAATGAAAGCCGAGACCGCCATGAAAAGGAATGCAATGGTCATGACTGCTCTTATGCCGAATCTGTCACACCAGATGCCTCCGGGTATCTGGACGGCGGTCGTGCCCACGCCTATGGCACCACAGAGAAGGCCAAACTTCATATTATTTAGCCCCATATCGGTTTTCAAAACAGGGCCGAGCACACCCACGCTTGAGTAGATGAAGTAATAGATGAGGTGAGCTAACCACATGAGAAAGAGCACAAACCATCGGTAACGCTCAGGAGGGATGGAGAAGGGGCAATACCCCTTCTCTTCTAAGGCAACACTCATTGCGGGCACCGACTTCTGCTAAGAGGATGTCGCCGGGCCATCTGCACCCTATTCGGTAGCCCGAGCTGCAGCATTTCTTGAATACCTTTGCCAGAAAAAGACTCCCACTGCCATACAAGCCCCTATAATGTCGCTGATCCACCCGGGCTTCATGAGCAGCAGTGCTGCCAAAAGCAGGATGGCCCTCTGTACATAGGTGATGTTCCCTAGCCAGACGCTCCATCCTTGTACTGATCCGGCGAGCATTGCTATGCCGAACGCACTGGGTATGATGGCCAAGACAATGTAAGCCGGGCTACCTATCATAAGGAGCTCCTTTCCGTAAACGAACATGTAGGGAACGATGAATGCGGCAATTGCGAATTTTGTGGACATCCACCCCACATTCCAGGCCTTCGCCTTTGCGATCGCTGCCGCTGCATAGGCGGCTACGGCTACAGGCGGCGTAAGGGCAGACAGGCAAGCGAAATAGAAAACGAAAAGATGTGCGGCAAGGGGCGATAGACCCATTTTTATGAGCGCCGGGGCAATCATCGAGGCTGCTATGGCGTAAGACGCCGTTGTAGGAAGTCCCATGCCGAGGATCAGGGTGATGATCATGGTGAAAAAAAGCGAGAGCAGGAGGTTACCCGCGGAATAGGTGATTATGATCATGGCGAACTTGCCGCCAAGACCCGTAAGGGAGACCACACCTATGATAATACCGGCGGCAGCACAGGTTGAGACAATCTCTACCGCACTCTGGGGCCCTATTGCTAGGGCTCTCCATACCTTCTGGAACCCGAGTCTCGTGTCGGCTTTGAACAAGCTTAAAAAGATGAGGGAAAAGGTTGACCACATCACAGACCTGGCAGGAGACATTTGCCAAATCATCAGGCATAAGACAAGCACAACGACGGGGACAAGGAGATACCCTCTCTCGATCACCACTCGCTTAAACAGCGGTAGTTGGTTTCTAGGCACACCCAAGAGTCTGTTCTTTGCCGCGTAGAAGTCGATCATGCAGTAAGCTGCGAAGTAGTAGAGGAGCGATGGGATGACAGCGGCGATACACACTTTTGCGTAAGATATGCCAAGAATCTCAGCCATCAAAAATGCAGCAGTCCCCATGACGGGTGGGACTATCTGACCTGCCGTCGCGTTCATCGCCTCGATTGCACCGGCTACCGTAGGTGTGAACTTGCTCTCCTTCATCATGGGGATCGTAAATACGCCGCCTATAACGACATTTCCCACAGAGGCCCCCGAGATCATACCAATCAGAGCGCTGGAGACAATGGAGACCTTTCCCGAACCGCCCCGAAAAGAGCCAACAACGGATTTGGCGAGATCAATAAAGGTCTTGGCGGCGCCTGACGAATCCAGGAAAGCACCGAAAAGCACAAAAATAAAGACATAGGTTGACGATGCCTGGATGGGGACGCTCATGATCCCATCTAGGCTGAAAAGATATGAGATGAGCCGCGCCACGCTGTAGCCGCGGTGATTGAGAAAACCCGGCAAATACTGGCCGAACAGACCATAGAAAATGGCCGCAAGGGCGGTGATGACGAGCGCCATGCCTGTCGTCCGCCTCGTCATCTCCAACACTATAACCGTAAACATAACGGAGAAGAAGAGGTCGATCCCGGTCGGGTCGACCCCCATCCTGAAGATGACGTCCTGGAGATTCCACAAAATATAACCGACAGATGCGTACATACCGGCCATGAACAAATAGTCGACGGGGTGGATTCGGTCTCTTGGTGCACCCTTCCAGCCTGGGACCAGTGCAAAAAGCAGAGTCGCGCCGAAGACTATGTGCATGCTCCTGAATACCCAAGGGTCGAGCGCTCGAATCATAAGCGCATAGATATGGAACGCACTCATTAGAAAACCGACGATGGCTATAACAAGACCTGTCCGCTTGCCAAGATTCCTCTTGTAGCCGGCATCCACATCCTTTAATTTTTCCAGCTTTTCTGTGAGTTCTACATCCATATGCCCCTCGAAATCAATCTTTCGGAATCAGGTTTTGAGGGATTTTCACACCTTTTTCCCGGTAATACTTTATTGCACCGGGATGTAAAGGAATGGGGCTGAACAATATACCGTCAACCCTTGCCTCTCTTACCGAGCTGTGGACCGCGGCCATGATGTCGATATTTTCGAAGTACTTCTTACAAACCTCGTAGACAAAATCATTGGGGAGACTCTTGTGGACCGCGTAGAAGCTGCCGAACATAGCGGTTTCGATGCCCGCATCTTTGTTAGACTTGTACATTCCTTTGGGGATAGTTACGACCGAAATAAAAGGATACATCTGCTTGAACTTGGGGGCCTTTGCCAGATCTTTGGAACTTACCCCGAAGACGTTTACGTCGAGTACGGACTCAGTCTCGTTAACCGTAGTCCAGGGAATACCTGTGACATTCGCATTGACATCAAGCATACCGTCCCTCAACTGCGAATCAAGGTCCGCAATGCCGGCGTTCACATACCGGGAAGGTTTGATGCCGAGTTCCTGAAGGAGCGGCGGAAAAAGGGTATGGGGCGCACCACCAATGGGGCCAACGCCGACACTTTTACCGTTAAGATCGTAGATGCTTTTGATGCCGCTCTTCTTCAGAGCGTATAGCTGAAATTCCACGTTGTTCTGGTGAAGTATGATCCGGGCATTCTGGTATTTCTTCCCCTTCGCCCAGCCTATGCCGTTCCAGCCTTCGTAAGCGGTGGGAGCGCTAAAACAGCCGAAAGTGGACTCGTTCGCGTCAATAATCTTTACATTGGCCGTGGATCCTGCCCCCACTTCGACAGACGCAGGGATTCCCATCTTCTCATAAAGGACCTTTGCAAATCCGCTTGAAGCTAAATATGTCGCCCCACCTATTGAGGCACTCGCGATGGTCACATTTTTTGGCCAGCCGGGTTTCACTTGGGCAAGACCCGCTGTGATCGTAAAGTAAAACATGATCAAACCAAACACCAAAACCTTTAGGAACCTTGTTGTTGACATAGATGCCTCCTTGTTTTTTGTAGGCCTCACGGCCGAAAAGAAAACAACGCCTCGTGTACTCCCAACCCGGAAAATACTGAATCGTCACATGGGAAAGCAACCCCGATCTTCGAAACTTCTTTGCGCCATACCCTGAGCCAAAACAACACTGAAATCACACCTGATGGTCTGATAACTGAATGTTTCATAGAGTCAGGCCTTCTTAAATTTAGCGTTCGTGTGGTAGCTATCTTCTATCACTTTCGTCACCGCATGGCTGCGTATCACGTAATTCGGGCAGAAGAGGCTATGCTTGCCCGATCCTCCTGCGACCAAGATCATGAGGTCTTCCGGTCGTTGAATCACGGGGATGAGGTCTTCGTCGGCGTAGGAAGAAAACTGGGTCTCCTGATGTTTTCGGGAGAATGCCTTCTTGGGAATTCTGGCCTTTTGGTAAAGATACTCTTTTACCTGCGCCTTGGAAAGACCACTTTCCGCGAGAATCCGGGCATGTTCAGGCCCCAGTATGAGCAGGGGCTCACCGCCCTGATAGAGGACATTATTGTTCCCCTGTGTTGCCATCGAGGCTGCGATGGTGATGAGAAGGTTTTCAGCGTCTTCAGCAGTATGATCATTGATGTTGTGAGGATTTTCCACACCGTTGACGGTAACCACGCTTTGAGACGTATCGAAGCCCATCTCCACATGCAGAGGCTCCCATGGGTTCTCCTCTTCGTTCTCCGCAATACAGAAGGAGTACTTGCTCGGCTGGCCCTGTGTTGACAAATCCAGCACCCCGGGAAGAGCGCCCCCAATATTGAGCAGCATGAGCCTCATGGCACGCCCCATGGTTGCGTTAGCCCTGTTAGCAGGACCAAAGAGATTGCTTCCTGAGTTCATGCTAAGCCGCCGCCGGATGGGTCCGTTCACAATGACCAACGGCGCCACCGGATGAGTTGTAGCCTGAAGATTGTGCAGCCCCAGTTCCGGTTCCACTAAGGCTTGGACTGCGGCAATCAGCACCGGCATGTATTCCGGCAAGCAACCGGCCATGACGGCATTTATTGCTATGTGGCCCACTGTCGCATCGTTGCCAGATGGCGGTAGTGTCCCCAATACCTCAGCCGAATCTCTTTTTGTTCCTCCCAGCATCCTCGTAACGCGCTCTTCCGTCGGGGGGATGATGGGGAATCCATCTGTCCATCCACGCTCGTAGAAGAAACGGTATACTTCTTCAGGATCATCTGTCACTTCCAGCATCTCTATGTTCAATTTGCCTAGGTTCGTCATAAATATCCCCCGGTCAACTCAAGGCCGAGAAGCCTTGCTGGATTTGTTTTGATAAGTTTTTGGAGCTCGCCCTCTGAAAGGCCGAATTGGAGCATGGTGCCAATCATGGATCTGAACGCTTCCGGTGGAGAGGGATTGGCATCCTGCCCCATATCCGTATCCAGGATGCAATTTTCAACACCCAACTTCCTGATACAATCGACCATGAGCTTCGGGTCCATTCCTCCGAGCACCGGCATACAGGCAACAAAACAGTGCTCAATCACCGCACCCATTGAGACCAATTCCTGTTGTTGCTCCACCGTGAGCGTGCACCCGAATCCGGCGGTCATGGGATGGGTAATGGTTATGTTTACACCTAGCCTCCTCGCTTCGGATGCAAGAGCATATATCTCTTTCAATGACACGTGGCCGGTTCCGAAAGTTATCCCGTGTGCTTTAACGAGTTCGAGGATCGCCACGACAGCGGGGAGGAGCTTGTCCTGATCATCAAGCACCGAGATGCCCGGTTTGCCTTTGCTGTCGATTACGGAGGATGAGGTTGGCATCCAGATTACCCGCGCCCCTGCCTTGATCGCAGCATCGACGATGTCCGGGTTGAGTCCTCCCGCTTCCCGGTTCAGGCACAGACTGCCCACCAAAAGGAAATCGGAAACTATTTCATTTACCAGGGCGGCAAGCCCTGCGGTGCTGAACTGGTGGTTCTTCGCAACCACCGCACGCATACCCATTGCTTTTGCCTGAGTGGCGAGATCAAAGACGTTCAGCCTCCTCTTGTGAAAAGGATCAGGCCCGGCGTGGACATGAAAGTCAATAGCTCCATACATAATCCGTTCTATATTGGAGGCTCGCGTTGTCCCCTCCACAGGCAAAATCACACCCGCATGCGGGTACCCGGCCTTCCCCTCACGCTCGCGGCGCTCGCGACTATTTATCCCACCCGATTCCATTAGCGGCCTCCTTTTACAACTGCCATACCGTCCTGAAAGACCAACGTGTGGAACACATCGTCCATGGCACCGTCAGCCTTTTTCCGAATAGCATCATCATCATTTACCGCAATGGGATGGGTCACCACAACGAGAGCCATATCAGCAAGGCCCTTTGCCTTTGCGGTTGTTTTCAAGAGGGCAGAAAAACTCGTCGTACAGATTGTGGTGGTCGGGAGTCCCCTCTTTTCCAGCTCCAAGGCGCTCTGGATACACCAGAGCGAACAGCCGCCTCAGTCCCCGGTGCCGATAACCGCGGCATCACAGGTGGCGACCAACTGGTTCACCACCACCTGGTCTATAACTTTGGAGGTGTCACCCCGGTCATTTATCCGCACGATGCCGGCAGCACCATAGTGACTGGTAAGCACCTCGGAGACCCTGTCAAGGAAGACATCTCCTCCCAGCTTTCCGTTCCAGATCACGGCAATCTGTTTTCCGTTCAGGGTGGAGAGGCGGGCCGCTCCTAACTTCTCTTTGCCTCTTTTGATCCCGGTAGGATTAAAAACTATAATTTTGCCTCTTTCCATTGTCTCTCCTTTCTATCCTTCTATCACAGACACGATCTTTCTGTACTTCTTACTGTGATCATTACCTTGAAACGTTTTACCGCTGACGGAACCCCTATTTCCGTAACGTCTGCGGAAATTTTATCCCTCAGCGAGTTGAGGCAATGTCCCCAACGGTGGTGTGTAGATCACGAGCGATTTCAGAATACTACTCATCCGGTTCGTGGGCAACTTACCGCCGTGAGGCATCCCTTTAGGAATAAGAGCTAACGTTCCATGTTCCATGTTTACGGGTTTTCCGTCAATCACAAGGTCTCCGGTGCCATGGATCACGTATAATACCTGATCATTTACGGCGTGAGTATGTTCCTCTATAATTCCTCCGTTTGAGACCTGACTTAGGCTGATTTCGAGGTTCTTCGTCCTCAGGAGTACCCGGTCTTGGGTTTCCGCTTCTGTTTCTCGCTGGTAAGGTATTACCCGGTCAGGGCTTATTAGATGAATGGAGCTATTTGCCCGGTAATCCCCTGTTGGAAAAATGTCCAGAGGATCGAGGGGAGGGGAGTATATCACAAGAAACGAAAGAAGCTGGTCTGTACGATTCAAGGGGACCGCTCCCCCATGAAAAGTTCCTGCTGGGAAACAGAGAAGCGTTTCGGGTCCGATCTCGTGAATATGGCCGTCTTTCACGACACTCCCCGTGCCATTGAGAATAAACACTATCTGATCCGTAGTCTTATGAATGTGACCCTGTGCAGCTCCGCCCCTCATCATCCGGCCAAGAATGATTTCGACCTTATCGGTTTTTAGCAATCGGCGGTTCACTGTCTCCGAATGGCCTTCAGGTTGATAAGGTGCTAGGTCCTCCGGTCTTATAATTTCAATCGGTCTTTCCATGCTGGCTTCTATCTCCCCTGCATTACTTTTACAGACCGCACAGGTCTTGATATATGGTCCCCATCCATGAACTAATTAACCAGTTAACCAGCACTGCTTTTTCGGAATCAAAAGCTTCATGACCTCTCAGCGTCTAAGTATCACTTTTGTCGCCATCCGGTGAGAGCATGTATCATCAAAAGACCGCGGTTTCATGACGATTTTCGGTAACATTTATTTATGAGGCAATTGGCGCATTAAAACATTCCGTTCTGGTTTAATGAAGTTTCTGGAATTTCCTGGACTACGTCCCAGTGCTCATCAATCTTGCCGTTCTCCAACCGGAATATTTCAATGATGGCCCTCTGCCGTTTCGGTGTGGGTCGTGAATGCACGTGAAGCACGACATAATCTCCCTCCGCGATGATTCTTTTGATTTCGCTTCGCGCGTCCGGGAAATGCGTTATCTTATTTTCGATATGAGCCCTGAGGCCCTCCGGGCCGTCTGCCACGTTGGGATTATGCTGTTTGTAGCGGTTCCCCATATATTTTCTGGCAGATTCAAAATCTTTCTTGTTAACGATGAGATCATAAAACTTTTTAACGTTTTTCTTATTGGTTTCGAGATCTGAGACCATACCGATTCCTCCTCAGTACACTTATTAATCCGTGAACTATCAAAATAACATGGTCAATTATGTGTGGCGTTATCGTGTAATTCCACTCCCCATGAAACGTATCCCGGCTCAAGTTTGTCTCCTCTTTAACACTAATCTGATAAATGTTCTGGGACACGTTACCCCCCTATTATTTGTTGTCGGTGTTTCTTTGTCAAGTTTTTTTTCAATGAGACAAAATTCACCATTTGCGTGTACAGTTTATTGCCCCATGGAGGGGTTTAGTCGCATCCATATCAATTGCAGTTTCATGATGTGGAAATATGGAAAATATCCCTTTCCCGCATTTCCACATCATGGGCGACGAGATTACGTTTATCTCTGTTCTCCTTCCTGGTAGAGTTTTCGTGCCAGTCTCGCTTCTTTCTTGAGTTCTACCATTTCTTCAAGAATCCCAGTTTTGTTGTCTATCTCATAGACGTGCTCGGGGTTAAAGGTTCTTCTCGGTTTCTGATTGTCCTGTTCTATGGCCTTTATACCTCCTTTTATGTTACACAAAGATCAGCATATTTGTCCAATATCATAAAAAACAGGTCACCTAACACCTGAGTACCGCTCCGTAAAACTTATCCTTATACGTACGCCATTGTTGCCTCTACCTTCTTCCAGAAGGTGCCCAAATCCTTTCCTACTCAAGAGCGACATCTGGATGCTCTGTTTCAGATCCTCCCTGACAAGTGCCTATCAAGAGGTAGATAGCCCTTCTTTCTCGAGGGAAGTGCCACAATTGCATATCCTGGCATTACCTCTTCACCTCTCTGGTTTATGGCTGTCGTTTCAATCTTCACGCAACACTCGCCGTCTTCATCAATAAATTTATCCATTATCATACCTCTGAGCCACACGACATCCGAGAAGTAAACAAATTTCCGGAATTCGCAGAAACTTTTCTTGAGCCAACCATCATCTCCCGCAAAGTTGGTCATGAGGTGAATCTGCCAGGCGTTCCTCTGAAAACCGACATCGTACTGATAGGGCAGTCCCTGGGCCTTTGCAGCTTCCCGATTGTAGTGAACGGCGTAGATGGGTTCCAGACCATGACTGGTTGGGTCCCGAAAAGCCCAGGCAGGATGGCGCCTGTAGAAATTGAGTGCTACAGCGTGTGCAGTAAGCCTCGGAATAGGAGCACCGCCTCCGATGAGGAAGGCAATCTCGTCGGTCATGGTGACCGGCCCCTTGACCAAGGGCTTCAGCTTCTGGCCGATCTCCACATCATCCCAGCACGGGGTCTTTGCTCCGCTTCTCTCCTCGTTAGAGACTTCATCCTCAATCCTTTTCAATTCCTCTTCTGTCCAGGGGTGCGGCAACTTAATGTGGTGATACTTACCGGTCTTCTTCGCCTGCGCCCTTTCAAAATGTATGACTTCCCAGGTAACCTTCGTTGTCAGCTCTCCCCTCTGGTTCGTATACAAGTTGTCATTCCGCTCTATGATTGTCTTTTCGGCAAAGATACTCTTTTTCGGTCCTTCGATACCGGTGCATATCATTTCAGGAGTGATTGTATCATTTTTCAATATGGGCACGTAGAACTCGATGGTGCTTCCACTGTGGAATCCTCCAACCCCTCTGAAACCGTATTGAATACCGGAGAAGACGCTGAAGACCCACGAAGGTGGGGCAACGATGGTGCCGTAACGTGTTTTTGCCGCGTACTCCGGATCGGTCCAGAGCGGGTTCATATCACCAATGCCATCGGCAAACTTCTGGATTGCGATTCTGGTCGCTTCTTCGTTATTAATGGAGTGTCCGATACGGAACTTCGTCCCGATAAACTTCCGCACCTCCGCAAGCATCTCGTCGGTGATGAGCGCCTCCGTAAATTTAACCTTTTCCTCTGACATAAAAGTCTCCTTTATATGCTATTGCCGGGGTTCGTGTTGCCCATTATTCCAGCGCTGCCGCTATTCCTTGTTCCTTGTACAGTTCCTTGTAGTACCTCTTAAGGCTTCCCTTATCGATCTTACCGGCTGCATTTTTTGGTAGCTCCGCGACGAAGTCGATGGAACGCGGCCTCTTGTAGCCTGCGAGTCTCGGCCGACAGAACTCGATCAACTCCGCTTCATCAACCTTGCCCTCGAACTCGGGCTTAAGGGCCACAACCGCCTTTACCGCCTCTCCCCACTCCTTGTCCGGAACACCTACGACGGTCGCCTCGTACACGGCCGGGTGCTGGTAGAGTACTTCCTCTACTTCGCGGCTTGCCACGTTCTCTCCTCCGCTGATAATGATGTCCTTTTTTCTGTCAACGATGAAGATGTAGCCGTCTTGATCCCGGTAGCCCATATCCCCCGTGTAGAGCCAGCCGTTCTTGAAAGTATCCGCTGATTCCTTTGGCAGCTTCCAGTAGCCCGGAGAGATATTGTCGCCTTTGCCTATGATCTCTCCGACTATTCCTGAGGGCACTTCGTTCCCCTGATCGTCGACGATTGCTATCTGGACACCCATGGCATCCTTTCCCACAGAACCGAGCTTGCTTGCCTTAGGCCCCTCCAGGGCGTGCTCGGTGGTCCTCATCGAGATGAGATTTCCGTTTGATTCCGTGGAGCCCAGGCTGTTGTAAAAACGGTGGGGGCCCAGAATCCGCATAGCGTTCTTGAGCTGCTCAAGAGGAATAGGGGCACCGGCGTACATGACTGTCCTTAGGCTTTCCAGGTTATAGGAAGACAGCTTGGGGTGAGAGACGAGCCTAAGAAGCATCGTCGGGACCAGGTTGAGAAAGGTGACCTTCCGTTCCTGAATAATCTCCAACATGGAATCCAGATCGAACCGGGGCAGAAGTATCAGGGTGCCGCCCCGGTAAGTGATACTCATGGTCGGCCAGAGGCCGCCGTTGTGATAGATGGGCATGGCCAGAGCTGTGATATCTTCTGGGACTAAGTCCAGTTCGAGGCACATAGTGTTCGTGTTCGCCATGATATTCCATTGCGTCGCCACCACTCCCTTGGGGAATCCGGTGGCACCGCTGGTGTACATAATCATTACCATATCATCGGGGTTTATCTGGATTTGTGGTTCCTCATCTGACGCACCCTCGAGAAGCCCTTCGTAGGAAAGCACGCCGGTCTCCAATTTTCCTGTCGATATGTACTGTCTTATACCGGGCATCGATTCCCGGATCTTCTTGGCCACCGTTTCCACGTCGTCCGAGTAGATAAGGGTTGTGGCTTCCGAATTTGTGATGATGTATGATGCTTCCTCTGCGGAGAAACGGGCATTCACCGGTACGCTCACCAAACCGGCTTTGGCCACGGCAAAATAGAATTCGACAAATTGATGAGAATTGTTTCCCATGAAGGCAATTCTTTCACCCTTCACCATTCCGAGGTTCAAAAGTGCGTTGGCGAGCCGGTTTATCCTGCTGTTCAATGCTCCATAGGTGAAACTTCTGTCGCCTTCCACAACCCCTACCTTCCGGGTAAAAAGTCTCGCATTTCTTCGAGCCATATCTCCGATCAGCATCATGGGTTTTCTCCTTTATTTTTTGGGGCTCGTTATCCGCTACCTCTTCATCATTTTATAGAGGCCTTCATTTGTTTCTCCCTCTCCCGGAGCTGTTTCCTCTTAATCTTCCCGTCCGAGGTTTTGGGTAACTGCTCTACGAACTCGATTTCACGGGGATATTCATGCTTGCTCAACTTCGTCTTGACGAAGGCCTTGATCTCCTCCACCAGAGCTTCCGAAGGGGTAAAGCCCTCCTTGAGCACCACAAACGCCTTGACCAGGTCTCCCCTATCTTTATCCGGGCTTCCTACCACGGCGCATTCCTCTACTGACGGATGCTTCATCACTGCACCCTCCACTTCGATGGGACCGATTGTGTAACCGGCCGAGATGATCACGTCATCGATCCTTGCCACGTACCAGAGGTAACCATCCTCGTCCACATAGGCGCTGTCCCCCATCTTGAACCATGCGTTGTTTCTCCACAGGGCGACCTGTCCGGGTGTTCCCGGAGGTACTTCTTTTTCATTCTCGTCGAGGATCGCCACTCTGACCCCGCCGATCATGGGTTTGCCGAGGCTCCCTGCTTTGATGACCCAGTCATCAAAGGCCATGAAGTCCAGCGAGATAGGCCCCGCCTCCGTTGTCCCGTACTGGACCGCAGGGTAGATGCCCCATGCCTTGTGGAGTGCCGCCACCGTATCTTTGGTCATGGCCTCTCCGGTGTAATTGACTGTCCTCAGTTTCACCTTGTATTTTCCTACGTTCGGGGATTCCATGATGAGCCTGTAGTGTGAGGATATGGCTGCCATGATGGTAACGCCCCAATCCTCCATAGCCTCAAGGACCTTTTCCACATCAAACTTGCCCGAGTATGTACCGATTGCCCTGCCGTGGATCAGAGGTGCGATCGTTCCGTACCATATGCCATGACCCCAGCCCGGAGAAGAGGGACAGAAATAGGTGTCGTCGGGTCTCAGCCCGTTACCAAGCTTCATAACTACCCCGGCCACGGAGATGCCGCCGTGGCGGTACATCACTGATTTGGGCTCCCCGGTGGTGCCGCTGGAGAACTGCATCATGCACAGGGTATCGACGTCCGTCTTCCAGTCGTAGGTATCGGGGAACTTTTGCAGATCGGCAAGAAAGTCGTCAGCGTATATGATTTTGAGGTTGAGCTTTTTGGCAAGTTCGGCATCAATAAGGCTGGTCATCGCCTTTGTGGTAACAATAGCCCTTGCCTCTGATTTTGCGAGCCTGAAATTGATTGCTTCAGGACCGAAGAGAGGGAAACACATCACCGCAACAGCACCCCTCCGGAAGGTGCCAAACATAGCAACGTACAGTTCTATTGTCGGGAAAAGAAGTACGGCAACCCTGTCGCCAAAAGCCACACCATTGTCCTCTAGGTAGTTGGCGAAACGACGGGTATACGTGGAGAATTGTTTGAACGTATATGTCTCGGTTCTTCCATCGGCGAATTTAATACGGATAGCGGTGTCATCAACCGGGTGCCTGTCAATACATTCATGGGCAATGTTAAAGTGGTCCCTCGTGCCGTCAAAAAGGCTCCACCTTTCGCTCCAGTTGAATTTTTCCTTTGCTTCTTCGTAGTTTCGATAATCCAGACTCATTATTGATCTCCTTTTGAATTTCTGCTCCATAAGGATTTGTGTTTCCCAGAGGCCTATTTGTTTTAGTACTTGTTTGAGCGACGCTTTTTCGTTGAGAAAGCTCGTTTCTTTTGTCAGGGTCAACCACGGGGGGATAAAACTGTATGCCCAGCCATTCATGTGGCTCGAGAGCCGTTACCTCATGCCATTCATCAGCATCCCAGAATATCAGGTCCCCCTCGCTCAACTCATGCACTTCGGGTCCACGTTTGTGCAAGGCCTTACCCTTGATCACGTACGCCAGTTCAAACCCTGCGTGTCTGTGCCTGCTTACAAACTTCCCCTTTCCTGCCTTTCCGTGAACAATGGAAATATTACCATCCACTATTCCCCTCGGGGCTACGAGCTTCAGTATGATTTTCTTTGTATCAACAACATTCTGATCTTGTGCCTTGACGTATACTACTGACTTCCTTTCTTCCGTCAAGAAATCGGTGATTGGATAGTGGAGGCAAGCGGCTATGTGGGCCAACAGCACGACGGATGGACTTATTTTGTCGGTCTCGATTCTTTGCATAGTGAGATAACTGATTCCGACTCTTTCCGCAAGGTCTCTGATAGAGAGACCAAGGTCGTTCCTGATCTCGCGAATTCGTGTTCCGATATATAATTGAATATCATTATCTACTTTATTAGTCATTTTGGTATATATTTTACATATCAATATAAAAGTTGTCAAGAAGTTTTCTGAATGTCTTGCAAAATGGAATTTCTCTTATTTGTCCGCTACTGAAGCTCACACCGATCCTGCGGCTCTCTGTTTTGATAGCGCCGAAATTGGTCAGTCCCAGTCAATGGCACCCTCCAGATGACAGTGGGGTCCTCGGTTTCCCACGGAACGAGACAACAAACACGTCTGTGAGGCTTCTGACGGGATGCTCACGCGCCTGTTGACAGGCCTTTTGCCCATGTTGCCCGCGTTGCCGGAGAGAGCCTGACTGGCTCACTCCGGCAACTTCGGTGTTTATCGGCTAAGTTCTTACCTGCCCGCCGCAGCAGTCTTCTCGGCCCGCGCTGCAGCACGGGTGGCTATCCCGAGGATTGGCATAAGTGCTGCCAAAACCAACCCGACTAGAGCCTGTGTTCCGCAGAATACGCTGGCGCTCCAATTTTGGAGGAGGAGAATGCCTCCAATCGCCGGTGCCAGCATGGCGCCGACTTTCGCGAGACCGTATACCCAGCCGATCCCTGAGGCCCTCACAGCAACAGGGTAGAACACAGTACCAAGCGAGAGGATACCGGCCTGGCTACCGTTTATGAAGGCTCCGCAGATAAAGGCCATGGTGGCGGTTATAATCAATGAACCGCCTCCGGTAAGTCCGAAAACCGCAAGGGCTATAGCCCCGAGGGTAAAACCAGTTGTCAATACCAAAAACGGGCTGGTCTTGTCCATGATACGACCTATAATGCAAAATGTCACGAAAGAGCCAAGATGAATACCCGCAAAGCCCAAACTATACTGTAGGACCGAAGCACCGGTCTGACGCATCAGGGTTGGTGCCCAGGTGATCAGTACCCACAAAGAGTAGGTGGACAGAATTGCACAGATCCAAAGCAAGATAGTGGTAAATGCGCGCCCTTCCATAAAAAGGTGCTTGACGGGTAAACCGGGGAGCTTCTTCTCGTTTGAGAAGAACTCGACGTCCGGGTCCGCAGCGAGGGCCGGCGCGATCTTGGAAACAATGTGGCGGATCCGTATTTTGTCTTTGCCTTGCCGAACCAAGAATTGTAGCGACTCAGGAAGAAAGAGCGCAACTAGCAGAGCGATTATGATGGGTACGGCGCCACCGAGAAGAAAGATGGGCCGCCAGCCGTAACTCGGGAGAAGCCATACAGCCGCCATAGCGCCCAGAAAGGATCCACCGGGCATGCCCGCAAGCATTGTGGCGGTGCCGTTTGCGCGCCGACTAGCGGGTGCGTATTCGCTACCGAAAGTAAGGGCATTCGGAATAGCTCCACCCAACCCAAATCCACCGAGGAACCGGTACAGTGCCAATTGCGGCGCACTGGTAATAAATGCGGTCATCAGGGTAAAGATACCAAAAACGAGGGCGCAGCCAAAGAGCACCCACTTTCGTCCCCAACGGTCCCCGAGCGGCCCCAAAATGATCGTGCCAATGAGCGGCCCCACTTGACCGGCGGCCAACGCAAGGCCAAGAGCACCGGGTTTCACGTGCAGAAAGTCCGCTATCTTGGGCAAGGCCACTCCGATGACCGTCAAATCGAAGCCATCGAGCAACACGAGACAAAAACACAGAAAAGACACCATTAGCTGGTAGGACGTATATCGGTCTCCGCCAAAAACTTCATTTAAGTCTACTCGTTTGTTCGCCATGTCTGTCCTCCTCCTTTTGCTATGTGATCTGCTGAATATATTTCCACAAGCCCTCCTTATATTGTTTCACCATGGGTAGCAGCGATACGTAAGCACCTTAACTATTGCGCTTATTTACCGCGGGCTCAACGACCTCGTCCCAGAGCCACGCCATCCTGGGTGTTCGCTCCCTATACACGTACATTCCCGCGCAGTCAGATGTGTCCAAAATATACAGGTTCCGGGACGCACTCGAAAATCATCAAATGGAAAAAGCCATTGACATTTATATTTCATTACCTACTTTCCAGCCAGCAGCTATTGCATCCGGAATTATCCCTGGATTAGTGCAGTCACCTACAGCATAGATTACGGGTACTTTGCCTTTGAGCTCATTCATAAGTTCAAGATTCGTTGCCAGAGGCATTGCGGGAATGATATTATCGACCTGTAGGAACTGTTTATTGTCGTCTTTTGTAATAATACTTAACCCTTCCTGTGTTATCTTCTCGAGTTTTATACCACTAATCAATTCAACTCCTTTCTTTTTGAACCAGTAAAACAGACGGGTTTTTCTCTCAGGATACATCCACTTGCCCAGTTCTTTTTCGGTATCTACTATTCTAACCTTTCTGCGGCGTTTGGTCAGAAATTCTCCTAACTGGCAGCCCTGTATAGCACCGCCTATTATAAGTACGTTTTTACCGATAGGCATCCAGATTTTGGTTAAAGATCTCAACAACTTTGGACCCAAAAATCTTATAAAAACTCTAAGAGTGCCATACAGGTCGGCGCTTTTGATCACGTTACGCATGTTGATTCCAGGTACTTCCGGAAGCGTCGGGCTACCGCCTAATGCCAGTACCACAACATCTGGCTTGATTTTATCAATATCTGAGGGTGTAAATTCTGTCGAAAGGTGGACATTTACACCCAGTTTTTTAATCTGTCCTTTGAAAAACCGGATAAAAGAAGGCAAATCCTCCACTTCAAACCCCTTTACCATGGCAGCAAGCGGCAGGGAGCCTCCCAGATAAGGCCCCTTCTCAAAAAGAGTTACATCATGTCCTCTCATGGCTGCTATCCTGGCGGTTTGCATTCCGGCCGGCCCTCCGCCTACCACCAGTACCTTCTTCTTCTTTGCGGCTTTTGTGACTTCATACTGATCAGTTCCAAAAGAAGCGTTGATCCTGCAGGTCCGCGGTTCATTGTACCCTTTATTGCAGTTATTGCAATGCGTGCAGGGTGCGATATCGTCGAGTCTTCCTTGAGCTACCTTGTTAGGGTACTCAGGGTCGGCGAAAAAACGCCTGTTCATGCCGATCAAGTCTGCTTTACCCTCACGCAATGCCTTCTCTCCGATGTCAGCATCAAGTCCGCCTACGGTCATGACTGGCACTGAAACGGTGCCTCTTATTATTGCTGCTAATGGCACATTTGCCCCAGGCCCCCTCCTGCTCCAGTCCATTTCTTTCGGGAATTCTTTTAAAGGGACATGAGGCTCAGGGTAAAAAAGCACATCATGGCAGAACGATCCCTGGTGCACACCAAGCCAATGGGACCTTATATGCAGGGAATCGGCCCCGGCTTCTTGAAAACTCTTGGCGATTTCTTTTGCTTCTTCAATACTTAGACTTTCTTCGCCTGCTCCGATTTCAAGGGCGTTCATGAGTACCTGCACCGGGAAACCATGTCCCACTCTTTTCTTGACCCCGCGTAATATATCTCCAACAAAACGGGTCCTGTTTTCTATACTCTGAGCGCCGTACTTATCGCTACGTTTATTCCAGAAACGTGATAAAAACGTAGCACCCAGGTGATCTCCGGCTGTATTAATCTCAAGGCCGTCAAACCCGGCTTTGGCCACTCTCAGCGCACTGCTTATATATCTTTCTGTAATTTCTTCAATCTCTGCTATGGTTAGGGCTTCTGGCGGTTCTTCCTCGGATGCCTCGTCAAACACAGATTTTAAAGCGCTTAAAGTAACAGCCGAAGCTGCCACTCTTTTGGCTACTAATTTATTATCTTGAAAAGCCCCTCCCCACGCTCCGCGGTGGTAGAATTGCACAAATGCTGGACAGTTGTGTTTATGGATTGCATCAGTGAGCTCACGGATATCTTCAATATATTTATCATCATCAACTCGAAAACGGAGGTCACCTGTTTCTGCCAACGGCCATTCCATTGCCGGTGTTTCCACTATTACCAGGCCCGCGCCCCCTTTTGCCACAGCTCCATAGAAAGCCTTTGCCCGACCGCTTATTCTATGTTCACCGGAATCAAACAAATAAGTCTGCGCGGCTGTTTTGACGAATCGGTTTTTAAGCTGCACTTTGCCGATTTTCGTAGTTTCGAAAAGTTTTTTATATTTATTGTTTATCATGATTCTCTCCTGTTTCTAAAGTCTTCTATAGAGCGAAAATATGCGTAACATGTTTTAATTGATTGAAGCGCTGCACCCAAGCCCTGTTATTGCACATTGCTTCTGCCCTGACCCGCACCATCTCGTCAGAGATGTTATCCCCGTAAGTTTCCCGCCATGCTGTTAAAATAAGTGACAGCCTTTTCCACGGCAGTGAGAAAGAACACGCCGTTTCCGGTAACCAGGTTGCAGTCGTCCCTAAAACATTCCCGAGCTTTTTCAAGCATCGGCACCTTTGCCCCGAGTCGTGGGCTGCAACGGCCGCGGCAACTCCGGTTGCGCTCGTACCCCACGACCACAGCTTCGTGCTCTGCCTCCCAGGAAGCACGCCGACCTATTAATGTCTTTCTTCCTTTCTTTACGGGTATCGCCCTTGATCACGTACGCCAGTTCAAACCCTGCGTGTCTGTGCCTGCTTACAAACTTCCCCTTTCCTGCCTTTCCGTGAACAATGGAAATATTACCATCCACTATTCCCCTCGGGGCTACGAGCTTCAGTATGATTTTCTTTGTATCAACAACATTCTGATCTTGTGCCTTGACGTATACTACTGACTTCCTTTCTTCCGTCAAGAAATCGGTGATTGGATAGTGGAGGCAAGCGGCTATGTGGGCCAACAGCACGACGGATGGACTTATTTTGTCGGTCTCGATTCTTTGCACAGTGAGATAACTGATTCCGACTCTTTCCGCAAGGTCTCTGATAGAGAGACCAAGGTCGTTCCTGATCTCGCGAATTCGTGTTCCGATATATAATTGAATATCATTATCTACTTTATTAGTCATATTGGTACAAAGTTACACATCAATATAATAGTTGTCAAGAAGTTTTTTAATATTGTACAGTTGTATAAATATAGACTTTTTTCTCATTTGTCCGTCGATTCCTGCAGCAACTATTCTGTCAAATAACCCCTTCTTCCTCCATTCTAACGAGATCTTTTTTCGTATAGTCAAGGTTACCATAGATATCCTCGTTATGCTCCCCCAGGAGGGGCGCCCTTCCTTGCTGCCATGGTGTTTCGCTCAATTTTGCAGGCGCTCCCGGATAGGCTACCTTCCCCATAACGGGATGATAAGAGCAGTTGAAATATTCGCGTGCTTTTAATTGCTCATCTTCCAAGACTTCCCTGCTCGTCAAAACCGGGGTAAAGGCCAACCTCAATTCCTGCGCCTTTTTTGTTATTTCCCATTTGTCGTGCTCTTTCATCCATGGTTGGATTATTGCGCTAAATTCTTCGGGCTCAGCCATACGGGCGGCTGGTCTGGAGAAGAGAGGGTCATTCTTCAATTCGG
This sequence comes from uncultured delta proteobacterium, assembly GCA_963754785.1. GTDB lineage: Bacteria > Desulfobacterota > Syntrophorhabdia > Syntrophorhabdales > Syntrophorhabdaceae > PNOF01. Next base: position 174,500 of record CAVWHH010000017.1, on the reverse strand, counting down.
GCCTTTCTATGAGGGTTGCTATGTTGGGGACACCACCTATCCCGGGCGTCAAGCTTATCCATCCGTCGGAACACGGTGAACTATAGCCGATCGGATACCCGTGAATGGGCCAGGGGTTGGTCCTTCTCGATAAACCCATATAGGAATATTCCGATATGTGGGCGGCGAGAACGCTTGAAACAGCCTCCATCGATCCCATATCTATTTCTGTGCCCTGGCCCGTGCATTGCCGGTTAACCAGGGCAGCTACCGTAGCAATGAAGCTTACGAGGCCGGTTATGTATTCTGCCTGCAATCCTCCCTCGGGTACAGGTCTGTCGAGAGGCTTGTCAGCCGGTCGCATGGTATAGACGGCTCCACTCAATCCGTAAAGCGTAAGATTTGTACCTTTATAATCCCGATAAGGGCCTGTACCTCCGAAAGGAGAGATGTGCATCACTACAAGGTCTTGTTGCACTTGTTTTAAGATTTCATCCGACAAACCAAGATCGGACATTTTTCCGGGGCCAAAATCCTCTACCACGACGTCGGCATTCCTGACAAGTTTCTTGAAGATCGCTATTCCCGTTTCTATCTCGAGGTGGAGGGTGATACTTTTCTTATTTGTGTTGAGATAAAAGAACAGAGCGCTCTTTTCAGGGTGAGGATCATCGTCGAGAAATGGTCCCGTCCTCCGGGCAGAGTCCCCAAGGCCAGGTTTCTCAATCTTTATTACCTCCGCGCCGAAATCGGCCAGCAGCTTCGTGCAATAGGGCCCGCCAACGCCCTGAGTACAATCTAGTATTCGTAAGCCCGCAAAAGCCTTCTTTCCCATTTTCTTACCTTCTCCTCTCGCCGTTATTCAGGTCGGCAACACTGCCAGAATCCGTGCCATCCCCTGGGCACCTCCGACAAAATTAATCGGCGCAGCGATGATCAATGCACCCGATTCGGGTAGCCTCTCTGTGTTTGCCAGATATTCGATAATAATGACATCGTTTGGCGGGCGCTGGACGGCATCACGCACCGGCACAGTGGCAGTGGGCCTTTGGCTCTGATACTTTTTCCTGACCGCCGGGCTATCAACTACCGGAAGGTCAGTCCCGAGCATACTGATACCGCGATTCTTAACAAGGAAGACGGCCGCTTCGACACTGAATCCAGGATAATGGTCTTCTCCTCGGTCATCTCTGCCAAAGTACGCCTTGTCGTCTCCCCAATATTTACCTCGGCCGGAACAGAGGATTACAGCTGCTCCGTGGGGAATTCTCCCGTTTCGCGCCTCCCATGCCTTTATGTCCTCCACGGTGATCGTGTAGTCCGGTTCCAGTACAGTTTTTTCACCTATATTGAAGACCACGGCAGGAGCGATAAACCGGGACAGGTCATACTCGTCTATATTCTTGCCCAGCTCACCGAAACCGTGGGAAGAAGCTTCCACGTGTGTTCCGTGCCCTTCCATCATCTGGTAGATGACCCTCGCATAGAAACCTTTCACGGGATAGCCGGTACCGGGATCCACGGTAGGCGGACACGTCTTCATTCCCTGTCTTCCCGGCCTCTCGTTTCTGATGATGAGAGGTGGATAGACGGAAAGCAAGCTCATGCCATCCGGTTTTATGGGATAGCTCAAATCAACGATATTGGAAGCTCCGGGTTGGATTACCCAGCCTCGATTTCTCGTGTGTCGTTGAGCAGGTCTCACGTTTCCCATTTCATTTCCTCTTCAACGTTTCTTTAACCACCTATCATATCGAGATTCTTTTATCCACAGGCGAGATCCCTTTCTCCCTCGATGGCAGGGCCACTATGGCGTATCCGGGCATGATATCCTCTCCCCGTTGGTTGATGGCGTGTCTTTCGATACGGACGCAGTATTCGTTATCATCATCGATATACTTTTCCGTGACCGTTCCCCTGATCCAGACCACATCGCCGAAATAATTAAATCTCCGGTATTCTGTGTAGCTTCTTTTCAGCCATCCCTCGTCTCCCATCCAGTTTGTTATGAGATGGATTCCCCAGCAATGGCGCTGGAGGCCCACATCGTATTGCATTGGTACTCCCATGGCTCGAGCCGCCGCGCCACTGTAATGAACTGCGAAGATTGGTTCCAGGGCACTTGTGTCGGGGTCCCGAAAAGCCCAGGCAGGGTGCGCCTGATACTGGCGCAACGATACTCCGTGGGCGGCTAATCGCGGTATGGGGACTGCACCGCCGATAAGGTAAGCGATTTCGTCAGTTAAACCGAGAGGCCCCTTCACCACGGGTTTCAGCTCGTCTCCAACCTGAACATCCTCCCAGTATCTGGGATCCGATCCCCTTACTTCCTCGGAGAGCACCTCTTCTTCTATCCTCTTCAGTTCCTCCTCCGTCCAGGGGTGGGGTACCGTGATTTGTGAGTATTTACCCTTTTCTCTCGCCTTACCTCGCGCAATTCTCACAATCCAGTTGTGGTATTTAGCCAAGAGCTCTCCATCCTCGTTCCAGTAACGCTGGTTTAAATGATCTATGACCATTTCTTCTGCGAATTCGCTCGATTTGGGTCCCTCAAAATCGGTATATATGACATCACCCGTCACCTTGTCGTTCAGATAGACGGGTTTGAAGAACTCAATGTCACACCCTGAGTGGAAGCCTCCTATTCCTTTCCATCCGAATTGAACGTGGGAAATACACGCCCAGAGAAACGAAGGGGGCGCGATTATCCTGCCGTATTTTGTCTTCTTCGCATACTCGGTATTTCTCCAGAGCGGGTTTGTATCCCCAATCCCATCGGCGAATTTCAGGATTGCTATCCGTGTGGCCTCCTCATTATTCGTACAATCTTCGGTGCGCAGTTTGAGCCCCCTCTTGTTTTTCATTTCCCTGATCATGTCTTCCGTGATTCGCGCATCCGGCATTGTTACTATCCGTTCTTCCATGGAATATCTCCTCCTTCGTCTCTGCAGAAAACTTGAGAAGCTGAGCCACGGTAACCGGTGTTATGCACAGGCCCCGTTCATCAAAGAATCTCTTATGAACCTATCTCCCCATGTATTTTCTCAAGCTCTTTTAAGTAGTCCGGGTCAAACCATCCGGAATGCTGCGCTTCTATGAGGTCCTTGCGTGTGGGTCGTCCCGGGGGTACATTGGGTTTTCCTCCTATGACTCCTTTTTCTTCGAAAGCTTTCATTTCTTCTTCGGACATGCCGAGGAGGTCGGCAAACACATAGGAATTATCCTCACCAAATCGAGGGGCCCTCTTGGGCGTAAAGGTCTCTACACCGGTGAACTTCGCAGGTAACTGCTGCGGGATCGGTCTTTTCCCCACGCTTCCACCGTGGTCAATCACCTCAAAGAAGCCACGTTCTCTCAGGTGAGGATTAAGGTGTATCTCCTTCATGGTGAGCGCCGCTCCGGCAGGAACACCTGCTTTCTGTAAGGTATCCATCACCGCATGGTGGTCATACTGCTTTGTCCAGGCTTCTACGAGCGCATCAAGAGCCTCCTGATTCCGCCACCGTGAGTGGCCATCCGCAAACCTCTCTTCCCTAACCCACGGGGGGTTTCCCAGCGCATGGCAAAACCACATCCATTGCTCATCATTCTCCACCGCGATTGTGACCCAGCTATCATCCCCCTTGCAGCGATAGCACCCGTGAGGGGCGGCCGAAGAATGCTTGCTACCGCTCCGTACCTGGTCCCTGCCGTTCAAAGAAGCGTCCATGATGATTTCCCCGATATGACATGCCACGGCCTCCCTGCCAGCCACGTCGACGTACTGGCCTTCGCCTGTCTTCCTACGGTGGTAGAGGGCAACCATCAAGGCAGCTGCCCCTGTTGCCCCGAGCACCCAGTCTCCGTAAGCATGGCCGGAAAGCAACGGCGGTTCCTCCGGATAGCCGGTCATATGGGTAAGCCCGGACATTCCTTCCATGCCGGGGACAAACATCAGCGAATCCTTCAGAGGACCGAAGTGACCGAGTCCGCTTAAGGAAACCATGATGATATCGGGCCTGATCTTCTTCAGATCGTCATAACCGAGACCCCACTTCTCCATGACCCTTGGGGAGAAATTTTCGATCACAACGTCGCTGATCTTGACGAGACGGCGGAATATCTCTCTTCCTTCTTCGCTTCCTAGGTTGAGACTTATCCCGCTCTTGCCGACGGAAAGCACGTGAAAGAAGGAACCGTTGTTCCAGGGTTCCTCCCCGGGGTTGTTCTCGGAATACACATTGGACCGCGTGAACGCCTCCATTCGTGAAGCTGACTCTACCTTGATAACTTCTGCTCCCAGGCTGGCCAGTATCTTTGAGGCGATGGGACCGGCAAAAACCATGGTAAGATCAAGAACTCTTATACCTTTTAACAGCCTGTACCCCATCTTTCCTCAAATGTCTCAAGAACTTGGTCGTGATGTCCAGTTATAAATCATGTTATTCATAATCTTGCTTTATAGTATATAAATGTACATGTGGAATTGTACTGTTTCTTAGAATATTGATCAATAAATTTTCTCGGGTATTGTGCAATATTGAGGTGTTCTTCTCCCCGTGGGTGGATTTCCTAAAAATGCCAAGAGACGGGATACAATGGCAGAATCCATTTTAAACGACAAGAAATTTTTGGGTTGTTGATGATGAACCATATGTGTCAGAGGTGATTGCGGATGGAATTCATGTGTGCTGTCCGGATTGCGAACTTGACAAAGCAACGACATATCAAAACACCCGATGATCTTTTGAAACCGAAGAAGTATGATCCCGTTGTTTTTGACATTATGGGCTTCCGGGGCTCTGATCTTCTGAAATCGCAGTTACACGCAAGTTCAAGAAGACTACCCTCACAGCCCATGCCTTGAGTGCTGAGGCCCTCAAGAAGTCTCACGACATGGGAGCCAGTTCCTATCTGCCAAACAAAAACTGGGCCAGCTCGTTCCTTTCCTTGAGGATGCGTTGAAGCATGATCATCAAGCGGGCTGGAAAGTCTTCTTGAGAAACAGGGTCACCTGTTCGGTGTACACTTTGAATCAGATTGGAGGATTAAACACAATATCTCAACTTGGGTCCTCACATGCTGTAAGATAAAAGTTGAGCAGTGGTATCCTCACATACTTGGAACAAATTTGGATGCACTCTTCGCCGGATGTTTTCTTGAACTCACGAAAATTGGCATTTTCTTGCTATGTGTGGATCCATAGAAATCTATCATAAAGAAAAACGGGCGGGGTGGTTTCCGACCCTATGTATAAGCCCGTCCTCCTCGAGTATCTCAAGATGAGCAATTACTTCAGAGACTGCGTTAAATAACCTCCCGGGCAGTAGATCCGGAAAGAGTCTGTGACTTATTTCGACAGGTGTTTGGTCAGGTTTTTCCAGAAAACGGAGGATCATATCTCGTCTTCCATTAATCACGAGGAGGATCTGCTGGGCTTTCTTCGACCCATTCTGGACTATTTCCCCGTGTCCCGGTAAAGCAAGGCGCAAGCCTGTGGCACGTATCTTCTCGAGCGACGTAATGTACGATTTCAGGCTGTTGTACGACTGCAGGATTTTTGTGTTCCTCTGAATGATCGGGCTTGATGTGACACTCTGAAGAAAGTCGCCACTGAATCCCAGCCTATATTCAACATCATGTAGCAGGATGCACCATGGGGTGTGACCGGGAACGGTTGTAACCGTAAACACCAGCGAGGAGAGTTCGAAAAGATCCCCTTCCTTGAGACGCCTGGTGGGTTTTATACTGCGGGCCAACGGCGTGGCCCTGCGATAATATTCGTCAACATCTCGGATTTCAGTTTTGTTCGCGCCCGATTCAGAGAGCAGTGCGGCACGAGATATTTCTTCTGAGTGGATTTCCCCTTCGAAATCTTCGAACCAACGTCCCCCGCCTTTAGAGACCCATATCTCTGCACCGCTATTTTCAGCTATCGTTCTTGCTGCCCCGAAGTGATCGAAATGCGGGTGGGTCACCATGATTCTTCGCACATCGCTGATGGAATAACCGACTCTTCTGAGCCCGGATTGCAGCTTGTCTAGATAGGCCCTGTCATCAGGAGGGACATCTACAAGCGTGGGATAGGGTCTTTCCACAAAGAAACTATTGACTATAAACCCGAACATCCGGCTAACAATCGGAATTTTATGGATGCCGTACTCGTTCTTGAGCATTGTTATAGTATCTGATTCAGCCTTGTTCAGCACTGCCTTTTCCAAGGTTGTCTTTCTCCTTTTCTATTACGGCCCACCGTGTCCGACAGGAGTATATATACGTGAAATAGTATATATCGTCTAACATAAGTGTTCAAAACATACAAGCAATATGGAGGCAACCGGATTGGCCCACATGCTACCCAAAGACCTTCAATGACACACGCAAGAATCCTGTTATCGTCAAGGCCGGCTTCGATAAGATAAGCTTCGATAATACTCCGGATCGTCTTCACAAATTCCTTTTACGGTACAATGACACACGTTTCTGTGCCTTGAGTGGTAATTATGTTTTGGTGTTTATCTATCCTCTTCTCTCCTTCTGGAGTTGTGGACCCACGTTCAAAAAGGAAAAAGGGCTCTTATAGAGAGACATGGCGAGCTCACAGTATCCCACGTTCCCGCCACTCCGCCACTCATTCCGGACCGGCATTGCATTCTCTGTGTGAAGGGCATCCTCCGGAGCTTCACATTCGCGCGGATCGCTGCTAAGGAGGTGGCACGAATTCCGCGGTTCTTTGTTGTCTCACTTGGGATCCTCCTTTTTCATGTTCTCAGATATCGGGATGTTACGGGCTTTATTGAATGAGGATATGTGTCCTCGCATGTGCTGACGTTGCTCGCTTCATTTGTTGTCCTCTATACAGGCAGTTTTTTATCCTCCTTTCAACGGAGTGTCATTCAAACAGATAAAGCGGGTAGGACTGATGAGAGTATCACGACGATTCGTGCGAAAACATGTGCTAAGGACGTGTAACAATCTCGCTTTTTAACGTACAATTTCTTCCATTTTTTGAGACGACACCAGGTTAGAAAGACCGGGTACGCGATGTCTTTAAAGACCACTGGTAAGAATGGCAGGTGGACAAGATACTCTCTACCGTTTCTGCGGTTTCTTTCAGGAACCCAACATTGCAAGTGGCACCCACTCATACCGTGCCATTAACCCATCGTTAAAAGCAAGATATACCCGTGGGAGACGAAGAAGACAATTTCTGTCGATACTGCTTTTTGGATAGTCGAATACCCGACGGGAATATTTTATTGCTTGACGTAAACGAGATCGGTAGGGGAAAAACTGGTCCCCTTCTTTGCTGTTGTCCAGCTTGCGTCTACTCCAAAGAGTTCAATAACTTCAAGCTCTCCCTTGAAGATTCCTTTTGTTGTGCCAAGCGGTGCCTTTGTTTTAGGATCCACAACCTTTTGTCCCGGAGAGTATACTTCGAGGATCTTTCCCTTTTCGAGCCCAGACAATCTCCCCGCGTCTATATAGATTTTCCCTTCATCAATCGATGCGATCCGTGCGTGCCAGTCTATAGAGAGAATAGCCTTCAAAATGTCGTCAGCGATTACCTCAATGGCAAGATCGATAGACTTATTTTTCGCTTTCTCCGCGCTGAACTCCCCTTGTTCCTTTGAGAAGGATACGGGGTTCCTGCCGGCAAGTTGTTTGAGCAGGAGGCCGGTGTCCGTATCGAAGATATCGACATTCAGCCTGGACATAGCAAAAGAGGCTTCCTTTGCGTCCTTGCCTTCGATTCTGGAGGTAGTCGTGTATATGTCAGCGAGGGTGCTCTTTAAAACTGCCTGTATTCCAAATACTTCGTTGAGGGTTTTCATGTTTGCAGGATCAGTAAAAGAACCCGTTATGCTGGTCGTGCCCGGGTCCACGCATATGACCGTTCCCGTGCTTTCAAGTCTCGATATGAGCCGTTTTGTTGCTAGGTCTCCAAGATATTCGTTCTTGTAATTTGTCTGGTCATCCGTGGGCAGAACAATAACGCGCCGTTTCATCTTTGGTGAAGGATAGTCGAAGGCAACAGGGGATGTTCCTGTCAGAAAACCTATGCTATTCGAAAAAGCGCCTGCCTGGGTCGGATAAGCCGTTGGCTGCTCGACGCCCTTCCTTTTGAGCTCTTCTTCGAGCTTCGCGATCCTTTGTTCCATTGCCTCTCTATCTTTCCTGCCGCTCTCGGTGGCTTTCCCCACAATGGATTCAACGATGCCCGGCGAAAACTGATCTTTTCTGATCCATAGATATTCCGGGTCGTTAGGTGTTTCATGGTAATGTTTATTACGGGCATAGATATACTCAACACCATCGACAACCTTGATATCGCCCGGTGTTGGCTCTTTGGCCTCCTCTATATTTACAGCCGTTTTTTGATCAGTCTTTGCAGGCGTTTCATCCTTCTTCTTGGTAAAGGGTATGTAACTGCACGACGATACAAGCAGCGCTGCCAACACTATAATGGCAAATTTTTGCATCCAGTGATTATACGTTATAGACATTAGTTCACCTCGTTTTGAGCAGCAGATCAGCATATTCAGGATAGAGTATTCTTGTGCAATCAGGACATACAGAATGGCTAAACTGTGCGAGGGAATTTACACTGAAGTATTCCTCCAGTGTTTTCCAGTCAATATCTTGCCTGATCTTCTTACAATTTGTGCAGATGGGGATAAACCCTTCAAGTATCCTGATTTCCTTCTGTATTTTCTTTGTGAAGTAGTAATACGAAGAAAAGATGACGATTACATAAACCGTCAGTTCAAGTATGACTTCACCTTTTCGTTGAGGATATGTTGTTGGCTGATCACCAAATATATAATGTGGCCAGTCCAAAAACTGATGTGCTATTGTCAAGAAGACAAATGTCGACAGCATAATTGCAAACACTATCCAAATTCTTTTATGAGCCCTTAAGGGCAGTCTGCCCTTGGTATGTGACATACCATCCCCTTTTATATGTGCTTAGCACCAAATGACGAAGTCATACTGAATCCCTTGCACCTCCAGACCTGATCCCGGGGTCCTGAACCATCTTAAGGGATAAGGATATGGTCTCTTCTGTCCTTAAGGGCCAGAAACCCCATGCGTCCGGTCGCACGAAACCGAAACGATCAGGGGTTATCGGATACCCACACCTTGTGGGAGGGAACCCATGTGCCGTTTACGGATTGACCCGGCACCGTAACCCATTGCCCTGATGATGGCTTACCGTCCGATTGGGACGTAACAGCCGGATCAGGATACGCGTAAGCCTGATTCGGATAATAGGCAGGCGGCGGCGTGGTATAGACAACGGTAGGCGGGGGATAGACGTAAGCAGGCGGGGGTGCGTAATACCAGGGCTGGGCAAGGGCAGCGCCGAGAAGGACTCCACCCACTAGTGCCCCGGGTCCCCACCATCCCCAGCCGCCCCTCCACCCTCTGGCCTGGCTCGTGGCAGGAAGGACAAGCGAGATGCCTATCAAGGCAACGATGATACTCATAAAAATCTTCTTTCTCATGGATACCTCCTTTTCTCCCGTGTGGCAGAAATACTGCTCAACATTCAGTCATGGTGTAGCGTTCTATCCTCTTCTTTCCTGGTGGTGGTCCCAGTATCTCTCCCGTTCCCATCTTCTCCAGTTCCCCTGCAGTTCTTGATAGGGTATGGGCCGGTATCCCGGCGGGATACCCCTCCGATAGTCCGGGGGAAGCCCTCTGAGGACGTGAGGCACCATCCGGGGAACGATGTATACCCACGGTCCGTTGTACGTTGTCGCCCTGAACCAGCGACCCGCATACGGACGATACCAGAAGCCATGGTAGAACAGAATATCCGCCCCGATGTCCGGAACGAAGTATACATAGGTTCCCGGTATGGGAACGACCGGCGGGGCTGTCTGGATCACGTATGCCGGGGGAGCCTCCTGTGGGCCCGCGCCCATCTGTCCGCCCGGATTGACCGGCACCCACGTTCTGTGTGCCGGTACCCACTGTCCGTTGACCCACTGCCCCGGGACTTCGACCCATTGACCGGGAGGAGGGACGTTCGCGGGTGGTGCCTGTGCCAGACGCTCCTGGGCCTGGCTTTGGTCGATGGCATTTCCCGCGACTGCTCCTACGAGTGCCCCGCCTGCGGCGCCTATTAAGGTGCCCGCGGTGTTATGGCCGATTGCCTGGCCGGCGAGCGCACCACCGATGGCGCCTATGGCAGCGCCCTTCTGCGTGTTGTAGCTATCGGAGGCACAGGAAAAACCAGACAATCCTGATGCGAGTACCATCAAACAGAGGATGACAATTTTTTTCATATGCCTTACCGGGCCATCAATTCCAACGAGGGTGGCGATGGTGCATGGACAGGGTCTCGAGCTTCTGAAGCTGCTCAGGGGTAAGAATCTTTCTCCCCTCGATCTTCATCTCGGCCATCTTATCCATGAGCTTCCCTTTCAGCACGTTCAATTCCTTCTCCTTTGCAAGAAGCGTTGCATCGTCGGTCTTCGGATCGGTAAAGAGTTTTTTCATCTCGAGTTTCTTCTGTGCGAGGTCGTATCTCATATCGCGAGTTTCCTTGGAAAAGCGGATTCTGAGCTCATGCATCTTATCCCTCTGCTCCCTGGAGAGGTTCAGGTACGACCGGAAGCCTTTATGGAAAGGACCACCATGGTGCATCCCGGAGAACCCCGGGCAACCGTGACCAAAGGCAGGGGCCATGGCCGAAGGTGCCTGATCGGTCGGAGCTGAGAAGACAACCGTTGCCAGAGCAACAAAACATACTGCGATCATTACGACGAATAGCTTTTTCATACTACCTCCTCAAATGGGGATTTTTTTCTTCACTTTTATCGGTTGAATCATCATTGAGCACGGGGGGCGCCGGGCAGTAGTAAATGCGGGCAAAACCATCGAGACGAAGGCATGCTTTCTTTTGAACTCTGCCCCCGGTGGTCGTTCGGATGATCATCCTGTGAAACGGGTCCTCATCACGGTTTTTGGGCCCCGCCACATCCGGTTGTGTGCTTTCCGTGCATCCCAGTGTCCCGTTCATTGCTTCACCTTCTCCCATACTGGGAAGAGTAGTGCAATGGGCGTGCCGTTCACAACAAGCTAACATCATTAGATATTAAATAACTTGTCGCGGAAATTCTCGACAACCGTGTCGATGTGTGCGGAAATTTTCGACAACCATGTCGATGTATCGGGTATGTTTGGCATGCTATTCTTATCCTACCCCAGGATAACATTCACAAAGCAAGAGCTTAAGCTGGTCTCTGCTTCGGCGACATGGGTTTTCCTGTCAACGGTCTTTTTAAATTGAGCCATTTCCGGTCGCGAAAAGTGAGCCACTTGCTATCATGACTGGTTCATTTTCATCACCTCTTTCCCTATTTTTCCACGAAGCCTGTAGCTGTTACCCTTGATGTTGATGACCACACTGTGATGCAACAGGCGGTCCAGGAATGCCGTGACGATGACCGGATCATGAAACAGTTCAGTCCAGTCGGAGAAGGCCTTGTTGGACGTGATAATGGTACTGGCCTTCTCATACCGGTTGGCAATGAACCTGAAAAAGAGGTTGCATTCCTCCCGGTCTATGGGCGTATAGCCCACCTCATCTACGATCACCAAGGCCGATTTATGGTAGCCTCTGGCTTTTCCCTTCCGCCCGGCCTCATGATCTTTTTTCAACTTTCCGATCAAGTCCTCCATGGTGGTAAAATAAATGCTCATGCCGGCCTGGCATGCCTTCAAGGCGAGCGATACGGCCAGATGGGACTTGCCGACGCCCGGAGGTCCCAAAAAAATTACATTGCCCTTCTGCCGGATAAAGGTCAGATCAAAGAGCGCCATCACCTGCTGACGGTCAAGTTTGGGCTGAAAGGTAAAATCGAACTCATCAACGCTCTTGATAAAGGGAAGCCCCGATGTCTTGAGTGATGTTTCCACGCGACGCTGTTCCCTGCAGACAACTTCTTCTTCGAGGAGTTCATCGAGGAAGGCAAGATAGCTCTTCCCCTTTTCCTCTGACGTCTTCATCACCCTTTCCAGGATATCTCGTATACGGGGAAGCTTGAGCCGGATCAGACTGGTCTCAATACGATCGAGGACCAATGTATCACTCATACCCCCACCTCCCCGGCAACGCGGTCGTAGATATAGGAAGGTCTTATTTCAACATCCATATCATAGAACGGCTTCAGCGGGCTGATCGTACATCTGGCCCGGCCTTTGACATGTTTTGCCTGACCGTACTTGCGCCTGTTCATCTCCCGGTCCTTTTTCAGTGCGTCATAGAATCCTTTGTCCTGAATAAGGTGTCCATTGCCTTGAGGGATCTCATAGGTCACCATCAGGCAATCAGTATCGAAAATTCTCATCTCCCTGTCCTTGACGCGCAGAACAAGGTGCTTTCCTACCAGGGTATGGGGAACCACATAACTGTTGCCGTCAAAACGGACGGTGCAGTCCTTAGAGACCTTTCGGTAGACCCGGTACGAGGTATCAAATACCCTCAAAGGCAGTACCTGCAGACAGGGCCGCTCACGCTTGAATCTCTGTGACACTGATTCGTGGGTTGTTCCATGAATCCGTTCATCTTTGAGCTCAAGCCACTCAAAAAGATCCCTATTCGCTGTCTCAAGACAGACAAATCCGTACCCCCTCCAGAAACCTTCACGGATAAAGTGATAGGGTCTCTCGATCTTTCCCTTCACCCAGGCGGCATAGGCGGGCGTAACCTGCGGCTTGAATCCATAGTGCAACGCAAATCCCATGAGGGTATCGTTGAACTTGTTTTTACCGGCTATCTTTCCAATAAATACGTTCTTCATCCGGTCATAGAGAATCTCTTCGGTCACACCGCCGAAGTGATCGAAGGCATGAATGTGGCAATCCAGGAAAGTAGGCATATCGCACCGATCGATAAGCTCCGAATAGATCTTCCGAGAATAGCCGAGAATCATCGAGAAAAGATAAAGCTTCCTGACCGTGCCGTCAGCATTTTCAACCTGGAACTCCCCGAAATCCACTTGCGCCTGAAAACCCGGTTCTGTCTCAAAGCGCATATAGGCGATCCGCTGACGTTCATTCTTGATCTGATGGACTGACCTCTTTACTATCTCGTAACTCCCGGCAAAACCCATAGGGCGAAGCCGGTCGTATATCCAAGTGGCCTTGTACTCCATGTCTTCATCGAGCCATGAATTGATGTTGCCCTTAAACGGATCAAGAAGGCTCTTCCTGTTTACCTTTCCCGAACCGGGCTTAAGAAGGATATCCTTGTTCTCGAGGTACTTCTTCACCGTGTTTCTGCTGATGCCCAGCTTCCTTGCTATCTCTCGCTGAGTCAATCCCTTCCTTTTCAATAATAGTATGTCCAAAATGGTCTCCTTTTTTTCAAATGTTCCACCTCGCATATGCTGAGATAAAAGCAATAGCATATCCTTTTCTCTCAGCAGTTCCACCCTAAAAGTGGCTCAATTCTTAACGACCATTATTGGCTCAGTGTATCACGACCGTGGATATTTCCCTCTCCCTCTTGTACTTTTGGAGAATAATTCAGTGATAAAGATATGCCAAGAGGAATTAGCCCGAATAATGCATTTGCCTTCAATTAGCCCTTAACAAAGAACCTCCTTTTGCAGTAGAATCAATCGTCTTCAAACAACAGACCCCATGCAAAAGGAGGAACAAAACTATGCACCAACATTCTACCACAATGCCCCAAGTAAACAAAGTGAGAATTGCCTTTACCAAAAGGAAGATGACCGCCTATGGAGGCTTTGCCCTTCTTGCCGCATTCTTTGAACGAATCGGATTGGGAGAGATGATCGAGAAAGCCATACCGATCACGGAATGTTCCCCGAACGGTATGGGGGTATACGGAAAGGTAGCCGCCTACATCGCCATGGTCTTTGCCGGTGCGGAGCGTTTCTCCCACCTCATCTATTTGGGTAACAAGGATGTTTTGGCAAAGATCTTCGGGGTCAAAAGATTCCCCGATGCGGCAACGACCCTCACCCGGATGTTCGGTAAGCTTAAGAATCTCAAGACAGCGGACATGCTCTCCCGTAACGTATGGGCATATCTTACGCACCTCATTCCCTGGACGACGATTGGGGAAGACTGGCTCACCTTCGACTCAAGTGTGCTTGTCCGGTATGGGGAACAGGAAGGGGCAAAGAGAGGATACAATCCTGCCAAGCACGGCAGACCGAGCCATAATCCTCTTTTGGCTTTTCTCAACAGGAGTAAGTACGTGATCCACCTCTGGAACCGCTCCGGCAACACCGCCTCATGGAACAACATCCTTGCCTTCTTCACCGATTCCTATGAGCGTATTCGTACCCGTATCAGGGTACTGGGTGTCATCGCCGACAGCGGGTTCTACCTCAAGCAGTTCATCGAAACACTTGAGGAGGAACACCTCACCTACATCATTGCGGTGAGACTCATACAACCCATCCAGCGGCATATTTATTCCCTCACGGACTGGAAGGAGATAGCCAAAGGGCTTTCCGTATCGGAGTTCTCCTTCATGCATCCCTTCTGGGGAAAAGAGAGACGCTACATCGTGGTCCGGCAGGATATCATCCACAGAAACAAGGCCATGGGGAAAACATTGCCCCTCTTTGCGAACGAGATCGAGATCAGAGACTACCGCTTTAGCGCCTGGATCACCAGTTCGAATGAGCCGCCTTATGACGTATGGACCCTGTGCAAGCCCCGGGCAAACGATGAAAATACCATCAAGGAACTCAAAGAAGACTTTGCCTTGGGCGGCTTCTCGATGAAGAGGTTCTATGCGGTAGAGGCGGCGATGCTTATGAGAGTTCTTGCCTACAACCTCTTTGTGCTTTTCCGGGAGGAATTCTTTGGCACACGAGAAAGAAGGCAGCACCTCAAGACCATACGGTACAAGTACTTCGTCCTTCCTGCACAGATGGGAAGCGACGGCAGAGATACTATTCTCCGGATATCGGTACGAAGCAGGAAGGCACGGGCAAAACTCTCGTACCTGTTTACCCGCATCAGACAATACATTCCGAGCCTCGATCTCAATTGCACTGCAGTTGGGGGCACCTGAAGGTACACAAAGGGGAGGTGGGCCAAAAAAACCGCACCAGTAATAGTCATTCTGAGGGGTTATACGGAAAAGCCTTGTCGGGCCTTAGGCTATAGGTGTGTCAATTGTAATCGCATTTTTCGGGTTACAAAGAGCGTTTCGTCATCGTAGACAGAACGCTCTTTGTAATGATTCATCAAGAAACTGGGACTACTTGTTACGCTTCTTTGCTGGCTTTACTTCTTTTTCGGTGCGTTGGTCTGCGCAGGGGCCGCAGCCATTTCCTTAAAAGCGTTGTCCCACTTGTCGATAATGGACTTAAGCTCATCGACTTTCGCCTGGGCACCGGCCGGATCGGTGGCTATCATGTCCTTGGTTGCCTGCAGGCCGTCCGTGAACGTTTTCTCGTCGGCGGTCCAGTCTGCCTTCTTGTCCTTCATGCTCTTCTCGACCTTCTTGGCAGTGGCTTCAAGGTTCTTCCAGTCATTCTGAAGGCTTACGAGCGCAGCATTGGCCGCATCGGCTATAGCCTTTTTACCGGCTTCAACTCCACTTGCAGCCTTCTCAAAGGCCGATTTGGCATCGATATAGCCCTGTTTGGCTTCCTTGTACTTTTTGTCCATCATTTGAGATTCTGCGGTGTCCCAGACACCCTTGGCGGTCCCGAAATCGGTGGCCGCATACTTGTCAGCGCCTGCGGACACGGCAGCATCCATTGCGGCCTTAGCAGCCGACTTCTCCGCATCGGGGGGCTTTGCACAACCGACGAAGACAAAAACCAGTGCAAAGACAATCATCAATGATACTAAATACCCGAAACGTTTCATTCATTCTCCTCCTTCTTTCTGTTGAGCATTCAAACGCGGACATCTCCTATACAAAGAACCGGAGAGATATGCTCTCCCCGGTTCAATCCGCGTCTTTGCTGTCCGACTACTTTTTTGCAGGTGCCGGAGCTGGTGCAGGTGCCGGAGCTGGTGCTGGCGTCTCGGCCGGTGTCGCTGCTTTCTTCATTGCCTTCTTGGGAGCCTTCACGGCAGCCACGGATTTGGCCATCATCGTGCCATCTTTCTCCGTGTATCTCACCATGACTTTGTCACCAGCCTTGGGCTCAGCCTTCATCTTGACACTGGTCACGTCGAAGGTCATATCACCCTTCTTACCTTTGATGGTCAAGGTCTTGGCGGCCGCATCCATCATGGTCACTTCGCCCGTGTACTGCTGGATTTTGGCCTTTGGGGCTGCCATCTTCTCGGGTGCTGCCTTCTTCTCGGGTGCGGGTGCTGCTGTTGTCTGTGCAAACACGGTTGTCACCAAAGAGATACCCATAAGAACTGCTAATGCGATCATCAAAAACCTTTTCATACTGTAACTCCTCGTATTGAGAATTTTATTGAACTTCATGAGTATTTATAAGCATAAGCCGTGCCATAACTATAAAAGCTTATAATTACTGCTGAACAGCAAGAGTCAGTAAAGTATATTCTGCACATTAGTCGGAAAAATCCGACTATGACATCGTTCATTTGTCGGAAAATTCCGACTAATGGTTCCCATTTGGTCTATTCGAAATGGATTATTTTGCCCCAATTCAGTTTGCTTTTTCCAAACGTAAGCCCGAACCTCTTAATGATCCCCAGTCGAAACCACGGCCGTTGGGAAACGGCGCTACATGTTGGGAGCAGCAGGTGTGTGAGGAAGACACCTTATAATGGGTACGAAGGTTGACAGTAGGAAGATGCTCAGAGAAAAACGCAAAAATCCCACCATCTATTTGGTAAAGCAACACCGGTGACGTAAATACCTTAGAGAATCTGGAAGTAAGAAGATGGACGTGATATGGCCATAAATAAGAAAAGGGGGCTCCGGGACGTGCCTACCTCCTGATCTACCATCTTTATCCCGCCCATTTCCTTCCGTTCTTGTCGTCGGCACGTCTCTGTCCCCTTACCCATCCTCATGCTCAGAAATGGGGGGCCGCATTCGCTGGTTTTACTTTGTGAGCAACACGGGACATTGGGAACCTCTGAGGACATTACGGGCCACGCCGCCGATAAGGTATTTTGCGATGCCCGATCTCCCAAGAGATGCGATCACAATCAGGTCGATTCCTTTCTCTTTCCCCTCCTTCAATATCTCTTCGTAAGGAACACCTTGGCGGATATTGGTGGCTACCTCCACCTCTTCAGCCTGCGGAAATTTGTTCAGCTGATTCTGCAAGTTTTCTTCGGCCTCAACCCGGGGAAGGTCCGCGATCTGCTGCAACACCTCTTGACTCAGACCAAGAGCAAAGCCTTCGCCAAGGCTATAAAGCTCCCTGTGGATAACATGAAGAAGGAAAACTCTCGCATTATATTGCTTCGCTATATCGAGCGCCTGTGCCAATGCCTTGTCCGAATATTCCGAAAAATCCGTTGGCACAAGAACCTTAGTTGGCATGAGCATCTTTTATCACCTCCTTGGAATACAAATCTGCATCTATTTCAATTATAGCAGGGCTCAATGATTCTGGTGGAATATTTGACCTGGGTGTCCGGCATTTGTATTCAAGACAAAAAGGTTCACGGACTCTCTATGGCTATAAAGGAGTTGAAAGAACCTTCGCCGATATGGGGTACTGCGGTGCCATTCGGAATGGAGAAAACATTCCCCGACATACGATACGGAATATACTGACCCACGATTTCGTTCTCGTGTTTCTTGCATTCTTTGTTTTCTTAACTGCGAATCATTCCCTTATCTCCACCCTTTCCATCTTTGTTTCAAGGCTAGGTTCGAATGGAAGAGAAATCGGCGCGCTCGTCGGACTTTTTTTGGGATAGCTTGATGGATCTTCCGACTGGGGGGGGACCCTCTTCAGATGCTCAGAGAAAAGTGTTATGATGGCTAGCCTTCTGCTGTCGGTTCTCGCCTTCCTTTCCTGTATTGTATTGCGCCCTTTCTGGCCTATTTTTGTCGTCAGGGCCTTCAAGGGACTGCCTATGCATCTATGCATACAGCCGCCCTTGCATATACTGTCGGTGTTGTTCCTCCGACACATCGAGGTCAGGGTATGACTATTTTATGCGGGCGCCCAACCTCGCCATAGCTATAGCGGCTCCCCTCGGTATGGTCCTCATGAATCAGTATTCCCATACCTTTACCTTTCTTTTCTTTTTGGCGCCGGATTGTACCTGTGCGCCTTCTTCTTGCCTTGGAAGGTGAGGCAGCGGGAGAAGTCGATGCCCAACAAGGAAATTGTCGACCGTGATAGCTTTTTTGAATGGAAGATCATTGTTCCTGCTCTCACAAGTTTCCTGCAGATGTGTGTCTTAGGAGCCCTCGTTGCCTCTTTCCCTTTCTATGCGGTTCAGTGCGGCGTAACGAATCCTGGTCTCTTCTTTTCCGCTAATGCTCTAATGATCATCCCTGCCAGGGCCCTGGCAGGGAGAATCCTCGACGCTTACGACAATGAAGAGATCAGTTCGCCGTTCATTTCTCTATCAATAGTGGCTATGGTGATACCCCAACTGCACCAGTTCGGAGCGGGTAAGGAGAGCTAATCAAAGGAGTGTGGTGGTGTCGGACGATGGCCAATCACGTCCGCCACTTTTCAATGGTTTCCGTTGTTTGGGGATTTCCCTTCCCTGCGCTTTGACATCCCCTTGCAGATCTGTATCTTCGTTCTTGAGCGATGGCTTCGCGATTGGCATGGCAACAACAATTCCGGAAGATTCTCCTCCGCGATTTGTAGCCGCAGAAAAGGTACATGCCACGCATCAGCACTACCTGTGTTGCTAATGGTGCAAAATCGTTGGTGTATCCCACGTGGGTTCTGCGATGGCATGCCTTTTGCTACTCTATTGTTTCCCGGAGGTAATGAAACAGATGAAATATACCGTGAGGTCTTTGAACGATACGAGAAAGAGGAGGCCACCCATGGCTGAGATTTTGGCACAACCGATGACTTCGGAGGAAGCACAGACGTGTATAGCAGAAATCAATAAGAATCTGAAGAATACCCGTACCCTTCTTTTTGATCTTTACGAGCGTGAAGGGTGGAAGGCCTTAGGGTACGCAAGCTGGAGAGAATGCGTCACCGCAGAGTTCAAACAGCACCAAAGCTATCTCTACCGGCAACTCGAGGCCGCGAAAGCGGAAAGGAATATCTTATCAGTGGTGGATCATGCGCTTATGAGCGAAATCCCGGAGAGCCATCTGCGCCCCCTTGCATCCCTTTGTTCTTCGGACCAGCGAGAAGCCTACCAGAGGGCCATAAAGACTGCACCGGAAGGCAGACTGACCGCACAGCACGTTGAAGAAACCGTGCGAGAGATAAAAGACGCGAGAAGGCCGGAGAGGAAACGGGTCAATTCGCTTAACCATGCACAACCGGAACCCGATGTGATGAGTGATGAGTTCCGGCGTGCATATGATGCCGTGGCGAAGGCCATTATCGATGCCCGTAACACGGGCTGGAAGACAACGAGCCGGGTAACGGCGGTGAAACATATCGTCACTTTGCTCAATATCGCAAGCGGCCAACGAGAGGATTGCGCGACGTCGTTACCGCTTGCTTCCTCAAGTCCTCAACTGACAAACTTCTGCAGAGTATGAAGATGTGAGGATACAACGAATACTCTCCTGCAGTTACAAAGAATTGAGATCGGATAATCACAAAAGAGAAAGATTACCGTGAGAAATCCAATACGCGGCGAATCAACTGCGCCAATTCATGTTTGGCAAGTGGTTTTATGAGGAATGCCTTGATCCTTGTATCTTGAGTCCGTTCCGGTGTAATGGCCTCACCCTGACCAGTGCAAAGGATGATCGGGATAACGGGCTTTACTCTCAATAGTTTCGCTGCAAGGTCCATCCCTGTCAGATTGGTCATTGTATAATCCGTAACCACAAGATCGAATGTATCGGCTTTTCTCAGGAAAATATCAAGTACCTCCATGCTGCTCGTGGTTGCAACGATGCCGTAACCAGCCTCATCAATCTCTGCCTATTGAACTTAACAGTATATTCTCACCATTCCTCTCGATCACTTCCTCGGTCGTTTCGATGAACGTGGTGATCGAGCCCGTGACACAAGCCATACCAATGAAAGTGTATGTGGGGGGGGGGTAGAAGACCTTGAGGAAAAACGGGGAAAAGCTTTGAGCAATTCTCCGATATAAATTTCAATAAAGCCTCGCTTGCGCTGTAGCGAGCAAATCCTCTTCCATTATTATTCATTAATCGAATCCCACTAAGGCCTTCAACCATGCTTAGGGGACATGGGATAGTATTCTCCGAATAATGCGGCCAGCATCAATTCCAATATCGGTGTAATCTTCGATGATTTTCGGCCTCATGGGCTATTCATATTATTCATATATTGTTGGGTAGCCTTATAAAGTGATTGCCCTGAAGGATGCGTCGGTTACAGTGTTTCTTGCAAAACAACCTGCTTGTCCTGTATTTGGTAAAAATCCGGTAATGACGATCCCCCTTATCAGGGCAATTATATGCCAGGGGAAAACTATTTGACAACAGTACTCTTGGCCATCGGAACTGATTGATCCGACAAACAAATGCCCTTTGAAAGCTTCACAGTTTCGAAAGACCCGCAGAGTGACCAGTGCAGCTTCTATGTTCTAGTTCAAGCTTGCACTAGACGAGGAATAGGGGAGTCTTCGGGCGTTTCGCCCCTCTACAAATGTTGTCTGGGGCGTCCACCGTAAATGTGATACTTACGGGTTGAAACAGCGTACGATGAGAAAATCAACCCTTAGCACAGTTGACTTTTTCAAAAGCAAAATACCCAAGAACCTAAAGAACCGCGGTGAGTTTCCCAATAAAGAATCCTTTGCATCAACACAGCATGGCGAGACGTTCAAACTCAGAGCGGCCTCCAGGCGGAGAGTCTTTGTGACGTGCCGTCTTACTTGTTGTGGAATGCCCTTATGATCTGAGCAGGGAGAGATTTGCCGGGTCTTCAAGGCCACCCTTCGCGCACCTGTTGCGCGTAATCCGTGGTTCGTGTTATGATCATTTCTCGGTTACACGACGCATGCAAAGCCTGAAAGAGCATTCCCGATATTCCCAAAAACCCCATTGCACGGATATGTCACGGTGTGGCACGGAGATCGTACCGGGGTCAGGAACGCATCGCACCATTCACTGAGAAAAGGGTTCGTTCGCGATAGACCGGGTGCTGAAGGGTGTGCCCGGGATCGAGAACGAAGAGAAGAAGAAAACAGGAACCATGAGCAATACATCGGGGAAGCGACCGTGACGAGAAGACATAAGGGAGACAGCAGTGCACTTTCAAGGCTCACGATGGGCGCCCTCGGTCACAGAAACTACCGCCTATTCTTCGCAGGGCAGGGTCTCTCTCTTATCGGTACGTGGATGCAGCGAATCGCTGTGTCGTGGCTCGTCTATCGCCTCACCGGTTCAGCCTTTCTTCTGGGATTCGTCGGTTTTGCCGGACAGATCCCCACCTTTATCCTCGCCTCTTTCGCAGGGGTCTTTATTGACCGGTCGAGCCGTTACCGAATCTTACTCACTACCCAGATCCTGGCCACCGTCCAGTCGGCTCTCCTTGCCATCCTGACTCTTACAGGATACGTGGCGGTATGGCACATCTTTCTCTTGAGTCTCTCGCTCGGCATCATCAACGCATTCGATATGCCAGCCCGCCAGTCTTTTGTGGTCGATATGGTGGAGGGTAAAGAGGACTTGCCGAATGCGATCGCGCTCAACTCGATGATGGTCAATGGCGCCCGTCTGGCCGGACCGGCCCTTGCTGGTCTTGCCGTTGCGGGGTTCGGTGAGGGGATCTGTTTTGTGCTGAACGCGCTCAGTTTTGTGGCCATCATCGTTGCGCTTTTGTTAATGAAGATCAAGCAGGTGGAACGGAAACCATCGACTGCCCACCCGTGGCACGATCTGAAAGAGGGCTATCAGTATGCCTTCGGGTTTGCGCCAATCCGGTACCTGCTTTTGCTGCTCGGTCTCATAAGTATTATGGGGATGCCCGTCCAGGTTCTCATGCCGGTCTTTGCGAAGGATGTGCTTCATGGGGGGCCGCACACCCTCGGCTTTCTCATGGGTACCCTCGGAATCGGCGCGTTGATCGCTGCTGGTTATCTTGCGACCAGGAAAAGTGTGGTCGGGCTGGGACGGGTGACCGTTATCGCGTGCCTGCTCTTCGGATTAGGGCTCATGGGCTTTTCCCTGTCGCATCAGGTTGTTTTTTCGTTTATCGGCATCCTCTTTGCTGGCTCGGGCATGATGGGAACCATGGCCTCGTGCAACACGATCATACAAACGGTTGTGGATGACGAAAAGCGCGGGAGGGTCATGGGTTTCTATGCAATGGCCATTATGGGTATGTCTCCCTTCGGAAGTCTCATGGCTGGCAGTCTCGCAAGCCACATCGGAGCGCCACACACGGTCATTCTGGGCGGCGCAAGCTGCGTAGCGGCTTCGCTCCTCTTTGCCAGGAAGCTCCCCGCATTGCGCACTGTGGTCCATCCCATCTATGTTGCCAAGAATATTATCTCCGCCGCCGACGTCAGTAATTTTGGCAACTAAATCATGAGCGTTGATGTGGTAAAGACGTTGCATCATATTGATACCGAGCTGTGAAGCAATTACCGTTCCGGAAAATGCTGAAGAAATGATTGCTAACTTAACATCGACGGAGAAAGAGATCTCAATGACAATTGAGACCGAACCACCACAGGGAGAAAATTCTATGAGAAAAAAGGTAAAATTATTCGCTCTCGAAAAAAGGCCATACGAAAGACTCTTTCAGATGTTCAAGGACAACTATGTTGAGATACGTGTTTCATACTGTGTAAACAGATATCTTAAAGAATTCCTTTTCAATAAGATTGTGAATACAGGGATGATTTATGCAAACAATAGAATCGTTCCTTTTCTTTCTAAATCTTTACTACCAACTTGCATTAAGAGAATAACGCAGAGGCAAGGAGGAGGATTCGCAGGCGTATTACTTAGGTTGAAGAAACCGACGAAACGGCCAGCTAAGTCAGTCTGCGAGAGCGAACTCGTATTGATTGCATTTCCGGTTTAGCCTGTGATAACCTTGTTAGTCTAGAAATATAGCTAAAGATTGAGCATAAAATGAAACCGTTCCCTCTCTTTTCCGCTGATTATAGTAGACTATCCGTAGCGGCACTGGAAACAGCGCTGCATCGTGTAGCGGCATATAAAAACTGGCAGGTATTTGATTCTGGTTCGTCAGCTTCTATTGACAGACGTTTCCGCACAATGCCGACAATTTCCAAACAGGATCTGCGCAAGCACACCTGGCGTAAATTTATTCCCGCGGATATGGATATAGATGCCGCACTGAAAACAGGTACAATAAAACTTGTCCCCACCAGTGGTACAATTGATGAACAGGTTTTAAATGTCTGGTATCAGCCTTGGTGGGACGCGGCGGAAGCGGCATCGTGGCACTACAATTCCTACACGGCAGCATTAGATCTTGGTAAACACCGGGAAGCAATTCTCACCAGTCCACTGAATACCGGCATCCTAGCTGAAAATGGTGTGCTGACATTGGAGGAACGCCTGCGCGGCCGTTTTCTCTATCTTAATGAAAAAATCAATCCCTCATTATGGAACGATCAACTATTAGAGCGCATTATTGAGGAGTTGGAAATATTCCAACCGGTTGTGTTGGAAGCAAACCCCTCCTATCTCGCTCAAGTTGCCCGTTTTGCCTACAGGCATAACTTTCGTGTTTTTCAGCCGCCGGTGATTATTTTTACCTATGAAAATCCGGGCATCCTGGCACGAAAACAAATCCGCAGAGTTTTCCGCTCGCCACTTGTCAGTTCCTACGGATCAACCGAAGCAGGATATGTGTTAATGGAATGTGAACAGGGAAAACTCCATCAAGTTTCGGACTCTTGCCGAATGGATCTGGAATTTGTGCGGCCTGAATACGGATATCCTTACGTCGGAAGGATGCTGCTGACAACCCTGACCAATCCCTGGCGATCATTAATCAGATTTGATGTGGGCGATTTGGTGCAGGTCGATCCCTCAGGCATTTGTAAATGTGGCCGCAATGGCGGATATATCTGTAAAGAATTTGCCGGACGAACGGCTGACCTTACCTATACAACCGATAATTATCCTATAACCACGGCAATGGTCGAATCTATCATCAATAGACTGGAATTTGTTGCCGACTATCAAGTCTTTCAACGGGAAAACATTTATCACGTTCACATAGTCCTCGAGGAAGCTGCTAATGCTTCTCACACAATGGCGGAAGAAATAATCGGGAGCTTACTGCCGTTATATGGGAAAAGAGCCACCATCAGAGTTCATTTTGTGCCGGAAATTGCCTCCGAACTATCTGGTAAATACCGCCGGACACGATCGGATATCAAACCGGACTATGATAAACTTTTTGTAAAGGAGGCAATGGCATGACCAGGCCAAAACCTGCCGATGTTTTCTTGATTGCCGGGGGCCCGCAGTCGAAAAACAATAAAGAAATCCTGGCCGGAGTGCTTGCCCTAATAAAAAAAGAAATTCCCAACGTTGCTTATATCGGTGCAGCCAGCGGTGATAGCGAAGAATTCTTTTTGAGGTTAAGGCAAATAATTATGGCTGCCGGCGCCGGAAATGTTGGCCTTGTCCCCATCGTGCGGCGATTTAATCCGGATAAAACCCGGGATGTTTTACTCTCGAGTGATGTTGTCTTTATCAGCGGGGGCGATGTGGATTTGGGAATGAAATATTTGCGCAATAGAAAATTAGTTTCGTTTTTTAGGGAGATCTATGACCGAGGAAAAGTCTTCTGCGGTATTTCAGCCGGAGCAATTATGCTCAGCCGCAGCTGGATACACTGGCGTGATCCGGATGATGACGACACAGTCGAACTTCTGGATTGTCTGGGATTTGCGCCGCTGCTTTGCGATGTCCATGCGGAAGAAGACAACTGGGCGGAAATGAAAAGATTGCTTGGTTTCTTCCCGCAAGGTACAGCCGGTTACGGCATCCCGGCTAATGGCGGACTACGGGTTGCCCCGGACGGCAAAATCACATCTATCGGTTCTGCACCGGTACGGTTTATCAAAACGGGTGCTGACATAGTTATATCACCCCCTCGACCCGCCCTCAATACTTGTACAGCATGTTAATAAGTTAGAGTTCGGCGATTTTTTGATTATTTCCAAATGTTCTATGAATTGGGAAAATAAGCAAGACTTCGAACGCTTCAGCCATTTGCTATGTACATTGTCAAGCCAAAAAACTTCTTATCGCTAAATCTTTTTTCTCCTTTCCCTCTCTCTAATGAGTGACTGCTATTCCCCAGCCCGCTATTCGTGGTCTTTCGGTGAAGCCACATGATTCTTATCCGGTTCATAGCGAATTGCCGTATACTACAATCGTAGCTGTTACCGCTATATTGGACGCTATCACTATATTCATATCTTTTTATGGCATTCTATTTATTTCATTATACGTGACAGCACAATTATGCCCATAAATTCAATTTTTCGCACGTCAAATCCCTGGCGTTCCCTCATCTCCGCGGGCACCGTAGATCGTTGATAGAGATCAACGACTGTGATCTCAAAAATCACGAAGATTACTGGTCAGATCTACAGATTCCTATAATAGACGACACAGTCCCGATTCTTATCGTCCACCGAGGTTCCCACTTTCGAGAACTTGAGTTTTTCATGAAAGGAGATGGATTTTGTGTTGAAAGGAAATATTTCTGCATAGAGTTTTTGCGTTCCGAGAACATCCTTTGCGTAAGACATGAGACACTCGGCGGCTTCGGTCCCGTAACCGCCATCTCTATACCGCTGATCACCGATCATCACCCCGAATTTCGGCTTGCTGTTCTCCAACTTCACGCTGATGTCGCCGATCGGCCTGCCGGAAGCTTTGTCTATGATGATATACTCAACCATCTTGTCGTCGCGTGCCCACGCTTCTTGCTTCTCTACTACCTCTGACGGAGCAAGTCGAGACTCGCCCACCATCCTGCGCAGGTGTTCGTCCTGCAGCCACGCAGAATAGTCAGCAGCATCGTTCAGGTCGAACGGCCGCAGGATAATTCTTTTGCCGTGAATCAGGGGAAGATCTCTCATTGGCTGTGAACCTCCTTCGGCTGATCCATTAATCTTGCAGTGAGATCAAACGGTCTCCATTGATGACGTTGATCCATGAACACAGCCCCCGATGTTTCGTGCAAAAGGATGCTATAGAGCTGCCGCCTAAAGACCCCAGGAATATCGTTGACGTGAGTGCCGTAGCTTTCAAAATGCATCATCTCAACATGGTCGTGCTTCTTTCCTTGCACGTCATAACCCTTCTGGCGCAATTTGAAGAAGAGATGCTCCTGTTCGTTGTGATCGAGATGCAGGGTAGCCAGCATACCGGGAAGCGCTGCAATCTGGCCGTCAGAGTACCCAAGACGGTGGTAATTGATATCCTGGGCGACTGCAAAAGACATGATTCTCTTGCACTTCTGGCATGTGCCGCAGGGCACGCTCACCTTCCCTTCCATGTGGGTGTGGTGGCACGACCTCTGCAATGGAAGCAGGGACGAGTAGCGTGTTCGCAGGACCCTTTCGACCTGAAACCCTGTAATCGAGCCCACCGGACTCCACACTCTAAAGTCCAGACCTTCTTTTGAAAGCAGGGTGTTGAGATGGCTCATGTATTCTGGAGATTGATCGTACACCTTTGGATAATATTCAATACCATTGATCTTGTTGTGGCCTTCAAGGATCTCGGTAGGATCATCGTATTCGTTGCCAAAACACAGATGCCCTATCTTGTGCTTCTCAGCGAGCGGAAGCATCAAGAATTGGTAATAGGCCAAGGAAAACAGGTTAATTGGATCTGCCACGCCTGTGTACCCTTTCGTGCGGCTTCGATGCGCGATGGAGTCCTGGTCGAGAATGCTCATGTTTCGCAGCAGAAACAGGAACAGCTGGTCAAGATTGTGCCACACTCTCTTTGTGTTCAGGTCCTGTCGTTGGAATTCCCTGTACGCGGTAATGGCTGTCCTCCAGTGGCCCCCGGACTCGTTCAAAAAGACGGGGTAGACCTGAGCGCCCACTTCTTTCATAAGCCCATAACAGAGAAGGCTTTCTTTTCCTCCGGAGCTGGAGACAATGACCTTGGACTCCATATTCTCCTTCGGTCCATAGTTCGTGGCATCCAATCCTGCGGGGAGAAATTCTCCTCTTGGCCTTGCTGCCGCCATCTGGACATCTTCTTCTTGCGGCAGAAACTCTTTTCTTATGTAGAATGGACGTGAGAGGAATTCGTGTACAAATATCTCCCGCGAGGTCTTCTCCAGCATGGTGGAAAAGAATTGGTAGGAAGCAGGCGTCAACTCGTACTCCAATATGATCTCATCGGCAAAGAGCCCTTCATTTATCGCAGGTACAGTAGAAATTAGACTTGCATATCGCTGAAGACTTGCGCGGTCGAACAACTCTTGGTACTTGCATCGAAGCACAGAGGAAACAGATCTTCCTCGAGACTCAAGCGTATACTTGGTGGAGATCGAGTCTGGACGCACATCGGGCTTTCCCACGATGACCTTGTCGAAGCATTTCAAGTCTTTCATTGTGATTACGCCATGGCTCACACCGTGGCTAACCCCTCCCTGCAGACCGACGGTTAGTCCAACCAACACGACTCAGGTCACGTGCCAGAGCGACTTCCACGATCCTTCCAACGTAGGCTGTGTAGTCATACCCTGCATACTGAGCCATCTTGAAGAGTGTTGCATTGCTGTTGAGATCAGGATTCGCATTCACATCAATAATCAGCGGAACAGCCCCACCAGCCTCATTCTTCTTCAACCTGAAGTCGAGACGAGCATAGTCCCGAATTCCAAAGGCATTCGCAATCCGATGAACACACTCTTCCACCTTTCGTGCAGTTTTCTCCTCCAAAACTGCGAAGCTTGCACTGCTCTCTTTGTACTCTGCTGTCTGCGAGTCCCACTTTGCCGAAAAGTCCCTAATCCGAGGCCTTCCGTTAAAGCTCTCGCCGAACTGGAAGGACACAACTGGAAGGAGTTCACGTTCCTTCCCATTCCCGATATAGCCTGCGCAGAGCTCTGTACCGTCTATATATTCCTCTGCGATGAGTTCGTCCTGCTTGAAATGAGGACCGTGGCGGAGAGAGACAATCTGCTCGTCAAGCATTCTTCGATCAACCGCAACAGAATCAACAGAGATCCCCATACTATTGTGAATCATCCGATACTTCAGGATGACTGGGAACTCCATGCATTCATTTTTTTGGTCAAGGGACCAGACTCTTGGCACGGGAATACCCAGAGAAGCAAGATACTGTTTTGAAGCAAGCTTATCGCTCGAAAAGGACATTGAATAGCTCTGAGAACCTGTGTAGTTGACCTTCAATCCGTCAAGTACTGCGGGAATATTCGGCTCGAAGGCATTGTCGTAGAAGAAGCCAAGGTCAGCCACGTTTGCGACGAGATCTGGCTTCGCGTCAAGAATCCTTTGAACCCATTCGAACTGGTCATCCAGAAACACCGAAATGCCCTTGTGGCCTAAGTCTGCCAGACTGGCCAAAAGATTGTCTCTTACCTGGCAGGCATTATCGATGGTGAGGTCTTTTCTACGACTATCGATCCCCTGGTGCAGCACCACAATCGTCTCTTTCATTTCTTGCCGTTCTCTCCCATCTCATCTTGTCTCGGATTCGGATAGATGAATTCCTCGCCCCTATAGTTCTTCATCATCACGCCGGAGGCAGATAGCCGTTGAACATAGTCAGGCATTACAGGGGTTTTCCCTTTTCCTCCGGGTCCATCTAT
Source organism: uncultured delta proteobacterium (assembly GCA_963754785.1). Classification (GTDB taxonomy): domain Bacteria; phylum Desulfobacterota; class Syntrophorhabdia; order Syntrophorhabdales; family Syntrophorhabdaceae; genus PNOF01. The sequence goes on along the minus strand of CAVWHH010000017.1, from coordinate 145,653 downwards.
CAGCAGGAGAGGAACAGCCAGGCCTGTGGTGTAACCCCTCAAATGTTCTATCACCTTCAGCCCTGTCTGGACCGTCACCCGAAAATGCCCTGTACCTTCAACAAGATCGGGCATGTAAATGTAATAGGGTCTGACCCTCATCGTCAAAAGTCCCTGGACAAGCTGTTTCATCGTTTCGGGCTCATCGTTGACTCCGCGCATGAGCACGGTCTGGTTTCCCAGAGGAATTCCTGCGTCGGCAAGCATCCTGCACGCCAATCGGCTCTCAGTGGTTATCTCCCGTGGATGGTTGAAATGCGTATTAACATAGAGTGGAGGTTCATCCCGATACTTCCTAAGCACCTTTACCAGTTCGCAATCTTCAGTGATTCTCATGGGATCTGTCACAGGAATTCTAGTCCCTATCCTTAGGATCTCGATGCCGGGAACTTTACTAAGCGATTCCAGAATATGCGCCAGTTTGCTGTTCGACAAAGTCAGCGGATCTCCTCCTGAGATCAGAACGTCTCTGATCTTTGGCTTATACGAATCAGCATTCTCCGTGTTGAATTTGGCAATGTAGTCGATTGCACTGTCAATTTGGCTGAGAGTGGGATTCCGCGTTAGGTCTCCGATCTTTCGTTTTCGCGTGCAAAACCTGCAGTACATCGCGCATTCATTCGAAACCAGGAGCAGAACTCGATCAGGATATCGATGCACAATCAGCTCAATGGGAGAATATCTCTCTTCGCTCAATGGATCTTCTTCAAGATTGGCATATTTTCTAAATTCTTTTACATCAGGAATTGACTGCTTCCATATGGGATCTCCTTCGGCCTCAATCAGGCCCCGATAGTATGTATTGACCTTCATCGGATACTGCCTTATCACATCGGCAACACTGGCGTTGATCCTTATCCCCTTCTCGTCCTCTGCCCACTGCTTCAGAGACCTAAACGAAGCAATGACTCCAGGTTTTTTGGGGGTTGAGTTCTCCATTGGCACCTATACTCTCCAACCGGTGGGTTTCGTAACGTTGCCTAAGATACAGAGTCATGCAGTTATAACCAGCAACCTAGGCTAACTCCCACTTTTTCTCAGTACAGAATTCCTACCTTGATTCAGTCCATTTGTCCAGTTTTTTTTAATGAGACGAAGTTGGCTTTCTCTTGTGTGAGCAGTTTATTTCCCCATAGAGGGCTTTTATCCTAATCTTTATTTAGTACAGGTTTATACTGCGGGAATAGAGAAAAACTATCTTTCCCATATTCCCACAGTATAGGCGGCGACCCACATAATAAGGTGCCTTCACACCTTGACAAAGGGGGCCCAGACGGCTATAATAGAATCAGTACTTAAGGAGGCACAGGATGTTTGATGGTCTCTTCCAGCCGCTACATCTGATTATTATTATGGTGATTGCCCTGATTATCTTCGGGCCCGGTAAACTTTCCGAGATAGGAGGGTCCCTGGGTAAAGCTATACGCGATTTCAAGAAATCGATGAAAGAACCAGAAGAAGGGCCGGACACCAAGCGTATCGAGCGCAAAGATAATTAGTTGTTGCCATAGTCTTCAACCAGTCGCAAACCACGGTCGGGAACGAACATGGTTTTTTAGCTTTATTTTTCCGCCATCGTTGGCAAATTTTAAGAAACAAATCGATCCGACAAACAATGCCGATAGAAATCTTCATAATCTCGGAATGCCTGGCGGGCAATGATTTCCCCAGAAAATAGACCTTGGAAAACTTAGTGTTTCATGGTTTGACTCCCTCTTTACCATGTGGAATAGCCGGTTAGGGTTATAAGAATTTCCCCTGCGTTATGTATACTCACGACCGTTAAATGTCAACAGAATCTCTGAAAGGGCTGGTGGTGAGAAATGCGGCATAGAATATAAATTGTGTTGGCGGGAAGATCTTCGCTTTCTTCCATTGAGGCGCTTTAAGCGACCCCCCGCTTCAGAAACAGACTCTAGTCCTTCTCTTCAACGCCCGCATAGGCTTTTACGATAGGGTGGGCCATTACGACAAAACGATCATGCACAATCCTACCAGATCACCTTTCGCCAGGCCCTCGTTCAGCAATCGCACGGGACTTCTCCGCCGGACGCAATAAGGGACCGATTGTTTGCCCATTCAGAAGGACGTCAAGATTCTCAACACCCCATTCAAACTCTCGCCCAAAGGGTTTGTTTCTCCGGTAGATGGGTCTCACTTCCATATTATTGATCGTACTATCTATAAAGGTGATCCTGGCTTCCCGTTCGAGTTTGTCCTCGGGCAACGCCACATAGAACAAATGAGTTCCTGATTTCAGACGAAGTCTTTTGACCAGGCTACATTGAAGGCCTTTACCCCCTTCCGGGTTGCGTTTCTCCTCCACATACCTCGCCTGATTGTCGGGTTTGCATTGGGTGCGCAATTCCGTGCCCTGGCCATCGATATTGATTACAACGGGATATACATAATCATCGGGCCGTGCTGGCATTGTTTTAATGAGATGTGGATCCTCTTGTGGGGTCTTGAGGGCAATAGCGATGAGCAGATCACTGTAACCTTTCGGTATGGCGCTATCTCCTTCTTCTGCCTCCTCGAAGGCTCTGCTATGCTCGGTCATTCTCATTGCGACCCTGGTCTCATCATAATAGGAGGAACACGCAGCACAAACCAATAGGACGACTAATACCAAAGACAATAGTGTGGTTTTCATAAAAACGCCCCTCAACCAATCATTGTTTTGGGGGACCTAATATCTTCCCGCGGGTTTTCAATCACGGATACCTCTCGTCCGGACGACCTGAACTCTGTGCTGTCCAAATCTTTCCATAAGTAACCGGTGGTCTACGCTGGATCGGATTCCTTAGGTCCCCAAGAGAGAAACTTGGCAATGACCCCGGCTGTCGCGTAAATCATGCCCAGGAGAACGACATCAGTCGGGCCGACGGGCAAATCGGATTGATATGCGATCCAGAAGCCGAAAAACGCGGCTGCGCCACCGACTAGCGAGGCCAGCGCCGTAAACTGGCGCATATTGCGCGCTAGCAGGTGTGCCGTCAGCGCGGGGATCAGCAAAAAACCGAATGCGATGAGCGGACCCACGCTGAGCACTGCCATCGACACTGTCAGGCCTATCAAAAGATAGAGGAGCACGTCCCAGAAAACAACGTTCTTGCCAAGCGTCATCGCCATGGCCCTGTCGAACGAGACGAGGAGCAGTTCCTTGTGGAATAGTCCCAGCGCTACGAGGACGATGGTGAGCGTTGCCGCAGTCAGCAGGAGATCGAAATTGGAGATGGTGATGACCTCCCCTTTCAGCAGGTCGAGCCAGCCGATCTCGCCGTATGGGTTTTTCGATAGCAACAGAATGCTCAGCGCGGCGGCCACGACGTACGCCGTGCCGAGTCGCCCTTCGGGCTGCCCGCGTCCACGTCGTTCCAGAAACGCCAGCATCAGGATCGCAGCGAGGGAGAATGCCATGGAGCCGACGAAGGCGAGCATATGTGCGCTGTGCGAGCCGTGATCGGTCAGATGGAATCCGAGCCACAGGGGAAACGAGAGCGCGATGGCGACACCCGTAGAAGAAATCTGCGGCAGTGCCACGCCCATGAATACGAGACGGCGCATCACAAGAAATACACCGACGAGCGGGCAGGCAAACCCAACGAGTACACTCGTATAAACCGAATTGCGTAGAAGGAAATCGGGCGAGAGGATCTGATGTAAGGCTCCCATGTCAGCATACCACCATTTCGAGTATTTCCGCCATCCGTTCCGGTGTGAGCAGTTCATCCGCAGCGCCGTGAAGAACCTCGCTCTCGCGGAGCCAGATCACGCGCCCGGCATGTTTACGCACAGCTGCAAAGTCGTGCGTGACGAGCAGCACCGCGATGTTTTTTTCCTTTTGAATCTGCGATATAAACTCCAGCACAGAGTGGGTCGCCGCGTGGTCCACACCCGCGGTGGGTTCGTCGAGCACCAGGGCATCAGGGCGCGTTGTCAGTGCACGGGCGATAAGCACTCGTTGCTTCTGACCCCCGGAGAGTTCTGCAAACCGCTTGTGGGAGAACTCTTCGGCACCGGCAGCGCTGAGGCACTCACGGGTGAAAGCGCGTTCAACCGACGGGATAATATGCCCCGGGCGGACGCGTCCATAGGCGCCCATCAGCGCAACCTCGAACCCAGTCAGCAAATAAACCGGGTCGAACTGAATGGATTGAGGGACGTAACCGAATACGAGGGGGTGCACCGTGGTGTCAATGCGGCCCGAGACTGGAGGAATCAGTCCGAGCAGGGTCTTGAGCAGGGTCGATTTGCCCGAACCGTTGGCGCCGAGGATGGCGGTGAAGCCAGCCCTGGCGATCGAAAGCGAAATCCCGGACAGTACTGGCTGGCCGTTATAGCCGATGCTTAGGTTATCAAATACAATGAGCGCTTTTTCCATGTGTCTATTCTCTCGGGGTTTGCCCGGACAACGCGATGGGCGGCCCCCACTCCTCCTTTTTTTATTTCCTGCCTTGTGCGGCAGTCACCATCGTATGAACGATGTAGTCCATCATCTTAATGTACGTCTCAGTGTTGGGTACGCCACCCGGCATGATGGGCAGGGTTATCATGTTTGCACCGGCCTGTTCGGCGATGCGCTTCGGCGTCTTTTCGGGAAATTGCGGCTCACGTACGACGATGGGAACATGCTCGGCCTTCATGGAGGCAATCAATTCCTCGATGTGCCGCGCGGTCGGGTCAATGCCCGGCTTCAGCTCAACGGTGCCAAAGTAGTCCATGGCAAAGCGCTCGGCAAAGTATGGCCAGTGCTCGTGATAGGAGACGAACTTCACCCCTTTAAGCGGTCTGGCTTCTCTCTCCCACTCGGCGATCTTGGTGTCGAGCTTTACGAGATAGGCGTCGCGGTTGCGAGCGAACTCAGCCTGATGTTCCGGGGCGAAGGCCACCAGTGCGTTGTAAATGTTCCTTATCGCAGTCTTTGCCAACACCGGGTCGAGCATGTAGTGCGGGTTGCCATACGGATGAACATCTCCCGCAGAGTGCTCGGTTGACTTGGGTACATCGCGCGGAATGATGCCCTTCGAGCAGTCCACGTAGCCGGAGGTACCGCTTTGAATACGCGGGTTTTTGCTCGCTTCAAGCAGGGCGGGCAGGAAGGCGTGTTCGCAATCGAACCCGACCAGGACCAGCAGGTCCGCCCGGTTCATTATCGGCACGAAGCTCGGTTTCATAGGAATCCCGTGAGTGTCTTCGATGCCCGTGGCCAGACTCCGGACCTCGGTCAGGTCACCGCCGATGGCGCGCGTAAAGTCCGCCAGGTCGGTAAGCGTCGTGACAACCCTGATTTTGGATGCGTGAGCGGGCATGGCCCATGCACACAGTAATCCGATGAGCGTGATAATCAATAGACTGAATGGTTTCGATTTCATATTGAATTCCTCCTTTTGAAAGTCAGCGTTGCTGCCAGCCGTGTGAGTGTGAGCCAATGATCCACGCCCACTGCAGATAAACGGCGTTATCGGGAAGCAGCCCGGACACGGAGTTATGGTCGGTATATGTGTATTGAAGGCGAAGCTGACTCCAGTGGCTCAAGGCCCATGTGATGAACGGGGAGTATGCCGCGGTTTTGTCGAGCTTGTTCTGCGCGTTTTCCACCCAGTCGAAGAGGAACCCGGTTGTCCATTCTCGATCGAATTTGTAAGCGACATACGAGTACAGGCCGTAAGAGCCGACGGCACGGTTGGACAACGTCCCATCCGGCAAACTGACATCATAACGGTTGTCGCTGTGAAGCAGTTCCGTACCCCAGGTGATGGTCTGGAACTGATTGTTCCGGAGCGGCCGCCAGCTCAGCACGAAGTCCGTACCCAAAAGGCGCCGTTCACGTTCGGTGAAGGTACTCCCGTCGGGCTCAAGAAACACGCCGTCGAGGTCTGTTGTCTTCGGATTCCACAGGCCTGAAATGCCAGGCTCGAGTGAGATATCGGGCGTGAGGTCAAAATACGTGGATGCGCGGCCCCAATAGTTTAACCCGCTGCCCTGACGGAAATCACCGATATTGTTTGGGGGGATGTCGCCACCGAACTGATTACCCGCGCCCACGGTCAGGCTCACGTAATGCGGGATCGGCAGTAGGTAGTTGAGCTGTAGCCCATCAGTCCTTGATTCTCCGCCGATATATTGATCAAGCGCCAGCGGCCGATTCACAAAGGGCAGCTCATGATCGTGGATATACGAGAGCCGGCCGAACTCTCCAAAGAACCGTCCCGCCTTCAACTCCAAGTTCCACGGCAGCGAAGTCGTTTGGACCGCGGCCTCCTCCACAGCTGCAATGGATTGGCCGGTGGTCGGGTCGACAGATGCATTGATCACCGCATAACCCTTCGCGAAGGGATCAACCGATGCGGCCAGATTCAATTCCACCGAACGTTGGAACACATCGAATCCACCGGGCCGACCGCTGCCTGTCTGGTCTGATCCCTTGCTACGATAGGAGAAGACCGTCTCGCCCACGAGCCCGATGGAAGGATTGAAGATGCTCGGAATCTCCTTTTTTTGTGCCTCGACCACCTGTTCAACCTTATCTGACAATTCCTTCACCTCTTGTTGAATCTGGCCTGACGTCTCCGGTTCTTTGGCGGCGGGAGCCGCGGGCGTGGCGGAAGGCTGGGACTGTTTGATTTCTGCTTTCAATTCTTCAATCAACTTTCGCTGCTCCGAGATAGTTTGCTCCTGTATCTCCAGGGTATTCTGAAGGGCTTTCAGTTCCTGAATGGTCTGCTCTTGTTTTTTGAGCATCTCCTCCAAGCCGTTAATCCGCGATTCGAGGTCAGCAGCGAAACACGGGGAAGCAAAAACGGCCGCTAATACGATATATAGAATGCTTCTCGCAATCATCTTGGTCCTCCTGTATGAGCATAGCATCTCGCGCGAGTAAATGAGCACGAACGATTATGTGTGGATACGTTTAAGAGACCGGGGCCTGGTACTTTTAGGCGGGAGGACCTCTTACAAAGCAGGGTCTTCTGTTTTTCAGGGAGACAAGTGCGGGAACAGAATCGCACGATACGATCTGTACGTCATGAGACACAACCAGGGAACTGGTGTGATGGGAAATGACGGCTGTCTGTTGTGCGGCTGCGGCCGCACAAAGAGGACAATCGTTATGTGAGATATTATCCTGATGATGATGGAATCCCTCGACACAAATCAAAAGGAGAAATGAGGCGACGAGAAAGAGTCCGAAAAGCTTCTGAGGGTGTTTATAGGTCATATAGTAATAGCAACTGTCTCTTTCTTATAGCATTTGTTCTGTTTTGTCAACCAACCAAGCGCCGAACACGATCAGCCTTGCGTTCCTGTTTGGCCGTAAACATTACCATCAGAGATCTTCACAATTTTGGAAGGCCTGGCGTGTAACGATTAGAGGAGGTTGTCGAATACTCACTGCGCCTGCGATTCATTAACGTCGGGCAGTAACAGAGTTGATGATTTACGTTAAGAAGTGGAACGGCGCGCCTAACGTGCTGCACGCTTCGAACCGACCCATTCAGGTGCGTCAAGTATCTCTTGTCATGTTGATGTGCAGGATACCAGCTTCCGCGAACGCTTCTCCATTCTTTTTGAATCCGCGCTTCTCATAGAAAGGAACCGCCTGAAGTTGTGCATGCAGATACACTTTTTCAAGGCCACCACGACGTGCGGATTCAACGAGGGCCTCGAGCATCCGGGTGCCGATCCCTTGCCTACGCCATGACTTTAGTATCGAGAGTCTGCCAATTCTGCCATCGGGTTGCATCCTGCCGGTGCCGATCGGATTGCCCTCATCGTCGGTGGCCACCACGTGAATACAGTAAGGATCCGCCTCGTCCCAGTCTAGCTCTCGAGGCACCTTCTGCTCTTCACCGAAGACCGTATTGCGGACGAACCGGATGTCGCCCTCTGATGCCTCGTATGACACTACCTTTATGTTCATAAATCAACGCGCCCACCTATTTAATAAACGGTTATTTATAATGGGTAAAATACTATTATTTTGTTGTACCGAGTGTCAAGAATAATGCCCTTGGCAATTGATTACTCCTTGAAATATTGCATATTCAGGAAGAATATAAATGTGTGTGGAAATATCCTGTGGGCGCTTGGCCATCCACAAGCACTGACAATAGAACAGCTGGTTCATGGCGAATTGCCGTATTCTCCAATCATAGCTGTTATCGCTACACGTGTAGCTTCACGGTCAATAACTCTTTGATATTTATGTAGGCGCACGGGGTTTTGAACCAACTCCCACCGTCATAAGTAATTATTCCTACAACGACATATAACTTGACATATAATGGTATCTTTCATGCTCTATCACCATGAGTCTAATCCATCTCAGGAGGTAGATTATGATAGTACAGCAATTAAACGACAATGGTATTTTTGTGTTCCAAAGTTTACCGTGGACAAAGATGACGTGGAAGGCTTCATGGAAGAATTAAAAGGATTTCACAGTGAGTTCGCCGATTGTTTCACTCGGAGTGAACCGAGAGAACATTTTTTCCAGTACATGGCCGGTCAGTTCAGTGAAATAGAGAGAAAATCCATCGAACCGATAGCCCTCTCGGTCGAAGGGGGAAATGTCCGCTCCCTCCAGCGCTTTATTACCAATGTACCGTGGGATGAAGAAAAGATGATCCGGAAGTATCACCTCTTGGTCCATGAAGACATGGGTGATCCGAAGGGAGTCGTCATCTTTGATGAATCGGCCTTTGTGAAAAAGGGAGAGGACTCTGCGGGGGTAACCCGGCAGTATTGCGGGACCACAGGGAAAAGAGAGAATTGTCAGGTAGGTGTCTTCGCCGCCTACGCCTCTCCCCATGGATACGCTCTTTTGGATAGGAAACTCTTCATACCGGAAAAATGGTTTCTGGATGCCCACAGAGAGAAACGGGAAGAGTGCCGGATTCACACTGACGCAGTGTTCAGCACAAAGCCGCAGCTGGCTATTGATATGTTTCAGAATCTCTCCCACGAAGGAATAATCCCTTTCACATACGTAGTAGCCGATTCTTTCTCCGGAAGGAATCCTGAATTCAGGGATGTTATCGATGCCCGGACCGGCAGCACCTATTTTGTCGCCATACCCTCTGACACACTCTTCTGGTTGAGGGAACCTCTTTTAGACGAAAAGAAATACCGGTACCAAGGACAGGTCAGATCGAAAAAGGTGTTGAAGGAGAAAGAAAAAGAACCCGACAGAGCAGACGTCTTTACAAAAAAGATGAACCCCTATTTCTGGTACCGGAGGACGGTATCCGAGGGGGGGGCAAAGGGCCCTGTTGCCTACGAATTTACGAAACGGCAGGTCACCCTCAGTAAAGACGGATTTCCCGGCAAAACTCTCTGGCTTATTATCCGGCGTACCATGGGAAACAATCCTGAATACTCCTACTATGTCAGTAATGCCCCCATCAGTACACGCCTCAAGACCTTTGTCTGGCTAAGCGGTATCCGGTGGGCCATAGAGCAGTGCTTTGAGGAAACAAAAACGGAAATCGGCATGGACCACTACGAGGTGAGAAAATACCCGGCATGGAACCACCACATACTGACCGGCATGTTAGCGCACTTTTTTCTCTGGCATCTCAAAATACGGTTGGAAAAAAAAGCACCACACATTACACTGTCTCAGATGAGGGTTCTCCTTAAGAAAGTATTGCCGCTTGGACGACATTGAAGATACCCTTTGTCTGGTAGAATGGATACAGATAAAAAATTATCGTGCATATCTGTCACACCGGAAACGTAAGGTGAGGACTAATGGTTAGATGTTGTTGTAGGACTACATGGGGTTGTCGACGCCCCATTCTTCCTTGTCCATTTTTCGACGCAATAATAATGTCTCCTTATCAACGGCAAACATAATTGTTCATCACAAGTATCTCTGTCACTAAACCATTTCCGATAATTAACGGACTTATAACCAAAAAGACATGAAACTTTAACACCTAAAGGGTATCATCCAATGAATTGATGGCAAAGTCAACAAAGATAAATAAGTTGGTCGGGGTTCTGATGGAAAAAGATCACGTGTTTTATCAAGATTAATTTCAACAGAGGTAACGCGAGCGGAGTTGAGAAGTGCGAAGAAAAGGCAAAGAAATACACAACTGTTTTATAGGGTCCTTTGTTGACCGCCGGATTAATGAATTATGCATCTTTTGTTGCACCGGAAAATCCCAAATCGGGAAGAGCGATCGCTCTCTTCTATTGGTTCGGGCTTTCTCGTGGACACTTGGCTGACGTGCAAGGGTGGGATTAAAACCAAATCGAGTGCCTGTTTCACCCGGAAAGGACTTTTTTTCCGACAAACCGAAAGGCTTGAAAAGAAGGATCTGATAGGGAAAATGTTGTGTCTCTGTTACATGGTCAGGGTGACGGCTTTGCCGGTAAGCACGACGAGAATAAGGCCAAAACACGAGTTACCGTGTGACGGAAACCTAGGGATCGTGCGCCCGGACAGCAGGCCGAATAGGGAGATTGGAAGTGAATGAAGTAATAATGAGAACATCCATACCGACGATGAAAGAGACGGAAATCATCTATTCTAAAAGGAGGTGCAACATGAAACGATTTGCAAAATCTTGTTTGGCTACCGCCGTGATAGGCACGTTACTGCTGTCACCTGTCAGCCCGGCCGCATTTGCCGGTTCGCAAGCTGAGGACAAGGGTGGACCGGCCGCAGAATGGCAACAGAATCCGATTGTAACGGACCAACCCCGAAACAACGCCGGAAGGGACGTCCTAGAATACTCCAGTAATCTTGGTAGTGAACCCAGTCTGTCACGGAAGGATCTCCTGAAATTGCTCCAGAAGCAGATCAAGTATGTTTTTGTTATCTTCAATGAGAACCACTCGTTCGACAACGAGTTCGGTACGTTCCCCGGTGTCAATGGTCTTTACTCGGACGGCCAGAAACCCCGTTCAGCTGCAAATACGCCGGGATTTACCCAGACCTACAAAGACCTCGTCAGCGGCCAGGTCATCACTCTCCAGCCGTTCCGGATAGGGCCCGATCAGAATTCTACCGTCGTCGACAGCGTCGATCACTCTCACACGGGGCTCGCAACCAAGCTTAACGTGGTGAATGGCGCGCCGCAGATGGACCAGTTCGCCTACGAGGAGTATTACCGCTTCGCGAAAAACCTCGGTACGGCCAACAACGCGAAGGGTACCCAGTTCGCGCGCCTTGTGATGTCGCACATCGACTGCGACACTATTCCGTTCTTCTGGCAATGGGCCAGTCGTTTCACTATCTTTGACAATATCTTCGCGACCGAGGACACGCCCTCCACTCCGAACGCCGTGGCTATAATCGCTGGACAGTCGGGTGAAACGCAGTGGGTCAAGCACGGCCCGAACGGTCAGCCCTACAACAACGTGAACGGCCATACCGGCACCACGCAGGGGCCGCCGCTTGTGAACGACCCGCAACCCTTCTACGGCTCCCAGTTCGACACGACGACGGTCGATAAGCAGCCCGCAGGAGCTAAGGAGAGCTACGCGGACAACAATATAGCCTCGAACTTGACATTCGCAACTCTGCCGCTTACCTTTCAGGGCCGCAATATCAATGAGGTTATGGCCCAAAACAAGAATCCATCTTTTGACCTGCCAGACATTCAGAAAGATATCCCGTTCATCGAAAGCCTTAAGCTCGATCCCATATACTGGCGCTGGTATCAGGAAGGCTACGACCTCGAATCGACCGATACGAACGGCATAGCTTCTCATAACTCCTATGTGAGCCATCATCAGGGGCCGCAGTATTTCGGCTACCTCGCAAACACGCCTCCGCTTTGCCCGAACTTGCGCGGCATGACCGACTTCTTCACCGACATGGCGAACAAAGCTCTGCCCAAAGGCGGCGTGTTTTACATCCGCGGCGGCTACACGAACCAGATGGGACTGCGCCCGCCAATCACGAATCCTTCTACTCCTGCGGATGAGATTACTGCGATTTACGCGGCAAAGGCTGGCGACGATGACCACCCGGGTTATAGCGACCGGCAGCTCAGCGAGGCGATGGCAGCCCGCGTGATCAACGCAATTGCGGCGGACTCGGAACTCTGGGATCAGAGCGCAATCATCATTACCTACGATGAATCCGATGGTTTTTATGACCATGTGCCGCCTCGCATCCTCTCCTACGGGCCGGATGGGCTGCCGCTTTCCCGCGGCGCCCGAGTGCCCCTGATTCTGATCTCACCGTACGCGCGGAGTCACGCTGTGTCACACGCTGAAGGCGATCATAACGCCATAATCGAGACGATCAACGACATCTTCGGCCTACCCCCGCTCGCTAGCCTGCCCGATGAGGCGGAGGCGTTGCAAAACGGCAACTCTCCCACATTCAACCAGTTTGGACCATCCGGATTTGCGCAAAAGTATCTCGGGCCCCGCGATATTAACTCACCAATCACCGACAGTCTGTTGTCGGGCTTCGATCCAAGGCGCCTAATGGGCATTTTACCGCCGCTGCCGGGCTCATTCGCGAGAATCCCGGACAGTGTCGTGACCGCACTTCCGCATTATGAAGAGCACGGCTGCCAAGCGATAGGGATCGAGCCGGAGGACGTCCGGCAGGGCATTATCAACACCATCCCGACTGGCTTTAACCCGCTGCCGAGCACCTACTCGGTGGCCAATTGAAAAGAAAAAAACGATAGGGGCGTCATTGGCGCCCCTATCCACTGCCTCATTGATACGTTGGCTTACGACTCTTTTTGACATTTAAATTAGGAGGATATCGATGCAATTACTGTTAACCTTGCTTGTTATGCTCAACGTCTGCTGCTCTCTCTCCATCGCTGTGGCAGGTCCCGTTCTAGAACACGTTAAGGCGCGAGGCGTAGTCCGCTGCGGCAGCATTGAGCGTCCGGGCCTAGCGAGTGAGGACAACCAAGGACGCTGGATGGGCCTCAATGTTGACATCTGCCGAGGTATCGCAGCCGCGGTGCTCGGTTCCGCAGACCACATCGAATACCACGAATATGAGGCTCCGAAGCAATTTGACGCTGTGCGCAACCAGGAGGACGACGTCTACTTCCTCACAGGTTCTGAGATCAACGAGCAGAAGCTGGCAGGCAAGGTAGTGCCCGGTCCCACCGTTTTTGTGGAATCCCATGCTGTGATGGTACCGTCCGACTCGGCCGCAAACCATGTGAGCGACCTTGCCGGCAACACCATCTGCTTTATGATCGGGAGTTTAACGGAGCGGAGCATCAATGCTTACTTCGACGCGCTGCACAAGAACTGGCTGCGTATGCCTTATTCCGAGGATGGGGAGATGAACGATGCCTATAACGTACAACGCTGCCATGCAATCGCCGGCGAGATTACTGCCCTGGCCGCTACCCGTCTCAATCCGGGCGTGAACCGGTTGTCCAGCCGTTTCCTCCCGGAGCCATTGTCGGTCTTCCCGGTCATGGCCGCGACAGGAACAGCCGACGCGCAGTGGTCTGCGATCGTCGCCTGGACTGTGGACACGCTGATCAGCGCGGAGAGGCCCGAAACGCATTGGTATGCAGGGGGAGCAGGGGCGATGCCTGTCGCAGCGCCGGAGTTGGGCCTGGATGAGGGATGGCAACGCCGGGTTCTCGAGGCTGTTGGCAACTATGGCGATATTTTCGAACGGTATCTCGGTAAAAACTCTCGGTTCAAACTCGACTATGGCCTCAACGCGAACCAGTTCATGGGAGGGCTGCTTCTGAGTCCGTTCCTCGAATGATGTCAGGAACTGTGGACTGAAAGGCGGCTTAGCCCCGACCGGTTGGCCGCATAAAGCGACTACCTTCACCGGTATTTCAAATTGTCATCCGGCGTATCAGAATTTCTTATTGCCGGTTGTCTCTAGATCGATGATGATCTGGGATTCTTCCGCGAGATAGAAGTAAATTGCACGAAAAATGTTAGAGGAATTGCACTTGGATGTTAGAAATTATGAGGTACTTTTTTGACCTAAGGGTTTAGGTTTCTTTTCAACAACTGTCTCCGCAAAATTCACCTACTATTGAATAACTTTTCTAGGCGGCTATATGGTTCTCTAATCTGCCAAGAATGGTTTCCTTGTTCATTTCAGGTTTTTCAAAAGCCCACGTCTTGTATGGAGAAACTCATCGATACAAAGCTCAACTAACGTGATACCGTGCTTGGACAGAGTTTCCCTTCGCCGTTCATCATATATTTTTCGTTGCTCGCCCCGTGATACACCGCTCCCCGCGGGCCGTCTATCAAAAAAAGGTACCGATTCATAATGCTGCCTTCCGTGAAATTCAATAACGAGCCTAGAGTCAGGGTAATACGCATCAATAGGAAGCTTCCGTCCCGTATCACCCCGCAAAAACTCAAAGCGATATTGACGTAGTCCTCTCTCATTCAATACGTCATCGTATAAATCGACTATGTGCGTTTCATCTTCTCTCATATAGTTCGGCCATAACAACCAAATGCAACGCTTGTTCGAATATCTCAAAAACTACTATTTCGCGCCTATCTATACGGTATCAACATTGTGCGTATAAAACAAATGATTCTTACGCACTTCACAGACAACGTGATATTGTTACTGAACGAATACTAACCAGCTAGGTGAAAACAATAAAGGAGGGAACGCGTTTTTAGTTCTCTCCCTTTATATTATTGCAGGGGACCCTTCCGGTCCCTTCCCTACCCCTTTTTCACACCCTGTTTTTAAAGCTTTACCACTCTAAAACGGTGTCCTCATGCGGAGCTGCTTCGCAGGCCTTCAGAACCCACTATTATAGCGTGTCCACAGTCCGCGCGGGGCGTTGAAAACTGCCGCTGCCCTTCCAGGACAGACACAATTTTCAACTCTTTACCGGCGCTTAATGGCCCACCCTTTGTTCAGTCCTTCACGGCAACAGATTGTTTTAGATGGAGATCAAATATAGGGTCGACTATGTGGTAACGGCCATCCTCCTCTCGTTTTTCAATATAGTCGAGAGCGATAAGATTTTTGAGGGCCGGTTGGACGCTTCCCGGTGAAGAAAGATTGTGACGTCTCAGATAGGTTGTTGAAAGCGGACTTGTCACCGGTTCTCCGGCAAGTGCGTAAAGAAGCTGTTTCCATACGGGGTAGAGCCGCTCCAGTTTTGCCTCAAAGAACGGTTTTTCCTCTTGAAGAACTTCTCCCAGGGCTCGTTCGTAGTCTTCATTTTTAAGAATCTTGCCGCTTATCTCGTGCATCGAATAGGGTATTCTTTGCAGGTAATAAGGATAACCTTGCACCTTGTCGTATACGCGAGAAGCTATTTGGGAGGAACATGTTTTACCGGCAGCGTTGAATCGGTCTACAATAAAAGCAAGGGCCTCTTTTTTGGGCAATGGACCAAGGGCATAGTTGATAGCGCTCTTGTAGAATGGCCGCTTTTCTTCATTGAAGATATCGAGGAGGATTCTCCGGCGGCTGCCCACAAAGAAATAGCTCACGTTTGTATGGGTCTGGATTTGAGAACGCAGGATACCCTCTATCTGTTTCGATTCGTGCAGGTCGGTGATCTCCTGAAATTCATCAAGGACAATATGAAACCCCGGGGGGTGTTCCTTGATGAACTTGCCGAAGAGAGAAAAGGTCTCTTCGAGGAGTTTAAGACCGCTCATCTGGGTTGTGGGTTCGGCGGTTATGATAACGCCCATCTCTGGGTCCGGTTTAATAACGGGCCTCCAGATACTCATGAGCCTTATGGCCTTCTTAAAGAGATTCTCGTCATGGTGGCAATAGGAGTAGAGATAGGTAGCAAACTTGCTGGCTACAGTCTCTATGTTGCTCACGCCGAAAAAATCCGCATAGATGGTAATTATACCGTGTTCTTCTGTTGCCTTTTGAACACGCTTCACAAGGGAGGTCTTACCGTAACGGCGGGGTGAATAGAGCACGATGTTGGCATAATTCAAGGCATGAGAGGTAAGTTCCTTGATCTCTGTTTTTCTGTCACAGAAAGGTTCTTCGATGGATATTTCTTTCAGGGAGAAGGGGTTCCTGATATAGTTCATATAGACTCTATCTTATAGAGTCTTTGTTATAGAGTCAAGCAGTTTCTTTGTCAGGCTGCCCTACCCTTTCACACACCCGCACGAGATCAGTCTTTGCCCGCACCTGGGGCATCTCTCCATATAGCAGCCCTCGTGATGCACACCACCAGGCATAACATGACAGACGGAGCATCTCTCTTTTTCCTGATCATCGTAGGGAGCCCTCGGCAGATATTCACCGTCTTCATAAGCAACAGGGTTTTTCGAACACGTGGTTGTCTTTGGGTCTTCACTATCTCTTCCGCACCGTTTGCAGTCATCCATAACGCTTTAAGATACCCCAGATGACCCCCCATAGTAAAGACATCCCGCACACACACTCTTACTTACCAATAATATATAGGCTTTTTTCTGATGCGACAGTTTCAGAAAAAAGCGGTTGAACTATGCCGCTCCGCGGTCCTATGGACTTTCAATACTGCAGGTTTTGCTGTGGTCGTGAGTTGACGGACAGGCTTGGAACAGGTTTTCTTCTGGGGATTGGATGGTTGTGCCAGGATTCGTAAGAATAGGACCATCGCAGACGGGGCTTGTCACACCTATTACGCGTGGGAAGAGCCCTCTTTGACACTACTGCTCCATGGCAATCAAAAAAGGCATTGCAGAAAGAAGCCGACATTCGTCTCATGGCATGAGTCCTCTTCCTCACGGTGGCCCTCTCGACAGTTCCTTCCGCCTCATCCTTCCCTGGCATAGTGGGCATCGGGCCACATCGATTCCGGTGGTCCTGAGCAGCAATTCCTGCCAGGTAGATACCCAGGCCCGGCTTTGCCACGCCGAGCAGGGTACGGCAGGTCTCTAAACATGCCTTGCGGTGCCGGTTGCACAACAGACCGAGATGGCGTATCTTGACGAACCCGTCGGAGAGCACGTGGAGGAGAAATCTCCTGATAAACTCTGATGTATCGAGGGTCATGATCTTTGTTTTGTTCCCGTCAGTGTAATCCTTCCACGAGAAAGAGACCTTCCCGTCCTCCATGCTCACAATGCGGTGGTTGGTAATCGCGATCCTGTGGGTGTACCTGCCGAGATAGGCAAGCACGGTCTCGGGGCCATTGAAGGGAGGCTTGCAGTAGACGACCCACTCCTTTGCGTAAAGCCCGTCCAGGAATGTCTTAAACGTCTTTTTCGTGGGGAAGGTAGCCCTGGGAAAGCACAGCTTATCCCCTTCACAGGCTTTTTGCAAAAGATACAGGAACTTCCCCCGGAACAGCCTCGACATCACCTTCACGGGGAAGAGGAAGCGCCTTTTTGAAGAGACCCATTTCCCGTGAGAGAGCCCTCCGCCTAAGACAATGCAGTGGAGATGGGGATGATCGAGGAGGTTCTGCCCCCACGTGTGGAGTATACTGATGAAGCCGGTCTTAGGGTATCACGACGATTCGTGCGAAAATATATGCTAAGGCCTTATCAAAGTTTTATCGATGATGTATTCTCCATAAAGAATCACGTTGTCCCATGCGATTGGGCTTACGTGCTCCAATAAACTAAGGTCAATGCCTGATTCCTCAGGCTTGTATTTGTTAATCACCCGATTTATCTCTGTTGCCTGTCAGTAGATGATGCATGCCAGAATAATTGTAAGACAACTGGAGGAGTTCTTCTGCTCCTGCAAATTACGATTTGTTATCCGCCCCCGCTTACCATAATTAAGGTCTCTGGCAAGGTTATGAATCTGCTCACCTTTGAGAAGACCCCTCCTGGTCATCTGCCGTTTGGTTTTGTCTGACATCCATGCGAGAATATGCTCTGTTTTGAATATTCTGCCAAGCTCTCTGTTGGCCCGATAGAAGTGATTCTTACCACTAAAGCTGTTGAGTTTCTTCATGGCCATTGATGCCTTTGCATGCCCTGTTTCAAGTGAAGCGTAGAAATGGCCCATTCGATCCCATTGATCAACGATCCAGTCCATATGGATGGTGTGATCGTTGCGACCTGCAAGAGGAGTGAGTTCCCTGTAATCCTTGCCCTTATCTATCTTGTATATCCATTGTTTATGAAGCCCTCTGATTCTGGGAGAGAACTTCCTGCCCAGCATCGCAAACGCCGAGAAGTTGTTTTCGGTATATCCGTGAGTATCTGTATAATGCTCATGTAGGGGTATGTATAAAAGACCGTCAAGGACAAAAGGGGCGTCTCTGTCCGTGCATTCGACAAGTATTGAATAGAACGGAGCGAAATTGTCCGCCACAAAGGAATAGAATTCCATGCTGGTTCTTTCAAACCCACCGGCTTTAGCCGGTGATGGTTTAGTTGTTCTTCTTAATGTGACATTGCCCTGGCTAGGATGATCATGACCCCCAGAATGATAACGAGGTATATGTCGATCCTGTTCCTTATCTTCATCATCTCCCTCTTCAGTCTCTATTACTTGCAATGCGAGAGAAGGGATTTGAACCCCTACGGTTTAACCCGCTGGATCCTAAGTCCGGCCGGAACAAACCCCGAGGCCCTTGGTATTTGGCCTGATTTCCCGTAACACTTTGAAATTCGTAACCTTTATGTTCTCCATATAGTCTGACCTATTCTATTAGTTTCGATCCATTTCAGTCTATTTTGTCACAATTTTATCACATAACAGTTTGTATAATGGAATTCCAAAGGCCGAGCGGAATATCAATCATTCAATCTCCCTTCTACAAACTCCCGATTTACTACTTGAGCATATAAGGTCAGCCCCGCCCATATATTCATTGTCCCGCAGATCGTCATTCAGGACCTGTGCGCGAGTTTGGAGCAGCAAGTGTGCACCATGACGGGTCAACCGCATCTGCTGTTTCTTCACAAAACGCTTGCTGACAACCAGAATTAGTTCAGCCCCGGATTGTTCCACTATCCATATAGGACTATCCAGATGGCTTGAACTGGCTAACCTCAACATGGATAACGTGCATCTCATCCAAATGCGGATCCGTATGGGCCAGGGGAAAGGTCGCGTATTGAGGGTCACAACGAGTATCTGGATTGTACTTTACCATCATGACGGGGAGGACGTGGAGACTCTGGGTGAGGTAGGCCGATATCGTCATGTACCGTGCATAAGCACAAGGGCGTAATTGCGCTGTCTTTTACAAGTCACGCGATGATGCCCCGGCTTAACCTGAGCTGAACTATTTCTCTCTATAAAGCGGTGACATGTTTCTCAGGAATGCCACGCTCTTCCTGAGCACTTCAAAGGCCTTATCGATATCTTCTACGGTGTTGTCCATGCCGAGGGAGAAGACAAGGGTACCCTGGGCTAACGCGTAGTCGCTGCCGGTAGCTATAAGGACGTGTGACGCCCTGAGTGACCCGGAGGCGCAGGCAGAACGTGTGGAAACGGTCACCCCTTCTTCGTCGAGCATGATCATCATGGATTCACCTTCCACATATTTTACGGAGAATGAAACAAGACCGGGGAGACACTTCTTTGGGTGTCCGTTGACGACGATTTCATCAATTGTGTCTAAGCGCTCCAGGACAGCCTTTCTCAACTTCAGCAGATACTCCGTACGCTCCGGTATTTCGATACGGGCCAGTTCAGCGGCTTTGCCCATCCCCACTATACCGACCATATTCTGTGTTCCCGCCCTCCGGTTGCTCTCCTGAACGCCGCCGTCGATGAAAGGCAGTATGTCCGTTTTCTGCCTTATATATAGAGCGCCTATGCCTGAAGGTCCGTAGAACTGGTTTGCAGCCATACTCAAGAGGTCGACGCCCATCTCATCAACATCTATTGGCACGTTGCCGCAGGATACCACTGCATCAGTGTGAAAGGCGACCTTTCGTGCCTTTGCAATCGTGCCGATTTCGGTAATCGGCTCGATAGTGCCTATCTCATTGTTTCCATGCATGATTGAAATTAGGCTGGTATCATCTCTGATTGCCTTTTCTACATCCTTGGGATCGACCACACCATATTTATCCACGGAAACCGAGGTGACATTGAAACCCATTTTTGAGAGCGTCCTGAGGGGTCTTGCAATGGACTGATGCTCAATATTAGAAGTAATGATATGTTTCCCCTTTTTTGCCTTTGCAAAGGCAACACCCTTTATGGCGTGGTTGTTTGATTCCGTGCCGCATGAGGTGAAAACGATTTCTTGTGGCTTCGCATTGATAAGCTCGGCAACCTTGACACGCGCGTCTTCCAAGGTTTCTGTGGCAGCATCGCCAATGCTGTGCTGGCTCACGGGGTTGCCAAAACCGTTGGCCTGTATATAATTGATCATTGCCTCTTTCACTTTGGGATGTAGTGGATTCGCAGAAATATGGTCAAGATAGATCATCTTCATCCTTCTTTACTCCTTTCGTTGCCTTAGGATCAATGCAGCACGGTAGGCTTTCCACACTTCATACAGTAAGGGGCAGGCTCGGGCAGTTCGGTATCACAATAGGGGCAATAGCATGCACCTTCCCGCCCCCCGATATGTTCTACTTTCCCGTCTTCTTTTGTCTCCATGCTCTTGCCCTCTTTGCGAGCGTAGTAATCCATGACTGCTTTATGCAAGGCATCAGCCCCAAGGTTTGAGCAATGGAGCTTATTCTTAGGCAGGCCGCCGAGGTTCTCGGCCACCGATTCGTTGGTAATCTTAAGTGCCTCTTCCAAGGTCTTGCCCTTGGCCATTTCCGTTACCATGCTCGAAACAGCGATAGCAGCTCCACAGCCAAAAGTATTGAATTTTATGTCCTCGATACGGTCATCTTTCACCTTTAAGGTGATTGTCATCATGTCTCCGCAAATGGGATTACCGACTTCTCCAATACCGTCAGCATTTTCAATCTTACCCACGTTCCGGGGACTCTTAAAGTGCTCCATCACCACATCAGAATATTGCATATCCACCTCCCCTTCATCTAATTCATATATATAAATATAATGCACCTCGTCAGTTTTGCAAACAATCAATGCACCGGGGCATTTTCGATCACCGACTTACGATCTCAAAACCGCAAATGTTCCCTCCCGCTTTGTTCCCTCGTTTTGTAGCAGGGGGGGAGTGTCATTTAAGAATCAGAACCGGACTCAGTAGTTTAAGCTCCTGAGACCTTGGTTCTTGATCTTTTGGGTGTCGGTCAGTTTGCCGTTGGCCCAGAAGCGTATCTCAGTAAGGTTTGTCGCCCTGTCTGGCACCATTCTGATTTCGACTTTCTGGTGAGGATCTATGCACATAAAAGGCCATCGCCGGTAAGGTGGAAAGTAGCTTGATTGAAGCATCCTGCCATGGTATCTTTTTATTTAGAGCAGCCAACAAAACCCGACGTTTCGCGACCGCGCCATCGGTCAAGTCATCTCCCCAAAGACTGAAACGGCGGGCCCTTAATAAAACCGTTCGCTTCTATTTCGCTTCTAACCCCCGCTTTAAAGATGCTCCCCGCTTCACCACTGTTTTTGAAAGAGGCTAAGATCCGGGATCTCTGTTTTCGAAATCCCGGCACCTCCTTAAAGGGGAAAGAAAGAGATCGCGCCGGACACATAGTCCCGCCTCGGCCCTTACCGACGAATAGGCGGAACTGAGCGCATTCAATCCCGGAAAGGCCGCCTCGATGCGCGCTGGATCACTCTCAAAATATTTGCAGTTCAAGCATCCGGCAGTCTTCATATGCTTCCCCATCAGACTGGATCATGCCATGTGCGGCGGCATATCGCCTTTACTTGCCGAGGTGTGTCCAGTAACCACCGAATACATACACGGAGAGCACAAAGCCGAGTACGACATTTACCACCACCCCCATGGTGAATGCGCCGAATGGCTTCCAGCCAGCCGTCTTGAGTTCCCTGAACCTTGTAGTGAGACCTATGCTCAGGAAGCAGAATATGAACGCCCAGGTCCTGAGCGACACGATGGGTACGATCAGCCCGGGTTTCACGACCTTGTCGAAGACGGGCGTCGCGTAGCCCGCGGTTATGGCGGTCATAAGAAGGGAAGCCACGAAAAAACCGATCACGAACTTCGGGAACCTCCACCATATTTCCATGGCGTTCGGTCTTTCTCCACATTCGTTTTTATCCCACTTAAAACAGGCTATGAAGGCGAAGACGAAGGACCAGATACCGATCCAGATATCCCTGCCGATGACCTTCATAAGGGTGAATGCCTGGATGGCAGCGTTTTCGTTACCCGCCATACGGCCGTATGAGGTGGCAGCCGCAAAACCTGCCGCGTCGGCAAACTCCGATGTTCCCACCCACGCACCTCCCACTCCGGCGCTGAGGTTCAGCATCTTCGACACAAAAGGAATAAAGAATATCATCGCTAGTGCCCAAACGACCACGAGAGTTACCGAAATGTAAAGGTATTCCTTTTTTGCCCTGACCGAGCTTGCGATGGCCATCGATGCCGATACACCACAGACTGCGCCGCCGACGCCGAGAACGGAGGCAAGTCTCTTGTCAAGACCGAATAACCTTGTTGCCGCAAAGTATATGACCAGACAGGTGAGGAGAGAAATTACCATGGCTTGTAGCAGGGCGATCGGGCCTGCTGAGATAACGAGGGTGATCGGAAACGTGGCGCCGAGCAGAACGATGGCTGTCTTGATGTAATACTCGACCCTGAACCCCGAGACGAGCCATTTAGGAAGCGGGACCGCATTCGCGATCAGAAGCCCTAATACGAGGGCCACCAGTGGTGGTTCGAGGTTGTATTTCGGAGCGTCAACCCACCCGCCGATGGCAAACATGATGATAGAGAGTAAATAGAGGATGATAAAGGATGGGATGAACTGGGAAGTCTTGATGCCCATTATTCTCGTGGAAATGCCGAAGATGACGAGCCACGAGAGCAGTTGCAGGGCGTAGAAATGGGCGTTCTGGCTAAAATGGGTTGCGAGTTGACCAGGAGAGGACCACTTGAGACCTCCGGGGTTGACGGTCAGCGATTTCACTATTGAACTGCCGCTCAGGAAGGCAATTAGGGAAAGCACCACGATCCCGATGCCGAGGTAGATCGCCCACCAATCCTCTTTTAAGTAGAGCTCCTTCCATCCCATAGTCGAGGGCTTTTCAGGCGTATCGTCTGCACATGTCTTTGTTTCGCAGTATGTCGTAGGGGATTTTTCTTTTTCTGACATGATATCTCCTCCTTGTAGCTTTCAGTTTATCGGGAGAGAATCTTCCTCAGACCCCCTCCTCGCGTTCTTCTTTCGCGCTACCAGCATTAATCCACCATTTCCGAATTCCCTCTTCAGCGGTCCCGCCTGCCTTTTTCCTATATCTTATTATAGGCGTTAGGGGCGCCGGTTCTGCACATTCTCATGCATCGGACCAGCGTCTCAGCCCCGCCTGTGTGACAGAGCGCAAGAGGAAATCCGCTATAACCAGAATACTCATAAAACCGAAAATTGTGACTCTATCTTGCTTGTATTCATGACTGGCCCTCCTTTTTCAGGTATTCGATGAAAGCGAAACCCGAAAGGCCTCGACAGGAAATATAGGCCTGATGTAGAGGGTTCACGCTGACATCTTTTGACTATATACTAATGAATGTTGCCACTGTCAACCACTAATGTGCAGTTAAGGGACATGGGATTACCCATCAGGCCATGGAGAGTACCGGGGTCTACGGGAAGCCCATATTCAACATACTGGAAGATAATTTCGAGATGATGCTCGTCAATGCACGGCACGTCAAGAATGTACCGAGAAGAAAGACCGATGTGAAGGATAGCGAATGGCTCTGTAAGCTCTTGAGAAGCGGAACCAGTCAAGGGATTTCATCCCTCCGAAACCTGTTCGGGAATGAAGGGACCTCACTCGGTACAAAAGGAAGCTCATTCAGGCCATTGCCTCTGAAAAACTAAAGAATAGAGAAGATTCTTGAAGATGCGAATAGAAAACTCTCATCTGTTGCCTCGGATATATTCGGGGTAAGCGGGACCAAGATTATCGAAGAGCTGATGAAGGAAGATCTTAAGCCAGACCAAATGGCGGAATAAAGCAGGGGCAGGTTACGAAAAAAAAGGAGGACCTCACAGAAGCTCTTGTGGGACATAGGGAGGGACATCATACGTTTATGATCCGACATCAGCGACGCCAACGAGCGGGCCCTTCATTGGTGTAAGGAAGAGATCGGGATGGAGATCCACGGAACCACAAAGAAGAGGCAGTGTCCCACCTTCCTCGCAGAGGAACGAAAATATCTTACGTCGCTGCCTTCCACCCCCTTCGAGCGTCCCCTCTGGACGAAATGCATCTGTCATCCCGACCATCATGTCGTCTTTGACAAATCTTACTATTCCCTACCTACCCGGTATATTGATCATAATTATTGAGACATTTTTTTGTTTTATTAGGATCGGGCGATCTAAGCATAGGTATGCGACTTTTTTATTTTATTCTGATATTACGCTACGCGCTGATCTTTTCAATCTTACAGGAGCACACCTTGTATTCCGGTATTTTACAGACCGGGTCGAGGCAGTCCACCGTGAGCCTGTTCGCGCAGGATTCATAAAAATGGAAGGGGATAAATACCACATTCGGTTTCGACCGTCCCACGACTTTTGCTTTTATTCTGATACTGCCACGGCGCGTGGACACAGAGACAAGCTCCCCATCGGAAATATTGAAATTACTCGCGTCGTTGGGATTTATCTCGACAAAACCTTCCCGTACGGTCTCGTCGAGGACTTTTGAATTTCTTGTCATCGTGCCGGAATGGAAATGTTCCAGTATTCGTCCCGTAGTGAGAACAACCGGATACTCTCTGTCCGTCTCTTCAAAGGGTGGCGTATATTCTATGGCGGTAAAAAGTCCTTTGCCCCTCGAAAAGCTGTCACTGTGAAGCAGTTGCGTTCCGGGATGGGTCTTGGTGGGGCAGGGCCACTGAATGAGTTCTTTTTCAATGCGCTTGTAGCTAATCCCCGCGTAGGAGGGAGTTACTTTGGTCATTTCCACAAAAATATCCCGGGGTTTCTTATAATCCCAGGTAGCCCCCATTCTGTGGGCAAGCTGCATAATGATCCACCAGTCGTCCTTCGCGCTGCCTTTTGTCTTCAGCACCTTGTGCATCGGCTGGACCCTTCGCTCCGTATTAGTTATCGTGCCTTCCTTTTCGATGAAGGCGCAGGAGGGCAGTACTACATGGCCATATTGCGCTGTTTCGGTAAGGAAAATGTCTTGGACAACAAGGAGATCGAGCTCCTTCAGGGCTTCAATGACATGCTGCTGATTGGGATCAGACATAACGGGGTTTTCTCCCATGACGTATATGGCTTTTACGTTACCGGCGTGTGCCGCGTTCATCATCTCCACAACGGTAAGCCCCGGCTTTGTCGGGAGGTCCTTTACGCCCCAGGCAGTCTCGAATTTCGCCTTCGTATCTTCGTTCGTGATAGGTTGATAGGCTGGATACGAAACTGGCAGCGCTCCCATATCGCAAGCACCTTGGACATTGTTCTGTCCCCGAAGAGGATTGACTCCTCCACCGACCACTCCGATATTGCCGAGCAGCATCTGGAGGTTGGCTGTCGATTTTACACCATTGACCCCTGATATGAACTGGGTAATCCCCATGGAATAGTAGAGTGCCATAGGCTTGAGTTCCGCCATGAGGCGAGCGGCCTTTACGATATCTCCGGCATTGTCGATACCGCAAATACCGGCGACATATTCCGGCGTATATTTTTCAAGGGTCTTCGCAAGCGCTTCAAAGCCTTCAGTCCGCTTCCCCACAAATTCTTTATCGTAGAGGTCTTCTTTCACAATGACATGCATCAATCCGTTCAGGATAGCTATATTGGTCCCCGGTTTAATGGCAAAATGGTAATCGGCAAACTTCGCGAGATCAATTTTGCGGGGATCTACAACGATGAGTTTTTTCTTGTTATTCTGTACTTCATTTTTAATCATTGATCCGATAACCGGATGGTTTTCCGTGGTGTTGGACCCGATAACGAAGAAGCCTGCTGACTGAGGGATTTCC
The DNA here is from genome assembly GCA_963754785.1 of uncultured delta proteobacterium. Classification (GTDB taxonomy): domain Bacteria; phylum Desulfobacterota; class Syntrophorhabdia; order Syntrophorhabdales; family Syntrophorhabdaceae; genus PNOF01. The sequence continues at coordinate 119,662 of CAVWHH010000017.1, read as the reverse complement.
CTTATGGAATTGGTCATTGCCCCGGAACCGAAAACAGTTGCCAGACCGGCAACTGTGGAGCTGTGTCAGAGCCGTGCGCAATGGTCTATATTATTCGTTCCGATAACGGCCCTCATAAATTTTTGCATGAGATAGTTTTCTTCGTTGGTACATTTCGCCGAAGAAAGCCCTGCGATAGAATCGGGTCCATGCTTTTTTTTGATTGCGGACAGTTTTTGTGCGACAAAATCAAGGGCTTCACTCCAGCTCGCTTCTTTCAACTCACCCTGTTTTCTGATAAGAGGTTTGGTGAGCCTTTTCGGGTTCTGGATGAAATCAAATCCAAACCTTCCTTTTATACAGAGGTGGCCTTTGTTGGGTCCCTCATCGTTTCCTTTGGTCTTTACGAGAAGCCCCTCTTTATTCGTGTAGAAATCGATTTTGCATCCCACGCCGCAATAAATGCAGATACTTGATTCTTTCGTTAATTCCCAGTTCGGCCCTTTTCCGAGTACAGGCTGAAAGGTAAGCGCGCCTGTAGGACAGAGCTGTACACAGGCACCGCACTTCACGCAGCTGGATTCCCCGATTCTTTTATCATCATCGGCGATAAGGTGCGTCTGGCTGCCCCTTTCACAAAAACCCCATACGTTTGAAACCTGGATCTCTTTGCAGGCCCGCACGCATCGTCCGCAGAGGATGCATCTGTTCTCATTTCTTTTAATTGCGTTACTCGTCACATAATCAACTTCCCGCTCGTTTTTGATAAATTCTTCTGTGGACGGTTCAACCTCATACATGTTGACATATCTCTGAAGCTCACAATCACCGTCGGCATCGCAGTACAGACAGTTGTGGTCGCCCTCCATAAGAAGGATTTCCAGAAGCCACTTTCTCATTGCCTTAATCCCGTCGTCTTCAGTAACAACATCCATGTTGTCCATTGCGGTTTCAGTACAGGAAGCCTTCAGCATTTTCCCGTTTATCCTTACTATACAGAGACGGCAGGCGCCCGTCTTACTCAATTTCGGGTGATAACAGAGGTGAGGGATTCGAATATCGTTTTCTGAGGCAACCTCAAGGATCGTCTGTCCTTCTCTTCCCACTACCTCTTTTCCATCGATTGTGAGCCGGATTCTGTCCATATCATGGCCCTCCAAGGGTGATTCTTGACTTACTTAAACTATTGCGAAAATAGTTGTTTTGCATGCACGTCCGACCATATTTTATCAGAAACGCCGGACATGTCCAACGCTCCAGAAGGTCAGCTTGTCCCCAGTAGGAGCTTCGCTGGTGTTGGGCCTTATTTCAGTGACAAGATCACCCTGCAAAGCTCGTCTTGTACCGGCCCAACGGTGAACCCAAGCTTTTTACAAATGTCGAGCATCTTCCGGTTTTTTGCTTGGACAATACCATAAATTTGTTCCATGTCTTTGTCATGGGCAATACCTATGAGCATATCCACGAGTTTGTAACCGAGGCCCTTTCCGTGATAAGGGTCTGCCACCATCACAGCATATTCGGCGCTTTTGGCAGCAAGATCCACGGCAAGTCTGGCTGTGCCGACGATTTTTCTCTTTTCGCCCTCTCGCAATTCCGCAGCCACCCTAATATCCCTCTCGTAATCCATGCTACAGAGTCTGATGTGCATTTCATGGGTGGTCTGCTTGATTGCCTGAAAATATCTCATTCGTACCGTCTCTTCAGAGGCCGACGAAAGCATTTCGTTAATCAAGGGTTCATCTTCGGGCTTCATCGGTCTGATCAACACAGTTGTCCCATCCGGTAGCGTCCACGGCATAGTATAGCGTGTGGGGTAAGGGGTTATCGCGAGATGGGGATAAGGCTGGGCATGGTCCAACATGCTTGCGTCTATCACGATCCTTGCGTCAAGAGCGTATGCCTTGCCGTTCGATATAGCGATAGGATTGATGTCCATCTCCTGAATCTCGGGGAAATCGACCATGAGGTTGGAAAAACTGACAATGATCTGCTCCAGCTGCCGTAAATCGGCTGGGGGCTTGTTTCTATAACCATGGAGGGTTCTATATACACGTGTCTCCTCCATCAATCTTCTCGCGAGTGTCTGATTGAGCGGGGGCAGACCGATGGAAAAATCCTTGAATACCTCCACACCCACCCCACCCATGCCGAAAAGAATAACGGTACCAAATGTCTTATCCCTTTTTGCGCCCAGTATCACCTCATAATCTATCTTTTCAACCATTTTTTGGACGGTGATTCCGGTTATTCTGGCTGTGGGCGCCCATTCTGCTACCCTTTTTGGAAGCGTTTCATATTGTTCTTTCAGTTCCTGTTCCGAGCTTATCCAGGTAACCACACCTCCCACGTCAACCCTGTAAATAATGTCCGGTGATGAGACCTTGAGAACGACAGGATAACCGATCTCCCTTGCCGCCCAAAGAGCATCCTCAACAGTCCGGGTAGTTTCAGATCTGAGCACGGGAATCCCATAGCTTATAAGGAAACGATTTGACTCCCCTTCCGTAAAGATCCGCTCACCCTCGTTGACAGCCTTCCTGATAAGAGCCTTTAGATTGTTCTTCGGGGGTGCTTGGTCAACGGACAACTCTTCCGGGGTTTGGTAGAGGAGCTCCAGACTTCTTTCATATCGGTACATGTAAAGATACGTCCGCACCGCTTCCTCCGGAGTGTCATAGGTGGGGATATTATTCTGAAACAGTATCTCCTTTCCCGGCTCTACCTCCTTTCCACCCATAAAGGTCGCGAGCACCGGTTTTGTTGCGCGCCCCGCAACGTTCACGATCGCCTTGGCCAGCTCATCGGGCGAAGCCGCACCCTGCGGCGTATAAATCACGAGTACACAGTCAGCTTCCGGGTCTTCAAGACAGATTGACAGGGCACTGGTGAAACGCATTACGTCGGCATCTCGCTCGATGTACACAGGGTTGACTCTGTTCCAGTAGGACGGCAAGAGCCTGTCAAGTACTTCCAAGGTCTTATCCGAAAGCTTGGCAAGGTGTCCGCCCCATTCCCGCAGTGTGCTCGTGGCCATATTGCCGGTACCGGCGGCATTACTAATTATGAGGAGTCGCCGACCACGGGGAAGATACCTTGCGTAGAGAGCCCTCGCGGCGTTAAGAAGGTCGGCGGCATCCTTTACCCTGACCGCCCCGATCCTCTTAAAGACCGCATCATAGACTTCTTCATTCCCTGCCAAGACACCTGTGTGTGACAGGGAGGGCTCTGACTGTTCCGCAGGCATCTGTGGCTTGAGCACAATGATCGGCTTGCTGCACGCAAACCCCTTTGCCGCGCTTATAAACCTCTTCACGTCCCCGAGACTCTCCTCCACATAAAGCATTATGCTTCGGGTATGGGGATCTGCGCCGAGGAAATCGATGAAGTCACCGAACCCTACATCAATCATGGAGCCAAGCGATGCAAACATGCTGAAACCTATATGGGCGCTTATACCCCAGTCCAGCAGCGCCCTGCCGAAGCCACCGCTCTGAGAAATGAAGGCAACCTTTCCCTTCGCGGGCCCACTTTTCAAAAAGGATGCGTTAAGGTTTATATTAGGACGGATAATCCCGAGACTGTTCGGTCCTATTATCCTCATTCTATATTTTTTGTGTATCGCGATAATCTGACGCTCAAGCTTTTTCCCTTCCTCGCCATCTTCACCGAAACCCGCTGAGAGAATGATGATGCCTTCAACCTTGCTCTTTCCGCACTCTTCGACAATCCGGGGTACGGTCTTGGCCGGAGTGGCGATTACTGCAAGGTCTACGGGTGCAGGAACGCTGCCGATAGAGGGATAACAAGAAAGACCAAGGACCGTTTTACGATTGGGGTTCACGGGGAATACAGTAACATCTTTTGAAACGAGCAGATTTTTCAGCGTGATACGACCTGTGGAATCTTCTGCCTCACTGGCCCCAATCAGCGCTATCGTGGCAGGGTTAAGAAGTTTTTTGATGTCGTCCATACAAACTGCCCTCTTTTCGTCACTTCAGAGGTCACAAGTCCGGCTTCGCCACTCACTGGTGTGGTCAGCTAAGTACCGTGGGAATCCATCGGAGCCCAGTTTTCGCTCATCAGTCGTGGCTCTCGGACGGCTCCCAGCCGCATTTAAAGTTCCAGCCACGAATCAGAGTAAAGCGTCTGACCGGCAAGTACACGGGCCGTTTTCACGTACTCGATCTGTTTCTTATCCAGACCGGACAAATCGATGGTCTCTCCGTCCATCACTTTGTGGACAAGGGTTTCAAGTTCCGGTATCTTGTCATTTGCAATCGCCTGCAACTCGCTGTCAAAGGCATCTACGATAGCGGAAAACATCCCATACCTCTTCAGAAAGATCAGGTAGGTTCTGTTCAGTATGCCCCGCAGGTGCCCGGGGGCACCGTTAGAGATATTTGACAGACCACAGGTTGATTTACAGCCTGGAGCAATCTCACCGAGCATCACCATAAATTCGGTGCATCCCTGCACCTGTATCTGCTGGGTGTTGGTGGGCAAAACTATGGGATCGATCCATATGTCCTCTTCCGCAACCCCATAGTCTGTGGCCTTGGCAAGCAATTCTGCGACAAGCATTCCCCGCTCGTTGGCATCTCTTGGAATTCCTTCCACACCGAGCGTAAGTGCGATAAAACCGGCATTATACCTCTTTGCCAGTGGAATTAAAGCTTCCATTCTCTCAGGTCTTGCCGAGATCGAATTTATGAGCGCTTTTCCCTTACAAGCCCTGAGCCCAGCCTCCATGGCCTCAACGTTTGTGGTATCCAGGGAAAGCGGCAGATTCGCGGCCTCTTGCACGGTGGTTATGACCCATTCCATCAACTCGGGTCCAGCTTTTCGCGCAGGCCCGAGGTTGATATCTATCAGATCCACGCCTGCCTTCATTTCCGCCTCCGCCATCTCCCGTATAGGCCCGGGGTCTCTCTGTTTTAATGCCTCACCAATCTTCTTGTTGATTACGTTAAGGTTCTCACCGATAAGCTTCACGTCACACCTCCATAAGGGGTCAAAGAACCCGAGGTACAAGGGGAGAGTCGATGGGGATCATTCGAACCTTTGAATTTTCGATCGCTCACCACCTCGGTTCCTACACTTTCCACATCTTCAAGAAAGCCGGGATATGTGCCGCTTCCCTTGGGCCAACGGTGATCTCCCAACCCGACAACTCTTCCTCGAGATCACCAAGTATGTTTGCGGCATACCCGGGAATGATGAGTTTTTTATGGCTCACCCTTTCCTCAATTCCACACTTTTTTATGAAGGGGCCTACCGTATCAGCAACAAACTTCCCCGCAGCCCAAGCGGTCATGACTGAAAGCCCTTCCGTATCCATCACGCAGAGCCAGGCAGGAACACGGCTGTTTTCGATCTCACCCGTTACGATAAAATAGGAAAGTGAAAAGTTGCAGGTAACAAGCACTGGCGAATTTGCATCAGGATTGTTGACCGGGTAGATTCCTTGCTCGGTGCTCATCGGTCTCTGCGGATCCGTGTAGATGTTCAATCTTTCGAGCAGCAATGGGAACAGGCTCTCTCCCTGGAAATCGCTCAGCACAATTAACCCCGCATACTTCGCAATATGCAAGGCGGCAATCAAGGTCTCTTTCATCAAATCATCCGTCATTTCACACGGAAAAGTGATGGTAGGGAAACCAAGCGGTTTGAATAGTCCCTGGAGTGCAGCCCTCCGTACGGCGATCTGGTCAATAAGACTCTCCTTAGCGCTTCTTGCACCCGCGTCGAGGACCATGTCCTTCACCCCCATGCCCGAAAGCTTTTGAGTAAGACCCGCAACCTCTTCCAGCCCCTGTGCCCGCACTGCAAGCGGACAGCCGTATTCCATGGAAAGCCCACCGAAGGCATCCAGATTGTCCTTTGTCGCCGCGTAGATAAGCGGTCTCTTCTCCTTCGTGATCTCGAGGGCTTCTCTCATGGTGTAAGGATCGAGGGAAATAAGGATGATGCTGTATGGTGTCGCAGCGGCTCTCTTTACTATCTTAAGAAAACGATCACGGTTCCCGTTCTCCTTCAGCGCTACCAGTTCAGGCTTGAGCGTCAGCCCCACACGTTCGTACTGCAAATCCGAAAGAGTGGAAAAACGTCTTTCCACCTCCTCATTGTCCATCTCATCGGTAATAAGAAGTGCAAGCCCGGGTTTGTTGAAAAACGTCTTTTCATGTCGGAACATCACCGTCTCTCCGCCAACCTTTACGCCATAATCTCCGCTACCAATGATAAACTGCCTTATCGGGGGAGCACTTGCTTCAGAAAGCTGCGCCTTTGCCTCGTCGGATATAGTCGGGCACTTTTCGAGTTCGGCTTTACCGGCCGCAAGGGCCATCGCAAAGGCAAGGCAAGTCGGAAATTTACATTCTCCGCAGTTCGTCTTGGGAAGCAGTTTAAAGATTTGTATACCTGTCAGTGCCATAATCTATCTCCTTTCTTTACAGCAGGGATTCCATCGTAAGACAGGGATGTTGCTTCTCGGTAATATAGGCGATGACCTCTTCTTCTGTCGACGCCACCGTCTCATCAGCAATCTTATCTATGAAATCAGGAACACCCAACTCTGCGGCCCGTTTCCGTAAACGCTCACCTATCTCTTCTTTCAGCCTTTTCGGCATCCATGCAATCCTTAGAAGCCCGCCGTCACCAACAAGGAACTTTCTCTGAGTAATATTGTATTTACTGTGTCCCAAAAAGCCGGGGGACTGAGCACCGCCTCCCACCGAACCGGCAAGGGTAGTAAACTTCATCCCGCACGGCGTCATACCCGCGTAATCTCTGTCAACGGTCATGATGCCATTGGCCATAGGCAGGACCGCAGCAATACATTCGCAGCAACCACAGGTCGTCATGGGATCGACCATGAGGCTGTAAAAGCTCACACTCTGGACCTTCTGCCGGGAAGCTTTGTAGACGAAATCATTGGCTCCTTTGAATTGGCCATAGCGTGTGTCAAGCACTTCGCCTTTCTGGATGGGCTGGTTCGGCCCCTCCGGATTGATCTCATAAGAAGCCCGGCAGTCCAGCCAGTTGTAAGCGCCGCAGAGACCTGTTCTTTCAGGGGCTACCACGCAAACATGGTTCGGCGCAAAGGACTGACAGAGGGTGCAGGAATAGAAGGTATCTGTTGTTTCGTCCGTCATATTCTCCACACGGGAGTCCCTTTGATTATAGGAAGCCCTAGCTTGTTCAGCGATCTCTCTCACCTTTGCTTCATCCGTATAGATCTTGATCTGTACCTTGTCGAATATGGCGCCAAAATCCTGGTGATACTTGGCATGGATGATCTTGCCGATGTCGGCAAGCTTGAAACCTTTCTCTACAGCTTGTTTTGAGATCCTCATCCAGGCAATATCCCTCTGGCCTATGTGCATGACGCCCTGGGCCTGGTTTATAAGGTGGTGGTTCTGTCGCTCAAGAATGGGCTCGAAGTCCTCCTGGAAGTTACGGCCTGCGACCTCTGCCACCATGGCGAAGTACAGTCGTGTGCCGGGTTGGACACCTGTGACATCAGGACCTACAACATCCACCCTGCCATCCTCCACCTCTTCCATCCGTCTTGTGGTAGTCCATTCAACGGCGATGGTCTTCCCGCCGCCCATTTCCAGATAGATATCTTCGCCCCGAACCCGCTCACCTTCGAAGGCAGGTCCATAGGAGACAGGTATAGGCACCTTTGCAACCTGCACTTTCAGTCCTCTCACCTCCACCGCCTTCTCAGTGATACGGGAATGGGGAATATTGGAGACTACATGCTCGTAAGTGCAGATGCCGGTAGGCAGCACTTCTGGTATGGGTGTATCGGCGATTGTCGGGAAACCCCAGTTTATGGCACCGGCAGCATTGGCGTACCACTCATCTGTTACGTCCCCGAGGGCCATGACAAAGGCGTATGTCCGGTCCTTGTTATAGATCAGGTTTTTCCTGAAGTCACCGGGTTTGATACCTCCAAAGGCCATGGCAACACGGCAAGCGAAACCTATGGCAAAAACCGCTTGATATATGTCGGGTCCAAATGAGACGAGACGCGTAGGCCATCCAATCTGGATGCCCGCTTCCACGAGCTGCTCCGAGAACCTTTTGCCGTTATTTTCTCCGCACATGAATACATAAAGGTTCTTCTCCTGCAGTTCAAGGGCGATACGGGCTGCAGTCTGTGCATCGGGCGCTGCACCCACAATCGCGGCAAATCCTGGCGCAGTCCCGTCCACGAACTCCACTCCCCTTTTTCTGAATATAAGATCACTTGCTGCGCCCAGCCAGATATTGCCGTTGGAAGGGTCCTCGCCCGTAACGTAGCAGTTGGGATCTTCGAGATAGCGGATCGCCTCCGTCATCTCCTCCACGAAGAACGTTGCCATGCCTGCATCAAGGGCGGGGGCAAGGTAAGGTAAATGGGTCTTCTCTCTGACGGGGGGCGGGATGAGCTTCCGGCAGAAATCGAAGACCGCTCCCATATCCTCTAATTTGGCGACAGGGATGCCGGTCATGGCATAGATGATGGGCAGGTAATAAGCGGTATTGGGAAACCCTATCTCCTGTGCTGGACCGTACTTTTCCAGCGTCTCCTTATATTTTGTCTCCGCTCTCTCGAATATCTTATGGGCCCCTCGTATGGCCGCTGAAGCTATTATCTTTGACATCTACGCCTCCTTCTTAAGCTAAGGCCCGTCTCATGGTCATATCAAACAGCACCCTCTCTCGAGCCTTTTCAAGCCCTAGGGCCTTTCTCTTCTTGTCGATGTGGGCGATCATGAGTTGCGCTGCCTTTTCAGGATCGGGTTCGAATGCCCACTTACCTTTGTACATCTCCTCATATTCTTCGAATAGGTGTCTGGTCACCGCCTCACTGCCAAGGGTCGGCCAGGTGGTGCCGAAAACCGTAAACACACCGGAAGCGACAAAGTATTGGCCTATGGCTAACGCCTTTTCACTCATCCACTCCGGTGCGGCTCCTGCTGCCGGCAGGTCACTGATGTCATCGCCCAGGCCGCCTTCCTTCACCAGGGCTGTTGCTGCGATCAAGATCCGTGAGTTATCTATGCAAGCACCCATGTGGAGCACTGGTGGAATGCCGACTGTTTCGCAGACCTCGGCGAGACCTGAGCCTGCGTACATCTTTGCGGCTTCCGGTGTGAGGAGGCCCTCCTTACCACATGCCATAGCAGAGCAGCCGGTGGTCAGGACAACTACATCGTTTTTAATCAGCTCCTTGATCATGGCGAGATGAGCTGCATCATGGGGAGTCCTCACGTTGTTGCAGCCCACTACCCCTGCAACACCCCTGATCCGGCCGTTAATGATATTGTCATTGAGCGGCTTGTAGCTTGCCCTGAACATTCCTCCGAGGAGGTAGTTGATCGTCTCGTGGCTGAAACCTACAACCCCATCCTGAGCGTGGTGGGGGATATAGATTTCATGCCGTCTATTCGGGTAGTTCTCTATGGCCATCTTAAGGATCTTTTTGGCCGTATCAAGCCCGGTTTCGGGATGGAACTCCATATGGATTGCCCCCTCTATCTTGGCCCTGTCGGAGGTGGTAATCAGCTTGGTATGGTAACATTCGGCCACGTCTTTGAGGCCCTGCATCTGACACTGGACGTCCACGGTCATGACTTCCACGGCACCGGTCACCATGGCGAGCTCTTGCTGGAGGAAATTACCTGCAACCGGTATCCCGTGCCGCATGAGCACCTCGTTCGCAGAGCAGCACATGCCTGCCAGATTTATGCCTTTGGCGCCCACCTTTTCGGCCATTTTTTTAATCTCGGGATCACGACTTGCCGTGACCAGAAGCTCAGGGAGCAAGGGTTCATGGCCGTGCACCACCACATTCACTTGGTCTTCTTTGAGTACGCCAAGATTGAAGGTGCCGAGCACCGGCACCGGCGTTCCGAACATGATGTCCTGAAGGTCCGTCGATATCATGGAGCCGCCCCAGCCGTCTGCGAGGGCGCATCGCGTTGCCTGCTGTATGAGGTGCCTGTAATCCTGATCCACACCCATGTGCGTCCGATGCATGATCTCCACAACCTCCCGGTCGATGCCGCGAGGGACTACCCCGTATTTCCGCCAAATTTCCTGTCTTCTTAACGGCGCCTTCTTGATATACGTCAGTTCACCCCTCTGTTGTCCAAACTCCTTCAACGCCTTTTCTCCGAGCTCGATGGCAATGTCTTTCATGTCCCTGCCTTCTGTCTCGATGCCGAAATCGAGAGCCACTTCCAGGAGCTTCACCTCATCCTTGATAGTAAATCCCTGGGCTTCGCCGCGAGCTGCTTTCAGGAACGTCTCTACTACCTCCCTGGCATGGTCCGAATGGCTGGCCGTACCAGCAGCGATCTTCCGGGCAAAGTTCCGTGCCACCACCGTATCTACGGTCGCCCCACAAACACCCATCCGTTTCTTTTCCTCACCCGCCTTTTTCGACCGGGGCATTCTGCATGGTCCCATAGCACATATCTTACAACAGCTCTCCTCCACCCCTATGGGACAGGGTTTCATGTCATCGCTCCGAAAAAAAACAGTACTGACGTTCTCTTTCCCGGCCTTTTCCAAGAGCTCGATTGTTGCTCCGTCAATGCTTCTTATCTTATCGTCCAACATGACTCCTCCTTACATCGTCAGTTCTTGAAGCATCCCTTTCGTGAGTGCGACAGCTTCAGGATGTCTCATGATCAGGATATCAGCGCCTGCCATAGATAAGGCCATGGCGGTGACCGACTCCATGAGAACCGCTCTTCTTGTTTCGTCTCCCAGCTTCGGGTTGTCCTCTCTTTTTGTCTTGGCCTCTTTTGTTTTCCACACCTCGTTTGCAAGATTGCAGATGATCGGCGCCTGGAGCTTCACATCGCCTTGTGTCAGGGCGGCCATGCGATCCCGCTCTATAACGGAGTAAGAATATTCGAGCCCGTACCCCAGCCCTCCGGTGGTGGGATCGATGATGATTCTTTCGTCCTGAACTCCCAGGTTGCCGAGAAGTATGTTCAATTGTTTGGCGAGGTTCACATCGATAGGCGTGGAAGCCACAACGACCTGATTATAACCGATCGCCATAGCACCTATCTGCTTATAGTTTTTCTCTGAGACCGGCCCGATAGCGACATTCTTCCCCTCACAGACTTCTGCTACCCGTCGGAGCATAATTGCGTCCTTGTCATCATTCGCGCAGCCCCAGACAATAAGCGGAACAGAGACCACATCCGACACCTGCCTTACGACTTCTATCACTTCTTCCACGTCCCTGTTCATCCCGTTAGGATCGGCACTTTTCAACAGAAGAGCGATCATTTCTGCTTTGTACGTTTCGATGGATTTTTTTGCCCACGCAACGGGGTCGGAGATTACATCTCTGTATGGCTCAATAGCCCATTCCGGCCAGTCCTCGGGCAAGTAATCCCATAGTTCAAAAGCAATCCGTGGTTTGTGGGGCATCTCTCCTTCAAAAAGGTGAAACGGGTAACAGCTTTGACCCCCAACCGTTGCCGCGTGCTCTCCTGTTCCGATCGTCACTTCCCTGATTTTGCCAGTATAGTTGATCTTTGGTATCTCAAAAGCCATTGTTAACCTCCTGCTTGATTCACAATGCGAGAGTCAGAATACACGGTATTTTGATTTCATCGTGGATCACACATCCCGTATCATGTATCGTTCTATCATGCCTCCTGCTTTCTTTTCTCGCTGCCGAACCAATCCGTGCTGTACCAATAACGCAGGGATGAGCGAAGATACCCGAGCCTGGCACTGTTTGTCTGAAGTTTCGCTGTCCAGTCAGCCCTTTCCTCCGGTTTGCCGTCTTCGTAGGTTGGCCCAAGCACCTTTACCTTCTTCCCATCGAAACCTTCCTTTTCTTCGTAAACATACTCACTCATATAGCCCCCTTTTTTCTATAACTGGGAATGTGGGAATTCGGGATGAAAGACAGTATAGATCATCGGACTTATATGAACTATAAAGGTCCACCATTCCGCATTCTGTATTCATGCCAGTCCTGCCGCCAGCTTCGCTGCCTTTACAGTATTGAGCATCAGCATGGTAATGGTCATGGGGCCGACCCCACCCGGCACCGGTGTAATGGCCGAAGCCTTTTCTTTGACTCCATCGAAATCGACGTCACCGGCTAATTTCGCCTTGCCCTCGGGCGTCATACCAATACGGTTGACACCCACATCAATCACCACTACACCCTCTTTTACCATGTCAGCTGTAATCGCCTTTGGCCGGCCTGCTGCGACTATCAGGATGTCGGCCCTCCTGGTGTGCAAAAGCATGTCTCTCGTGGCTGTATGGCAGATGGTAACAGTCGCGTTTGCTCCCTTCGCCTTCTGGAGCATCATGTTGGCTATGGGTTTGCCTACTATATTGCTCCGTCCGACCACGACTACCTCTGCGCCTTTCGTCTCCACACCGCTTCTCATGAGCAGTTGCTGGATACCATAGGGGGTACAGGGATAGTAGTTCGCCTCGCCGATTACCAGCTTCCCTACGTTGACCGGATGAAACGCGTCAACGTCCTTGTTCGGGTCTAGGGCATAAAGCACCTTCGTCTCGTTGATGTGCTTCGGCAATGGTAGCTGCACCAGAATACCGTGGATCTTTGGGTCTCCGTTGTACTTATCGATCAAAGCAAGGAGCGCCTCCTCGGTGGTCTCGGCCGGCTGATTGTCCTGGACGGAGTAGAACCCAAGGTCCTTAGCGGTTTTCTGTTTACCGGTCACGTAGCTTACCGAGGCTGGATTCTCGCCTACGAGGATTGTTACAAGTCCGGGAACCACACCGTGGTTCTCCTTCAACCGGACTACTTCCTGCCTTATCTCTTCTCTGATATCTGCGGCTATCTGCGTTCCGCTTATAACGCGTGCTGTCATCACCGTTCCTCCTTTTTGAAACCCACTGTGCTCCAATCGGACTATCACTCGGCCTTTCTCAGAACATTCCCGTGACCTTACCCGTTTTTACGTCGACGTCAATCCGCCTGAATGCCGGATCGGATGCCGTCCCTGGCATAAGGCTGATAGCGCCGGTAACAGGGCAGAGAAATCTGGCTCCCGTAAATATGAGGATGTCCCGGACAGGCAGCACCCAACCTTTGGGAATCCCCTTTAAGGTGGGATCGTGTGAAAGGCTGAGATGGGTCTTCACCATCATAGTATAGTAGTCTTTCATATCAGGGTCTGCCTCAAGTTGTTTCGCTTTCACTTCAGCATCGGGCAGCCAGAGCACGCCATCTGCTCCATATACATTCCTCGCAATCAAATCCACTCTCTGGCGAAGCGGCAACTCAAGCGGATAGAGGAACTTAAATTGGGTTTTCTCTTCACAGGCATCAATAACCGTGTCTGCAAGCTCGAGCGCACCCTCCCCTCCATTCAGCCAGTGAGTCGATACGGCCACTCTTGCCCCTTCTCTCTCCGCGTATCTTCGGACCAGGGAGATCTCGTCTTTTGTATCCGTATGGAAGGAGTTGATACAGACAACCGGCTTTATGCCTGATGTTTTTACCGTTCTGATATGATGCAGGAGGTTATCGATCCCCCTCTCAACAAGTCGCAGATTTTCCTTGGTGTATGCATCGGGGAGCGGAATGCCTGGCGCTACCCGGGGACCGCCGCCGTGCATCTTCAGTGCCCTTATCGTAGCCGTGATAACCGATACGTTTGGTTTCAGTCCGCTTATCCTGCACTTTACATTCCAGAATTTCTCAAAGCCTATGTCCGCTCCGAATCCACTTTCAGTTACGTGGTAATCGAAGAGCTTGAGGCCGACCCGGTCGGCAATGATCGACGACTGGCCCACGGCAATGTTGGCAAAAGGACCGGCATGAACCATAATGGGCTGTCCCTCCACCGTTTGCAAGAGGCTGGGGTTGATACTCTCTCTCAAAAACGCACACATGGCGCCCGCAACTTCCAGATCCTCGGTTGTGACCGGTTTTCTCCCATGCTTGCTGTACGCAACCCTGATCTTGCCAATTCTTTCACGCAGATCCTTAAGGTCCTTCACAATGGAAAGAATTGCCATGATTTCTGAACTCACCGCAATATCAAAGCGGGACTGCATGGTAAAGCCATCCATGTTACCGCCCAGTCCTATGACGATGTTGCGTAGCGTCTGGGCACAGAAATCCATGATCCATCCCATCTGCACGTTCTTGGAATCGACATCGATGCGCTTCAGATTCCTTTTTGCCAGTTCCTCGTCACTGTAGTTCCTCTCATGCTGCATCCTCGATGTGAGTGCAACCATTGCGAGGTTATGGGCATTGACGATATTGTTGATGTCGCCCGTTAGACCGAGAGAGAACTCCGTCAAAGGGATCGCCTGTGCGTTACCGCCGCCCGCCGCGCTCCCTTTGATATTCATAGTGGGCCCGCCGGAAGGCTGTCGTATGGCACCCCCGACGTTTTTGCCTCTTTTGCCAAGCCCCTCGATCAGACCCATAGAAGTTGTAGTTTTCCCCTCACCAAGGGGAGTGGGGGTGATGGCAGTGACCTCGATATACTTGCCATCAGGCCTATTTTTTAGCCTGTTGGTTATCTTCATGAAATCAACCCGCCCAATGCGCCCGTATGCTATCACCTCGTCTTTCTTAAGCCCCATCTCGTCGCCCAGTTGCCAAACTGATTTCATCCGTTCTTCTGCCGCTTCTGAAATCTGCCAGTCTGCCATCTTTGTTGCATCGTACGCCATTGCAACCCCCTTTGTAGGCCGTTTTGTAAGCCTTTTATGGTTTTTTTGTTTTTTTATCCCCTGTCTTTTCATTAATACTCCTTTTGTGCGGCACAGCTTAACATAAATATAGTACAGTGAGTAAAATCTGACAAGAATCATCATCTTTACACACGGTCACCGGGAGAACACAATGAACCGGGGACTTTTTCGGTTTTTGCCCTATGAAAACCGTGTAAAGAGTGGAAGGGTTCTGAAAAAGGTTCATGGGAAAGACCCTTCGTCCGCAGATTCTCGCTCCATCTTCACGGAAACGGCAATCCGATACAGAGCGGTGATGATCAGAAAACCCAAAGCCCAAATGCCGGTGGTGATTAGTATCTCGGGAAATGTGGGAGAATACTCAATCAACTCCCCTAGGGGCGAGGGGACGAACCCGGGGATCACGAGACCCAGCCCCTTGTCGATCCATACACCAACGAATATCGCAACGCAGACGAGGGCTAGAAGTCCTTCCCGCCGGCGAAGCCGCCCGTTCAGAAGCACTAGGGCTGATCCTGTCATAAACGCCATGGACAGCCACATCCATACCACAAGAGCGCTATGGCCATCGATCCCGGTAAAAAGATAGCGGAGATGGTCGACATCCTCCGGCACGCCCGCGTAAAGCGTCGTGAAAATTTCCACGAGAAATAGAAAGATATTGACGAGAAGAGCATAGGTTGCAATGGTTGCAACCTTCCGGATGGTCTCGCCCCCAACATCGAATCGCGTTACTCGTTTAATAAAGAGCGCCATCAGTATAAGAAGGGCCGGGCCGGAAGCAAAAGCAGAAGCAAGGAAACGGGGTGCCCAGAGCGGTGTGTGCCAAAGAGGTCGGGCCACAAGTCCCTGGTATATGAAGGCTGTGACAGTGTGAATGCTGACAGCCCAGGGTATGGAAAGCAAGATAAGAAACCGTACCCATGGAAGAGGTTTCTCAGTTTTATATTCCGCGTCGAGCGTGCACCAGCCGATAATGAGGTTAAGGAGTAGGTAGCCGTTCAACGCGATCATATCCCAAAACAAAAGGGATTTGGGCGTCGGATACAGAAGCAAGTTGAAGGCGCGGTCAGGACGGCCAAGGTCGACAAGGATGAAAAGGACCGACATGATCACGGCGGCGATGGCGAGGAATTCGCCCAGGATCGTGATCTTCCTGAACTCCTTCACACTGTGGAGATAGTAGGGAAGGACCACTGTCACAGCCGATGCCGCGACCCCAACAAAGAAAGTGAAATTCGCAATGTAGAGGCCCCAGGAAACACTTCTACTAAGGCCTGTAACGGCTAGGCCGTGATGCCATTGATAAAGATAGGAGACAGAACCGGCGGCAACAATGGCGAGCAAGAATGATACCCACGTCCAATAGCCGCTGCCGCCTTTCAATGCTTTTTCAATCATGGTCCTTTCTCCAACTGCAAGTTTGCAGGCTTACAAGCCATTTCATCGACCATCGCTACACCAAATAGAACACCTTAGGTTTCGTTCCCAGTTCGGGCTTCCGTTGTATTGCATACCGCCGAGCAAGGAGTTTTCTCACGCTCGAGCCTTCGTCATTCAGATCTCCGAAGGAAAGGGCCCGATCCTTGCATGCTTCCACACAGGCCGGGATGTGACCTTTAACAAGCCGCTCTTCGCAGAAGTTGCACTTCTCGACCACACCCTTGGTACGTGTCGGATAGTCCTTGTCAATGGCCCGGATGAACGGTCTGGGATCCTGCCAGTTGAAGCTCCTTGCACCGTACGGACAGGCGGCCATGCAGTACCGACAACCGATGCACCGATGATAGTCCATTATCACAATGCCGTCGCCCCGCTTAAAGGTGGCCTTTGTCGGACAAACCGCCACGCAGGGCGGGTTTTCACAGTGGTTGCAGAGCGCAAGTATCTGCTTATCCTGCAACCCCTTTGGTGCCGGCCCGGTCTGATCAGGGAACAATTTCCGATAGGGAGAGGTCCAGATCCATCTAATCTGTCTCTTTACATCGGTAAACTGGGGCACATTGTGGATGCGGTGACATGCCGTTATACAGTCCGTGCATTCATCCCTTTCCGAACAGGCACTGAGATCAACCACCATTGCCCACTTTCTGTCAGACAGCTTGCCCTGGCTTGCAGCGGCCTTGACGATGTCGGCGCGCACCACGAGGCTGAAGCCGGACAGTGCGAGGAGTTGTAAGAATTCCCTTCTTGTCATCGAAAGGAGCCTCCTTTTTCGGGAAAGGTATGGCAATCCCAGCAACGGGGGCTCGTCCGAAGGTAGTCGTGGCAACGATCGCAGAAGTTGGCTTTGTTCGAATGGCAGCCGATACACGTTCCCGTGAGACTCATCGTATACTCCTTACCGTCGGAAGCAACATACTTCCGGTTACCTTCCCGCACCACCGATGTCCTCCACCTGTCCAATAAATCCACGTGATGCTTCCGCATATACTCTACCGATTCCACGCACTGTTTTTCTCCTCGCGGTGGCGGCTCCAGCTTTGGTGCATGACCTGTGCCTGCGACGATCTTTCCGTACCAGAACGGAAAAGTGGCGATAAGAAGGAACCCAATCACAAGGGTGGCGATCAGCGCCCGATTATGCATGGGAGAAACCCGTCACTCGTAAGCGGCAGGCCGTAAGCCGCTAAATTGTCAAGCCCATAAATGGCGTTCAAATGCGTTTCCCTTTTGGCTGAAACACGATCGCTTACACCCAACGGTCTGCTCACAGTGGCTCACCTCTCAAATTGGTTGTCCGCGGTGACTCTCCCTTCATCACGAGAGCATTTCCCACAAACTCGTGGACCCCGCCTACCTCGACTCCGGGGACCCAGTACTCCAGAAGGGGTGTCAAGGATGCCTTGTCTATGGCACACATACAGGCGAGCATATTCACCCCGTGCTGCTCCTGTACGTACCTGACCGCATTGGCTCTCGGAAATCCCCCGCGGAGTCTCATCTCCATGTTCTCATCTGCACCGAGGCCAGCTCCGCTTCCACAGCAGAAGGTTTTTTCCTTAATAGTGTTTTCCGGCATCTCGAAAAAACGATTACAGACGCTCTTGAGTATAAACCGAGGCTCCTCAAGAAGTCCCATGGCCCGAGCCGGGTTGCAGGAATCGTGAAAAGTAATCCGATACTTGTCGTTTCTCGAGGGATCAAGCTTCAATTTACCGTGGTTAATAAGGTCCGCCGTGAACTCGCTAATGTGGACCATTTTTGTCGACCGCGCATTCTCGAACTTCGTCCCGGTTATGGGCGACACGGGTTCCTCCAGGAAATCGGCTGGCCCGTTTAGGGTGTCCATGTACTGGTGGATTACGCGCCACATGTGGCCGCACTCTCCTCCCAAAACCCACTTCACGCCGAGCCTCTTGGCTTCCGCATATATCTTGGCATTGAGGCGTTTCGCAAGCTCGTTCGAATGAAAGAGGCCGAAGTTACCACCCTCCGAGGCATAGGTACTCCACGTGTAGTCGAGACCGATCTCGTGGAAAAGGGCAAAATAGCCGAGCAGTGTGTACCAATGGGGGTTTGCGAAGAAATCGGCCGAGGGGGCGACAAATAAGATTTCGGCCCCTATCTTGTTAATAGGAAGATTAACGGAAATCCCCGTAATGCCTTTCAGCTCGTCCACGGCGAATTGGAGTGTTTCCTTCATCGCGTGGGGCGGAATCCCGAGGTGGTTGCCCGTTCTGAAACAGTTGGAGGCAGGCTCGACAACCCACTGAATATTGAGGCCAAGGAGGTTGAGTAGCTCTCTTCCCATCATAGTAATTTCACAGGTGTCGATACCATAAGGGCAGTAGATCGAGCAACGGCGGCACTCTGTACACTGATAGAAATAGTAAAACCATTCCTTGATCACGTCCTCGGTGAGATCCCTTGCGCCGACATGCCGTCCGAGGAGCTTCCCTGCCGGAGTGAAATAACGCCGGTAGACGGACCGCAAAAGTTCCGCTCGGATAACAGGCATGTTTTTCGGATCACCAGAACCAATAAAGTAGTGGCACTTATCAGCACACGCTCCACAACGAACGCATATGTCAAGATATAGTTTCAGTGAGCGATGTCTGCTCAGGAGGCGTTTCATCCCTTCAAGGATGATCTCCTGCCAGTTATCCGGCAGCTTCCAGTCCTCGTCTGTCGGACGCCACTCTCTCTGGTTGGGCAGGCCAAGGTATTTTTGGTGCTTCAACGGTGCGCCGTAGCTGTATGTTCCCTTTCGCATCGGCGCTGACGGCAACATCCAGTCGGCCCCATATGGCTCATAATTTATGTCAAGTATCACTTTCGGGTCTAGCTTCTCTTCGGCCATGGTAACTCCCGAAACCTTTTCAACTTTTCACCTGCTCCCCTTCTGCTTTTGCTCCCTTCTCAACTGGCACTCCCGCCTCAATCATTGCTTTCCTGAACTCGTTCTCATACTCCTCATATGTATGGACCTTCACAGGATAACTCCAAGGATTCACATGACGCCGAGCCCTGCTGTCGTTCTTCAGATTTCGAGTCGGGCTCAGGAATACTCCCGGTGCGTGCATCAGTTTGCTGAACGGAAAGTAACCCAGGAGCACGCTTACAAGAAACAGATGGACGTAAAAGGGCAGTCCGATCCCGGTAACGGCCACGGGTCTAAAGACGATGAGGCCCATTGACAATTCCTTTACCCGCTCTACGTCTATCTTGAAAACATGACGCATGAAGATACCTGAGAGCACTATGGAAATAATCAAGAACAGCGCAAAATAGTCAGTGGAAAGGGAAATCAGACGGAACTGCGGATAGATGACCCGCCTTAACAGGAGGTAGCTGGCAGCTGCCACGATCATAATGTCAGTCAGGTACAGCGATGGAAGGCCGATCTGAAAAAAACCGTCAAGCCCGTCAAGGCCAGCAACGCCCGGAAGCACAGGATCCGTGAAGAATCGCAGGTGCCGGAAAAGCACAACAAAAAGTGACCAGTGAAAAACCATGCCCCCAAGCCACAAATAGCGCTTTGGGCTGTAGATGAGCTTCTCCCGACGTTTCAGTTCGACCCTGTCATTTCGCCAGAGGGAACGAAAAAGGAGGACCTCCGAAGCCATTCTCTTGATTACTCCGATCGTGTTATATGGGCTTTCCAGATTATCCGCCCTTATCCAGGGAAGGGACCGCTGCTGTCCGCATGTGGTCGGTATGTGGAAGGGTACGGGTGAACGGGCCCAACCGACAACACGGTAGAGAAAGCCGGACACGAACAGAAAGAGCGCCACATAGGGTAGAATCACACCGAAAAACAGATTGAGACCAAGTACACCCACACTAACCCAGGCGATGGCTATGAGGGCAAGCACAACAAAAAGTGCCACTATCATTGCCCTGCCTCCACGTCGGCCCTACCATGCACCGGAGGGCGTGTCATAGCATCAAGCACCCGTTCAATACGGTTTTTCGCTGCTTTTATCTCGTTGATCCTGATATTATCGATTTTTGCCCTATACTCCGAAAAGAGGTCGCAGGCCACGAACAGGGCATCATCGAGTTTGTTCTCAATTTTGAGGTAATCCCGCAACATCTCCTTCGGAGCCCCGCTTCTCGCCGCTTCGGTTGCAATCTCGTGTTGTATCTCTTTTTTAAGGAATCTTATGAAAGAGAGGCCCTCCGACGGCAAAACGCATTGAACAGCCTTTATCTTCACAAGTCTCTCGAGAGCTTTCTTGAAGTCTCCAGTCCTGTCATCTCCGGCCAGTTCCGCAAAGAGTGCTTCAAATGTAGCTGTAATAGCGTCGCCAACAGGATTGAGGAACATGTCCGGCTCTTTTTTCAGAAATGAAGCGGTCAGTTCCGGGTATGTGCCCGCTACCCGCTCGAAGCAGTTTTTGATAATCACATCTTTCTTTCGTTGTAGTACTACCGTCAGTCTCATGTACCTACCCGAAGAATCTCCGTCCTGTTACAGGTTTACTACATCCCATGCCTGGAAAAGGTCGAGGATTTCATCCATTGTTACGGCCCGGCCCACAGCAAGATGGGAGATCTCCAGCTCCTGGAGACACAGTTTCCCTGCCAACACTGCCACTCCTTTTTCTTCAAGCGGTTTCAGGTATCTGAGAACCGGGGAGGAGTCGGTCAGCAGCCGTACGGCTGTGTTCCAGAAAACCAAGGCAACAGGGAGCTCCTTTCTTCTGACAAGACTCTCAAACATAGTGACCAGTATTTCAAGTCCGAGGTTCTCATCTTCACCGTTGATTCCCTCGCGGCCAAACACGAATACCTTACGTTCATTTGCTATACACATATTTCTCCTCGCTCCCTAATGCCATTCCCATTCAATAAATGGTTTCTCCAGATCGACCATCGCATTGACGACCAATTCAACGAGTCCGCCATAGAGTATGCCGCTTTTCTCCCACGCATTATAGTACTCGATAGTATCTCTCAGGAGGCCTTTGCAGTTTGAACAGGGGGCACACACATATTTTTTCACTTCTGGGTCAGGGGTATCCGCAAAAGCATCTATGATCTGTTTCATTTTCATCCTTGCCGAAACACCGGCGCGCCAGTCGGGGAAATTCATCGACTGCATGATCGCAAACCCGCTGCCCCCACCACAGCAATAGTTTTCCACGCCGTGAGGCTCCATCTCCCTGAATTGCGGGCAGATCGCCCTCACGATCCTCCGCTGGGGCTCAACCACGCCCATGAGCCGTACCATGTTACAGGGGTCGTGGAGGGTCACGGGGAAGTTGTTCCGGCTCGGGTCAAGCTTAAGTTTTCCGTTCAACACGAGATCCTCCAGGAGAGGAAGGACGCTCTCCCTCGGCACATTCAGTTCCCCCGTGAGGATCCGGTCCGCAATGACAAGCAGTGCTTTGTGCGCGTGCCCGCACTCGCCGACACAAATCTTTTTCACCTTGAGGCGCAACGCTGCCTGCGCGTGTCTCACCGCCACCCGAGCCGCCTGGACGTCGTCATACCATATGCCATAATTGACTCCGTCGTAACCGACCAACTCGCTGGAGAGGGTCCAGTCTACTCCGGCTGTATCAAAGAGGATCGCGAATGCCTCCGGATTTTCCGGCCACGCGAGAAATTCACCCGCGTTGTGTACCAGGAGCACCTCAGCACCTTCTTTGTCGACGGGTATCTTTATCTTCCTGCCTGTCTTCTCCTCTATCTCGTCTTCCATGAAGGAAACGATGTTCTCGAGGGCTTTGGGCGTGATGCCGGTGCTCGAGCCGATATTCAACTGTTGGACCGTTCCTTTCTCGTGCAGCTCCGCAGCCGCTATGCCGAGCTCCTGGCTAAAAAGCTTTCTGATTTCATGGCTGATGAGGGCATTATCCACGCCGAGTGGGCAAACCTGTGCGCATCGTCTGCACAGGGTGCACCGGTAGGCGAGTTCGGCCAGCCTTGCGAGGAGTGTGAAGTTCAACTCGATGTCGCTTGCCGTCAGCTTCGCGAGTATCCGATTCTGGTTTTTCAGGTACTTGTTGATGATGCGGCGAAGCACCTCGGGTCTAAAGGTCGGCCGATATATCTCCTGCTTTCCGCTCGCTACGTAGGCAGGACAGGCGTCGTTGCAAAGCTGGCATTTGACACAGTAGTTGAGGGAGTGAACGAGAGGCTGGAGAAAGGTCCAGTTGTTCTCCTTTGTCAACAGCTTGCGCAATCCTGACAAAAACTTCCGTACAAATTCCTCTTCTTCCTTGGCATTTGCCGGCTTTTGAATTGCCACGGCAACTATGCCATCGAGGGAGGCTTCATAACGGGCTTTCTGATCTGCTGTGAGCTCCTTCAGGGGTATTGCTTCCTCGTAGGGCGGGGGCAGTTGTATGAAATCAGACGGTTCCAGGGTGGCGAGCTGCCTATCCGATCTTGCCATATCCCCTATTTTGATCTTGCGTTTCATACTGCCGCCTCTTCGGTTGTTCTCATTTGACCACCTGTTTTTCCCATGTTTTCCCCTGCTTGATGTGGGGTGCCGACCAAGTCACTGTTTCCCCCAACAGTTTGATCAGTTCCCGCTCTAACTCACTTCCCCGCCGGTTAGGCTCATCGTCCCACCGTATGAGAAAAAATGCGAAAATCCTTGTGATGTAATGCATCGACCGGGTAAAGGGAAGATAGATCAGAAACAGATCAAACAGGATGATATGCAGGGCAGCCCCGGGAGCGACCCCAACGGGTTTCGCGGTGATAAGCCCTACCCAGAAATGCCTATATTCCGCAAAGGTGGGATCGACAAAAGCCCAAGCATAAAGTCCGCTGAGAAAAACGAACAGGCAGAAAAGATAGGTGAAATAGTTCTGGGGGGTGGCGTACGCCCTCAAGTCATCGTCAACAATCCTCTTGATCATGATCCCTATGCTTCCTAGAAGACCGCTGATAAAGCTCACAAGGCCCACCAAAAGGACAACGTAGTAGAATGCCTTTCCAGCAAGAAATGGCGAGTGGCTCGATACAGGAACGCCGAGGACCATGGCCAGGGCCGCAAAGAATGTAAAGATGTGGAAGCTGATGATCAAAATGAAACCGATGTGCCAGGGATAGAGCGCTAGCCAGTAGCTTTTGTGGCGCTTGAAGTATTCTCCAAGGGTAAAATATTCCTTCAGAAGGTACAGGATACTGCGCAACCATCCCTTTCGGCGACCTCGCTCGATCCAGTTGAGTTCCTCAAAGTAAGACCCTCCGTAACGATACTTGTCTTCATGAATGACGGGGTAGAGTTCCCACCGCAAGTGTCTGGGAAGATGGAGGTACTTCACCGTTTTCACAGTGTACATTGCAGTGACAAACACGTAGCCGAAGTACGTCAGCACGGCCAGAAAAACGTCCACTCAGACCTCCCTATAGAAAGGGCGGAGCAACGAACAGAAGACTGCTCATTGCTCCGCGCCAGTTGTCATCCCTACACGCAACCCGTAGGCTTCGGAAGGCCGGCAATCTTGCACGCGCCCTTCGCTGGGCCGCCAGGGAAGAGCTCGTATACCCTCTTCAGATCGAGTTTCGTCTGTTTGGTCAGCATCCTAATCGGCGGAGCAATTTCGTATTTGATATAGTAGTCCCTCAGGTAATTGACCAGCCTCCACGCCTCTTCCCCCATGGGGTACGCATCCTCTGTCTTCGCCAGGTCCTCCGCCACTTCCTTATTCCACTTGTCCGGCTCCTGAATGAAGCCGTCTTCATCGATCTCGATTTCCTGTCCGCCCAAAGTGGCCTTCGCCATGGTATTACCTCCTATTTTTTCTCGGTGGGTTTTTCCAACTCTTCATCGAATCTTTTTTTGCAGCCCTTCGTATCGAAATAGTATGTCAGATCCCCGATTGTCGTCGTACCCCGTGCCCTTTTTTCCTCAACTTCAGCTTTGCACACCGGACATACCGCCATAGCTATAACCTCCTGCGAAACCAAGTCAAGATCAAAACCGCGAAAACAAAGTGAGCTGCTCGCAGCGTCTCTTCATTCACCCTAAACTCGAGCCAGCCCGGTTGGCTCTGTATTCAACCTGACTCGCCGCCCCAGCGCCTCTATGTTGTGATGCCAGACTCACAAAGCTATGCACCCATTGCGGGACACCCAGAGCATGGATATGCATATATGAAGCAAACAGATTCCTGTAAAAGAACCCATCGCCCCGACCGTCTATACCATGTCCCCGATTTACCTTGCAGGCCGCTGCGAGTGTTTCTCCCGGGATAAGCTTCGAATGATGAAATTCGTGACCACGGAGTACACAACCGGGAGTAAACCACGGGTTCTTTGCCCTTACCTTCATTTCTGCGTAGCCGTGCCCTTCAGGGCGTCTCGAAAATTCTACCTCCGCCGGGATTACACCCACCATCTCATAACGTTTTCCCTGCCACCGGATGGCGCGGCAGAGATACATCAGGCCGGCACATTCGGCATAGGTTGGAAGACCGTCCTCGATACGAGCCGCAATATCAGCTCGAATCCCATGGTTCGCCTCCAGTTCACTCAGGTATAGCTCCGGAAACCCGCCCCCGATATAAAGCCCATCGATGTCGGGCAACCTACGGTCGGAAATGGCATCGATGGGAACGATATCGGCTCCGGCCTCTCGCAGAGCTTCCACGTTCTCCGGGTAGTAGAAGCTGAAGGCCCGGTCCATTATGACCCCGATGCGGCCTGCGGGGCCTTGTTTAAAGGTATGTAAGGTGTCCGCAATTGACACCTCGGGGGCCTGCCGGGCAATCGCCACAATGGCATTCAGGTTCAAATAAGATCCCACCTTGTCACAGATGGTCTGAACAACTGCCTCTGCCTCGTCATCCTCTACAGAAGGTGTGAGGCCCAAGTGGCGCTCGGTGATTGTCAGCCCGGGATCCCTGGGCACAACGCCGAGTACCGGTATACCACAGTAGTGCTTCACTGCGTCGAGCAGTTTCTGTTCGTGACGGCTTCCCGACACATGGTTCAGGATCACACCGCTCACATTCGTGCCTGGCTCGAAATGCTGAAAGCCGCTCACCAGCGCAGCAATACTGCGCGTCATCCGTTCTGCATTAACAACAAGGATAACTGGTGCCTGAAGCATGCGCGAAAGCCACGCAACACTGCCCCTGCCGTCAGGCTCCGGGGAATCGAAAAGACCCATGGAACCCTCGACGAATACAAGATCAGCATCCAGGGACCTCCGGGCAAAAGAGGCCATAAGTACCTCTTCCCGCATCAAGAAGCTGTCCAGATTGGAGCAACTTCTCCCGCATGCAAGTGCCAACCAGGAGGGGTCAATGTAATCAGGCCCTTTCTTAAAAGGCTGAACAGCGAGACCACGCTTCGTCAATGCCCTACCGATGGCTATACTCACGGTCGTCTTGCCGGAACGCCCCCTCGGTGCTCCGATGAAAAATCTCGGTGGTAGCTTCATGTCTATGACCTTCTTCTCTAACTCCACCATTCTCCTCGGACTACTACTACTTCCCCTTCAGTTTGATAAATGAGGCTCCCAGATAAATATACTCAATCTTATCTTCCTTGGCTAACTCGGCAATGACCTTATCGACAATTGTCTTGTCCTGATCAAGAGCACGTGCAACCTCCCTGTTCTTTGCCTTCGTAACCGACCCTAGGTATTGCAGTACCTTCTGTTTCAATTCCTCGGACACTTCTGCACTCACGGTCACCTCCCGATGGCTCACCACTTGAACTGTGTCGTTGCCCTGTAGGTTTCTATGGCATGGGTAAAATCATCAACGTGCTGATCGGTGAACGGTATTTCCGTGCGCTTGAAAAAGGCTTCCCAGCCTATCCTCTCAATCCACTCTCCGAGCCGCTCCGTCGGCCTCGCACCCTTTGCATAGACCTCGACAATCTTCCTTAGCACATCAACCACCTCGGGCCATCTCGGCGGATGGTTCGGCAGGAAGGGTACAACCATCCTCGAAAACATCGGCGGTTTCCGGGCATTGGAAACCTTGCCGCCCGCGTATATCGCGACGCCGTCCGCATCCGCGTCGGCAAGTGGCATTGCCGGGCATACAGTAAAACAGTTCGCACAGTACATACAAAGGTCTTCTTTTACAACCACGCTTTTAACGTTCGGATCGGGATGTCGCCTTACCGCACCAGTAGGGCAGGACTGTATCGTGGTGGGAATCTCGCACTGGGCAAGCACCTTTTCGTGGTCGGGTCTCGGTGGCTTCGTATGCACTCCGACAACCGCGAGGTCCGAGCAGTGTATAGCCCCACACATGTTGATGCAGCAGGCCATAGAGATCCTCAAGTGGTTCGGCAGTTTCATCGCCGTGAAGTGGTCATAGAGTCCGTCCATGATCGCTTTCACTATGCCCGAGGCGTCAGTAGCGGCGCTGTGGCAGTGTATCCAACCCTGAGTATGAACGATGTTGGAGATAGAGTGGCCTGTGCCGCCGACGGGCATACCCAGCTTCCCGAGTTCCTGAATGAGCGGCTCGACCTTCGTCTTGTCCGGCGTGAGGAACTCCACATTGTGACGGCTCGTAAAGCGGAGGTGACCGTCGCAGTATTTGTCGGCAACGTCGCAGAGGTCCCGTATGAAATCGATACTTACGAGCCTTGGGGACCCGGCCCTCACCGTATAGAGCTCGTCGCCGTTCTCAGCAACATGTTTCAGAACGCCGGCCCGGACTATCTCATGGTATTTCCACTGGCCGTAGTTTTTCTTTATTACTTCAGGGAGCATTGTTCTAAAATCGGGTGGTCCAATGTCTGTTTTGCGCATATTACGACCTCCTTATTGTGGTAACTCTGTTAGAAGAACACGTAGGGGTTTGCCCTCGGCTTCGTCACCATCTGCGGCACGGCCTTGATGTCAACCGCCTTCAAGAACTCCTTGAGACCGATCCTTTCGATCAGTTCCGAGAGCCTTTCCCTCGTCTTTCCATGCTCGTCCCACCAGTCCCAAATCTTCGCGAGTAACTCCTTTATCTCCGTATAGGGAGGCGTGATTTCAATGAAGGGTATGAGCACCCAGGACAGAACGGCGCCTTTGAGGATCGGCGCCTTGCTGCCGATCAGAATTGTTGCCCCTTTTTGGAGGCCGGGTCTCAACGCTTTCGGCATCATGTTGATGCAGTGCATGCAGCGAACACAATCCTCCGCTCTAAGAAGCAGATTGTTCCCTTTCTCATCCCACTCAAGGGCCTCGCTCGGACACTTGTTTACGACGAGAGATTTGATATCAAGCCCGTCATTCACATACTCCCTCACGGCATTTTGGTCTATCCTCAAGCTATCGCGCCAGGTGCCTATGATCGTGAAGTCCGCCCTCGCTATGGCCGCCACACAATCATTCGGGCATCCGGACGCCTTGATTTTGAACTTGTACGGCCACCTCGGTCGATGCATCTCATCCTGATACGTCATGGTAAGGTCATGTATGAGCGCCATGGTATCGATATTTGCCCACTCGCACCGCGCTTGGCCCACACAGGCCGCCGGCGTCCGCAACGCCGAGCCGGAACCCCCCAGATCAAAGCCTGCCTCGGTAAGCGTATCAAAACACGGCTGCAGGTTCTCCGTTGTCGTTCCCAGCAAGATGATATCACCGGTAGCGCCATGAAAGTTCGTCATACCGCTTCCATACTTCTCCCAGATGTCGCAGATTTTCCTGAGCACCTCCGAGGTGTAAAACCAGCCCGCTGGCTGGTTGATACGCATGGTGTGGAACGCGGTGACGTCCGGGAACTTCTCCGGATTATCGCAGTATCTGCCGATAACCCCGGCTCCATAGCCCGTGACGCCCACTATGCCGCCATGTTTCCAGTGAGTCACCCTGTCTTCGTACGATTGTTCCTGGATTCTGAGGAGGTCCTTGGAGGCGGCGTTCTTTTTTGCCGCGCGTTTGATCTCCTTCACATAGCTGGGCCAGGGGCCCTTCTCGAGCTCATCCAAAAGCGGAGTTTTTTCGCCCATTTCTTCCTCCTTTGCAAAATAGCCACGGCCTGAATGGCCATCGCCGTTTATCCGGTTACCTTTTATCCATCTATATATCTAATTGACATTATATGGCCGGTGGGCTATATTATCAAATCATTAATTTTTATGGTTTCGATAAGTTCTTCTTGATGATGGAGCACCCCTGAATCCCATGAATCTGCATCAACTCCGGGTATTTTGTGAAGTGGCAGAAACGGGCAATTTTAGCGCGGCCGCCGAAAAGCTCTATATGACTCAGCCAGCAGTCACCCTGCAAATTAAGAATCTCGAAGACCATTATCAGATAAAGTTTTTCGAGAGGATCGGGAAAAAGGTTCTCCTCACCAATGAGGGAAGGGTTCTGTTCGAATTGGCTAATCAGATGCTAACCTTATCCAGGCAGACCGAAGAAGCCCTTGCAGACTTGAAGGGCCTGACCCGCGGAACTCTTCGGATTGCGTCTTCTTTTTCTTTCGCCGATTTCTACCTGCCCCACCTTCTCGGGACATTCCACGAGAGATATCCAAATATCTGCATTCAGGTCAGCACGGGAAATACGAGCAAGATCATCGAGGACACCCTTCTCCACAAGAATGACATTGCCTTCGTGGCTTATGACCCCGGAAACGACAAGCTTGTAACGCAAGATTTTTTGAGTGATACCCTCGTAGCCATTGTTCCCCTCCGACATCAGCTGGCCGGAAGAGAATCTATTACTCTCAATGAACTCAATAGAGAACGGCTAATTTTGCGTGAGGTTGGCTCATCGTACCGAAGAATGGTGGAAGAGACTTTTAAGAAAAAGAGGATCAAGCCGTTGATCATCATGGAATCTGCCAGCACGCCTGCAATCAAGAAAATGGTGGAAAGCGGGGCAGGGATCGGTATATTATCCCGGCAGGTGGTGAAAAAAGAAGCTGAAGCAAATGTCTTTAAGACAAAACCCTTCACCGAAGTCGAAATGACCCATACATTCTATCTCATTTATCACAAGGAGAGATATTTTTCGCGGACCCTGAAGGCGTTTGTAGATGTGGCTATAGAGCTTGCTCGGAAACCCTGGCCCGATTGATTATCTATCACAGGGAATCACTCGTCCCCTCTACCGGCGTGGCTCGCCTCAGAAGGTCTTTCACCTGTTACGAAGATAGAGGTCGGTAAACTCCTTCAATGTTTTCTTCATGATCTTCGCCGGATCGGTTATGTACCGGTCAAAAACTTGGGACAACTTGGTGACATCAACTTCCCGGCATCCTCTGTCATGTTCGGTAATGAATTGGGAGCGCACTTCGTCGGGCAGGGCAGCCACCATATTCCTGCCAACCATGTTTTCAAAGAGGCGATGGAGGTCTTCAACCAATCTCTCCAATGCATCGGGTTCGAGTTTCTCGCCTTTTTGGTCAATCAGTTTTCTTATAAAGTTTTCGATGTGAGGATTGGTATAATCCATCCTTTAACCCTCCCTTACCTTATCGGTACAAGCAGCGCTCCATAATAATTTGATACTTCGGTCGGCCCTTTCAGTTTTTCTTATTACGAACCAAACCGACCTCCCCGTAAAGGGCGAATCTCAACCACCGCATGCCAAGTTTCATAAGCTCGACTTCATCCGAAGCCACCGTTTCGATCTCTTCCGAAGGGACATCGAAGACCTTTAGAAACTTAGTCTGAAACACAAACTCCCGAAAGCGATCCAGATTGTAGCTGACCATATGAAACATCCCCAGCTTCTGCTCGGTTAACTCCATCAGATGCCGGTTTCGGGTGGTGACGATCTCCATCCAGGGCCGATTCATCTCGTTATAATGCTCGAATCCCTGATCCCGTATCCACTCTTTAATCGTCCATTCCCTCTCCTCGCTGTAACCAAGGCAGTGGGATTCATTCACCAGGAAATAAAACTCACCTTCCTGGTATCCTGATGCATCACTGGTCACAGCCCTTCCTAAGGGATAGAGCCGGCAAGCCCCGGGGCGGTCCTCATAGATGGCACACCCGAGTTGGCTGACAAAAGGACAACTCTTTCCTTGATCGTCTCTCATCTTCAGAAGGATCAGGGGGAAAACGGTTTCCTGGCCTTCGTGCGGCTGCGTGTATTGCTTGATAAACTCGTCTGAGGTCAGCCGGACGCATCTCTTCATCCGCAAGACATCGTAAGGAGTAAGGATCAAGCGGAGGTCTGCGCAGCATGCAGTGAAGCAGGAAATTC
Source organism: uncultured delta proteobacterium (assembly GCA_963754785.1). Taxonomy (GTDB): domain Bacteria; phylum Desulfobacterota; class Syntrophorhabdia; order Syntrophorhabdales; family Syntrophorhabdaceae; genus PNOF01. The sequence continues at coordinate 89,367 of CAVWHH010000017.1, read as the reverse complement.
CCGTGTGGCAGGAAAACCTGAGGGTGCCTCCCGAGAAGGGCCTGATCCTCTCCTGCCTTCCTTCTATTGACATTGTCATATTCGTCACGGGCCTAATTTACTCCCTCTCTTTCGAACCTTTTTTGCCCTTCACTATATCTTCCCGCATCTTGAGGGTCTCACCGGAGATAAGGCCGAATTCCAGCCAACGGTGGGCCAGTTTCATCAATTCCAGATCATCTGTTGCTATTGATTGAGCAACCTCCTTTTCCACCTGGAATATTTGCAGAAACCGGCTTTCCAGAACAAACCTGCGGAATCGATCCAGATCATACAAGGCCATCCGGCACATCTCCTGGACCTTCGGATTCTGAATATTTGTCCTTGAAAAGCGCGGATTGGAGGCTATTCTACTAAGGAGGCTTTCGCTCTCATTGTAAAGAGCGAGACCCTGGCTCTTAAGGTACCCCCGAACAGTCCATTCTTTTTTTTCCTTCATTCCCAGACAAAAGGATGGGGTGGTAATAAACTGAAAATCCCCGTCCTGCCCTAGTTGATCTAAAGGGAACATCCGACATGCCCAAGGCCGGTCTTCATAGAGCGAACACCCTTCGGGAGTCACAAAAGGGCAGGTATTGTTGCGGTCTTCCATCATCTTCAGCAAGATGACCGGAAATCCGGAAACCTCGGGAATTAGTGAAACTGTATATCGTTCAAGAAAATCCCCTGACGGTACTCCCAGCTTCTGCTTCATACGGAGTATATCGTAAGGAGAAAGGAAGATATTTACATCACGACAGCACTTGGTAAAACAGTTCAATCCGGGATGGCAACGGAATCTGAACCGATCCTGTTTGTGTAGTTTTGCATGCGGGTTATCATCCCGCTTCTCTCCGGAACCCATCTTGACCTCCTTTAGGGCCCTCCCGGTTGGGTAAAGGCAGATGATATGACCGATCCCTTCTTGAGTTCTCTCCCAATGTATCCTGCGTAGACCAACGCCGTGGTCCGGTACAGAGCATGACTAAACTTGGAAAAAGGCAAGTAGGCAAAGAGAAACCAGACAAAGACCAGATGAGAGAAGTACATTGGATAAGCTGCCTCGGGGATATCGGCCAGCCGGAGGACCTCCGTAAGGAGCCCTGTGAGCCCGGCAGCTAAAACTACCAGCAAAAAAAGCCAATCAAAGTATGTAGTTACTCCAGCGTCCTCTCGGTGCATAAGCCGGTTGGCAACGGCAAGAAAGGACCCGGCAATCACAAGGAAAGCCCCGCCATTCCCCACACATTTGATCCAGCTGCTCAATGGATAGGGGGTTTGCTGATGGAAAATGTAGACCCCTGCAGCCACGGAAGTCGTGGTGATACCAAGGAGGATAAACCCCCACAGAATACCAAAATGGGCCCGTTCTCTGCCCCTGTTGACAACACACTCCTTGAAATACCTGTGCGCAAGAATGCTCCAGGTGGCGCAAAAGATCTGTCGCCAAGGTAGACCTGGTGGAACGCGCTGGCTATAGGGGCTCTCCCGAAACCCCGCCCAGAGGCGGCGCACCCCGATGGCCGAGCAGATTGCTGTCCAGATCACCGTTAACGGAAAGAGCACATCCACCACAGGCCACTGAGGGATAAATCTACGGTAAATGATCTCCCCATCAGGAATACGCAGGGTCCCAGCGGTAGCCATCAAGATAAGAAGCAGGATCACGGGGATGGCAAAGACTATTGGAAGGAACTTGGGGTCATTCACCATCCGGGCCAAAAATCGTGGGAAGGCCCGGTTCATGATTACTGTATGCCGCAAGGCAGACAGTACGTCACCAGGTCTGGCTCCTCGGGGACAATATTTGGAACAATCATTGCAACAATGACAGAGCCAGATGTCCGGATCATTCTCCAATCGGTCCTTGAGTCCCCACTGGGTCCAAATCATCTCTTTTCTGGGAAAGGGCTGATCGTCAGGGGAGAGATTACATACCACCGAGCAGGTGGCACACTGAAAGCACTTCTTAACACTATTCCCTCCACGGGCTTTTATCTCCTTGATAAACTGTAGATCCGGTTCTATAAGGCTTGTCTGAGGCATATCCATCACCCTCTAAAACCCTTTGTATGGGTTGGGTCCTATTTCATTGATCGTTTCGAGGAATTCATCTATGATCCCAGGGAGCCGCTCGTAATCAGAAATCTCAACCTGTTCGATGCGCAGGCGTTTCGACTCAAGGGCAAGCCTGTTCAACGTTTCCTGCACCTTCGACAGGCGGTAATTAGCTAATTCACTCCCCTTTATCATATGGCACTGGTAGTCGTTCCCATGAACGCAGCCCAGAAGCAGGATTCCATCGATGCCCTTGGAAAGGGTGTCGGCGACCCAGATCAAGTTGAGCGATCCAAGACAGCGTAAAGGAATGATGCGCGCGTAAGGGTTGTAATGGCCCCTCTTCGTTCCAATCATGTCAAGGGCCGGGTAGGCGTCATTTTCGCACGCGAGGATCAGAATACGAGGCTTCTCCTCGTCTTCTTCAGGGACCTCGATGGCCTTGATCGTGGCGCCTATCATTGACACCGAATAGTCTTTGAAGGAAATGATCCTCTCCGGACAAGAGCCCATGCAGATGCCACAGCGGCGACACCTTGTGGGATTAGGCAGGGGATTGCCCTTCTCATCTTCATTGTAAGCACCAAAAGGACACTCCTCGGTGCACCGCTTACACTGGGTGCAGCGCTGCATGAAAAGCTCCGGATAGCTCATGTCACCTACCCGAGGATGGACAGACTTACCGACCGACGTCAGTTCCGCACACTGGATAGCCTTCAAAACAGCGCCCCTCGCATCTTCCTTGCTGAAGGCTATGTCCATGGGCTGACGCACCGGGCCTGCAGCATAGATGCCTGTACGACGTGTCTCATAAGGGAAGCAGATGAAATGTGAGTCGGGAAAGCCATATTTCAGGTCGGGCAACTCCGGACCCTGGCGGTACTCAAGGTTGAGTGTATTCGATCTGATTATCTTCGTGGGGATGAGGAGTTGACAGGCAATGTCTTGCGGTCTGTCTCCTTTCAGTTCTTCCCCTTCCTCGCAGACGACCTGCACCTCTTCCTCCCCGAGGGCCGTTCGTGGGACCATGCCTACGGCAAGCACAACAAGGTCGGCCGAGACATGGATATCTTCGCCAAGGAGGGTATCAGCCACTTCAACTGTGACGGTTCCGTTCGCCTGTCGGTTGACTGCAGTCACTTCCCCTTTGGTCAGGAATATCCCTTCATCCTCCTGCACGCGGCGATAGAAATTCTCATACTGACCGGGGGTGCGGATGTCTTTGTAGAAAATGTAGACCTTTGCCTCCGGATCATGTTCACGCACGTAAAGGGCCTGCTTCAGCGACGTCATGCAGCACGTAGTGGAGCAGTAAGGAAGGTGATTTGCGTCCCGTGAACCCGCACAGAGAATGAAGGCTACGCACTTTGCGGCTTTGCCATCCGAAGGGCGAATCAACTTCCCTTTGCCGGCCATCTCTTCCATAGCGACCGTCGTCACCACATTCGGACTGGCGCCGTAGCCAAGGTGGCCGAGCCTGCCGGCGTCGTAGGGCTCGAAACCCGTGGCGAGCACAACGGCACCGATGCGCTCGGTAGTCGTAACCCCATTCTGCCGGATTGACGCCTCGAACATCCCGGGAGCGCCGCTTATCTTCTCAATCTTGGCGGAAGTAAGAACCTTGACCCTCGATTCTTTGCCCAGCTCCTCGATGATGGCGCCGACATCAGGACGGACCGGGTCGCGATACGGGGAGGTCTTGGGATATTCTTTGAAGAGCCTCGAGGCAAATCCTCCAAGAACAGCTTCCTTCTCCACAAGGACCACCTCGTACCCGGCCCCGGCTGCTTCAATGGCGGAGGTCATGCCCGTCACGCCACCGCCGACTACGAGAATACGCTTGCTGGACTCATCAACCAGATAGGGATCCTGCGGGTCCATGTTTTGCACCTTGACGATACCCATCCGCAACTGGTCCTCAGCAAGCATCTGGATATCCTCGTCGAACTTCTTCCCCTCTTCCGGCTTCGGCTCATGGCTCCAAGCTACCTGCTCCCTCAGGTTGACCCGATCGAGCACGGTCGTCCGAGGATCAAAGGTGAATACCTCAGCCTTTACCCTGGGTGAACATGCGGCAATCACAAGGCCATTGATTCCACCCTCTGCAATGTCCTTCCTGATCTGCCCTACCCCTTCCTGGCTGCACAGAAATGGGCGCACTGAGGTCTTTACTTTATATTCATTCGTGGCCACATCCGCCAATTTCTCGACGTCGGCCACCTCGGCTATGCCGCAGCTCCCGCAGATATAGACCCCAATTTTCTTTTCCATGGAATTACCTCCCTACCGCTTTTTGGATCGCCTTGAGGGCAGCTCCGGTAGCATCCTGAACAGACGCCGCGACGTCCACGGGACGCTTCGCACACCCCGCTCCGTAAATCCCAGGAGAATCAACAAGAAACCCGTCGTCATCGTATCCGGATGCCGTAATCGGGATTCTCCTTCCAGCGGTAGATGGAACCATTCCGGTGGCGAGCACGACCATGTCTACCTGCACTCGGGCAATTTCTCCCGCTGCCGTGGACTCGGCCTCGACAATAATATCCTTGGTGCTCGGGTCTTCCGTGACTCGTGCGATTTTACCCTTGATAAGCCGGACCTTCTCATCGGCCTGGATCTTTACGAGAAAATCCTCGTTTCGACCCATAGCGCGTAGATCAATGTAGAAGATGTAAACATCCGCGTCAGGGTACTGTTGCCTGACATAATTCGCCTGTTTAAAGGAAGCAAGGCAGCAAACGCCAGAACAGAAGGGGAGGTGATTCTCATCCCTCTGGCCGGCACACTGGCAGAAGGCAATGCTCTTGACCTCTTTGCCGTCGGAGGGTCTGGTAATTCGGCCATGGGTCGGGCCGTTGACTGCGGCCAGCCGTTCCATCATGACATTATTGATAACATTCGCCACCTTGCCGAAACCGAGGTTGTCGATCCTCGCGGCATCATAGGGCTCCCAACCGGTGGCCACGATGATCGAGGCGACCTTAAGATCGACCGTCCGGGGCACCATGGTCAGGTCAATGGCGCTGTACGCGCAGGCCTCCTGACATCGTTTGCCGTCGCCCGTCTCGACGATCTCGGGGGCGAGCACATAACGCATGGGAAAAGCCATCTCATGGGGCAGGTAGGCGGCTTTGATGTTGTCCATGCCATAGTTAAATGGATTTGGAATCTCCATCTGGCAGACCTCCCCACACTTTCCGCAGGCGGTACAGTTCTCGTTCACGTATCTCGGCTTGACAACGACCTTCACCGAATAGGCCCCTGGGCCACCCAAGACCTCGGCTACTTCCGCCAGTGTGTGAACCGTAACGAGGGGATTACTCTTTATGCGCTTGAAATTGATCTCCATTCCGCAGGTGGGTGGACAGAGTTTCGGGAAATACTGGTTGATCCGAACCGCCCTCCCACCAAGAAAAGGCTCCTTCTCAACCAGATAGACAGGATAGCCCACTTCTGCCGCTTCGACCGCGGCGGTCATGCCTGCCACCCCTCCCCCGATCACTAAAATAGCCCCTTTTTTGCCTTGTTCATCTGCCATGAAACTCTCCCATACTCATAAAGAGGGCTCCAGGCACCGGACAGCGCCTGGAGCCCTCTTTATTGTGCTACAGCCTGTGCAACTCTATGTTTATTTCTTTGCCGTGATGAAGTTGATGATGGGTTTCTTCATCATCTCCCATGTATCTGTCTTGGAGTTCCACTGACAGTTAGCAAAGACTCGCCAATTCTTTTCGTCCATGGCTGGGAAATCCGACCGGAAATAGTAACCGGGCCACCTCGTCTCCTCACGGAAGAGGAGGGTGCGCACATGGGCCTCTGCCTGCCACATCCTCTGCACATTTTCCCAGCACCGCATAAGTTCATTCAGGTCAGCGGCAGCTAACTTCTCTGCGTCTTCTTTCAGGAAGGCGAGAAGAGCAAGGCCCTTTTCCAGATAGTTCTTGCTTGTAGTGAAGTTGGCTGTTACACCCCCGGCGTACTCATCCATGACCTTCTGGAGTCGGAGCATGAAGCTCTTCGGCTTGATGTAGTTGGGGTTAATGTCCGGATTGTCTGAAATGTTCTTGTACTGCTCGTAAAGGGCCAGGGGTTGTAAGATCCGCTCCTTCAAGGCTTCTACTACTTTTGGATCTACGTTGGGTTGTGCCGGATTGTCCACCGCGTAAGCCAGGGCACCCTTGGCGGCAATCCTCCCCTCGGCGTGGGAGCCGTCGGAAAATTTGTGGCTCGAAGCCCCTGAGCCGTCGCCGGCAGCAAACAGGCCCTTCGTTGTACACATACGGTTATATCCCCAGAAGTATTCAGGGGGGGCCACATCCGGAGGACCGCTCACCCAAGCACCCGAAGCCCCCGAGTGCGATCCTATAAAGTAGGGCTCGCAAGGCATAATCTCCGAATCCGTCACTTCCGGCTGGATGTTTTGGGCCGCCCACAGGATGGCCTGGGAAATGGTCATATCCAGGAAGTCTTCCCACGCCTCTGATTCGACTTCCTTGAGCTTCTTCTTAGCGGCCTTCTCGTCACCGGCAGCGGCAACGATCTTCTGGATAGCTTCTTCCGTCCTCATGTAGATGGGACCCTTGCCGGCCGAGAGGTCCATCATCCCCAGCCAGTTTCTCAAATTTGCCGGGATCGGCTTTCCGAGTCCGTAAGGCGCCCACTTCTGAAGTTCATCGGTGTGAGTTACCATGTAATCCTCGCCCAGCGCGTTGGTTGCCCTCGATTTGAAAAGGAGGAACCAAGCGCCTACCGGCCCGTAGGCATCCTTGAATCTGACCGGAATGAAACGCACTTCCTGGCAGGTCATTTCAGCACCGGCTCTTATAGTAAAATAAGCACTGGAACCGGAATTGAAAGGGGGGTACCAGGACCTGCCTTGGCCTTCTCCAACCGACCGGGGACGGAACACGTGCACCGCACCGCCCATGGCCACCAGCACGGCCTTGGCTTTGAATACATAGAATTTGTTCTCACGGGTGCTGAAACCAACGGCACCGGCAACCCGATCGCCGTCCATCAAAGGTTCGACGATGAAAACCCTTTCATAGATATTTTCCATCCCCAAGGCGTTCTTCGCGGCTTCCGCGACTACGATTTTATAGGACTCGCCGTTGATCATGAGCTGCCACCGGCCTTCGTGTACATACTTGCCGTTTTGGTCCTTCCATATGGGAAGTCCCCATTTTTCAAACAGGTGGACTGTAGAATCCACGTGCCGAGCAATGTCGTATACCAGGTCCTCCCGGGTAATCCCCATGAGATCTTGCCTCACATAATCCACATACTCCTCCGGGGTATTATCGCCCTCGGCGACCCCAACGTACTGGTTCAGGGCTGACAACCCCATAGCCACGGCTCCGCTTCGATCCATGGCGGCCTTGTCCACCAGCGTCACTTTAAGACCTTTCTTCTTGGCCCAGTAAGCGGCCTCTACGGCGGCCCCGCAGGCTGCCATGCCGCCACCACAGATCAGAAGATCGGTTGTTACCTCAACAGTTTCGAAAGGCTGCATAAAATTACCTCCTTACGTCATTATTTATTTGTTTTTAAGGGTCGGTACTTCTACCCACAAAGAACCGGGTTCTGAAAACAGAATGTGGCTCTTGAGGTCATCCGAACCAGTCTCCCATCCACCATCAGGCTTGGCAGTTCCCTCGGGCGTGGTCCTGATGGGGAACTTGAACCGTTTGATTGCCCCGTTGCGGAACTTTACCGTCCACATGATGGAATCAGAACTTCTCAGGGGCACGGCCGATGCTCCCATGGGAATGAAGTCAGCATAACCCCTGACATCCATTGCCTGCTGCGGACAGATCTTCACGCAACTGTAACATTCCCAGCACATCTCCGGGGCCCGATTGTACGCCTTCATAGTCTCTTTATTCAAAACCATCAGGTCGTTGGGGCAGATATACTGACAGGCCGTTTTGTCCTGTCCTTTGCATCCGTCGCATTTCTCCATAATCACAAAGCTTGGCATTGTCTACCTCCTTATAAAGATATCGAGTTGAACTGTCTGCTCAACTGGTTTCTGACTGTTTGGTTTGTGACTTCACCTCCTTTGCAGGATCATCCCAGTATTTGAGCCGTCCATTCGCTAAACGTCATTGCTGCGGCAGGCCTTTCAGGACTCAAGAAACTCTCCTATTACATCTACGGTTTTTTTCTGGACGATCAGATTGAATATCTTGTCCTTTACATTCCGGGGCAGGAGTTCGATACTCTTGGTGGTGGCGCTGTCAAACTTGGCCATCGGGTATTTCTTCAGGATTTCATCCCGCTGCTCCGCTGTGGTGGGAACCCGCAGGACTTTGAGCCCGGCCAGCATTTCCTGGGCCATCTTGCCCAAGCCAGCCTCCTGCAGCTTCTCGTAACGCTCCTCATTGATCCAGATATTGATTGGAAATGTATCAGCCATCTTGTCCTCCTCTTAGAGCTTGGGAAATGTAAAAACAGGGTTCCTATTGGCCAAGTAATCCTTCGTCACGTAGGCAGAACCCATTCCGTACTTCTGCGCGCATTCCTCGATGAGATCGAAGACCTCCGGCCGGAAGATCAGCCTCGGCGGTTTGACTCCATCCTGGATGATGCTGCGGATGAGGGTACCGCTGAAGTTCTGGATCTTATCCTTATGGTCGCACAGGCCCATGTAAGTCACCTCGGCGCAGACCGGGCAGTACCACCATTCAAGGACGCGAACGGGTTTGATGTTGAGGTCCTTCTCGGAGAACTGATCGAAGATGCGATGGGCGTCATAGGGATCATAATAGGTACCCACACCGGCATGGTCCCGGCCGAACATATGATGACTGATACCCAGATTGGCCCTCAAGGCCGCATGAAAAACCGCCTCCCTGGGTCCAGCATAACGCATGTCCCAGAGGGAAATAGAGGTAAGGTGGACATCTTCACGGAAATAACCGGCCTTTCTTAACACGTCGTGGCACAGCACGATGGCTTCGTCGATGTAATCGCCGGGACGTTTTTCCCCGATAATCGCATTGACGACCACCCCCACGATCATTTTCTCAACGGGCAACTCTCCGTATGCTGAGAGCCACGAGCCTTTCATCAGCCATTCGTGTCCCGTGTGGGGCACGTTCCTCGTCTGATGAGCAACGGAGCGTACCCATCCCTTCTCTTTGATTTTCTTTCTCATCTCGAGGGGAGTGAGCAAGAATTCCGTAAACGGTTCATTGATGATAGGCTTGCTCACCATAGTGATCTTCCCGCCCAGGAACTTGTCCTTGAACTGGTTGGTGAGCTTGACGCCGGGATGTTTTTCATCGTTTGTTCCGTATACGTCCTTCGCCAATTCCTGTTTATTGTAACTGTAAATCTCCTCGATATCGAAGACAGCGATAGGTGCGTCTTTGTAAGTCAGAAGAACCGATTCCCCCTCTTTCACTCCGTAATCGGCGATCTCCTTATCCGAAATGTCGAAGACAATGGGAATCGACCAGACTGTCCCGTCCTTTAGCCGCATCTTCTTACACACGCTCTCTACATCCGCCCGGCCCAGAAATCCCTGGAGCGGGGAAAAGAACCCGTAAGCGAGATCGATGACCTCCACGGCCATCTGCTCCCGAACAGGGATTTGCTTAAGCCCCTTGATCTTCTGCTTCGCTGTCTGGGGATCAAGAATGCGTTCCACGATCTGCTTGCCACCATGACCAATTTCACTCATCTTATTTTTCTCCTTTCTCCTAGGTTTAAGCGTCCCGTTGCGCGCTCGAAATAGCCAACTGTAAGAGCCATGCCTGAGTAAATATGTCTTCCAGACCCAACGTTCTCCTTTCTCATTAATTCCTTACCTCTTCCATCCACGTCCTTCCGGAAGAATCTCACACCCCGACCATCACACTACGTCCCTTCAACAGGCAAGACCGGGGAGCCGAAGGGTAGCACCTCACTTCAAGTCCTGCCGTATTCGGGCGGGTCAACATGATGGTACCAATAGAAGAACTACCACATACGAAAATCTTTCCAAACAAGCTATTACAAACAAAACAACGCATGATTCGTAACTCCCGAATTCTTTGGGATAACTTATTTGACATTATGGTTGCACAACCATTGCAAGTCAAATCATTAATTTTTATGATTTCTATAAGTTCTTCTTAAATGATTGTCGATAGATTTGCACCAGTTCCGGGCACTTGTGAAGCTCCACAGTTGTCCGCTACCTTGCAGGCTTCAAACTTGTAACGTTATTATTTGCTTGAGGTTCTTGAAACAACACTGCAAAAAAAGTTTTTCCTGGAAACCCTGCCTACTCCAGTGGGACTGCTGTTCCCTCAAGGGCAACCAACACTTTTTGCACCCCTGGCACTGTCTTGGCGACCTCGATGACGTCGTTCTGGGTTCTCTCTTTCCCTTGCCAATGAAATATTCCACCAAGGAAGACCCGGCCGATGATTCTTACGACTCCCTTTTCAGCCTCCACTTCAAGCTCTAATCCTTTGGTCCGTTCACCAATAGCCAGTTGAACTTTAACACGACTGGCCAGGACGAAGTTTTTGATCCGCTTCTCTGTCTCCGGAGATTCCTTAAATTCCTTCTGGTTCATCACGCAGATAACCACTTGACAGGCACTCTCAATGCTTAAGTTTGCGATATTGATCACTAGATCATACAATGAGGGATCCAGCCAATCCACGTCATATAGAAAGCGGACCCACTTGGCACGCCTCTCGTCCCATCGTTGAATGGCCCGCATCGACTCCGCCATACTGATATCTTTCTGTTTCATTAGTCTTTCGGCTCGCTGTTTCGTGGGCGCTACGATACCGACCTTGACAACCTGAGGAATGCCTCGCAGAAGAAAATGACCGGCCAGACCATGGTAAATGAACGAACCCTGCTCGGCTTTCTCTGCTAGGGCCAGTTGGAGAGAGGTCAGATACAGGTTACGCTCAACTGACGGTCCCCTAGTCTTTTCCAGCTTCTCCCAAAGGAGGGCTTCCGATATGTCATGTTGATTCGCCACCTGTGTGATAACTTCGCGGCTCAGGGACGGGATACCCAACTCTTGAGAGAGACATTCGGCGAGTCTCTCACCGCCACTCATTGTGAATCTGGAAATCGTTATTATCGGCATTATCTCCTCCTTCTTGTATTGTTGTCACGAAAGCTGTCCGAGCGTTGTACGACTCAATTCTTGATTGAATACCGGAGAGGATCTGTACATACCCTTGGAGAACCAGCCTTTATCTGACTACGACAATACTACGCCTTCAAAAAATCGCGCTGCCCCTTAAACCGCTCAAAGCCAAAGCTCCACAGGCGGGAACCCTTTTGTCACAGCACGTCCGTACCGAATAGAGATACAATCCCTTTGAAGCGGCCAACCTTACGAGAATAGCTCAATCCTGCATACCCTAAAAATATACTCCGACACACCGACGCTTTTGGAAACTATATATTAGGCTGATTGCTGAAAGTCAATTTATTAATTTTTATGGTATCCATAAGTTCTCCTTGAGGATTTTCTTCGGAGCAATGGCAGCGTTCCCCTCAAAAAAACAAAAGAAGCCGAGATCGGCAATTTTACTGATAGGCCTCAATACTATAAAGAACTTATGGATACCATAAAAATTAATAAATTGACTTATAACAACCGCCAGAGCATATAGTTATGATATGCTTTGCAACAATATAATTAGGAGATTTCATGGATACTTTGTTGTTCAGAACTATGTCCTGCTTCCTTACGCTGTAATGGCCGGGCCCGAGATACGATCTCTCCTGGCAAAACCCCAGGAACGGCACGTTCTCACACAGGGGATGGTACGGTAGCGAGGTAATGTTACGGGCCATCTATGGAAATGTATGTTGCATTCCTATAGATCGATGCGTGTATTAAATGCTTGTTCTTCCGGGACCGATTCTTATGTCCCGGGTGGCGCACGGAGCACGTGGGGCTGTAAAGTAATCTCCGATAACTGGGACATTACAGACAGAGACCCTGTGCCTCGAACAAATCTTGTTCTGCAAACCGTTCAGCGCGTTACCCATTACTGCGCTGTGCCCGGAAAGATCGGTTCTTGAACCAAGGGGGAAGAGTATGGATATTTACCTGCCCATCGCGCATATGAGCATTAACGTCTTCCTTCTTATTGGTTTGGGTGCGCTGGTTGGTTTTCTCTCCGGTCTATTCGGCGTAGGAGGAGGGTTCCTTCTAACGCCCCTTCTCATCTTTGTCGGGATTCCCCCGACTGTTGCTGCAGCAAGCGATTCCAATCAAGTCGTAGCTGCTGCTGCCTCCGGGGCGTATGCTCACAGCCGGATGGGGAATGTGGATTTCAAGATGGGAATAATCCTTCTTCTTGGCGGGATTGCAGGCGGGTCCATCGGCGTGCAGGTCATCAAAGTACTGGCTGCCATTGGCCAGGTTGACTTTGTGATTAAGCTCGTTTATGTTGTTATTCTGGGAACCATCGGTACCTTCATGTTTCTGGAGAGCGCCAATGCCTTGAGACGTAGAAAGGATATATCGGAGGATACTGTGCCCCTGGAGCCAAAAGAATCGCACCTGGGGAAGTTGGCCACGAATCTCCCGTTCCAGATGACCTTTGACAAATCCCGTATGACCATTTCCGCATTTTTCCCATTTCTCCTAGGGGTATTTGTGGGAATCCTTGCTGCCGTCATGGGCGTAGGCGGAGGGTTTATCATGGTACCTGCGATGATCTACATCCTGGGCATGCCTACAATCGTTGCGATCGGCACCGACCTGTTCCAGATCGTCTTAACCTGCATCAATGTCACCATCCAGCAAGCGATTTACAACCATACGGTCGATCTGGTTCTCGTGGTCGTCCTCTTTTTCGGCTCGACCATCGGGGCCCAGATTGGCGCACATGTGGGGAAACGCCTCCGTGGAGAACAGCTGCGTATCCTCCTGGCAATTGTTGTTTTACTGGTAATGGGCAAGATGTTGTATGACTTGCTTGTCACACCGGTAAATCTTATTAGTTTCGCAGGAGGTGGCCACTGAGACTAATGCCGATCCTCGCTTTCTTGACAACCCTTATGACCGTTTTAGGGAGCAGAGGGTATGCAGCGACCGTATCGGAGACAGACGAGATCCTGCAGATAAAGCCTCCGGTCATGGAAAGGACTTTATTCGGCAAATCATTCCATACCATAACGATAACCGGATCTTGCCCGGAGAAATCGGAGGTCATTCTCAGGGTCGTTTCCCCTACCCGGGATTTTAAAATGAATAAAGCGGGCAAGCGCCTGGGATTCATATGGATGTCTGTCGGCCATGCTGAACTCAAAGACATCCCGGTAATGTATGTCATTTTGAGTTCTGCCAGAATTTCCAGTGTGCTTCCACCTGCTGAGCAGGAGAAGGCCGGACTGGACCAAGATTTCAAAGAAGTCTATGAAAAGGCCAACATCCGCTTTGAACATGGTCCGCCACGGTATGAAATCGCCAATCTGCGTTACGAGTACGTTTCGGGACTAATCAAGATCTTCAGGGGAGAAGGACTTTATCAGATACAAGAAGGATCAATAAAAGTCAATGGTGGTCGGTTTGAGGCGCGTTTTGTCCGACCCCCCGGTGCCCCTCTCGGACAATATACGGTACTTTGTTACACTGTCCAGGATGGTAAAGCGCGTTTAATGGCTCAAGGAGGCTTTCTGGTACAATCGTCAAGGATAGTTAATTGGCTCAGTTACCACGCCACTGCAAGTCCGGCAATTTACGGGGTTTTGGCCGCGCTGATAGCGGTAATAGCGGGGCTGTTTGTTGGTGCCGTCTTCAGAAGACGTGCGGGACACTAAAGGGGATTCTGTTCTGTGCCATCCTTTTTACACCGAAACCTGGAGAATATAATGGTTGGTCAAGCTGGTAATTCCGGCGATCTTGCCCGGAGGAGAGGGTATGAATATTTTCCTACCCATCGCACAGGTAAGCCTTAACATCCCGCTGATTTTCGTTGTCGGCGGGATAGTCGGTTTGCTATCCGGTCTTTTCGGCGTCGGCGGCGGTTTTTTACTCACGCCCCTGTTGATGTTCCTGGGTATATCACCCGCTGTGGCTGCGGCTTCCGACGCGGCTGCTATCGTGGCCGGATCGACGACCGGGACGCTTGAACACTCGCGAGGGCGAACGGTTGATTACAAGATGGGGTTTTTGCTCTTCGTGGGAGGGTCCATCGGTAGTATCACGGGTGTCCAGTTGATTCACTGGCTTAACCGCTTCGGGCCCGCCAACACCGTCATCCGTATCCTTTACTTCGTCATGCTCGGCGGTATCGGAGGCATTATGATGGCCGAATCAGTCAGACAGTGGCGTCGCGGCGCCTATATGTCCGAACGAAGGTTCGAGCCTATACGGGCACGGACGTGGGTTGGGGCACTGCCTTTTCAGGTTTGGTTCCCCAAGTCCGAGCTTCGGGTCTCGTTTTTGGTGCTCATCGGCTTCGGCATTCTGGCGGGTATACTTGCCGCGATGATGGGCGTGGGCGGCGGCTTCATAATGATCCCACTGATGCTCTACGTGCTCCGTATGCGTATACACGTGGCAGCCGGGACCAGTCTCTTTCAGATCCTTTGTACATGTATGCTTGTCACCGTACTGCAATCCGCGCAGAACCATACGGTTGACTTCGTACTCGCTTTCCTACTCGCAATCGGCACGACCACCGGGGCAATGGTAGGCGCCAAAGTGGGGCGGCGATTGCGAGCGGACCAGCTCAAGATTCTGCTCGCTCTCATCATCCTCATAGTGGCCTGCCAGATAGGGTGGAGTCTCTTGAGAACACCCTCGACATTCCTTTCACATGTTGCTGGCGAATAAGGTAAATTATGCATAGACGGCATATACATTCTTGTCCACTTGATGTTGTAACCCTGACGCTTGTTGTTGCCTGGGTGCTCATTTCCTCCGCTGTTCATGCCGATACCTTCTCCACGGTCGAGCCTAGTGAGATCTCCGCCGGCATGTTTTACAATGGCGCAACGCTGTTTGTTCGGGGCAGTACCAGCGAGAACTCCCAAGTGGTGGTCCGGGTAAAAGGTTCATCAGAACATCACGTATTCAACCGTCGCGGCAAGATTGGAGGCATCGTATGGGGCGGCATCGAACACGTCACGTTCCATCATGCGCCGAGCTTTTACGGAGTTTACACCTCGATGGCCTTGGAGGCAACAGCCAGCCCGGCCTTGCGCGCACAGCTCCAGCTCGGTTACGATCCGCTCGAGGCACAGATGGATGTCGAAGGGACGAAGGTCGACAAACATTTTATGATTAGCCAGTTCGTGCGCTTCAAAGAAAGCGAGGGACTGTACCGCATCGCACCGGGAGCGGTGCATCTTGCAGACCCGGAGCACGGAAGGCGCACTTTCGAGGTAGCCGTACAGCTGCCCGCCAGCACGCCGCCTGGCGACCTGGAAGTGACTGTCTTCGAGCTCGCGAGGGGTTCTGTGCTCCGTGAAGACGTGACCCGCGTGAATCTCCGGCGTGTCGGCCTCCCTGCCTACCTCTTCGGTTTGGCGCACGAGAACGGTCTCCTCTTTGGGTTGCTTGCGCTTTTTGTGACGGTCACGACCGGGGCTGTTGTGGATTTTCTTGGCCGCCTTGGCCGCAGAGGGGTCTCGTACAACCGTGGCCCCATACTGGATGTGGAAGCAGATCTGCGCAGGCTGGTTATAGAAGGTCTCTTTGGCCTGCGCGTGAAGCCGCGCTCCCCCGAAGCTGTTAAGCGCCTGCATGGAAAGTACCGGCTCTTTCGCAGCCTCCTCACCCTGAACAACGAACTCCTCGATCTCCTCGCAGAACTGGAGGAGGAATCGTCGTGGTCTTCGTTCCGCCACCCTCGTGTGCGCACAGGGATCAGGGCTTTGTTCGACGGCACCGAGGATATGGTACAGGTGCTGAACCAGCTCACCGGGAACCGCTATTTCGATCTCAAAAATGTGATCGCCGGCGTACGGGCCGATGTTATGGGCTTCATCGAGAAAATACCAGAACTGGAGGGCAGCGGCCTCACTCTTCAGTTGAGGGAGATCAGCTCGAAGACTGTTGAGCAGGTGGGCGGCAAAGCCGTGAATCTGGCGCGCCTAGATTGTGATCTCAGGATGCGTGTACCTGATTCTTTCGTAGTGACCACCGAAGCTTACCGACAGTTCTTGGAGGTTGAGGGACTTGCTGGCACGCTGCGAACCGTGCTCGCACCTGCGCGTCTCGACGCGTCGGATGACTTCCGGCGGTCTTGCGAGCTCGCGCAAAGCCTGCTCCAGAAAACGCCCATACCGCCAGGTGTGGAGGAAGCGATTCGTGCCGCCTGCCGTGCCCTCTGTATTCCGGCTTCGGAAGGCGTGGCGGTACGGTCCAGCGCGGCAGGCGAAGACAGCGAGCTATCTTTTGCCGGCCAGTTCGAAACACTCCTCAATGTACCTGAATCGGATGTGCCGGAAGCATGGAAGCGGGTGGTCGTCAGTCGATTCTCCCCAAGGGCCGTCTTCTATCGGCGGGCCGCAGGACTCGCTGAAGTTGACACGCCCATGGCGGTGCTGGTACAGCGCATGGTGCGGGCCCGGGCCTCGGGAGTTCTTTTTACCCGGCGGCCGGAGGTACCGAAGGCACCTGTGCTTCTCGTTACTGCTGTCCGTGGACTTGGCCCCGACGTATCCGCCGGTGTAGCGGGCGCTGACCAATTCGTCGTATCGCGCGGCGGTCCCCCTGGCATTCTCGAGCGCCGCATCGCCCATAAGCCTGTACGCCTGGTCAGTGGGGATGCTGGTGGCATCAGCCGACTTGCGGAAGCGGCTGAGGAGCAGGATCGCGCAGCGATCACCGACGAGGAAGCTCTGCGCATCGCAGAGGCCGGCCTTACTGTCGAGCACTACTTTCGCACTCCACAGGACATCGAGTGGGCCATCGACGGAGACGGCGAGCTTTTCATCCTCCAGGCCAGGCCGCTCTGGATTGACAAAGTGAAGAGTATTTCCGGCGACGTGCCGGAGGAGATACATCCTCTTCTGCATGGTGGGGAACCTGTCTGGCCTGGACGGGCGGTAGGCCCTGTCCATCTGGCAAAGAATTCTGAGGAAGAGGACCTGATCCCGACCGGCGCGCTCCTAGTAGTTCCCCAGCTTCTGCCTGATTGCGTACGGCTTCTTCCGAAGGTGTGCGGGGTCGTGGTGGAGCATGGGTCGGTGACTGGACACTCGGCGTCTATTCTACGCGAATTCAGGGTACCGAGTCTGTTCGGAGTGACGGGTGTGCTTAATAAGCTGGTCACCGGTCAGTTAGTGAGTTTGGACGTGGCCCGTCGCAGCATTTTCGCGGGGGTCCTGTGGCCCAAACTACAGGGTCGCCTGCCAGTCAGGTTAATCGGTCGCCGCACTACCGGGCTGCCGGAAGTGTTGGCCAGCAAGTTGACGAAACTGAGTGGGATGAGTTTTATGGGTACCTGGGCTTGTCAGTCCCTCCATGATGTCATCCGGTTCGCTCACGAGATGGCAATTCAATCGATGTTCGATATCGGTGACCGCCTCCTCGACTCGCCGATCGGTGGAGTCAAACAACTCCAATCCTCCCTGCCTGTATTCATGCATCTTGTGGATCTCGGGGGGGGGATGTGTCCCGAGGCGGCGTCCAAGGGGGCCGTGACAATTGAGGACATAGTTTCAGTCCCCTTTCAAGCGCTCTGGCGAGGCCTAATCGACCCTCGGTTTGATCGTCGCTCGGCCCCGCCGGCCCAATCTTTTGGGTCCACCCTTGACACCTCCCTTGCAGGCAGGGGGGCACGCGAATTAGGCAGTCCCAACTACGCCTGCATCACGGATAGCTACCTCAACCTCAACTCCAGACAGGCCTATCATTTTGCCATCGTCGACGCGTTCCTGTCTAGCAATCAAAATAACAATCATATCAGTGTGCGCATAAAAGGCGGCGGTGGCGCCCCTTGGCAGCGCAACCTCCGGGCAGCTTTCGTCGGGGAGATCTTACGCTTACATCATTTCACTGTTGACGTAGCTGGCGATCTCTTGAATGGTTGGGCGCGGGGGCTTGACATCGTTACAGGAGTCAACAAACTAACAATGATCGGACATTTGCTCAGTTTCTCGGCATTGCTCGATCTCTGGATGACAGGCGAGAACAGAATGAAACAGTATGTGGCGGAATTCGTGGAGGCCGAGGCACAGCATTTGGAAGGAGTTCCTGACCGGAACCCCAAAGAAGCGTGAGGGCCTGGTCATGAGCATTTTCCTTCCCATTGCACGGATGAGCGTCAGCATCCCATTGATGGTTGCCGTCGGAGGCGCGGTAGGGCTACTTTCCGGATTGTTCGGAGTGGGCGGCGGCTTTCTGCTCACGCCGCTTTTGATGTTCTTGGGGATATCTCCTGCTGTGGCCGCTGCCTCTGGTTCGGCGGGAATTGTGGCGGGGTCAACCACCGGAACGTTGGAACATTCGCGGGGAAGCACAGTCGACTACAAGATGGGCTTCTGGATGTTTGTAGGTGGGTCGATCGGCAGCGTCATTGGCGTTCAGATGATTCACTCGCTCAACCGTTTTGGTCCTGCTAACTGCGTCATTCGGGTTCTTTATTTGATCATGCTTGGGGCGGTAGGTGGCTTCATGCTGGTGGACTCTATCCGAACGTGGCGGCGTGGCACTTACATGGCTGAAAGGAGATTCGAACCCATCCCGGCACAGAAATGGGTTGACCTGTTGCCCTTCCGAGTCCGTTTTCCAAAATCGGATTTGGAAGTGTCATTGCTCGTACCCACAGCCTTTGGTGCAATGTCAGGCATCTTGGCGGCAATGATGGGCGTGGGCGGCGGCTTTATCCTGGTTCCTTTGATGCTCTATGTGCTCCGAATGCGAATACACGTTGCGGCGGGAACAAGCTTGTTTCAAATTCTCTGCACGTGCATGCTGGTTACTCTGTTGCAATGTACACAGAATCACACCGTGGACTTTGTACTCGCCTTCATGCTTGCTGTGGGATCAACGGCAGGGGCTACGATTGGAACAAGGTTGGGGCGTCGCCTGCGAGCAGATCAACTGAAGATTTTGCTGGCCCTTATTATCCTCGCCGTAGCCTGTCAGGTGGGCATCGAACTCTTTAAGACACCACTGACGCTCCTATCGCATGTTGCAGGTGAGTAAGGTAAGTAATATCGTCAGGAGGACCCCGCTATGCGATAGACAACGCATCCTGGGGGTAAGCCGGAAAGTAAATGGCCGGAATTGATCCGGCATGATATAAGCACCGTCGTCATGGGCTAGGGGGAATCAAGTGCATAAGTTCTTTGTGTCCATGATTGAGAAAAGAGGTTGGTGATGAGAAAGGTTGTAGTTGTCGGCTGCAAGGCCTATATGGACACACGGTACAGTTGTCCGGGTGAATAGAGGTGCCTGACAGCAGTAGCGCTAGGGAAGGTAAGTTTGGCGACCATCAAGTGTCGTCGCCTTCGTTCCTTGCGAGTGTCCGGGTCCCACCATAGCCCACAATAGGGATAGCTACCAAGCTGTCAGAGATCAAGCTCTACGCCAACCACTTGCGTTCCTGTCTCATCAACTGCGAACCCCAAATGCCCTTATTGGTAAAAATCATCAAAGGCACAACCGGTATTGTGGAAAGCGCGCTTGGCGAGGGCACGACATTTACACTCCTGCCCGCCGTGGACTAACCTTCTTCTCACTCTCGCGACGTGGCCTTCAGCCTGAAGAGATTAAGGAGTAAGCCCTGGGCATCATCACTCGTGGCTATGGCAACGAGTCTAAAGCGTGGCCATTTTCTTGAAGGTATAATTTCCCTTCATGAATGCGTCAACATACCAGTCGACGACATTGTCGTTATACATTACCATATCCAGCTGACGGGCACAGCAGATTAGCCTACCCAAGTAATCAAGTCTCTCTTCTATGCCTCTGCACTCGAACTTTCTTAACCGGGCTCGAAGCCAGTCTTCTTTCATTTCGATCTCGAAGTCAAGCTTCTTCAGCACCCCCGCTATGAACCGGACCCGTCTGGTCCTCCTTCCAAAGCTAGACCCACCGCCCATGAACTGAAACGAAATGTAGTTGTCATTGTTCACCTCGGAACAATAGGCATCGACAGTGCTGAAATGATAAGCCAGACGGGAACTAAAATTCATGTACTCCTTAGAGATTATGGCGTAACTCTTTTCGCCCAGCTGGGTACGATAACGGGCGGAATCGGATAAGGTGTTTAACATCACAGAAGCAAAACCCTTCAGGTCAACCTCGACCATCCCTGTCCAACGAACTTTCGGATGGGTTATCCCCTTCCAGAGCGCTTTCATGGGCCGGGACACAATTTCTTCCGGTCGGACGTAGTTCTTAGTCTTGTCCAACATGGACAAACCCCCGCCCAAATCAATAACGTAGAGATTGATTGGCGGATCGGAAACAATCTGCCTAGCCTGTTCCTCGGAAGATCTTTTGAACTCGTTGAGGTGAAACATTTCCAGGATAGCCATCTCATGGACGAAGCGAGTGAGATCGTGGAAGGTTTGACAGCTTTCAGGTTTGAAGGATTCCACGTCCATATTCCACAGATTCAAAGAGGCGGTGCGGGAAATAAGTCTTTCCATCTTTCCGAGAACGGGGGTTTTCTTCTGTATATCCTTGTCTTTGTCTCGTGCATTCCAGATCAGCTCCTGTACCAACCCATCGTAGACTTTGTTGCGGTAGGCATCCACCGTAACCATCTGGCCAGGTCGTAGCAATCTGGTTGCGTCTTTTGCGTCAACAATGGTGGGAACTTGGGACTCACGTGCGAGAGAAGCCATGTGGCCAGCTGCATTGCCAGTCTCGGCAATGATTGCGGATGCTGTATCCATAACCATAATATACTTGGGGTGGGTACTTTTAACAACCAGCACGCCCCCTGCTGGAAACGAACGTAGATCATGGTCACTTAGTACTATATGGACTGGACCGGCACCCACGCCTGTGGCGGCGATCAACCCCCAGTTGATAAGAACGTGGTTCGTATAAGGATTGGTAAGTATATCCTCCTTGGTTTCCTCTATAGAGGGGGCCACCCTTAAATCGCGTGTCTGCAGGATGAATATCTTTCCGTTTTGATCTATTACCCATTCAATATCCCGGGCACTCTTATAGTGTTCTTCCAGGATAAGCGCATATTGAAATAACCTTTGAACCTCCTCTTCTCGAAGACAGGGCTCTTCCTGGAGGTCACTGGGAACCGGCACTTCGGTTACGCCCGACCCTTGGCACACCAACATCGTTTCCTGTCTCGGGACCCTCTTTTCCAGAAGCAGGCCATTCTCTTTGGAGACCACATAAACGTTCGGACTGGCCCGCTCCGCGACCAGTTCCCCCTGCCCCCATATGGCGCTGATAATTATCACATTTCGGTCAGCCTGATTGGGATCCCGCGAGAACATCACTCCACTCGCTCTAGCACGCACCATAGCAAGGCAGCACACTGCCATAGGGATATCTTCTTCGTTAAACCCCATTTCTTTCCAGTAGAAGATGGCTTGAGGAGTGAATTTACTGGCGAGAACCTCTTTGTAAGCGGAAATAAGCTGATCTGGACGGACGTTCAACACAGTGGCATATTGCCCGGCAAAGCTGATATCGCCGTCTTCCCTAATTGCACTGCTGCGAACTGAAACAGGGATTTCCCCACCCTCCCTGGCAGCCAGTCGACTGTACGCTTGAAGAATGGCATCTTCCAATTCCGAAGGTATAGGGGCAGCGAGAATGGCGTCCTGGATTTCGCGGCTCAGTGAGTCTAAGGCTGGCGAATCATGAATATTCAAAGCGGCTAATCGGTGTTTAACCTCCTTCCCGAGAACCGTTTTCTCGACAAAAATATTATAGGCATACGCAGAAATGGCAAAACCCTCTGGAACGGGGAGTCCAATGCGGTTTCGCATTTCTCCCAGGTTAGCGCTTTTCCCTCCTACTATTTCCCCCATTTCCTTAGTGAGCTCTTCAAATGGAATGCTCAAGGGTGATGGAGGAATTTCTTTTACTCCGAAAACATTCTCTTGAATTCCATGGTCAATCCTGTCAAATGCATCGTACAATGAAGGGTATCGGTCAGGAACGATACGGTTAAGCGCCCAGATCATTTGAAGGACGTTGTCGCGGATTTTGTTGTAGCTGTCCCGAACATACTGGCGATCGAAGTTGTGGTTCCCTTGAAAGTATTTTGCTTCCATATCGCCCATGACCTCCAAAGCATCATTGTTGGCGCATAGGAGCGTCTGAAAGGACCGAAACCTCTCTTTCAGGCTGAGGATCTTCCTTATTTTGAAGTACTTTCGGAGATCAAATGTTTCTGAAAATGGCACGGCCAACTCTTTCCTTTGGGGCTTTCCACTCCTGGAACAATCGTTCTGCCCGACAATAGATGCTTTCCAAAAGTGCAGACAACTGTTTATCTATTATGTCACAGAAAGCCGGCACGGTCAAGAGACCATACTCGTTCACCGCATATGAGACATGGAAAGAGGTTATTCTTCGCAATCGATGTCGCAAAAAGATCGACTCTATCCGTGTGCCAATGTGAAAATATTACGTGTTACGTCCGCTTTCGTGGCATAGCGCGAGGTGTACAATAGGCGTACAGATGAGCGTACAGGATACCCTTGACGCTCTTCTTTGCCTTGATGCGAAACGCAGAGAAAGACAGTTCGGGAATCGGGTAACCGACTATTACCGGGACAAAGAGAGCGAATCACACGGGTAGGTGAACACACTCTCTCTCCGGAATACTACAGGATCATCAATGATTATATACCACGCATTTCAAGTATTTTTCCGTGCGTAGACGTGACAGATTAAGAAGCTTGAAAGCAATTGCAATGAGCGGTTCGGGTCTGAGTGGGTAAAGAAACACAATATCTCCATCTGGTATTATTGAGAGAGAAGCAAGTAACACAACGCGTCTATGCAATCTATCGCCTCCTTGAAGATGCCTCCGTGGCTTTTAGATGTGGAAAAGAGACGTTCCCTGAACGTTCTAATGCGGGGATAGCTCCCTTGAAAAGGATAGCCCTTCCCGCATCATGGCCTGTCGCTCCAGCACAAGTAGTACCCGGGCTTCTCCAATAAAAGCAAGTAGCATCTCCTTGATACGAACCAGTTGTGTTTCCGTTGAGGCGGCAACCCGTTCTATCTGGGCTGAAGTGGCCGATGTGACCTTCACGGCTTGACTCGATTCGGCCGAAGTGATTCTTGTGATCTCGTCGGTGAGCACCTTCAAAGTGCAGTACTCAAGCCCTCTCACACCTCTTCTCCATTGAAGCATGAAAGGGCTCCGTCTGAACCAAAGGAAATTACGCACACCCAGTTCAATCAGGCCTTCGACGGCCTCCCTCACCTCGGTTATTAGGGGACCGAGGTACGGACGAATCGTAACGAAAGGGATATACCGGGACTCCGGGGATGCGATGGCTCCCCTTTTCCTTCTTTCCGCAAGTCCTTCCCCTCTGTATAGCCTCCACAGGTTGCGTAATACTGTCATTCCGTTCAAGTCGCCGGGCTTATCAAAATGCACGAGCGAGAGGAGCACGGTTCCCCGGCCACACTTCCCGAAGACCACCGCGGGTTCGTTCAACATGCGCCTAGGATCAAGGTTAATCCCGTAGTATTTCTCCAATTCGTCCCATCCGCCGGCTGCGAGAGTATCTCCGACGCTCAAGTCTGAGCTGAAAGCATCAGGAAGGGCTTTTCCATACCTGGCAAAAACGGAAACGTCCTTCCCCGTCCTTAACTAGGACGGCCACCATGCATAAAAAAGGGGATCCTGGATATCCTCCCAAAGAGCGCAATTTTTCAAAATAAGTCGTATTCTCCCGTTAAAGCTCGGGACTCGCCGATCGGTTGACACCCGCTCCACATCGAGAAGCGCTAGCCCCTGGAGCGTCGCCATGCCAGCCCCTCCACAGAAGCCGGTGTAGGTTCCACCTTCATTGACGAACTGCCGTATGCGGGCAGCGCCAGTGTCTCCGAGTGCCTTGATTTTGTTGGAGGACCAGCCCCCTGGCACGAGAAGCACAGCACAGTTGAGCAGGGCCCCGGTGCGGATGTCCCGGGCGCTTACGAGCCGAAAGGACAAACCGGCTTCCTTCAAGGCCCTGTATGTCATGACCCCCCAGATAAACGACTCGTCCCAAGGTATTGTGACCCTGTCCATCGCTCGCCGGCCCATCTGCCTGTCACAACAAAAGTATTTTTTTACCATTTTCAGCCTTTTTTCGCTAATGTAAATAAGCGCATGGCTTTCCCACAAATAATTCAACTTTTTTGTGGACTACGAATTGAGTCATAATAAATGTTACCCAAGGGACGGTGATAGGAAGGCCGTTGATATACTCCTTGAACTTATGAATCTGCATATCAACGGTTTGCCGGTCAGTAGATACCGTTGCATAGATAGCAACAGCCTTTTTCATGGTACACCTTTAGCTGATGATTTTCGGAAAAGTTATAGGATCATAAATCTTCATGCCTTGATACTGACCAGGACTTGTAAGGTGCCGGTCTTCTGAGATCACGAAACGAGCATTGCCTTCAAAGGCACATTCGATTATCCTATTGTCCGCTTCGCAAAAGGTTACAACAGCGATTCGTTGTCGTGGCTCTACACATTCAGAGAAAGCTTTAACTTTCCCGCCGGGAAGTCCCCTTCCTCTCGGTAGGGGATGAAAGGCGTTTTGTGTTATTTGATCATGTGCAGGCTCTACTGTATAGTATCTGCGTGATATACGAGAACGATAAAGGTTCACATGGGGTCTATAATATTCAGTTCCACTCTGTGGCCTGCGTCAAATACAGACGAAAAGTCCTCACAGGAAAAATATCAGTGCGGCTCAAGGAAATCGACCTTGCAGTGGCTAAAGAATGCGGAATACGCATAATCGAACAGGAAACCAACCATGACCACATGCATATGCTGTTTGCGTCTAAGCCGCAGATACAAATCTCCAAAGTCATCAACTCCCTTATTTATTCAAGTCAAGTCTTTTTTTATCTCTCTTAGGCGTTTGGGATTTTGTTTTGTAGGCGGTTATTCCCCATCGTGTTACGACATCCAACCCAACCCTTATGAATTAGAAAGTCGCCTTTTTTGCGCTTTTACCTTGCTTAATCGGAGTTAGGATGTCGACGGGGAGTCCTGTTTCTGTAGTGGGAGGTCGCTAAGCGCCTCAATGGAAGAAAACGAAGATCTCCCCGCCTACACAATTATACCCTATGCCGCTTTTCTTATCACCACCCTTTTCGGAGATTCGTAATTCGGTATGTAGTCACGGCTATCCCTCACTATCGCATGGATGATCCGCAGGAGTTTCTTGGCTATCACAATAACCGCCGAAGTCCTTACCATGCCCCTGTCGATAAGTTGTGTATACTGCGTACACATGATCCCGTTCTTTCGTATGGTCGCGATGGCTGCGTTATAGAGGATTTTCCGGAGCAGGCTCCTTCCTCTTTTTGTTATCTTCCGCTGTCCTTTTCTTTTTCCGGAACTTATCTCATAGAGGTCAAGCCCGGCGAGCTTCATGATCTCCGACTGGGTCCTGAACTGTGAAAAGTCACCCACTTCCCCAATGAGGCCTGCCACGGTTACTACCCCGAAACCTTTCATCGAGAGGATCCTGGTACTCAAAGGGATCCGTTCAAGCGTCTTCTCCATCTCGGCTTCTACCTCTTCAACAAAACTATCCAGTGTCTCGAAGCTGCATAAGGATATGTCGTATATCCAGGGCGATGCCTGTTACCCCTTCTTTGATGCCGATGGTATCTCGTGCAAGGCTGATGAGGCGCTCCGCCTCTTTGATCCTGAACTTGCCCATGCTTCTCTTTCGCATCTCTTCGCCGAGTTTGTCTTTGTTGAGAGTACCTATCCTCTCCGGAGTGGTATAGTTGGTGAGGATGTGCTTAGCCGTCTTGACCGCTATATCTTTGAATACCGTTTTGAATTCGGGGAAGATGAGAAAGACCAATTGCTTAAGCTGGTTGAGTAATGCCGTCCTTTCCCCGATGTGCCGTTCCCTCGCATTGTTGAGCCTCCTCAAGTGGGCCGCATCTCCTTCCGGGATGACAACGCTCAAGGCGTGGCCCAGCTTTATTATGTCGGCTATAACCCGGGGGTCTTTATCGTCTGTCTTGAGGGAAGAGTTGTCATTGAGCTCTTTCATCTTCTTGGTGTGCATGGGGTTCACCTGAACGATTTTTACGGGCTTACTCGTGAGGTAATGGACGAGCGGCTCCGCATAGGGACCGGTCGATTCGTAGCCGAGTGTAACCTCGGTGCATTCAAATGTATTCCTCATCGCTACCACTATACTCTACAGTTTATCGAACCCCTCCCGCGTGTTGCCAAACTTGAAGACCTTTGTGTCCCTCCCATCGATCGTGGTACAATAGCCCGTGTTGCTTGTCATGCCGACGTCTACGGCCACGATGAGCGTCCCTTCCTTTACTGTCCTTATCCTTTTTGTTCTCAATCCTCTCATGGTTTTTTCCTCCTTGGTTTCTTGCTTGAATACATAGCTGTGATAAGGAGGATATATTCTATTCCTCGTCTAGTTCAACCCTGAACTACAATATAGCAAGCTGAAATCTGTATCCGCTAGGCTTCTCTTTCAGGAATTTCCTGAACTACGCAAGCAACTGAGATAAGGGGGCCTTCTGGAGTCCATCATACTTTCTTGCCACAACCGGACAGGTGACACGTGAAGTCATCAAACGATACGTTGAGAACCAGAATGCAAAAGACCTATACATACCGCATATACCCCTCAAGGGCTCAGGAAGAGAAGCTCAACCAAACCCTTGAAGCGTGCCGGATCCTCTATAATTCCTGCCTGGTGGACCGGAGGAACCATTATGAGAAAACAGGCAAGGGACTTACCCGGGTCAAGAGCAAGAGATCCTTGTAGCAGACAAGAAGCGGGTTTCTCTTTTCAGAAAAGTACATTCACAGGTTCTGCAAAACGTACTGTTCCGGGTAGAGAGGGCCTTTTACGGCTTCTTCCGTCGAATCAAAGAGAATGACGGCAAGTCAGGCTATCCCCGCTTTAAAAGTGAGGGGCGCTACGACAGCATCACCTATCCGCAGGAACCGGGATTTACAATAGAAGACGGGAAGCTCAAGCTGTCTAAGATAGGGCACGTCAAGATCAAGGTGCATCGTGATATTGTCGGGAACAGAAAAACCTGCACCATTCGAAAGGATGGCGACCATTGGTACGCATGCTTCAATGTCGGGTTCACCCCGGAGATATGGCCGGTACCGGCAAAGGCCGTAGGTATCGATGTCGGTATCACGTGTTTCGCAAAGCTTACCGATGGTTCAAAGATAGACAACCCGAAGCACTTCCGGAAATCGGAAAACCAATTGAAACGTAAACAGCGCATATTATCCCGGAAGACAAAGGGTTCTTCGAACCGGAAGAAGGCCCGCCTCGCTGTCAGCCGCTTGCACAGAAAAATCCGTAACCAGCGTTCCGACTTCCACCACAAGGAAGCCCGGAAGATCGTGGATACCTCAGGGTATATCGTTATAGAGAACCTGACAATAAGGAATATGATACGAAACCGTCATGTATCAAAGAGCATAGCCGATGCAGGGTGGGGCAGCTTTATCAACATACTGGCATACAAAGCGGAAGAAGCTCCCTGCCGGTTCGAGAAAGTGCCACCCCACCATACGAGCATCAATTGTAGTGGTTGCGGGACACCAGTACAGAAAACACTCGCCGTCAGGGTCCACAAATGCCCTGTCTGCGGTCTTGTCCTTAACCGTGACCTCAATGCTGCAATCAATATTCTGCGAAAGGGTACTGCGGGGACCGCAGGAAGTCACGCCTGGGGAGAGGTAGTGCAGTGAGGCTCCTCATCGAACCAGGAAGCCACGTTGCTTGCGGCGTGGTAGTTCACCTATAAGAACGTCAGTGATCTCATTGATGATAAATTCCGAGGTAATGTTGTTTATCTGTTTTGACCTTGCCAGGTGAACGATCTCTCTGGGTCTGCCGCCGGAATTAAGCGCCGATATAATGACATTTGTATCAATGACAATTTTGAGTATCTACGTTCTCTCTCCAATAGCCGTCAACGAGATGCTCGGTATCACCATCAGTCAACCCTTGCTCCATGGCTTTGAGGCGCCCATATCGGTAAAGTCGCTTTCATTACTTATCCTCGATGTATTTTCTGATCGCCTCACGAAAGAATTCGCTCCTGCTTCTTTCTTCCTCTCTTGCAAGTTCTTCGGCTTCATCAAGAGGATTGGGCAATAAGGATAGGTTATTACTTTTCTCAAGGATGCCTCCTTACAAACAGGAACCTGCTGTGTTACGGTGTAACAAATTACAGAATATTGTCAGGTCACGAAGACCTACCTCCCAGTCGTTCCTTCTCTACTATGGTCCCCTGTGGCACCATTTCTCAAGAGCCTGCCAATTATGTTCTATTTGTTTTTCTATTCAGAAATCCTTGTATCCTCCGCTCACAGGAACTTCTCTTTGATGGCATGTATCGTTGCTAAAAACCAGGGTACATGTCTTGTGACTCTGTTCCAGCAACGTGATGGATGCGGGATCATATCTCAAATCCCAGAAATGTTCGTTCCCGATTTTCAGGCACTGCAGAACCAACAGTTTGCAGATCACCCTGTGGGTCACCACAGCAATCGAACCCTCTTCCACGTGGGCTGTCTTCAACAGGCCATCCTCAATCCGTTCCCTAACCGTCGCGAGGGTTTCTCCACCATTTACCCGAAATCTTTCTGGCGAGGTTTTCCAAACAGCGAGATCCGCAGGATAACTCTCTTCCACCTTTTGAAGAGTAAGACCTTCCCATATCCCGAAATTGATGTCTGTGAACTCTTCCATCCTTTCAATAGGCACACCCGTTGTTCGGCTAATCGCTTCGGCGGTCTGAACCGCCCTTCCCAACGGGCTTGACACAATTCGGGTTATCCCTTTATCCCGTAAGTATAAACCGACCATTTCGGCCTGTTTTTGCCCCGTCTCATTCAGAAGAATGTCCTTTCTTCCACGAAACACTTCCTCCTTATTCCATTGGGTTTCACCGTGTCGTATGACATAGATTTTCATTATGGCAGCTCCGTAACAAGGGAAGATACATAGTATAGTAACATTTTTCTCTCATAGAGGAAAAGGCAAGTTTGCCGGTCAAACAGTCCGTGTTGTGTTGATATATTTTCTCTGTTGCCAGGGTTGGAGTTCCCTATAACCGCCTGCACAACCCGAACGGCCGACTCCTGCTTACTGTGACGGCGACGGAAGTTTTGTAAAGCAATCTCGTCAAAGGGCAAGGTTTTCGTATAACCCCACTTCTGTGAAGTCATGCTTCCAAACAGGAAAAGGCCCCGGACATTCGATCAAGGAGAGGGAATCCCGGATATCCTGACCTTATATGTATTTGCCAGCAATGTAGTTGCTCAAATGTTCGATGAGCAATTCCTGCTCTGCAATGATAGATTTTACAATGTCACCGATCGAGATAATGCCCAGAAATTCTCCACCATCAAAGACCGGCAAATGCCTGACGCGCTTCGCCGTTATCAGCACCATGCAGTCTTCAATACTGGTTTCAGGTTTAACCACATACATTTCTTCGGCGGGAGTCATGATCTCTTCCACTGCCGTTTCCCTCGCTGTCTTCCCTTTGAGGACAACTTTTCGCGCATAGTCTCTCTCGGAGATAATTCCAGCCACCTTCCCCTTCTCGTCGATGACCATCAATGCACCGATTTCTTTCTCTCCCATGAGCCCCAGCGCATTATAGACACTTTCCTTCGGTGCAACCGACCAGACTTCATTTAGCTGTTTGTCTTTGAGGATTTCTCTGGCTGTTTTCATATCACATACCTCCTTCAGGATTTTAGGTTGCCCATCTCGAAACCAAGAAACCGCTGTTATTAGTATATAAACAAAACCCAGATCGCGCAACTGCAATCTTTCATAAATTTCCTATAACCTCAATTCTGTTAAGTCAAGCTTCCTGCTTAAACGAAGCAGCGGTTACGTACTTTAATCAGACAACTCGTATCCTGGCGAATTCGTGCAAATGAATTGAAACACACAAAAAGGGTGTACATTACCATTGGACCTTTCTTCATTCCTCTTAAGACTTCCATATGTCGCAGCACGGCAAATTCTCTTTATGAATTCCTCCTCGGTCAGGTTGAGATGCTCCGTCACCTCTTTGGCTGTAATCTCACCCTTAGCCCTCACGTAGTCGACGATACGGCGCTGTGCCTGTGTCAGTGCGGAGAATTTGTCTTTGCCCTACAATGAGGACCGGGCTAAATAGACCGCCCAGGGATCACAAGCTTTCGGAGGAGACAGAATATCCGTATAGCAGTCCTCGCAATAACTCCTTCCGAGGTGTTCGTATCTTTGGTGCTCTTCTATTCTTTTACCGCATTTTTCGCAAGCAAGAGATGTCTCCATTATGTCCTCCTTACCAGGATTGCCTATTTCTCTTCGCCGTAGGCCCTTCGACTCTCCTCAAGCTTATTCACCCACTCCGGGACCGCAGCATTCATTGCCATGTCGCGCTGGGGAATGTAAGGCTTGATATCAATAAGAGGAGTGCCGTTTACCACATCCAATCCTTTCACGAGAAGCTTGTTCCTCTGTCTTTCAAGCAATCGCACCAGATGAAGGCCGAGCCTGTTCGGTCTTAACTGGCTGCGTGTCGTGAATATGCCAACAAAAGGAAGGTCTTGCCGGTCCCTCGGGTGTCTCTTGAGGAGGAGTTTTCCCGCTCGATGGAGTCGGGAGATTACAAAGATATGAGAGAGCCATTCTATGCCGTGGACTACTTCAGCATTGGTTTTATCAATAACGAGGTGACAAACTAGTGTACTGTATCAATAATATCTTTACAATTCCTATTGGCTGTGTTATTATAAACACATGTGGAAACCGGCCAATATATTAATCATGACAGAAGAACAAAGAAGAACGTTGGAAACATGGGTCCGGGGCAAGAAGACGCCTCAAAGGGTGGTCTTACGTTCCCGTATCTGTTTACTTGCAGCTGAGGGTATTTCTCATAACGCGATTGCCAGGAACCTCAATACATCTCGCCCTACAGTTATTCTGTGGACCAACCGTTTCAGGGGACAGGGACCCTCGGGACTGTCGGAAGACGCTCCCCATGGCATAAGTTCGAGGAGGCTTGATCCCAAGAAGGTCCGTGCCATCGTGGAAGCCACCCTGCATACCACACCGAAAGATGCAACCCAGTGGTCAACACGAACCATGGCAAAACAACAGGGTGTAAGCCATGCGACCATACAACGCATCTGGGATACTCACGGATTGCAGCCCCATCGTGTAGAAACCTTTAAACTATCCAAAGACAAACGGTTCGGAGAAAAACGAACCGATGCGGTGGGCGTCTATTTAAAGCCTCCCGATAAGGCGGTGGTACTCTGTGTGGATGAAAAATCCCAGGTGCAGGCATTGGACAGAACGCTCACCGGGACTCCCCATGAAGAAAGGGCGCTGCGGAACAATGACTCATGACTATAAGCGAAACGGCACCACGCGTCTTTTTGCAGCCCTTACTGTTTTGGAAGAGAAAGTCATCGGGTCCTGCTATCTTAGGCAGCCGAACACCGAGTTCCTGAAGTTCCTCCGTACGATTCACGGTGAAATACCCAAGGGTCTCAATATCCATATGATCCTCGACAACTATGGAACCCACAATCACCACAATGTAAAGGCATGGCTCGAAAAACACCCCCGTTTTGTGCTCCACTTCACGCCAACGAGTTCGTCCTGGCTGAATTTAGTAGAACGCTGGTTCGGAGAGATCACACGTAAACGCATTCGCAGGGGGGTCTTCAAAAGCATACAGGAACTTGTGGCTTTGATAGAGGAATACATCCGCCATAACAACGAGGATCCTAAACCCTTTGTTTGGACCAAGAAGGTGGAGCAGGCACCTGACAAGGTGAATTGTTGTAAGGGTGTCATTGAGACAGTACACTAGCGCCTTCCAGTCGTTGAATCCGATATCCTCCACATCATTCTCGACGTGCCCCATGGGTCTGATAACGAAGCGTTGCGTTTTTTTGCACTCCCCGTAGCCTTTTGTGCCGAGCAGGAGTATAAAACAGGTGCTTGCAAAATTCAAGATCCGTTCAACTGCGCCTCAACAAAAGGTACCCCTCCGGGACTCATTGTGTCTTTACTAATAGAACTGAAAGATGGTACATAGGTACAAATGAATTGCGCATGTGCAATACTTGCCGGTGGACCGAGCGCCCGAATGAGGCAGGACAAGGCGACCATCAGAATTGGTGAAAGGGCCCTGATCCAGCTGGTTTACGATAAAGTCAAAGAAGTATTTGACGATGTGATGATAATTACAAAGTTCCACGACGGCATAGAGGGCGTTGATGCCCCCGTGCTGAAAGACGCCGTATCCTTCAGAGGCCCCATGGCGGGGATTGTGTCGGCCTTGCTTTATTCCGAAAAACCATACACCTTTGTGGTCGCCTGCGACATGCCTTTCCTCGCAAGAGAAGCCCTTGAGTATATGATAAGCCAAATCGCAGGCCAAGATATTGTTATCCCGAAAACAAGGCAAGGATACGAGCCACTGCACGCAATATATAACAGAACGTGCATCGCACATTTTTTCCGGCTCATGGAGAAAGGCAAACTGGCAATAACAGAGGTGTTGCCTTTTGTGAGTGTCAAGGAACTGAAAGAGAATCCCTGTTTTTTTGTGAACAACCGGTCTGTCTTTGCGAACATGAATACTATAAAGGATCTGGAAACGTTGCAAAGAAAATGACGGCAGAGGCAGAAGCGATGAAGGGCATATTGAACCCTCGGGATGCGCAAGGAACTACTAGGGAAATGTCCGTTGATGATATAGAGAAGATTCTACGCATAGAGAAGAAATCCTTTATCGCCCCTGATGAAAGCCATGTTTTAGGAAACCCTTATTTCGAATATCTCCAAGGCATTTGTGTTAGAAGAAAACAAAATAATTATCGGCTACATAGTTTTCTACGCCGTGGACGTGGAAGCCTATATAATGAGCGTCCTCATTTTGAAAAGTATATCAAAACCCTTTAGGCTGCACAATCTATACATAGCATCTAAGTATCTACGAAGCGTTGAGGTCAGATAATAGCAAGAATAGCCTCGGTAGAACTCCCATAGTCGAGGAAGGGGTAGATCAGGGCTGCCGCCAAAACTTCTTTATCAATGCCACCTTGAGAAGGTCGTTTATGACGAAAGCGGCACAAAAGGCAAGGATGGGGACGGAGATGGCCATTCTGAAGGGTATCGGGGTGATCCCGGGAAGACCAACCGTTGTTATGATGAATACCAGGATCAGATCCAGCGTAATGGCCAGTAGGATCGCACGGTTCGGTCTCGAGGCCCAGAACCGTTTCCGTTCCCGGATGATCAGTAAGTCGAGCAACTCGAAGTAGATGAGCATCTCGAAGGTGAATGTCTGCAGTTGGCCGATGTTGTCCGATATACCGAAATAGGAGGAACCCCAGTAGAGAACGAGCAATAGTTCGGCAATGACAACAATACCGAGTAGCAGCGCAACCTTGACCATCCCCGTGATATCCCAGGTGTCGGGCTTTTCTGAGTATCGCACATTGTCCGTTGAAATCGAGAGCGTGACAAAGTCCGTCAGGAAGAGCAGCAGGATCATGTGAAGCGCCGACATCACGTAAAGTCCCGTGAACAGGAAAACCATGACGACGAATACCGTTATCTGGAAGGTCTTTAGTATCTTGTTGAGTATCCAGGTGATGATCCGCTGGTACGTCATCCTGCCGATCTTCACCAGGTCCACGATGCCTTCCATTCCCTCGGTCGTCAGGACGGCGCTCGCCGCTTTTTTCGCCACATCTGTCGCACTGCTCACTGCGATGCCCACTTCGGCCTGCCTGAGGGCAGGGGCATCATTCACCCCATCGCCTGTCATACCCACAACCCGTCCTGCCTTCTGGAGGCCGCTCACGATCAGATATTTGTCTTCGGGATAGATTTCGGCAAAGCCGTCACTCTCTTCTATGAGAGCGAGGGCTGGCCCCCCGGACCGTTTCAGGTCCGAGGCGCGCTCCATCCTGTCGCCCAAACCCAACTCCTGAGCTATTTCCCTGGCTATGGGCAGGGCATCTCCCGTCAGCATCTTCACGCCGACGCCCAGGTCTTTTAGCTCCCGAATGAGCCGTGGCGAATCAGGCCTTGGCTTGTCGTAGAGAAACGCGACGCCTGTGAGTTGGAGGATTCCTCCTGCCTTGCCCTCTGCGACGGCTATGGCCCTGTACCCTTTTTTTGAAAGAGTCTCCACCTTTTCCTGGACAGAGGAGAATGCTCCAGCATCGTTGCAGAGAGGGATGACCGTGTTGATCGCTCCCTTCATCACCCGAAGATGTTCCGATCCTGCTTCCACGTCAGCCTCTGTCCTACGCGTGGAAGGGTCGAAGGGCAGAAACTTCGTCTGGTGGTACCCTTCCAGCGGAATTTGCCGGTCGCGCGCAGCGGCTATGAAGGCAAGATCTATCGGGTCCTGGTTTGCTGGCTCCGAAGCGAGTGCGCCATACTGTATCACGTCTTTCTCGTTGTGGTCTCCCGCGGGCATGATCTCGGCTATCGTAAGCTTGTTCATGGTCATCGTGCCGGTTTTGTCCGCACAGATGATGCTCAGGGTTGCTGCGTCTTCGATGGCGCTGAGGCGCGTAATGAGGATCCCCTTCTTCATGAGGTCGAGGGAGCCTAGAGCCATACTTATCGTGAACATGGTGGGCAACGCCACTGGTATGGCCGAGACCATCAGCACGACCGCCAAAGGAAGAATATCGAGGAGGTTCATGCCCCGTACCGCCGAAAGAGCGAGCGCAAGCGCGATAAAAGAACTGACGATGATCACAAGCCACTTCACAACCCTGGACGTGACCTCCTCCATGTGTAGCTTCGGCCTGGCCAACTGGACCAGCTCCACGGTCCGACCGAAGTAAGTTTTCACGCCGGTAGCGACCACACTACCGGTCACCTCCCCCCGCTTTATAACGGAGCCGCTGTACAGGGTATCCCCCACCTTGCCCGCGACCGGCTGGGATTCACCGGTCAATGACGATTTATCAACATCGACGGTCCCATCCGATATCTTCACGTCAGCGGGGACGAAATCTCCTGCCCGGAGTCGAACCATGTCGCCGGGAACGAGCTCCCTCGCCGGGACCGTGCGCCAGCCCCCGTCCCTCTTGACCCGTGCATTGATCTTCAGTTTCTCTTTCAGCAGTTCCAGAGCGGTATTTGCCTTTTCCTCCTGAAAGAAGCCGAGAATGGCATTAAAGACCAACAGGCCCACGATTATGTATGCTTCAAAATATTTGTCCAGCAGCCACTCCAGGGCGATCGTCACCTCTAGCATCCAGGGGGTAACACCCCAGAACTTCTTGATGAATCTGACGACAGGGCTGGTTTTCTCTTCGGCGATCTCATTGTAACCGTATCGGGTTAAGCGTTCACGTGCCTCTGCCTCGGTCAACCCTTTTTCTAATTCCGTACCGCTTTTCATTTCAGGAACGTTGCCAGCCTGTTCCATGGTAATCCTCCCTTAAATGCTATTCGACTTCCCACGAGCGTTGGGCCTCTCTCGTGCGCCTTACTCAAAGCTCTTTCTCACCGTTATGCCGTGTTTCTTGAGCAGTTTCCAAAGGGTTACGCGGCTGACGCCCAGTAAGCTGGCCGCTTCGTGCCTGTTACCTCCCGCCTCCTCCAGGACCCGTATCAACTCATCCCGCGTGTCGTGATCGTCGATCCTGCTCATGTTACGGAAGAGAGAAGCCCGTCGCTTGTTACCTGCGAGAGCAGGCAGATGACGTGGGGCGATAAGCTCATCGTGGCAGACAACGAAGGCATATTCGACAACATTTATCAGTTCCCTGATATTGCCGGGCCAGGTGTAAGTGGCCAACATTTGCATCGCCTCCTCAGTAACCCCGCGGATCGGTTTCTCCGTGCGTATGCGGATGGTTCTCACAAAATGGTCGATGAGAAGGGGTATGTCGTCCGGTCTCTCCCTCAGCGCAGGAACGTGAACGGGAATGACGTTGAGCCGGTAAAAGAGGTCTTCCCTGAAAGCGCCCTCCCGACACATACGTTCAAGGTCGCGGTGGCTGGCAGCTATGATGCGGGCATCGATGGCTATGGGCGTTTGGTCCCCGACCCGTTCCACCTCCTTTTCCTGGAGCACCCGAAGCAGCTTCACCTGGGTCGAAAGGGGTATGTCGCCAATCTCATCGAGAAAGAGGTCCCCCTTGTTGGCTGATTCGAACCTTCCTCTTCGGTCTCTGTCCGCGCCCGTAAAAGCGCCCTTCACGTGACCGAAGAGCTCGCTTTCCAAAAGCGATTCATTCAACGCCGCGCAGCTCACTTTGACGAAGGGGCCTTTGTTCCTCCTCCCCACTCGGTGTATGGCGTTTGCGACAAGCTCCTTCCCTGTGCCGCTCTCGCCGTAAATAATGATTGGCGCATCGGAGGCAGCGGCATTGCGGATGAGGGCATATACATCGAGCATTCCCGGGCTTCTTCCAATAATACCCTCGAATCCTTCATCGGGAGAGAGAAGGCCCTTCAGTTCCTTTATGGTTTTTTCCTTTGCAACAATGTCCGTAATGTCGGTGAGAGTTTCCACCCCGCCCACGACTGTTCCATGAGCATCGGTGAGAACCGCCCCGTTCTTCAATACGTGGATGGGCAGTCCGTCTTTCCTGCGTAGTTGACATCGGTGGCGCACGACCGAGCCTCTCCGGAAAAGCTCGCATCGTTTCTTCCGTTCGCCTTGTTCGTTACATGAAAAGCATGTGTCGCAGTCGAGGATCACGCATTCCCGGCCAACAAGCTCTAAGGCCTCATATCCCATCATCCGTTCCAGCGCCTTGTTGACGGAGCGTATAGTCCCCTTCTGGTCGACAACAACCACGCCGTCCATCATGGTGTCGACGATGGTCTTCCAGTACTCGGGAAAGTTATCTTTCATGGCCGCGTTTTTTGTCTCCTGTAAAATTTAACACCATGTTATTAACATAAGTTAAATATGCCTTGACGTCAAGGATGCCTACGTTGTCCGAAAGGCTATATTATTTTAAAATCATTAAGAATTTCGTCAAAAAACCAATGTACCAAAAACGAGGCACGGTATTTGCTTTATCCTTCTCAGCAATGTTCCAAGGAGGTAGTAAGATGATCGGAACAATCCAGAAACCCATGGAAGAGATCGTAGGAGCCCTTGAGGCTTACCACAGAATCGGCGTGGTGGGGTGCGACGGCTGTGCAAAGGCGTGTGCCACAGGCGGTACCGCTCAGGTGGAGGTGATGGTAAAAGACCTGAAACAGGCAGGCAAGGAGGTCATCTTTGATGTGACCCCCGAGAGGACCTGCTACCTGAATAAAAGCAGGGATGCCATGGGCTCTCACAGGGAAGATTTGAATAACGTGGAGGCTCTCCTCGTTCTTGGATGCGGAGGGGCTGTCCCAGATCATACGTCAGCTCACGGAAGAGTATGGCATGATACTTCCGGTCAAATCAGGCATCGATTCGGTTGGTCATATGGATACTCTCGTCTTCGGAGAACTTGCCCTCGAGCAGTGCAGAGAATGCGGTGAGTGTCTGCTGAACGAAACAGGCGGCATTTGTCCGTTTACGAAGTGTGCGAAGTCCCTGCTGAATGGACCCTGCGGTGGCGCCCAGGATGGCAAGTGTGAGGTAGATCGGGAGCGCGACTGTGCGTGGGTCCTCATCTACAATCGAATGAAAGCCTTAGGTGAACTGGATCGCCTCCGGCGTCTCATACCCGCAAAGGACCATAGTAAAGCCGCAAAACCAAGAATGCTTTATATTAAAAAAGGGGTGGTCGCATGAAGCTGACGGAGCGCTTTAAGAACAAGGAATTTGTTGTCACAAGCGAAGTAGGGCCCATGAAAGGCTGTATAAGAGATGGTGTCGTACCTAAGTTTCTTCAAGAGGCAAAAAAGGTCGCAGGACACGTCCACGCCGTTAACGTTACTGACAACCAGAGCGCTGTCATGAAGCTTGGTTCGCTTGCCTCGTCGGTGTATTTGAAGCGTAAGGGCATCGAACCCATCTTTCAGATGACGTGCCGTGACCGAAACCGTATCGCCCTGCAGTCGGATCTGCTGAGCGCCTGTTCTCTCGGCATTGAGAATGTGCTCTGTCTCACCGGTGATCATATAAAGCTTGGCGATCACAAGAGTGCCAAGGCGGTCTTTGATATCGATTCTGTCCAACTTATTGCACTGGCGAGCAATCTGAACAGAGGATATGACATGGTGGGTAACCGGTTGACAGAGCCAACGAACATGGCGATCGGTGCGGTCGTCAATCCCATCTTCGAGCCCCTCGACCTTCAACTCATGAAGATGGAGAAAAAGATAGAAGCCGGTGCGCAGTTCTTTCAAACCCAGACCGTGTACGATCCGGGCCAGTTCGAATCATTCATAAAGAAGGCCGGACAGTTCGGCGTACCGATTCAGTATGGGATCGTCATTATCAAGTCGTCCGAAATGGCGAGATTCATGAACGACCATGTGTCGGGTGTCAAAGTGCCCGATTCATTCATTGAGGAGATCGGATCGGTGCCGCAGGAGAGAAGGAAAGACAAGGCAATTGAAATGACGGCCCGTCTGGTCAACGAGATTGCACCCATGGTTCAGGGGGTCCACTTCATGCCTCTCGGCTGGTCAGATGTGGTCCCGCAGATTCTTGCAAAAGCCGGTTTTGGTTTGTCGGATACGGTGGCCCGACATGTCGTCGCTGCATAATAGTTTATGAGTGAAGAAAACCGTCAAATGGCCTGTGACGGTTTATTCTGGAAGTTCAAGAAAAAGGAGGAAATCATGTCGGAGACAACACTTAGAATTGAAGGAATGAGCTGTCAGCATTGTGTGATGCAGGTAAAGAAGGCTATCGCGCTGCTGCCGGGTGTGACCCAATCGCAAATAGAGGTCGGCACGGCCAAAATCTCCTACGATGAAACAAAGCTCAGGAGAGAAGATCTCCAAAAGGCGATTGAGGAAGCGGGCTATAAGGTAATCGACTGGGCGACAAAGGTCTGAAGGAGAGGCGAATGAAGGACTTCATTGTCGTTATCGCGATCATTGTTGCCTGGTACGTGCTCAACAGATATGTACTACCTAGATTCGGTGTAAAAACCTGAATGAACCCCCGCGGGAAGGACTCCTGCGACGACAAATAGGGTCAGAATTCTGCTTCTGTCCGATAGTTGGTGTCCCTTACCATCTTGAAGCGGGTTGCCACAGGGAGGCAAAAAGAAAAATGACGAAGAAGGACTACGAATGTGATCAATGCAATACTACATCTCAGCTGGATGAGAAGGAAAAGGGGCCGCAGTGCCCGGTGTGCAGTAGCCAGGGATTGATAAAAATGGAAGTGGAAGACGTGAGACTCTCGTCATGCGTCCGGAGAGGCGGTTACAGCTGACAAGATACGTAAAGGGATGGTGGAACCATTCATAGGAAAGTATCTGTTTCCGGCGTTAGTGCTATTTTTAGATTAGGAAATTGGCAACAGCAGATCCAAAATTATAAAAGGAGGACCTATGGGTAAGGCTTTACCTTTGAAAGATGCTGAATATTATACTGAGATCGAGGAATCAACCCTGCCAGTTCTTGTGGATTTCTGGGCTACCTGGTGCGGGCCGTGCCAGATAATGGTCCTGTCATAGATGCCGTTGCTGAGGAATACGGGGCAAGGTGAAGGTGATGAAGTGTAACATCGATAAGAATTCCATTATGCCATCGAAGTTCGGCATTCGCGGTATTCCGACACTCCTTCTCTTCAATAAGGTAAGGTTGTGGGCCGGCTGGTGGGAGCGGTACCGAAAGATCAGGTGGACAGTTTGCTAAAAAAGGTATTGGGCTGGATGCTTCAGCGGCCTCCAATCAGTAATGGTTGTCCATGGTTTCCATTCATCGTCGAGCTGATGAAAATAGTGCGAGAGGAAAGTGAATCATGAGTGGCGCACAGAAACCGCATGGGGCAGGTAGGAGCAGCTTCGAGTTTGTGGGGCTCGACCGTGTTCTTCAAACCCTGTGCCTCACGCCATCGACCGTTTTTCTCGATCTCGGGTGCGGAAGAGGTAACTATACGATCGCTGTGGCAGAGCACATAGGACCGCAGGGCAAAGTCTACGGAATCGATGCATGGCAGGAAGGACTCGAACAGTTAGAGGAGCGGGCGGCTGCCAGGGGTCCCAATAATATCAGGACCATTCACGCAAATCTGAACGAGCATATTCCTCTCGAAGACGGGATAGTTGACGTCTGCTTCATGGCGACCGTTCTTCATGACCTTCTTCGTGAAGGCTCCGGTGAGGTGGCGATGACCGAGATAGCGAGGGTGCTCAGACCTGGCGGCAGGCTGTGTATTATTGAGTTTAAGAAGGTCGAGGACAGCCCCGGACCTCCTCTCAGCGTCCGGCTTTCACCCGAGGAGACGGAGAAAATAATCACGCCTTTTGGATTCGTCAAAGACCAGGTAACTGAGGTAAGCCCATTCCATTACCTACTTGCCGCTTCTTTGGCAGAGCGGTGATATGGTCTTTCGATGCCGCAGGCAATGATGGCATAGCGCCAGCCGTAGTCTCGGATTTCCACAGAGCAGCCATAGTCGATCAACAGACGTCGCAACTCCTCCGGTTCGTGAAATTGGGCAGGTTCATTGAGAAGGGATTCCAGGCGCCAGATGAACCTTCCCATAAACTTTCCCGGATCGATGTCGAAAATGAACAACGTGCCTTTCCGATCCAAACAACGCATGATCTCGGCAATTGCTTGTGTCAGATCATTCAGATGATGGAGGGCGTCTCCGATGAGAATAGCGCCGAATACCCGATCGCGAAAGGGAAGTTTCTCAGCATTTCCCTTTATCTTGTGAGCATAGGGTGGCGCATATTTGAGCATGCCCGGAGCAGGATCGATGCAGATCTGAGCAAAGTCTTCTCTTACACTACGGACAAACTGCGTGAGGATGCCGGTGCCTGATCCGACGTCAAGAACCGCCGCGCCTGTCTTCAGGGGTTTTACGGCTTCAGCAAGGTCCTTTCTTGCCCTCGCGGGATAGATGAGGGATCCGAAGAGTTTGAATATAAATCCGAGATGATTAAAGGGTATCATAATTGCCTTACCTCGGACTGAGGCTGCGTACATGCCGAGCATGGCAACAGGAAACACCGTATCCGCTGATGGACGTGATCGTGTCTGTAGCGCATCACTATTTATCCTTTCCTCCCCGATTCCTGTTCCCCTTCAAGGCAAGCCCGGCACACAAGACCGTCCCGGGTCTCAGTAAGTCTCGACACCATGACAGATTCGCCACAACGGGCGCAGATACCGGAATCGAAGATCCTGGCCCGAGGGGGGATGGGCAGACTAATCTCGTGCAGGAGATAGAGCTCGTCGGAGGATTTCCCCAAGACATCGAGGGTTCGTTGTCTGTGAAACTCCCAGAATTTCTTCAGGTCGTCTTCTGACGCCGTACCGTGCGAGACTTTATCGAAAAGTGCCCGATGCTTGGAGCTGAGAGAAAACCCGCCGGGCTTTGCGACCAGGCGAATCCCCCTTCCCGACGCCCTGCTCAGAAAAGAGAAGGCCGTCTTCCCGTAGTCCTTGAAGACAAAATTACCCTTGCCGAATGTGCACCCCGTGATTACCTGAACCGCGTCACAGCCACACGCATCCGTCTCGACAACGGCAACGATCTCCTCGTCCGCCGCCCTTCTTTCGTTGAGCCATGCCATTCCAGTCTTGGCTGCCACGTATCCCATGGCAAGACCGGGGCAGGCGTGTCCATGAAACTCGACGCAGCTTTTGAAGTCTCCTTCCCACGATTCGTCGGAACCTATTATCATACCTACCTCCGGGATTGTTTTTATTGGCGTATGGTGATGCCATTTCAACGACACTGATCACTACCTTTAAAATGTCCCAACTTTTCTGGACTACCTTGTTTGGGTTCCTCTTACTCTTTTTTTCGGTATGCATACGCCAATAATTATAGCATAGTGCTACTATGACAGTTTTTACTCCCCTGATCAAAAAAACAGGATAAACCAATCTAATGCCGTTACATCTTCGATTCTCAGGATGGTACAAAGTGAATCTTTCAGGAAAAAGTTGGTAACCTACTCCGTTGGCACAAGATTACTGTGATTGGAAAACTTTTCGTTTTTTCTGATCGGTGCGGGTCAGCCGCCACTTGTCTTTATGGGACAACCTTTTGCGCGATGATATGGAAGGAACGAGCAACAAGATAGTAGGGGAACTTATCGCTCATAGCGTACTCAAGTTTTTCCATTTCCGCAAAAAATTGTGGGTCGGTCTTTATCTCGTTGTCGGGAATGTAATCATTGACGCACCGAATGCCGTATTGTCCCACAATGGAACAACCTATTTTCCGTAATGGGGCTCGTAAATCCTCAGCGGCATAGGCTTTCATCGGCACACCGAATACCATGCTGACGATGACGTCTGTGTCA
Source organism: uncultured delta proteobacterium (assembly GCA_963754785.1). Taxonomy (GTDB): domain Bacteria; phylum Desulfobacterota; class Syntrophorhabdia; order Syntrophorhabdales; family Syntrophorhabdaceae; genus PNOF01. The sequence continues at coordinate 46,708 of CAVWHH010000017.1, read as the reverse complement.
AGAGCGGCATACGCCGCCGGTAAATTAAGTTCCTGAAGGACCAGGCGGTATGACTCGGAATATCGGTTGACGCAGATAATCGAGATAAAGCCACGCGCTTTGACCGCGTGACTGAGGGCTTGGAGAGCCGTGTCCAGATTATCAACATACTGCAACACGTTATGACAAAGGACAACGTCAAATTTTGCCTTGGGGAAGAGCCGTGGAATAGAACACACGTCACCTTCGTAGAACTCGATAGCTTCGATAACGCGGTTATTCTGCACGTTTGTTCGGGCTTCCCCCAGCATTTCAGCCGAATAGTCGAGGAGCACAACCTTATGTCCTTGTTGGGCTAAAGCAATGGCCTCAAGTCCATTTCCACCGCCAGCATCCAAGATGGTCAGGGCTTTGCTATTGATATGGCGTTTCAGGTTTGCAGACGCGATGTTGTGACGCAATTTACTCCAAGGGGTGTTTTGGTGTTCTTTGAAGAACGCAAGTTTTTTTTCGAAAGCATCCGATCCAGTCATTCTCGACTCCCTAAACGAAACAACAAGAGTGAATCACAAGCGGCAACAACATGCGGCTCAGCGGGAGTGGCCGCCTTTCGCCACGATCCGCCGTATGGGTTAGAATATCAATGGGTCCAGCCTATAATCTTTATCTTGTCTCCAAAATGCTTGCTTACCACTTTTGCAATTGTATCGAAATGCGGGCACGGGAACCCTATGGGTGTGCCCTTCTGAATGCATGATGCAAAGAAGAGAACTTCCGCACCGCAATCAACCAACATCTTTACACGAGACATGACTTTTTTGCCGGGGCATCCTCCACAGGATATGAAACCAACAATCTGAACTGGGCCGGTCTCTTCAAAAGCCCCTTTACCAGTAATGGCCATTTTGAAATCGGTTGTTCCCGGACACAAATCCTCGGTCATCATGCATCTAATCACGCTTGCTTTCATTCATCATCTCCTTCTATTCTGTTCTAACAACAATTAGTTGTTAGAACAGAATAGATAGATCGTGATATATAACTGCTTATTTTATGAAGCACAACACTTATTATGGTTCAAAAAAGTGGGTAAATCAAACATTATCTTAAACTAATTATGAATACATATTCTCTTGACATTTATCCTAGATGAATATATATTCATTATATGGAATGGAAATTACAGCTTAGCGGAATCAAAATAGGAGGATAAATGCCGCGACCACGTTGTCGAAGAACCATAGGGTATCTTCCGTCGGTCACATACTTTAAGCCGGCAGGCGTACGGATTTCCGATTTAGAGGAAGTACTTATCGGACATGATGAAATAGAAGCCGTGCGTCTGAAAGACCTGCTCGGTCTCCCCCAGGAAGACGCAGCCAAAGAGATGAATGTGTCTCAGCCCACCTTTCATCGGCTCATCCTTTCTGCCCATAAGAAACTTGCCGATGCCGTTGTAAGCGGCAAGGCTTTGAAAATCGAAGGGGGTAATATCAATATCGGAGAAGATGTCTTGCCGCCCTGCGGCCATTGGCAAGAGAGGTGTGGCAGGGGTTGGCGGGGCCGCAAAACAGATGATGTGCCAGTGCATGTAAATAACGATGAAGGAGGAGATATGAAAATAGCGATATCAAGTGTGGACGGGGCTCTTGAGGGGCCCATTGATGAACGTTTCGGCAGATGCAAGAAGTTTGTTCTCTATAACAAAGAGACAAAACAATTGGAAGTCATAGACAACACGCCGAACATGAATTCGCCTCAGGGGGCAGGCATTCAGTCCTCGCAAAACGTTGTCAATGCAGGGGCCAGGGCAGTTATCAGCGGTCATCTGGGGCCAAATGCGTTTCGGGTACTCCAGGAAGCCGGGGTTGACGTCTACACAACGTCGGGCATAACCGTTGCAGAAGCAATAAAGGCCTTCGAAGAGGCCAAATTAACAAAACTTGCCAGCCCTGATGTCCAGGGACACTGGTAAGAAAGGAGGTATCCATTATGCCAAGAGGAGACGGGACGGGACCAATGGGAATGGGCCCAATGACAGGGAGAGCGGTTGGCTATTGCGCGGGTTATAATGCTCCCGGCTACATAGATCCGGTTTTCCGGAGAGGTGTGTGCGGGGCTGGAGTACTCCGGGGTGCGGGAAGAGGAAATAAATGGCGGAATTGGTATCATGCCGCCGGTCAACCCTTCCGGACCTGGGTGAATCGGCAGCCATGGTGGGGACCCGGGAGAGACTTGACGTCCGCGTATGCCAAGCCAATGAGCAAGGAAGCGGAAATCGATATGCTTAAAACGGAGGCGGCAAATCTTGAAAATGCACTTCAAGAGATACGTGATCGCTTGGCGAAAATTTCTGAAGAGCGCTGACGGTCATACGGGCAAGGCCCCCGATCCTTGCCCGTTTCTTGTAACATATGAGGAGGTATGTATGCCAAGAGGAGACGGAACGGGACCAACAGGAAAAGGTCCTGTAGGTGGAAGAAGATCAGGGAGCGGCCAGGGGCAAGGTGCCGGTAGAAGCAGGATGGGAGGTAGAGGGTTCGGTGCGGGCGGTGAATGCCTCTGTCCGCAATGTGGGACCAGGGCACCACACGAACGTGGCATGCCGTGTTTGCAACAGAAATGCCCTCAGTGCGGGACTTTAATGGTACGGGCATGAAGGGAAAAGGAATCGGTCCGATAAGAATAGCATTTGCGAGCGGTAAAGGAGGCACCGGGAAAACAACCGTTGCGGTCAACCTCGCATATTTTCTAGCCTATTCAGGTCAACAGGTCCAGTATCTGGATTGTGATGTGGAAGAACCCAACGGGCATCTCTTTCTCAAGCCCGAGGTTACCTCAAGAAAATCGGTAAGGGTTATGATGCCTGTTATCGATGAAGACAGATGCACATTTTGCGGAGAATGTGGCGTCCATTGCGAGTACAAGGCCATTGTGAATCTTCCCAGCGTCACCATGATATTTCCTGAAATGTGTCATAGTTGCGGGCTTTGCCTGAAGGTATGCCCTGCAGGAGCCATCAGGGAAGCAGAACGGGAGGTGGGCTATACGGAAGAGGGAAAAGCGCTGCAAGGAATAGAGTTTATTCAGGGTGTCCTCAATGTCGGCGAGCCCATGGCAACGCCGGTCATCAAAGCGGTAAAGAGCAATTACAAAAACGGGTACATACAGATTATCGATGTCCCACCCGGCACATCCTGTCCTGTGGTGAAGACAATGACCGATGCCGACTTCGTTGTCCTTGTTACCGAACCCACCCCTTTTGGACTCCACGATTTGAAGATTGCCGTGTCTGTTGCGAGGAATATGGGTAAACCCATAGGGGTTGTTGTGAACAGGGAACAGGGTGCCTTTCAACCTCTTGCGGATTACCTCTCAAAGGAGAATATCCCTCTTCTCATGGGCCTTCCTGAAGATCGGCACATTGCAGAAAATTATTCAAGGGGTCAGGTGATCATCAAGGCCCTGCCCGATTATCTTGACAATTTTATGGACCTTGTTGCAAATATCGGCAGGTTGGTTACGACAGACACACTAAGTGATGCAGGTGCTTCGTATGGATAAAATTAAAGAATGTGTTGTTGTAAGTGGCAAAGGAGGCACGGGCAAGACCTCTCTCACCGCCTCCCTTGCGTCCCTCTTTACCGACAAGGTCATCGCCGATTGTGATGTAGACGCGGCCAATCTGCACATGATCCTCGTTCCCCACGGAATAATCCGGCACAAAGAGTTTACCGGTGGAAAAAAGGCCGCTATAGATCCTGAGCGTTGCACGCAATGCGGGTTGTGCAGAGATATGTGCCGTTTCGGGGCAATCTCGACCGATTTTACCGTAGACCGTTTTTCCTGTGAAGGTTGCGGAGCATGTCACTTTGTCTGCCCTTCTCATGCCGTTGATTTTTCGGTACACATCGCCGGATATCAGTATGTCTGCGATACATATAAGCTTGACCGGTTTATCTTTGCCGAGCTTTTGCCCGGAGAGGATAATTCGGGGAAACTTGTAGCGTCGGTACGCGCTGATGCCCGCACCGAGGCTGAATCGACAGGGAGACATCTCATTCTCATCGATGGTCCGCCCGGTATCGGCTGTCCTGTCATTTCTTCTGTGACCGGAACAGACCTGGTAGTTGTTGTCACGGAGCCGACACCAACGGGGATACACGACCTACAAAGGGTCTTTGCCCTGACAAAGCATTTCAGGATCAAGACTGCCGTGGTGGTCAACAAATGTGATATTAATCTTTCCCATCTGACGAGCATCAAGAACTATTGTGCCACGGGCAATTATACGTTCCTCGGTGAAATACCGTACGAACCGGAAATGACCGAAGCGCAGAGGGCGGGTAAGACCATATTGGAGTATAATCCCGATTGCATCGCAAGCGCTGCCATCGGAGATATCTATAATAAACTACAAAATATATTGGAGGAAGTATGAGTGCAGATCAATGTATGAACGGCAACCAGGATACGAGCGCAGATGAAGTTCTGCAAGAGATGATCATAGAGGAGAAGCTCGGAAATATCGACAATATTCTCATTGTTCTTTCCGGCAAGGGAGGTGTAGGCAAGAGCACGGTGGCAGCGAATCTTACCTTAAGCCTTTCGTTGCAGGGTTTCAGGACAGGAATTTTCGATGTCGATATCCACGGCCCGAGTATTCCCAAGCTTCTCGGCATCGATGGCCAGAGAATGGGCACACGGGATGATGAGCTATTACCCATCGAATGTTACGCAAATGTCAATGTCGTTTCCATGGCTTTATTGCTCCAAAACACCGAACAAGCTGTTATCTGGCGAGGCCCTATGAAGGCAAAGGTGATCCGGGAATTAATCCAGCACGTAGCCTGGGGAAAACTTGATTATCTTATCGTTGACTGTCCGCCGGGCACAGGTGACGAGCCTTTATCCGCCGCTCAGATTCTCGGCAAAAAGGCCCGCGCTGTCATTGTCACAACCCCGCAGGAAGTGGCCACTATCGACGTGGAAAAATGCATTACTTTTTGCAATCAACTCGGCCTGCCCGTGGCCGGCATTATCGAGAATATGAGCGGATTCGTTTGTTCTCACTGTGGCCAGGAGACTGATATATTTTCTCGTGGCGGTGGTGAAAAACTCGCTCATCGGTTTTCTGTTCCTTTTCTGGGCAAGATACCCATTGAGCCCGAGATCGCAAGAAGTGGCGATGAAGGCAAACCGTATCTGTATTTCTATGGAAAGTCGGAAACGGCAAAACGGTTTGACGACATCGTTAACAAAATAGTACAGACAAAAGCAAACTCGGACAAAACATCTGGTACAACAGCGGCAGTACAGAAGAACAACGAAAAAAAGACTGAAATTACCCCAAAGGAGGGTTCTATGAAATTTGCAGTGCCAACAAACGACGGGAAATTATGCCAGCACTTCGGCCATTGTGAGGCCTTTGCTCTTATCGATATTGACGGAAATAATAGCATTATAAAAGAAACGTATGTGACTCCGCCGCCCCACGAACCAGGGCTTTTACCGCCCTGGATCGCACAGCAGGGCGCTAATTGTGTAATTGCCGGCGGAATGGGCGCGAGGGCACAGCAGCTCTTTGCAGAAAACAATGTCAAGGTAGTCACTGGCGCCCAAGGGGAATCCCCGAGGGAGGTTGTCGAGAACTATCTAAAAGGGACCCTTGTCACGGGGGCCAATACCTGCGATCATTAAACAGGACCCCGCCGGACAGTAAAAAGATAACGGAGGCGTCCATGAAAACGATCTCTATTGCTGCCGTCAATGAAGTAAAGGTGACAGTCATTACGGACAACTATTATGATGCCGTCCGACGGGACGCTTCGATAGGGAAGATATTCAGAACGATACCCGGGCGTGCCATTTACGCGGAACATGGTTTGTCCTGCGTTATTGAGACCGTTACGGAGGGTACTTCCGGAATATTTATGTTCGACTACGGGGCAAGCCCTTGGGTGCTTATGAACAACATTCAGGCACTTGCCATCAATGTCTCAACCGTTCAGGCCTTTTCTCTCAGTCATGGTCACTTCGATCACTGGGGAGGATTACTCCCGTTGCTCACAATATACGGCCATGGAATCAAAGCGGGCACGCCCTTCTTTGCAGGTGAAGAGGCCTTTGCCCAAAGGTTTTCCCTGAGACCTTCAGGAGACGATTTGCATGATCTCGGCAGTCTCGACCGAAAGGAAATAGAATCTTCGGGAAAGCTCACTGTCATCAATGTCAAAGACCCCGTTGAGATCATCCCCGGCGCCTGGCTCACGGGCGCCATCGAGAGGGTAACGCCTTATGAAAAGGTGCTCCCAACCCTTTTTGTTATGCGGGAAGACAGTATCGAAGAGGACGACTTCAGGGGAGAACTGGCCGTCGTATGCAATATTAGAGGGAAGGGGCTTGTGGTAATTTCCGGCTGCGCGCATGCCGGGATCATCAATACGGTTCGCCACGCCCAGAAGATAACCGGTATCGATAAGGTCCATGCTGTGATAGGCGGGTTTCATCTGGTCAATGCTGATACTGAAATCATCTGGCAAACGATTGCCGATATGCAGGCCATTTCACCTGATTATGTTATCCCCATGCACTGCACCGGTTTTGAAGCGATGATGGCTTTCCGAGATGCCATGCCGGAGCAGTTTATTCTGAATACCGCGGGTGCTCGATATTCATTCAGTTCCTGAAACAGCCCCGCCGATGCGCTGATTGGAAAGGTATTGAGGAGGTATTATGACCACAAAACAAATTGTACCCGTTCTCGAAACGGCACGGGATAGAATTAAACGCATTGTCGACGAACAGGGGTGGAATGATATCGAAGTTTCTGTCTCGGTAAAGACCTTGAGTCCTGAGGAGGCAATAGGCACTCCGGGGAGACGGGACTTCCCTATCGTTGAAGGGAAAGAACGAATCATCGAGGTAGAGGTTATGGGCTGCAAAGCCCAGGCTTTTACCGATTCGCCAAGAGAATTCTCAGGAAAAATCGGGGATGTACTTAACCTGCCTCTGAATGCAAACGCGGAACGCGCCATCTTCATCGGGACGCTGAACGCGATATTGAAATATCGGGGCCGTATCAAGGCAACGCTCCACTGCAAGGATGAAGAACCGGAAAAATGCTCACACGAAATCACCGCGTATATACGCCGCAAATACGGCATGATAAACGTTGGTCTCATCGGTCTCAACCCGGCCATTGCTGAATCCCTTGTTCACACTTTCGGGGCCGAGCGTGTAAACATCACCGATCTCAATCGCGACAATATAGATAAGGTAAAGTATGGCGTTACGGTCCGGGATGGCAGAACAGACACAGAAGACATGGTAAAGGTATCGGATTTTATTCTCATGACGGGAACTACCTTGGTAAACAATACCTTTGACGGCATATACGGGCTTATAGAAAACTATAAAAAAGAGTATCTCATATACGGGGTAACGGCCTCAGGCATGAATGAACTCCTCGATTTTCAGGGCATATGCCCCTATGGGAGAGCGTGATATGTCAGTGAAAGAAGCTGTCGACATGAAGGAATTGAAGATCATCATCAGGGGGGCCGGTGAAATGGCGACCGGCGTCGCCCATACACTTCACTCGGCGGGTTACCGGAAGATGCTAATGACAGAGATAGCAAAACCGCTTGCTGTAAGAAGGGCCGTATCATTCTCGGAAGCTGTTTACGAAGGAGAAACGGGCGTCGAAGGGGTAAGGGGCGTACTCATCGATACTGTCGATGAATTGCCTACTCTCTGGGAAGAAAATATGATTGCCGTTATTATTGACCCTCTGGGAAGTTCTGTCGGGAAACTTGGGCCCGATGTCCTTATTGACGCGATGATGTTGAAAAAACAGACCTTGCTTACAGGGAAAGAGGCCCCTTTTGTCATCGGTATCGGGCCGGGCTTCACTGCACCAGTCAATGTTCATGCCGTCATAGAGAGCAACCGGGGCCACAATCTCGGGCGGGTGATATGGGATGGATCAGCAGAGCCCCATACGGGAATTCCTGGAGACACTAACGGCTACACCACAGAGCGGGTTTTGCGATCACCGAAGGCGGGCGCGGTTCGACATGTCAAGCATATCGGCGAGATCGTGAAAAAGGGAGATACCATTCTATATGTCGATGAAATACCAGTTCATGCTTCAATTGACGGGGTGCTCAGAGGGCTCATAAGGGAGACATCTGTCGAAAAAAATGAAAAGATAGGGGACATAGACCCGAGGGGACAAGTCGCCTGCTGTTATTCCATATCCGACAAGGCACGGGCTATTGGTGGCGGAGTACTGGAAGCAATAAGAGACAGATACAGCTAATTGGATCTTGACGATGAACGTATACGAAATCATTTGTGACTATCTCGAGAAAGGCAAGGTTGGGATATTGGCTACAGTAATCAAAAGAACGGGTTCTGCACCAAGAGAAGTCGGTGCGAAAATGTTTATCGGTGAAGACGGAAAAACCTTCGGAACCATTGGTGGCGGCCTTCTCGAATCCGGGGCATATCGGGAAGCCCTTGCAATCATGCACAAGGGTTTGACAAAAATATTCAGCATCAACATGGATGCCGATAAGATTGACGCGAAAGATATGCTCTGCGGCGGTAACGTGAAAATCCTCTTTGAACCGGTAACAAGGAAACATTATGACGTATATCGGCAGATAGAAATATTGGAGAAGAGCAGACAGCGAGGCCTCATCTTGACAGGTTTCGGTAGAAATGTATTTACGAAATCCTTACTCGATAAAGACGGAAACATTACCGGCGACATGCCTGACTCGCAAATCATCGATCAGGTGAAAGAGGTGCGGCACGGGAAGAAACCGGTATTGACAGAGGGATATTTTGCAGACCCCATACAGGTATCATTCCCCCTCTATCTTTTTGGCGCCGGTCATGTGTCGCAATATATTTCAAAAATCGCAAAGATTGCAGATTTTCACATTACCGTCATTGATGACAGAAGAGAGTTTGCTAATAGTGAAAGGTTTCCTGACGCTGATGCTATTATCGTGGCAAATACTCACGATGCCTTTTGTTGTCTTGATTTTACCGGAAATGAATACGTTGTGATCGTTACGAGAAGCCATGAATACGATGCGGAAATCCTTGAAGAAGTCCTGAAGCAAAAGACCAGATATGTGGGAATGATCGGAAGCAAACGAAAAGTGAAAATTATCCTTGACAGTATAAAAGAAAAGGGGTTTAGCGACACCGTGCTTGAGAGAATACACGCGCCCATAGGCATACTTGTTGACGCGGAAACACCCCAGGAAATCGCTATCAGCATTGTGGCGGAGCTGGTAAAGGTAAAAAACAGACCACAGCCCGGAGATCCCATATGAACATCTTTCAGGCCATTATTGATCATTTAGATACAGACGCCCCAGTTAAAGAGGTCCGGAGAGGTATATATTGGACGGCGGTGGTGAGCGCTCATTGCGGACTTGCTTCGACCATGATAAGAGAGGCCTGTTCAGAAGACAATCAAGAGGACCTCATTCCTCCTTCGTATACAGGTAAGAGCGCTCTTGAGCTGGCAAGGCTGGTTTTTTCAGATACTATTTCAGAGGCATCACTGGGGCTTGCCGCAATAAATTCTTTAATTGATATCGATGAGTCACGTTGCATTGAAATGAATGCGGACGAATTTCTTCTAGATCATGGCAGGGATAAAAATATTTCCGTCATAGGCCATTTTCCTTTCACAGAGCCATTACGGAGGGTTGCGAAAAACCTCTGGGTCATAGAAAAGTGGCAAAGACCAGGGGATTTTGCCGAAGACGATGCTGAAAAGTTTCTTCCCCGATCTGACATTGTGGCCATATCGAGTACGACGTTGATAAATCATACGCTGCCTTCGCTCTTGAGCCTGTGCCCTGCAGGAAGTGTCAAAATGTTGCTCGGGCCGACAACGCCCATGACTGACATACTCTTTGAATGTGGTATTGATGTTGTCAGCGGCAGCAAGGTTACCGATGAGCAGACAGCGTTGAAATATATCAGCGAAGGGGCCAATTTCCGGCAGCTAAAAAAGACCGGCTCGGTAAAGCTCCTCACCATAATGACAGAGACAATAACACGATATATGAAGGAGAAAGGAAAACAACATGAATGAATACAGCGACAAGGTAATTGAACATTTCACAAATCCCAGAAATGCGGGCATTATAGAAGATGCGCATGGCATCGGAGAGATCGGCGATTCTGACTGCGGAGATTTTATGAAAGTCTTTATCAAAGTGGAAAACGATATCCTGACAGAGGTGAAATATCAGATAAGGGGCTGCCCCGCGTCAATCGCCTGCGCCAGCGTCATGACGGAACTGGCCATCGGGAAAAACCTTGACGACACATTGATGTTGAACGACTGTGATATTGTTGATGCTCTTGATGGTCTTCCTGAATTCAAGGTTCACTGTTCGGTGCTCAGCGCGTCGGGATTACAGAGGGCAGTCGCTGACTATTTTGAAAAATACATCAGCCACGGCCGTAGTGTTCTATAAAGACAAGACGACTGCTGTAGGAGGTCTTCAATGTTCTACGAATTTGATGGAAAAAAGCCCGTTATCGGAGACGATACGTATATCAGCGAAACCGCTCTGCTGATAGGAGATGTGAGGATAGGAAGCCGTTGCTACATCGGTCATGGTGTGATCCTTCGTGGAGACTATAATACAATAGAGGTTGGAGACGAAGTAGCCATAGAGGAAGGAGCTGTTGTCCACGCTCCCCCCGGGGAATGCTGTTCCATTCACAGAGGCGCCATTGTCGGTCACGGGGCAATCGTCCACGCGAAGAGCGTGGGAGAAAAAACTCGTGTCGGTATGGGATCTATTTTAAGCCTCAGATCGGAAATAGGTAAAGAGTCTATTGTGGCAGAAGGATCAATAGTTAAACAGGGGCAAAAGGTCCCCGGATCTATTGTTGTGGCCGGTAATCCCGCCAAGAAGACCCGTGATATTTCTCAAGAGGACAGGGATTACTGGGTCTATGCAAGTGGCGTTTATAGTGACCTGGCACAGAAATATCTTGCAATCGGTATGGCAAAAATTGAAATACCATAATACCGAGTTTATTTTTTTGCTGAAACAACATAAGCCGTGCTTACCATACAATCAGGTATTAACACGTATAGAATTTGTTATTATTACACCGGCAAATTTAGACATGAATTTTATGAAATCATATTACCAGGAAACATAGCGCCGCGTTGTCATTTCATAAGTCCTGATTTATGATGTCTTGTCAGGCAGTTTTCGGAGAGGCTATTAAGAGGAATACGTGGCAGACAAAATAGAGCTTCCTATCACGGGTATGAATTGCGCCGCTTGTTCAGCGCGCATTGAGCGTGAGCTTAATAAAATGGATGAAATCAGGGAAGCTCATGTCAATTTCCCTCTTAAGAAAGCAGTCATTATCCCTAAGGGCGATATAGAACTGATAAAAATCATCTCTGCTATCCGTGACATCGGCTATGACGTGGACATTGAAGCCGATGTGACAATCCGCGCACAAAAAGAAGAAACTGAATTAAAGAAGGACTTTATTCTATCGGCCTGTTTCAGCGTTCCCATTATGGTCTTTTCCATGTGGATGGTACTGCCCTACAGCAATTTTATTCTTCTACTGCTCGCCCTTCCCGTCCAATTTTATGTTGGCTTGCGGTTTCACAAAGCCACCATTTTGAATCTGAAACACTTTGCTGCCGATATGAATACGCTCATATCTGTCGGAACTTCAGCGGCCTTCTTCTACAGTGTGTTCGTCACGTTTTTCCCGCGCGTTGTCAGCGCCGCAGGTATTATGCCTATGACATACTTCGATTCGAGCGCTATGATTATTACACTTATTCTGCTCGGACGCTTCTTTGAATCAAAAGCAAAAACGCGGACCTATACTGCCATCAAGATGCTCTATGAACTCTCACCAAAGGAATGCATTGTCCTGAGAGACGGTAAAGAAGTATCTATCCCGACGGACACCCTGGAGGTGGGTGATCTCATTCTCATAAAACCCGGAGAAAAAATTCCCATTGATGGTGAAGTCACCGAGGGAAGCACTCATGTCGATGAGTCCATGATAACCGGTGAAAGTGTACCCGTTTACAAAGGAGCCGGTAATGAAGTGATCGGAGGTACGATCAACGGTAAGGGTTCCATAAGGGTAAAGACAACACGAATCGGGAAAGACACTGTACTTGCAAAAATCATCCGCCTCGTTGAAGAAGCACAATTCACCAAAGCGCCTGTCCAGAGACTTGCCGATCGTGTCGCAGGGGTCTTTGTTCCCATCGTCATTCTCATCAGTATCTGCGCGTTCGTTGTATGGTTTATTTTCGGCCCAGACCCGAAGATCACCAATGCCCTCCTCTCCTTCGTGAGCGTCCTCATCATTGCCTGTCCCTGTGCGCTAGGCCTTGCGACGCCAACGGCTATCATGGTTGCGACAGGCGTCGGCGCGAAAAAAGGCATCCTTATTAAAAATGCCGAGGCCCTTGAACTCACCAATAAAACCCGATATGTGCTTTTCGATAAAACAGGGACTCTCACGGAAGGTGTCATTGTGCTTTCTGACATAACACCGCTCAATGGTTTTTCTGAAAAGGACCTTCTGGAGGTTGCTTTTAACCTTGAACGACAGTCTGAACATCCCTTCTCTGACGCGATCAGAAAAAAGGCAAATGAATTAAACTTCATGCCTGTTCTCATTGAAGATTTTCAGGCAATCGCCGGAAAAGGCATCAAGGGAAAAATCGGCGATGCATACTATTTTGTCGGAAATACAGCCCTATATGAAGATCAGGGCAGCCCACTCGATAAAAGCGTAAAAGAAAAATACCACGCGAAAGAGCGTGCCGGAACCTCTCCCGTTCTCGTATGGGGCAACGAAGGGATACTTGGAATCCTCGCCTTCAGTGACAAAGTGCGCGATGAATCCCGGGCAGTTGTGAGCGGTCTCAGGGATATGGGTATTGAATCCGCCATGATCACCGGCGACAGCATGGAAGGCGCCAAAAGAATCAGCGAGACAGTTGGCATAGAACAATATTTCTACCGCGTGCTTCCTGACAAAAAAACAGAAGTGGTGGAAGATTTCAAAAAAAAGGGCGTCACCATTATGGTTGGCGACGGGATCAACGACGCGCCTTCTCTCGCTTCGGCCGATGTCGGTGTAGCCATGGGAAAAGGGACCGATATTGCTATAGAATCAGCTGATGTGGTCCTCATGAAGGGCCAACTATCAAGGCTTACTGGCCTTATCAAACTTTCCAGAAAAACACTCCGTGTTATAAAACAAAATCTTTTCTGGGCGTTTATCTATAATATCCTTGGTATTCCAATCGCCTTCGGCGCGCTCTATCCCTTGTTCCACGTCCGCTTTGAGCCCATTTATGGCGCTATTGCAATGGCCATAAGTTCTATCAGTGTTGTGAGCAATTCGTTACGACTGAAACTTTTTAAAGAGTGATACCGATTATAAAAGGAAAACCGATAGAGCCTGACTTGAAACAGATTTACACCACAAAAAACACGAGAGGAGCGGCAAACAAAAAAAGAGATTTTCACCCTCTTCCTGTGCTTTTTGATCTCAAAAGTGTTCAGGAAATGATGTCATGCTTATTCTGACATTTACATATAAGCATATTTATTCCGGAGTAAGCCGATGAAAATAAACAAGTATATTTATAAGTTTCATTTTATTTACGGCCCTGTTCCTTCATGGAGAGTGGGAAATTCTCTGGGAATCGATTTGCTTTCTCAGAAAGAAAAAATATGCAGTTTTGATTGCCTGTACTGCCAGTTAGGAAAAACAAAGATAGTTACCGTAACCCGGCAGTCATATGTGTCGATCGACGATATTTTGAAAGAGCTGGATGTGCTGCCACAGGATATTTCCATAGACTATCTCACTCTATCCGGAAGGGGCGAGCCTACTCTGGCAAAAAACCTTGGTGATATGGTGAAACTCCTGAAGGGGGCACGAAAAGAGCCCATCGCCGTTATCACTAATTCATCTCTTATGAACAGGCAGGATGTCCGTGAGGAACTATCTTACGCCGATTTTGTCATTGCCAAACTGGATGCCTGCTCACAGGAATCTTTCATGGAAATCAACAAACCTGGGTCAGCGATGAGATTTGAAAATGTTCTTGAGGGAATGAAAATATTCAGAAAACATTATCGGGGGAAAATGGCCCTCCAGGTCATGTTCATGCGTGAAAATGCAAAATGTGCCGCTGAGATTGCCATAATAGCCAAAGAACTCTATCCCGATGAGGTACAGATTAACACTCCTTTAAGGCCCAGCTCAGTTAAACCTCTCGGGAGAGAGGAATTGACTCGGGTAAAAGATATTTTCGCGGGCCTTAATGCTATTTCTGTGTACGAAAGTCCGAAAAAACATGTCAAACCTATCAGCGACGAAGATACATTGAAAAGAAGGGGAAAGATTGTTTTTCATACAGAAGAGACGTGATATAATAGAGACAGGGGACTGAAGGTACTAAAGGCAGTGTTGCCTTATGGCTGGAGTAAACAGTATGCCTTGTTACATCAACGCGTTGTGAAAGGAGGTAGCTTATGGCAGAAAAGCTGAAGGTAGGTTGTGCCCGTCCGACAGGTGGGTTGGTCGGGCAGCCGGATGTGAAACAGGAACAGCAACCACCCCAATCAACAAAGGAGGTAAGAAAAATGATCCAGGTCGGAAAACCAGCTCCTGACTTTGTCGCCCCGGCATACCACAAAGGGGAGTTTACAGCCGTGAAGTTGTCGGAACATTTGGGTAAGTGGGTCGTCTTGTGTCTCTATCCGGGTGATTTTACCTTTGTATGAGCGACAGAAATATCGGCGGTCGCCGATCATTACGGAGAATTTCAGAAACTTGGCGTTGAAGTGCTGTCGATGAGTGTCGACAGCGTCTTCGTGCATAAGATGTGGAATGATAATGAATTGTCAAAAATGGTTAAAGGCGGGGTCCCCTTTCCGATGCTTTCTGATGGAGGCGGCAAGGTCGGCACCGCATATGGTGTGTACGATGAGGATGCCGGCGTGGAAAACCGTGGCAGGTTCATCATTGATCCTGACGGTGTGATACAGGGCTATGAAGTTCTCACGCCCCCGGTGGGAAGACATGTAGCTGAAACCTTAAGACAGATCCAGGCTTTCCAACACGTCAGAAACAGCAAGGGGACCGAAGCGACACCATCGGGATGGAAACCGGGTAAATTAACACTTAAACCTGGTCCTGATCTCGTTGGCAGGGTATGGGAAGTCTGGAAAACCACCATGGAGTCGGACTAATACTTAAGACGTGTAGAAAAAACGCTATGCTGAATGTCCGTGTCCATGGAGCCCACGGAAACTCACCTGAAGATCGGGCGGTTTGGACTTTGGACTCCATTTTACAGAAAAAATGTAAGAAGGAGATGTTTGTGATGGCAAAGGTGCAGAGCAGGGATTTTCCAGATGTTACACATGATGCACCGTGCGATGCACCGGTGAGTAACCTCAATGCTCAAAGCTTCAATGGGTACCGAAAGACCCGACAATCTGTGGAATTGGTACTTGAGGCCGTTGACGACCAACTTAGAGAGTAACCGGTATGTCATGAGAGAGGGCATAGTTTCGCGACCATCCGCCCTTTATATGCGAAAAGTGAGCAGCCGGGCCTGATCTTCTATCCTCTTCAAATCCTGCTCATTGGGAAGGCCTCCGATGTTCCCCATTCTCCCGAGCGTGCTGTTCTCCTTTGAACCGTGAAATTCGCTCAAAACATACCATTCATCCACTATGACAAAACCGAGATGTTCAAAGAATTGACCGATATACTTACCCGCAGGTATGGCTTCTCTTATGCCCGTATGAGGCCCCGAATAAGTACAGAACACCAAGGCGTTCTTTCCGCCTATACAGGGGGAGTTAAGCTGAATCCGCCCCTCCGTTTTGTAGTGGGCGAACTTCGCCTTCAGATATTCATCGGCCAGCTTGGGAGGATGCCATTGATAGGACGGGACACCAAAACAAATGAGATCATAGTCATAAAAATTAACGTCATCCGCTTCCTGCACCTTCTTGATCAGGGTATCAAATCCGCCGTCCCCTAAACCTTTGTAAATACTCTTCGCCACCTTTTCTGTGTTTCCCGTATGAGACCAGTACAATACAACTGCCTTTCGCATTGTTTCCCTCCGCTCTTTTTTGGAGCTCGAATAGCTCATTTTTTTATCCTCCGATACCATAATGCGTGCGCCCGGATTTCAGGTTTTCGAGACTCTTTTAATGGCACAAGCATATTATCGTTCAGACAGTAATCACGAAATACAGTAACACACTAAAGTGCATGAGCCCGAATTAAGACCCCTGAACCCATGAATAGTAGTTTTCCGATAAATAAATAGCTGCTAAGGGGTTGTGCCCTGTTACGCGGTCTTTCACCGCGAGCACCGTCGAGGGCGCTTCGGTATATTTTAAGAAGAGGGAATCATGGCCCACACAGAGCCCGAGCAGGATATTGAAATCCGTGCCCGCATCATTCACCACAAAGGCCTGAAAAATAGGATTACACATGGATTCAAATTCACCGATATGAATTTTCTCGTTTTGCTCAATGCCTACCTTCTCTTTGGGTACGCCTCCTGCTTTGCACATCACCGATACAACTTGGAAACCACGATTTTCCAGTATCTGGGAAACAATTTCACCTTCCTTCGCAAGTCCGCCACAAAAAACAAGACCCAGTTTCTTGTAGCCCATCTTTTCGGCGAATTCACATATCTCGACAATACGCGGCTTCACCGGATGCATGACGTAGGGCCTCTTATCGCGCCCCGCGTAACACTCCCCTTCCTGAATGGATGCATTACGGGCGAATTCATGGATATCTTCCTTTTGATACTCTTTTACGGCACGCGCGAGGAGTGTCTTTTTTGATACTGTAGGACATCCCCTGACGTTCTTTCCCTTGCCCCTCTCACTCGTGCAGACCCTTTTTTCCATCATGGGCACCTGGCATTTGGCGCATTGCGCTTCAGTATTGTGTTTCATAGCGAAACCTCCTTAAAGAAACATATGTGTAGGTCCTATCCTCAGGCAATTTTCTGTCTCATCATCAGAAATGTGCAAGTGGAGCGGGAGGACCTTTAGAAGCATAATTTAAAAAGCTTGACATCATATACACATTAGTATAATACTAAATATACTCGCTTGTATACAGGTAATTCATATGGTTAAAAAAGAAACAAATGCCTTGCGTTTCAAGGCATATAAGGCGATTAAAGAGAAAATCATCTATCTTGATTTCAAACCGGGCGAAAAAATCTTTGAAAATGTATTGGCAAAGTCGCTCAACGTCAGCAGGACCCCTGTAAGAGAAGCGCTCCTCATGCTTGAGCATGAGAAACTGGTAACCTGCAGTGACAGCCTTGGGTTTATCGTCAGACGGTTCAATGCGAAAGATATTGAAGAGTACTTTGCCTTGAGAAGCGCGATTGAGGATTTTGTAATCCCACTTGTCGTGGAAAAAATTACCGGGGAAGAGATCGCAGGCCTTAAGGCAAACGTAGCCGAAGGTGAACGGATTACCAGGGGAAGCGGTGATATACATGCCATTACCCGTTGCGAATCGGAATTTCATGAGTTACTCTATCGGGCTGCAAGATCTGAAATTCTTTTTGATACTATATCGGGTCTCGTGGACAAATTCCAATGGTTCAGAGCCCTCGCGCTCAGCGTGCCCGAAGCCGCCGGTAGTTCTCTTTCGCACCATAGCAAGATAATCGAATTGCTTGAAATGAAAGACATAGAAGGATTCAAAAAGATGATGCGTATGCATCTCGATGAGGCCCGGGGTCGGTTAATAGGCCTCCCTGGTCTTTTACTGTAAAGAGCCTTACTAGACTGCCATGCTTTTAAACACAAAGGGGATTCCATTAACCGAAGAAGCCACAACTGGCAGGGTTTCCAAAACTTCGTAGGGTCGCTCTTAGGGTAACTGACTATAAACAACAAAGAGAAGGAGGAAACAATGGTTAGAATCAGATCGAAGATCGTAGTTTTCGTGATCATGATGGTAGTCGGATTATTGGTATTTTCCCCAAGCACTCAGGCCGCCGGGAAGACAGTCTACGTCGGCGGCAGCTTTGCACTCACCGGCGCTTATGCAGAGGACATGGCGGCGATGTTGGCTGCCTTTGAGGACTATGTCAAATATGTAAACGAGACGAAGAACTTAGCCCCCTGGCGAAAGGAGAAATGGCCCGCCGACATAACACTAGAACTGTTGTGGCGGGACGATCAGCTCCAGCCCGGAAAGGCGCTCTCCATCTACGAGGAACTCAAGGCAAAAGGAATGCTGGTTTACAGAGTAGGGAGCTCGCCGGTGGCTATTGCCCTCAAGGACAGGCTGATGCAGGACGGTTTCGGCGTTCCCTCCTCTGCCACCGGAGCGTATATCATGGAACCGAAACCAGGGACCATCCTCACCTATTACCCTATTTACACCGATGCTGTTGCAGCTGTGGCCGATTGGTTCAAAGAGAATTGGAAGGAAAAAAGAAAACCGAGAGTTGCTTACCTTACCGCAGATAATGCCATGGGTAAGTCGCTTGAGGTACCCCAGATGAAGGCTTATCTCGAGAAAATCGGATATGAATTTGTTGGCATCCAGTATGTGCCCCTTGTCCCCACCTCTCCTCCAACCACTCAGCTTATGTGGCTCAAAGATAATAAGGTTGATCTTGCCTTGGGCCTTATGGTTAATCCCGGTTCGCAGCCGACAGTCAAGGAAATGGTCAGGTTGGGTATGGGACCGTATCAGCCTTACAAGATGACCTTTGCCTGCGCCACGCCAAGCCACCTTCCTGTTTTTGCAGCGGCAATGGGTAAGCTGGGCGACGGGTTTGTCGTCGGCGGCGGCTTTCCGGATTGGGATGACCAGGGCCCTGGGGTAAAGTTCATGACCGACTTGCAGAAGAAGTATCATCCTAACAAATGGGTGGGCCACATTATGTATATGGGGGGCTTCCTTGAGGTCATGACGCAAGTTGAGGCGTTAAGGCTTGCCATGCTCAAGAAGCCTCTTGAGCAGCTAAAGCCCATTGACGTGCTGAACGATGGTTTTTATCAGATCAATAATTTTGATACCGGAGGCATAAGCAGTACACCGTTAACCTATGGTCCGGGCAAGGTCGAGGGTGTCGACAAGGTTCGTGTTGACCAGTTACAGAACGGCAAGGTAATAAAGCAGGGCGTCTACCCCGTGCACCACATTTATTAGCAATCACTCCTCCCTATCATTCCGTGGGCTCTATGGACAGGGCCCACGGAAACTCAGCTGAAGATCGGGAGAAGTTGAACTTTGGAATCTGTATCACAGAAAAAATGTGAGGAGGTTAAATTGACACTCACAAAACAGGATTTTGCCATACTGGATGAATTCGAATTTGACATACAGCCTGTCGGTGTGAAGTATTTGGTCAGGTCTCCGGAAGGTATCAGCAGGCTGGACCAAAAGATGGCACTGTGCGAGATGCTGAAAAGGGCGCAAGAGGGAGAAGTATTTAGCGCCGGCGTAAAAAACCATACCTGCGAAGCAGGGCCGTATGTACTGGGGCAATCGGAGATCGAACCCCAATTTGTGAGTGGAGAATTCGGAGCCGGGCTAGGTGCATTCCAAGATACTCGGGCCGCTGCCAGGGTGTACAATTATATTCCCAGGATAGCGAGAAACGCGGCCAACCATGTTGTTTTCTCCCCGTTAAATAAGCTTTCTTTTGACCCTGATGTGTTGATTTTTCTTGTCCCAACCAGCCATGCGTGGATCCTGCTTAGGGCCATGAGTTACCAGACTGGAAAAATGTGGTCAAGCCGCTATTCATCCGTTATAGGATGCTCATGGCTTTTAGTCTATCCTTATCTGAGTGGAGATGTAAATTTTGTCGCATCCGGTCTAGGTTTCGGAATGAGACGACGACAGCTGTTCCGGGAGGGGCTCCAATTTATAGCTGTTCCCTTTGACCAATTGTCTTCTATCCTTCAAACATTGAGGGATATGCCCTGGGTCCCGGAGCCCTTTAAACCGGACGGACTGGAGTATGTTAAACAATTGCGCATACGGCTTGGTCTTGAGGAGTAAA
Organism: uncultured delta proteobacterium; assembly: GCA_963754785.1. Classification (GTDB taxonomy): domain Bacteria; phylum Desulfobacterota; class Syntrophorhabdia; order Syntrophorhabdales; family Syntrophorhabdaceae; genus PNOF01. The sequence continues at coordinate 26,586 of CAVWHH010000017.1, read as the reverse complement.
AAAGGTAATTGCCTCCGGATTTGTATAGTACGCTCTCTTTCTTCCGGTATAGGGGCAAGTCCATGTTGTCCGCCTTCCATATCTTTAAGGGCCCGAAGGGACCCCTGACGTTCTTTCCCTTGCCTCACTCATTCGCGCAGGTCCTCTCCTCCATCATGGGCGCCTGGCATTTGGCGCATTGTGTTCCGACCGTTTTTTTTCATAAAGGCACCTCCTGTTCACGCACAATCTCTGTCTTGATGGTTGCAAGCAATTCTTGTAAGACTGGCAACACGTCCGTCCGGAAACGGCCCGCCACACAGACATTCATGATATCGTCACCAACCTGGAGAAGACCCTCATTGATCCACACACGGACGTCAGCGATACCATCCTTCTTTTTGCATACGTTCACTGCCGATTGCAGTTTCGCTTTGTCATATGAAATTCTCATGGCCTTGACCGGGTTTCCATCCTTCGCTCTCGCACGCACAATCCCGTTGTGGGCCAGGATCATACCTAAAGATTGGGGATCACATATTTGTTTTATCTCTTTCATCCATGCTTCAATCATTGGCCCTCCATTAATATCTTTTTTATATTATGATACAAATGGTATCATTTTCGTAATGATAATTCAGGTCTTTTGACTCATTATGAGTACATGCTGACGTTGTCCTAAGTGGAGAGACTGTGAGAATATGTTTCGCAGTAGTCAAAGAGGATGGCTTACAAAGCCTCGTCTACAATCATTGTGGTTCAGCACCGGCTTTTGTCATTGTTGATACGGAGGGAAACAGGCTGACTACCGTACAAAACAGGGCCACACATCACCCGGAGGGATCCTGTACCCCTATTGAAGCCTTGATTAAGATGCAAATTGAAGCTGTCGTGGTCGGCGCCATAGGCGTGGGCGCCATAATAAAATTCAGTTCTGAAGAGATTGAAGTCTACCGGTCTGCAAAGACAACGGTAAAAGAGAATCTCGACCTTTTGATTGCGGGCCGGCTCAAGAAGCTCACATTAGATCATGCCTGCAGCGGCGGCAGAAGCGGCTGTAGCTATCGGTAGCTGGGTATTTTCTACTCTTTGGTCTTTATACTCTTGACTTATTATGAGCATATGTTTATAATATAATCTTGTGGCGCCCGAAGAAATGCAGATGTATTAACTGTAGACCCAACGCATTTTATTTCAAGCCACGAGGTATCCCGCTTGTTGAACTCGAAGAGGTTTGTCTCAGTCTCGACGAGTTGGAGGCGTTACGCCTTGCCTATTATGGGGGGCTGTATCATGAGGAAGCGGCGAAGCAAATGAATGTTTCCCGGGCAACCTTCGGGAGAATACTCGACGGAGCGCGCCACAAGACCGCAGGGGCGATTTTACACGGCAATGCCCTTAAAATAGACCCTAATATCAAACAGAACGGAGGTAACAAATGAAAGTATGTTTTCCAGTAGAGAAAGATCAGGGAATCGAAAGCACAGTTTACGGTCACTTCGGTTCCGCGCCGACATTTGTGGTCATTGATACGGATCAGGCGAATGTGGGTGCAATTTCAAATGCTAATCAAATCCATGAACATGGGGCCTGTAATCCCATTATGGCCCTTGGCGGTAGGCAGTTTGATGCCATTGTCGTTGGTGGTATCGGCGCCGGGGCTCTTATGAAACTGAATGCTGAAGGGATTAAAGTTTATCGGGCAGTTGAACCAATCGTCAGGGATAATCTTGACCTTCTCAAAGATAGTCTGCTTCCGGAACTAACAATGAACCAGACATGTGGCGGCCACGCAGGGGGATGCGGACACCATTAAAAGCAGTGCATAGTAATTTTAGGAGGTAAAATGCCAATCTATGAATACAAGTGTGAAAAATGCGGCGCAGTCAATGAGTTCATTGTGTTTGCCCATAACGAAACGTTGCAATGTAAATCCTGCGCAAGTACGGAACTGACGAAACTGATGTCTGCCCACAATACAACAAGTTCTTCTTCTCCACAGTTCGGAGGGATGCCCACGGGCGGCTGCTGTGGCTCACCCAATTCCTGCGGCTCACCGGGGAGCTGCTGCTCAGGATGACATCACCCTGAACATAGAAGGGCATAATCGGCCAATACTCTTGTTTGTGGAAAGAGGGGTACAGGTTCGATTAAGCGGGGGATAACATGGCAAATGTAATTCTCTACATTCTGTTGGGCTTGGCAGCGGGCGTTACGAGCGGTTTCATCGGAATTGGCGGGGGAGTAATCATCATTCCTTTTTTTGTCTTTCTGTTTGGCTTCACGCAGCAACAGGCCCAGGGAACTACACTTGCGTTGATGGTACCCCCCCCATCGGATTGCTTGCCGCGTGGATATACTACAGACAGGGATATGTCAATGTGGAGGCGGCGGCGCACGTGTGTATCGGATTCTTTGTCGGCGGCTTCTTCGGCGCTAGGCTTGCTACCAGTTTGTCAAATCCTGTGCTAGAGAAGATATTCGGCATTATCCTCTTACTGATTGCTTTGAAAATGATATTCGGTAAATAATCATTAAAACAGATTTCCCTTGACAGCATTAATCCGCATCCGATACCCACCCTGTAGTCAAAAGAGCATCTAGGGCCTATCCGAAAACGCTGAGCCGCATGCGAATGACCACCGCGGAAAACCAACAGCGCAATAAAAAAGGAACACAATTGCTATCAAAGAGGAACATTCTCAATGGTTTGGTCCCGCCAGACAGTCTCGACGAGGCATAGGGGGGGTGCTTGTAGAAAGAAACATGGACGTTCTCGTATTCGGTGCTGACTTGGGCTCTTCGGCTCTTGCCCTAGAAATTAGGGCGCTCAGTGAGGTGAAATGGGGCGCGTTGGGATATTTTCGGCATGCTTGCCGGAGTAGCGATCTTCGCGAAATTTTACCCCGCATTGAAAAGCACGGTACTTACTTGGGGAGATTTCGGACAAATTACCACCCCTGAAATACTGGGTGTGAATCACTGGTTTATCATTGTGCTCTTCATCGTTGCCAGCCTCTTTATGTTCAGGTGGTTTGAAAAGGCCTTTAAACAAGAATAAACGATGCTTATAGTGGGATATAGGTAAGAATGGCCCGCTCATCTTTTTTTCTACTGCTCTTCGTTGTTCTATGCACATTTCTTCTGCCTCCCGACGGGTTCGGAGAAGAAAGGAAGCTGACGCTGATAGAGGCTATCAGAATCGCCTTGGACGAGAATCACGATTTGCAGGCAGCAAAAAACGCGCTCTTTGTTCACAGGGAAGGGGTCGGTATCGCGCGAAGCGCCTTTCTCCCGAAACTCACCTTTGAGGAAAAAGCAACACGGACAAATAACCCTCCCCTTTCGTTCATGATGAAATTGAACCAACAGAGATTTTCACAAAATGATTTTATAATCGATGCACTGAACAATCCGCAACCCGTCAATGACTATCAGACGGGGTTCTTTGTCGAACAACCGGTATTTTCCATGAAATCCTTTGTAGAGCTCTCTATAGCGAAAAACGAATATGCTGCAAAAAGCGGCGATTACCAGCGCACAAAGGAAGAGATCGTTTTCAAGGTTGTCCAGGCTTACCTGAGGGCTCACACAGCAAGGGAGTATCTTGCAGTTGCTCAAAAAGGTGTTGAAGACGCCCGGGAGCATCTCAGGATTGCTGAGGCGCGTTATAACAATGATCTCGGTCTCTACTCAGATTGCTTAAGAGCCCGGACGGCGCTCGCAGAGGCAGAGCAAATCCTCACAAGCAGTGAGAAGGAGTATAGCGTCGCGAAAAAATGGCTCGGGCTTCTGCTTGCCTCTCCTGAATCGATTGATATTGTCGATGAAAATCTTTCTCTCACTGTGAAAGACCTCGACTACTACAAAGATATTTCTCTCACCCGGAAGGACCTTACAGCCATGAAAATACGCTATGAGACCGCCAGAAAAAATATCACTGCTGCTGAATCAGCCTATCTCCCTTATATCGGCGTCGGTGGTTCGTACCAGATGAACGATCACAGGAATCTCTTCGGCACCGAGGGAGACAGTTGGCAGGTCTCAGCTTTTCTCCGGTGGGAACTCTTTGATGGTGCGAACAGGGAATTCCAGAGAAGTAAAGCACAGTACCAGGCCTCAGAGGTGAAAGAACATATCAACAGTCTCAGGGAGTTTATCTCCTTCAAGGTCCATGAAGCCTACCTTGCTGTAGAAGAGGCAGGAAAGAACGTTGACCTTGCCCATGCCGCCCTTAAGAGCGCCGAGGAAGGAAAAAGACTCGTCATGAGCCGTTATGAAAATTCGCTCTCGCCAATCGTTGACCTTCTTGATGTCCAGCTTAACCTCAACCACGCAAGGACTGCTGCGGTGGCGCAGGAGAACGCCTATAGACTTGCCGTCATCAGTCTCGAATATGAAAGTGGCACCATCATGAAGGACCTGAACATTGAATAGTGTCAACAGGAGAATACTTATGATACAAAAGGCGTATATAATTGGCCTCATTTTTATCCTTCTGTTCGCGGGCTGTGGTGGCAGCAAGAATGAAAGCCCGGTAAAGAGAGAAATTATAAGCGGTGTCAAAGTCACGAAGCTCAACCCTGTGCAGGTTGACGTTTACTATGAAGCCTCCGGTACGGTGCGGGCGAAGACAGCCAGCATTGTAGCAAGCAGGGTTATGGGAACAGTAACGTCCGTAAAGGTGAAAGAGGGCGACAAAGTAACTGCCGGAGATATCCTCATGACCATTGACAACAGGGATACGGCACAGCGGGTCGCCGCGGCTGAAGCTGCCTTCAATGAGGCTCAAAATGCCCGGCAAGTGGCGGAAGAACAACGATCCCTTGCAGAGGTTACCTACGCGCGGTTTAAGAATCTTTACAACGACAAGGTAATCTCGCGACAAGAGTTTGACCAGATAGAGACGCAGAAAAAGGTATCTGATGCCGAGTTTAATCGCATGACTCAGGCTGTGGAGCGCGCAAGGGCAAATCTCGACGAGGCCCGTGTGTACCAGGGATTCACCCAGGTGAGGGCTCCACTATCAGGTATCGTCACCGAAAAAAAAATAGAGGTAGGCAGTATGGCCACTCCCGGTATGCCACTCTATACAGTTGAAGATACATCGCAATTCAGAATCGAGGCAGCCATTGATGAAAGCCTCATGAAAAAGGTCTCTTTGGGCATGTCAGCCGATGTTCTTTTCGATAAAACCGGCGAGAAGGTGAACGGCAGGATCGTTAAGGTTGTCCCTTCCATTGACCCGGCATCGCGGACATTCCTTATTGAGATAGCTTTACCGGACCGGTCCCTGAGGACCGGATTGTACGGGAAGGTTTTCATTCCGCAAGGGAAGAAGGAATCCCTCCTCGTACCATCTGGCGCTATCGTTGATAGAGGCCAGCTGACGGGGGTCTTCGTTGTTGACGAAAAAGGGGTCATCGCCTATCGTCTGATCAAAACTGGAAGGGTCTATGACGGGCTCACTGAAGTGCTTTCAGGCCTGTCAAAAGATGAGAACATTATCGTTTCGGGCATAGAAAAGGCCGTAGATGGCGGCGTTATAAAACGGTGATGGCTCAAGCTGTTCCGGCAGTTCTAACTGTTTAAACGGTTGGGACAGTTATAACCTATAGGAAGCACAAGATGGATAGACTGGGTTTTGCAGGACGAATCGCTAAGACATTCATAGAATCGAAGCTAACGCCCCTTGCCGTCATCGCGTCCATTCTGATGGGTGTTTTTGCTATTATCGTGACCCCTAGGGAAGAGGAACCACAGATCGTGGTGCCTATGATTGATGTATTCGTTTCCTATCCAGGCGCGTCTGCGCAGGAGGTGGACGAAAAGGTTACCAAACCCATGTCAAAGCTCCTCTGGGAGATAAAAGGCGTCGAATACATCTATACCATGTCAAAACCCGGTATGAGCATCGCCATCGTCCGATTCTATGTCGGCCAAGATATGGAAAAAAGCATCGTCAATCTCTCCAACAAGCTCACGTCAAACTACGACAGGATCCCGCCAGGTGTATCTCAACCGCTGATAAAACCCCGCTCCATTGACGATGTGCCCATTATGGCCTTCACGCTCTGGAGTTCCCGATACCACGGCTATGAATTAAGACGCGTAGCCATGGAGGTCTGCGACGAGTTGAAGAAGGACCCCGACGTGGCTGAATTCCGTATCATCGGCGGGCAGAGAAGACAGTTCAGGATTACCGTGGAACCCCTCAAGCTCGGGGCATATCGCCTTTCTCCTCTTCAAGTCGTCGACTCCCTGAAAAAATCAAACTTCTTACTTCCGTCGGGTTTATTTCTTTCCGGGAATGAGGAATTTATTGTTGATACAGGCGGTTTTCTTGCAAACGCTGAGGACGTGGGAAGCATTGTCATAACCATATATAGCGGCAGGCCGGTCTACCTGAGAGACGTGGCCCGCATTATCGATGGCCCCGAAGAGCCTTCCAGCTATGTCTTTATGGGCCTGGGACCCGCATCAAAGGGCGCTCAGAATGGTGGCCTCTTTGAGGCGGTGACCATTTCCATCGCCAAAAAGAAAGGCACCAATGCGACACACATAGCAGAGCGTGCTCTTAAAAAAATAGAGGCCCTGAAAGGGTATATAATCCCCAGCGGCATCGAGATAACTACAACGAGGAACTACGGAGAAACCGCCAAGGATAAATCCGATGAACTTCTCAAACACATGGCAATTGCAGCCCTTTCCGTAACCCTTCTCATCGCCCTCGCGCTGGGATGGAGGGAGTCCATTATCGTTGCTGTGGCGGTACCCGTTACCCTTGCACTTACCATCCTTGTGACCTATCTCTATGGCTATACTCTTAATCGGGTAACCCTTTTTGCCCTCATATTCTCCATAGGTATTCTTGTTGATGATGCTATAGTCGTTGTCGAAAACATCCACCGCCATTTTAGGATGAAGAAGGTGAGCGCCCAGGTAGCCGTAGAGGCCGTTGACGAGGTGGGTAACCCAACGATCCTGGCCACTTTCGCGGTCATCGCCGCCTTGCTCCCTATGGCCTTTGTATCGGGGCTCATGGGGCCCTATATGAGACCCATCCCTGTGGGGGCTTCTGCGGCTATGGTCATATCCCTGCTTATCGCCTTTATTATCAGCCCCTGGTTGAGCATGATCGTGCTCAAAGGGGTGAAGCGTACACCGACAGAAGACGAAAAAGAGACCAGGAGCCTTCTCGCAAAATTCAACAAAATCTACGAAAAAAATCTCCGGGGTCTCCTTGAGAAACCGAAAAAGAGACATTTCTTCTTCGGCCTTGTAGGCGCACTCCTGATTGCCGCCTTCCTCCTCATTCCCCTCAAGCTGACCACTGTAAAGATGCTCCCCTTCGACAACAAAAGCGAACTTCAGGTCGTCATTGATATGCCCGAGGGCTCGACCCTTGAAGACACGGCACGGCTGACGCAGCAGGTGGACCAGTACCTCGGAACAGTTCCCGAAGTAGTCAATTATCAGACCTACGTGGGCACCTCGGCGCCCTTTAATTTCAATGGTCTTGTGCGCCATTACTTTCTTCGTTCCGGCAACAACCAGGCAGACATTCAGGTCAACTTCGTCCCTAAGGATAAGCGAAAGGCCCAGAGTCATGAAATAGCTAAAAAGATACGGCCCGAGATCAAACGTCTCGGTGATCTCTATAAGGCTCGGACAAAGATCGTAGAAATACCGCCGGGGCCGCCGGTCATGAGTACCCTCGTGGCCGAGATTTATGGCCCCGATCTGAAAAGGCAGGTTGAGATAGCGGCCCAGATCAAGAACATATTTACGAATACCAAAGGTGTTGTGGATGTGGACTGGTACAGGGAAGACGATCAGAAAAAATTCTTCTTCGATGTTGACAAAGAAAAGGCCGCCTATCATGGGATCAGCACCGATGCTGTGTCAGAAACGACTCGCATGTTGCTTGGCGGCCAGGTGGCAGGTCTCGTCCACACAGAGAAAGACAAGGAACCGGTGGAACTCTATCTCAGAGCACCCCTTGCCGACAGATCGGGTGTGTCACGCCTCGGGGAAATTTCTCTTACATCGGTTTCGGGAGATTCCATTCCTCTTTCAGAACTCGTTCGGGCGCGGGAAGGCATAGAGGACAAGACTATTTACCGGAAAAATCTAAAGAGGGTCATATACGTCGTGGGCGATGTGGCCGGTCCGGAAGAAAGCCCTGTATACCCCATCCTGAAAATGAGCAGCGCCATAAAAAAACTAAAATTGTCCGAAGGATATGAACTGAAACAGTATTCTGCGGTTCAACCCTGGCTTGAAAAAACCTATTCCATGAAATGGGATGGAGAATGGCACATTACCTACGAAGTCTTCCGCGATCTAGGTATGGCCTTCGCCGTTGTCCTGGTTCTTATTTACGTCATGGTTGTGGGGTGGTTCAAATCCTTCACCGTACCCCTTGTCATTATGGCCCCCATCCCCTTGTCTCTCATCGGCATCCTGCCGGGACATGCGCTCATGGGGGCATTTTTCACCGCAACGTCCATGATCGGTTTTATTGCCGGGGCAGGCATTGTGGTCAGAAACTCCATCATTCTCGTTGATTTCATCGATCTGAAACTTGCCGAAGGCGTACCCCTTAAAGAAGCCGTCATCCAGGCAGGTATTATCCGCTTCAGGCCCATGCTCCTCACTGCGGCAGCTGTTGTGGTCGGATCATCGGTGATCTTATTCGACCCCATCTTCCAGGGTATGGCCGTGGCGCTCATGTCCGGAGAAGTCGCCGCAACTTTTCTCTCGCGGACCATGGTCCCCGTACTGTATTATCTGTTAAAAAAAAGACATGTTGAAAAGACGCCAATAACACCAGGCGAAACATCGGGTGAAAAGGTTTCGCTTTAACTCAGAAGGTTAAACTATGTACTTGCTAAAAACAGACACACGGTACACCGTTTGACCTGCGAGGAAAGTGCAGTAAAAATCTGCCGCTGTTTTGCAACTGTGATGGGTGGAAAAGCCGGTTGATCCTTACATGTCGTAATATTTCCCATTGACCTCGTTACCGATGATTGCAAAGGAAGCGCTTGATGTCGTAATCGGGTCCGACCTCCAGGAGAAGTTGAGAGATGGTACATCGACCATTGCCTCGGCCTGCGCGGTTGCTCGATAACCATCGAACCTGAACTGTTTCTGCTTGTCGTCAATGAGGATCTTTTCGTCGGTGGCCTTCCAGACCACACGAAAACTCATTATAGCCGGGGTAAAGAGAGCATCGTGGGCCGGCCATTTCGGCTGATCGATAACTGCGATCTGTTTCATCTCCAGAGCAGCCCGTTGTCCGTCTGGGCTCACAGTGATACCCCACGTGGGTACAGGCGCAACCCAATAGAGTCCGGATGGGGCAATGGGAGGATGAAAATCGTGAATCTTATTTCCCCCGGCGACCGCCAGGCCATCAAAAAGTGTCAGTCATATGTGAGAGAATGCACCAGGCTGAGGCACACGGGCAGCGAAATACTCTCCTCGCATAAGCGAAAAATCTGTGCTCGGTGCGCCGAAAGAGATACGGGTCCCCTTATTGTCGGTTCCTACGCCCGTGAAATCGTTGCAGCGCGCGATCTGGCCTTTGAAATGATAGATGCTTGAAGGTTCCATACCCGGTCCTGGTGACTGGTTATGACTTCCGTTCTTATCCAACCAAGGGATCGGGTAAGGATCGTTACTTCCATTAAAGGGAATATTCCACGTCTGCGTCGTGACATTCTGCGCCCTGGTGATCCGGGGAAGTAAGAGTGCTGAAGCCCCGGCGGCGGCGAGACAGACGCCAGAGGATAAAAATTGCCGCCTGTTTAGAATACATTGCCGGTTTGAATCTTGATCTTGGGATAAACCCATAATAGACCTCCTATCGTTAACCCTCTGTGTCTTTACATTCAAGAGACTCGCTCATAACAACGCCCTTTATTGCATTATTGGTTCAGCTCGTGACAATGTCAAGGAGGTCCGGTTATTCCAACTAGATATGGGACCGCTAGCTCCGCTCGTTTTGATCATGGGTCCCCTCCGCTCACACAAAACCCTTTCGATCCCTGAGAACATGCGCATTCTCTATCTTCCGGCATACTCGCCCGAGTTGAACCCATTAGAACATCTCTGGGATGCAATACGGGAAAAGGAATTCCCCAATAAAGTCTTTAAGGGTATGGATATGCTCGTGGTTAATCTTATGAATGGCCGGACACGCATGGAAAATGACCGAGAGCGAGTCAAAAGCATAACCGGATGGTCATGGATTATATCTGTCAACTTGATTGCTACTTAAAATAAGGCCTCATGCTGGGCAGGACAGATAAGCGAACCTGATGGTTCCAGACAAGGGGTGACTATGGACTGATCATATAAAACAACAAACGAAGAGAGTAGAGACATTTATACTCAAACAATAGTGTTGATTTTATCATAGCGGTTCCCGGCTGATGGTGCACGCGATACCCCGTGTGATAAAGGAGCCAACTTCGGGGCTACACGGAGCCTCATTGCTGATGAGTACGTTATAGTTTGATTTATCATAACCGAAAAGTGCCCCATAACCCTCCTCGGGAAACCACCAGGCATGCTCCGCCACCAGCACCCGCCTGTTCACAGCGTCTGAAAGATGGGCCTTTTGCCGGATCGCACCCTTTCTCGATGCGATAGTAACCCAATCTCCTTCGCAGATGCCCCGTTCTCGGGCGGTAACGGGATGTATGATGACGAGGGGATCAGGGTGTTTTTTTCGGAGTCCTTTAATCTGTCTGCCTGCGGAATGCATGTAGGTATTCACTTTCTTACAGGTACAGAGGAGATCGTATCCGTCACCGGTCCTTCTATCATCATCTGACAAGTACTGCTCCCTGTAGACTGGCAAAGGGGTAAATCCCATGGTCTCCAGGGTCTTGGAATAGAGTTCTACCTTGCCTGAAGGGGTAAAGAATCCCCGCTCATTGTACTTCTTATAGAAACGAGGTTTTTTCTTTTGCAGAACACCCTTTTTTCGCAACTCTTCGAATGTGGCCCCGACCGGTGAGAGGACATAATCCCAGAACGCCTCTGCAGTTTCCCAAAAGAACTCGCCAAGGCCCAAAGCCCCTGCGAGCCCATTCAATATTTCCAGGTCAGAACGGCACTGGCCAACCCGGGCCACCTTCCTTTGGAATACCGCCGGGCCGCCCGGTACCCGGACGCCATCATACTCAAGGAAGGAAGCCACGGGAAAGACGATATCGGCGAGAGCTGCCGTTGGTGTCATAAACATCTCGGAAACGGCGACGAAATCGAGTCTATTGAATGCCTCGAAGGTTTTATGGATATCGCTCCAGCTCGAGAGAGGGTTTGAGGCCTGAACAAATGCAGCCCGGATAGGATAAGGCTTACCTTCCAGGACAGCCGTGACGAAGTCTCTCGGGGTGTCATACCGGAAATCGGTCAGAAGACCTGCGGATATCTTTCGCTTACGTTCGTCCTGAGTTAAACGATGACGCAATTCGAGCTCATCGGACCATCTCCCGTGGATGCGGATCTTGCCCGATTCATGATCGCACCATCTGAAACCGGACCTTTCTGACTCAATCTCCCCACCGGGGACGTCAAGATTGCCGGTGATGGCCATGAGGATGGCTATGGCCCTCCCTGTTTGAAAACTGTCCGGACCCTGATCGATTGCGTTCCCCCACCCGACACATGCGGGACCGTTCGTAGCATAGAGCCGTCCAGCAGCCAGTATGGTCTCCTCGGGAACCCAGGTGATTTCAGCTACTTTGTGAGGGGTGTACTGCCTGACCGCTTCTTCAAGCTCTCCGAAACCGACCGTCCATTGATTTACAAATTCGGAATTGTAGAGTCTTTCCGTTATGATAACGTTCAGCAGGCCCAGAGCGAGGGCAAGATCAGTGCCCGGTCTTACCTGGAGCCAGAGCTCGGCCGATTCAGCAAAGGGTGTTCTCAATGGATCGACGACAATGAACCTGGTTCCTCTACGACGGGCCTTTATAAAACTTTTGTGTCGAAAGATCCCTGTTTCGGCCTTGTTGATTCCCCAGGCGATGACGCTCCCGGGGGGATGACCGAGATCGGGAGCAGGAAAGAAACCAAAGGTCATTTCGGCAGCGAGCATATGGGGAACGTGGCAAACGTGATCAGAGCATATGACATTGGGTGTACCGAAAACATTGGCGAAGCGAACAGCCAGTGTATCGATGAAAGCCTTTGCGTGACCATGGATTACGGCAAGCGCTTCAGGCCCGAAGTCTCTTTTCGTGCTCTCCATACCGGCGGCTGTGAGCCGAAAGGCCTCTTCCCAGGATACTTTCTCCCACTGTCCTTCACCGCGCTTGCCTACCCTCTTGAGAGGATCGGTGAGACGGAGGGGACTCGTTACGTATTCAAGCGCGTTTTGTCCGATGGGACATAGGCCACCCCGGTTTACAGGGCTCTGGGGGTCTCCTCTGAGCGAGACAGGGATTCCGTTTTCAAGGGTTATCAGAATGGCACAACCTATTCCGCAGAGGCCACAGACACTTTTCACAACCTGATTTGTTGACACGTTCGGGAACCTCCCTTCACGACCAATGGACCACGGAACCAACCCCATGGCCTCAACGAGTTTTTGAGGCGTATCCCGGTTTGACACGCTATTGTCATTCGCGTGGCAGCACCGGGAAGTCATGCTACTTTCTGCGCCTGCTTTCACCTCGATGACAACAAACGGAGCAAGCCCAGACAATCTTACTGCACAACACACTTGAAATCAATATGACAGGGGCTATTTCCTACCGGACTCATCCCTAAATGGCCTTGGTTTTTTCAGCGCTTCGGTCTTGTTTTCGTCTCTAGGTTTGGCAGGAACCACTATGACGACTTTGGCGGTTTTCCGGCCACCTTCTTCCGCATAGCTCATTACTACCCTGTCGCCCGGCCTGATGTCTTCCACATTAGCTCGGCGGGCGAGCTTTGCTCCGGCTGCATCGAAGGTAGTTTCACCCCTCCAATTCTTCACAACGACTGTCTTTGAGACGGCATCGACGGCAGCAACCGTTCCAGAAAACCGCCTTTTCAGTGCCTTCGGCTTGGTCTGAGTTTCCAACGACGGCACGTTTTTTAATTCCTCTGCATTTGGTCCCTTCAGCGGTGCAGTCTGCGCCAGGGGTATTCGTGACGAACATAAAATAGCGATTAAGGGAGGATTACCATGGAACAGGCTGGCAACGTTCCTGAAATGAAAAGCGGTACGGAATTAGAAAAAGGGTTGACCGAGGCAGAGGCACGTGAACGCTTAACCCGATACGGTTACAATGAGATCGCCGAAGAGAAAACCAGCCCTGCCGTCAGATTCATCAAGAAGTTCTGGGGTGTTACCCCCTGGATGCTAGAGGTGACGATCGCCCTGGAGTGGCTGCTGGACAAATATTTTGAAGCATACATAATCGTGGGCCTGTTGGTCTTTAATGCCATTCTCGGCTTCTTTCAGGAGGAAAAGGCAAATACCGCTCTGGAAGTGCTGAAAGAGAAAAGGCTTGACTTCGTGTATCCACTGGGTTATGAAAAGCCATATGTAGGTGAATACCTGCGCATTAGGGCAACAAGAACAAGCATATACACAGTGTGAGGAGGGAAAGAAAATGAAAAAAACGAAGAATGTGGTCCTTGTTTTGATGGCTCTGCTTCTCGTTTTCTCTATCCTGCCGTCGCTCTCGGCAGCGCAGCAAGGCAAGGTTATTGAATTGACCTACGGCTCGCAATGGCCCGAGAATATGACGTTCAGCAATGTAGACAAGGCATGGATCGCGAAGATAGAGAAGGAAACCAACGGACGGGTACATATTAAACCGTATTTCGGCGGACAGATCATATCACCCCAGGGCGGAGGCATTGAAGAGATAATCGGGGGTGTTGCCGATATCGCCTTTATCCTTCCCAATTACTCAAAATCCGGATTTGCCCTTACCAAGGGGATGAGCCTTATGTTTTACGGCGCCAATCAGGTAACCGGCCGTCGTGTTTACAAGGAAATCCTGGCCAAATTTCCTGAAATCGAAGCGGAATACAAAGGCATGAAGGTGCTGGCCTGGAGTTCCGGCTCATTTTTCGACATCCTCTCAAAGAAGCCGATCCGTAAGTTCGCCGATATGAAAGGCGGTAGGTTCAAAACGTCCGGCGAGAATGCGGAGGTGATCAAGGAATTCGGAGCAGAAGGGGTAAACTCTCCCATGTCCGAGGTGTACGTGGCTCTCCAGAAAGGCATTATGGATGGCGTTCTGGTCTCACCCGAAGGGCTTAAGACCATGAGCCTTGCCGAAGTCTGTAAGTACATGACCATGACGAACATCTATCGGGTCCATACCGCGAGCAGGGCCATGAACCTTAACTCCTGGAACAAGCTCCCGCCCGACATCAAAAAAGTTTTTGAGGACAATATAGACTTCTGGGGACTCGCGACAGACAAGGAGTTTGAAAAGACCGACGAAGAAGGCATGGCTTATGGAAAGAAACTCGGCGTTGAGTTCTTGCCCATGCCCAAAGAAGAAATGGCCAAACTCTACGCGGTCATGAGGCAGAAGGCCATGAAGGAAGCGCAAAGCCTAGACGCCAAGGGATTGCCTGGTACAAAGATTTTCCAGGAAGCACAGCGTCTTATCCAGCAGTACAGCAAGTAAGCCGTGCAAAGGTATAAACCGTAAGACGACAGGAGGACGTATCGCCTTCTGTCGTCTTACTTTTGTAAGTGTCGCCCGTCTTTCCACACTTTTGCGCGATTGTCCTGGCTCTTTTATTAATGCTCTCCCTCGCGTCTTTACCAGGCTAAGTGCATGCCAAGGACAATATGTTAACGATCATCATGCGCAAACTGCGTTATCCTGGGACGCGACATTACAGTCTGTACGGTTTTTTGGGTACACAAAAGCTCTGAAAACTAAGCTAAAAAGTGTTGCAATGAGTGGGGGTGGATCAATATACAAGCCAAGTACGAATATTGACAAATAATTTGGCCCCTGACAGAATAGAGAGACAGACGAATGTGCACAACAAGTTTTGAGCGTCAGAGGAGAGTTACCCTTGAAAGATAATGAGGTTCCTAACCGCTGGGACGTAGAAGCAGATGTTGTCTGTGTGGGTTATGGCAGCGCTGGAGCCGTTGCGGCGATCGAGGCCCATGATGCGGGTGTATCTGTACTTGTCCTTGAAAAGATGGATAGGGGAGGCGGAAACACCGCAATTTCTGGAGGAGGCTTTCTCAGCCCGAACGATGCCGGAGAGGCACTCAGGTACATCACTTCCCTTTATCAGCGGTCTCGCTCCGACATTGACTCCAACCTCGTTGAGCTCTTTGTGCGTCAATCCGTTGGAAATGCCAGTTATATAAAAAGCCTCAGGCAAGGCACAAGATTGTCCCTCTATGGTCATGCAGGCTACCCGGACGTACCAGGTGCCTTCTCCATAGACAAATATCAGGTGCGTGGAAAAGGAAAGGGTGATACAGGGGGTGCTCGTTTATGGGAGCTGCTCACTGATGCAGTCGAACAACAGAGGAAGATTCCGGTAAGATTTGAGACGTCGGCTCAAAGGCTCGTGATTAACAGACAGGACGAAATTGTTGGGGTAATAGCCGAATCCAAGGGACGCGAACTTGCAGTACGGGCCAATCGAGCGGTTATCCTCACTACTGGTGGTTACGAGTATGATATCAAGACATTGCAGAATTCTGTTAAAGGTTTTCCAATTTACTCGCTCGGTTCGCCGGGAAATACCGGGGATGGCGTGCGCATGGCGCAGAAGGCCGGAGCAGCCCTGTGGCACATGAACGGTGTTTCGTGCGCTCTGGGTTTAAAAGTACCTGAAGTGGAAGCTGCCTTTGACGTCCATCTTCTTACCCCGCGTCATATACTGGTTGACAGGAATGGACAGAGGTTCATCGACGAAAAATCAATAGAGCTGCATGCCGGTCTCCTTGCCGTTGATCACTTTGATATAAAGGCCCTCGATTACCCCCGCATTCCGTGCTATGCAATATTTGACGAAAGGGGACGGATGGAAGGAAGGCTCGGGACATCCTTCGGTTATGCAGCACTCAAGCATCGGTGGAGCAGGGACAACAGCGCGGAAATCGAGAAAGGGTGGATATTCAGAGACGAGACGGTGTTCAACTTGGCTGAGCAGACAGGACTCGATGGCGCAACCCTTGAAACCACTGTTCGTACATGGAATGAGGATGTGGAGGGCGGAAAGGACCATAAGTTTCAGCGGCCGATTCGGCCGCCTGCAAGGAAAGGGGGGCCTGCTTATAAAGACCAGGAAAGGCGAATCTGGTCTGCTCCGATTGATATTCCTCCGTACTATGCGATGCCGCTATATCCCGCCCTTGCCAACACGCAGGGCGGACCGCGACGAAATGCCAAGGCACAGGTGGTACACGCATATGGGCACCCGATTCCGCGGTTGTACAGTGCAGGCGAGCTGGGTTCTATGTGGGGCGTTATCTACCAGGGGTCCGGCAATATAGGTGAATGCATAGTATTTGGGCGCATAGCGGGAAGAAATGCAGCAGGCGAAAAACCGTGGAAGGCTTAGGAGACAGGATACCTAATAGATTATAGAGTTAGATATTGAATAATTGAAGAATATAACGTACTGCGGAGTGTTTCTAACTTAATCTTTCGGGAGGTCGTAGAATGAAAAGTGCAAGAACTACTGGTGCGAAAGATATGAGCGTCGATGTTGCCGGGGTGAAGTTTCGGACACCGATAGGTGTCGGATCAGTCGGCGGACCTCCCATGCGAAAGGAACATCTGACTGCCGACCTCTATGTCGGCATATTTCTCAAACATATCGTAGCCGGTGCCGGATTTATTTGCCTGCCCGTCACTATCCATGTACCCGATGCACTCCTCTCTGACCTGCAGAAAAGAGCGAAACCACTTATCCCGCCGAAAACCTCAAGCCGTCCCCTGATTTTCCTTAGAGCCGGTGAGAAGGCTTCTATCTATTCGCTCGCACCCAGCGGCAACACTCCCCAGATTTCCGCCGGCATTTTCAGGAACAGCACATCAGCACTTATAGAGAAACTGAGAGAGCAAAAACCAAAGGATATACCTCTCATTGCAAATGTCAGCGGTCTGGGTTTTTTTCCGGAGACATTCGTCGCAGGCGCCAGGGCGCACGAGGAAGCCGGAGTTGATCTCATCGAACTCAACCTCAGTTCCCCGGCTACGGTTCAGGCTACTCTTGATGAAGGAGTACAGGCCTATTTTGAAAAGGATTTTCCACTTGTTCCCCCGGGGTTGTTCCTCGGGGATCAGCCTGATCTTGTAGAGAAGGTAACGCGGGAGGTGTCGAGGGCCGTGAGCATTCCTGTCGGGGTTAAAATAAGTGCCGAGACGGGTTTTCCCCGAGTGATTGAGCTGGCGAGAAGGATACGTGATGCAGGAGGCAGGTTTATCACATGCAGCAATTTCAGTTTGACTGTGGTCCCACCTGATATCTATAACAGGGGAAAATCCATGTGGCCTTATCTCGAAGATGCCCCCATGGCAACAATAGGAGGTGAATGGCTGCGGCCGCTGGTGTACAAACAGATCGCCAGCATAGCCCGTTTTGTCCCCGGAATCCAAATTATAGGCTGCGGAGGGATGAGTAAACCCGAGCATGTAGTAGAATCGGTAATGCTCGGCGCCACCGCTGTTCAGATGGTGACTCCCGTCCTCATGCAGGGGCGGAAGCTGATCACGAGGGATATTCGCTTTCTTGAAAAGTATATGGAAGAGCAGGCTTATGCCACGCCAGAGGACTTTAGGGGACTGGCCCTGGGCCACATCAAACCAGCGAAGACGCTTCACTCAACCTACGATGAACGTCGTGTCCTTGCTAAAGTGGACGCTGAGAAGTGCAGGGGGTGCGGTATCTGCTCTGACAGCATCTGCCTCGCCATTTCAGTTGAGGGCACAAAGGCAAGGATACGTGCCGATATGTGTTCTGGATGCGGTATGTGTGTTGCTGTCTGTCCCCGTGAGGCAGTTAAGCTGGAATGAAAACCGGAAATCTGTGATTTGGGCCTATGAATTGAAATGTCATGCGGGTTGAATACAGATTGAAGTCTTGCACCTTCGGAAGTAAAGTGAAGAGGAAGGACGAAATAAAATTTCCCCATCTAAATTTTTCAAAATGAGCTTCTATTAAGAATTGGCGCTTCCACAAGTCAAGCATTGGGCATATCATGAAGAACCGCGAATTACAGGTTGAAAGCAGCACGACGTCGAAAGCAGCGGCGGTTGTAGAACGTCCGCTAGATTGTCTTGTTGGGCAACGCTTATCCGCCTATAGCCAGTCTCATATCAATGGCTGATCCCAACCTCACACTTTCACTTTCCATGACGTACGCTATCTCTGTTCCTTTATTTCCACTTATGGCCAACGGGATACGTCCTGAAAACGCGCTACATTGCCCCCAACTGCAGTGCAATTGAGATCGAGGCTCGGAATGTATTGTCTGATGCGGGTAAACAGGTACGAGAGTTTTGCCCGTGCCTTCCTGCTTCGTACCGATCTCCGGAGAATAGTGTCTCTGCCGTCGCTTCCCATCTGTGCAGGAAGGACGAAGTACTTGTACCGTATGGTCTTGAGGTGCTGCCTTCTTTCTCGTGTGCCAAAGAATTCCTCCCGGAAAAGCACAAAGAGGTTGTAGGCAAGAACTCTCATAAGCATCGCCGCCTCTACCGCATAGAACCTCTTCATCGAGAAGCCGCCCAAGGCAAAGTCTTCTTTGAGTTCCTTGATGGTATTTTCATCGTTTGCCCGGGGCTTGCACAGGGTCCATACGTCATAGGGCGGCTCATTCGAACTGGTGATCCAGGCGCTAAAGCGGTAGTCTCTGATCTCGATCTCGTTCGCAAAGAGGGGCAATGTTTTCCCCATGGCCTTGTTTCTGTGGATGATATCCTGCCGGACCACGATGTAGCGTCTCTCTTTTTCCCAGAAGGGATGCATGAAGGAGAACTCCGGTACAGAAAGCCCTTTGGCTATCTCCTTCCAGTCCGTGAGGGAATAAATATGCCGCTGGATGGGTTGTATGAGTCTCACCGCAATGATGTAGGTGAGGTGTTCCTCCTCAAGTGTTTCGATGAACTGCTTGAGGTAGAACCCGCTGTCGGCGATGACACCCAGTACTCTGATACGGGTACGAATACGCTCATAGGAATCGGTGAAGAAGGCAAGGTGTTGTTCCATGAGGCGGTGTTGCCGGAGCGGTTCCAGAGGTGGATCACGTACTTACTCCTGTTGAGAAAAGCCAAAAGAGGATTATGGCTCGGTCTGCCGTGCTTGGCAGGATTGTATCCTCTCTTTGCCCCTTCCTGTTCCCCATACCGGACAAGCACACTTGAGTCGAAGGTGAGCCAGTCTTCCCCAATCGTCGTCCAGGGAATGAGGTGCGTAAGATATGCCCATACAAATGGCCTGTCGGATGGTGACGGCGATGAGAGCCGTGTCTGGTTCGTCGATGAAGGCGGCCAATTCC
The DNA here is from genome assembly GCA_963754785.1 of uncultured delta proteobacterium. Taxonomy (GTDB): domain Bacteria; phylum Desulfobacterota; class Syntrophorhabdia; order Syntrophorhabdales; family Syntrophorhabdaceae; genus PNOF01. The sequence goes on along the minus strand of CAVWHH010000017.1, from coordinate 7,097 downwards.
GGGTGCTTATCCACGAACGCTACCCTGTAGTGTGCCATCTGTGCAGTTGTTCTCACTTCTTTTGCCGTACCGAGCAATGTGACCGCCTGCGCGCTGTGAAGGTCGTCAGCGCGCTGTGAACGGTTATCTAACAGAATCGAGACGGCAGGCTGGTTAGTTATATTCCGGTATTTACTGGTGGCCTTGGGTGTCGCGAAAATGAGTGTTCGACGGTCGGGCAACAGGGCGAAGGCTATCAGCGAGGTATAGGGTCTGCCGTTGTCGGACGTCGCGAGCACTGCAAATCGCAGTGCGTCAAAAGCCCCGAGCATCTCTTCTAGGGCTGTTTGTCTTCCCGGTGTTGATCTTAATTGTTGCCTATTCATCTCGCTTCCTCCCTCATTACATAAGAAATACCCTGCGCCTCCAGAATTAAGTGTGCACTCTCCTTCACCGACCGACAATGCCTGCAATCGCTTCGTCGATCTCCTGATGTTTAAAAACAAAACCGCTTTCTATGAGACGCCGGGGTACAACTCTTTGCCCTTTAAGGATCACCGAGCCAAACTCACCCAACACCAATCTTACCATAAAGCCAGGTGTCGGCATGAAAGACGGACGATGAAGGGCTTTCCCGATCGCCTTTGCGAGATCTCTATTCCTAACCGGTTTTGGTGAACAGACATTAAAGGGGCCAGACAGTTCCGGATGTTTGAGAAGAAAAGAGAAAACCTCTGTCAGATCATCGGCATGCACCCAGGAGAACCACTGTTTGCCGCTCCCGATAGGCCCGCCCACAAACCTCTTGAAAAGCGGAATCATCTCACCAAGAGCTCCACCGCCAGTACCAAGAACGATCCCGAAACGCGTGATGCATACCCGCACCCCTTTCCGTTGTACCCTCAACGCTTCTTCTTCCCATTCCCGTGCGACCGTTGCCAAAAAATCATGCCCGGGCGGCGCTTCCTCCGTGAGTTCTTCGTCTCCATGGAACCCATAGTAGCCAACCGCTGATGTTCTCAGCAGCGTGATGGTCTTACCCGAACTTGCATCTATACTCTCCACAATGTTCCTGGTCGTACTGATTCTACTCTCTCTTATTGCCCTCTTCTGCTGAGGTATCCACCTACTAAAGATTGAGGCCCCTGCAAGATTTATAATGGCGTCATGATTCCTGACCGCTTGTTGCCAAGTCCTGGAACCGTAGGGTCTCCCTGAACAAAGGATGCATTCCGCGGCCCCGTGTTCGCTTCGATCTCATTTCGTATCAAGATGGAGACTTCATGTCCGTCACGGACAAGCCGGGCTGTTAAGAAAGAACCAACAAACCCCGTTCCGCCAGTCATCAACACCCTCATCGTGAGCCTCCTTGAAGGTGATATGACCAAAACATGGCCCTTTCTCCAGTCGCACTCGGTAGGACGGGAGGTCTGTGCCTACGATCACTCCAGGACGTGCACGGATGCGAAGTTATCATAGATTCACGCCCTCACATTGGTTGCTTATATTGCATGTTATGTTCATCCGTCTATTCTGACCACATGCAACAAGCATCAGCACCGCACCATAGCGCGCCGGTTGAATGTAACTGTTTCGCACTAGATTCTTCGGCTATCATATGCCCAGTTCAGCAGGGCTTGCCTCTGCTTCCGGCGACAGGCGAGGTCTCCCGGCGTGCAGTGCTGCCGAAGTTGTGCGACATGCCTTTTCATTGCCTTCCACCGCTTGACCTGTCGTTCATCATCTGGGCATCTCCGGCCCATGTAGTATCGGCAGTACCACTGGAACCAACCGCGCGGATCATCATGGTAGATCCACCCCTTTTCCCGCCAGACGGATAGCGGGAGGGATGCGTTGACCCCGAAATAGTTCAGTTTTGGATCGTGCCGTTCCTGACAGAGCTTGGCACCTGCGAACCAGTCATGGGGAAACTCTAACCCGCAATCGGTCATGTACTTCCCACCGAACACGCCCAGCTCCAGCATCCGTTTCGGAGTCAGATCCGGTTTAAACTCCGAATTGAAATTGCAGCCGATCGGCTCCGTCAGTTCGTAGATATAATTTGTCTGCATCAGATCGTTGACGACTACCTCTTTTGTCTTCATTCGACCCCTACCCAATGCGACGCTGAGTGGCGATACGAGGATGCCGCCCGCACGGTCATACATCCCGGGTGAACGTGCGCTTTAGCACCTTTCTCCGACGCATAATGCATCACGCCTCCATTCCATCCTCTGATTCTAATATATGATCTCTATTGCGCCGATACAAGGTGCTGTATAAGTCAAGCACGTTTGCAATAATATCCATCATACAATGATACGGTGAATAAGTTCATGCTGCAGGATGGTTATTGACCTTTTTGCGGATTGCCTGGTGCAGCAACACGAACACCGCAACCTACGAAGATGCGGCAAAGGCAGCGAGAGGCACAAAGCCGATACAGGAAAACCGAGTTTGGCGCATGGAGGCAACTTTGTCAAAAAGAGTTGCAGAGGAGAGATTTATTTTCTTAACAAAGGCCTTTTTATGGGTACCATTTGAAACACCCATGCCGACTCGTCGGCACAAAGAAGAATGAAAATAATGTATGAAGCCTCTTTTTTTGTTATGAGAATATCGATGTACCTATTCTCACACAAAAGGAGGGATATCATGGATATTATCGTCGAAAGAGGGGCTGGTCTTGATGTGCACAAAGAGACAGTGGTCGCATGCATCATGGGAACAGGGATAAAAAGGAGATACGGACCTTCAGCACCGTGACCAACGATCTTTTACGTCCTAAGAAATGGCTTATGGGACATGGGATTACCCATCTGGCCATGGAGAGCACCGGGGTCTACTGGAAGCCCATATTCAACATACTGGAAGATAGTTTTGAAGTGATGCTCGTCAATGCACGACATGTCAAGAACGTACCGGGAAGAAAGACCGATGTGAAGGACAGCGAGTGGTTCTGTAAACTCTTGAGAAGCGGACTGGTGAGGGGAAGCTTCATCCCCCCGAAAAAAATAAGGGCTGTCTGTCGTCGACGTCCCACATTTTTAATGGTGATCCGTGATTGAATCCTGTCAGTAAAGTTCAGGAGATAACCATAGGATAAAGAATAGAAGTTTTACGGAAATGATTAAAAGTACTTCTTTGCTTCGAGGCAGAGTTCTTCGGGGAGCTTGAGACAAACAGGTTCGGCGAGCATTGTCTGGAAGAAAGCCATGTCTGAGGCAAAATCCCGCATATTGAGAAATGTTCTCGGTGCCATTCTGAGATGGGACCGAAAGGATTGCTGCCCCTTTGGCCCGAAGAGAAGCGACATGTTAAAGCTATAAACGCCGGCTGATTCGTAATAGCGAAAAACCTTCAGGAGGCCTGAGACGAGGTTGTTGATATGGTTTTCGTTAAAATCATCGATAGAAAAGACATCGGGAAAAACACAGAGAATATCTCCGAGGCGACCGAAGCAGACAAAAGATGCTAGCCAGTGGGCATTTCCGGTCTGTCCTATATAACGGTCCCGGCGTCGCATCTCTTCATTTATAAGTTCAACCCAGTATGCTTTGCCATATGTTGCATAGAATGTTTGAGATGCCTTCAGCTCGTCCATAAGCTGGTTCCCGGGGTATTCCGTTGCAAAGTATTGCTGATGAGGATGAACGAGACCTCCTCCTGATGGAGGCATATAATTCCAGGTCACGAGATGGTACGGAAGTGAAGGACTTACTATTCCCGTTCTTTTCAGAAATTCGATGCCAAGTAAAAATGCATCAAACAACCTTTTTTCACCGAAACCGCTTAACGGCACCACATGGTCGGCAGCCATAATCATAATGCCGCTGTGAACTTCATATGGAAAAAGATTGGGAACAAGCATGGCCTCGCCCCTTGACGTCCTTCCTTCCGGAAGAACCTCCTTCAGGAATTTTGGCGTAACCTTCTCCCTGTTTTCGGGACAAAAGGGACAAAACCCCTTTGTCTCCGGTTTTGCATATGATTCGAGATCGAGTTTTTGCGGACTTAGTCCCCTGAAGTGAGAAAAATGACCCGTTCTTCCCGTGAGGGGGTCCATACGTACCTGAAACTTTACTGCCGTTGGTTTGTAGTCGCTCCTCGGATCAAGAAAGGCACTTTCCGACTCGATAATCTGAAAATTAATTGGGGATGACATATAATACTCCACCGGTATATATAAACAGACTCTGCAAAACAACTTACAAAAAAATGTGATCGGATTCAATCTCTTTTTCTTTATTGCCGTTGGAACCACTTATGTAGACTGGATGTTTATAAAAGATTATGAGCGTGTTTTGAGCAGTCGGCCAACCGGTACTCATACCAGGCATTGGCTTCTCAATTTTGAGGATGATCTTCGTGTTCCCACAGTTTGGGGCCCATATTGAACCGGTTTATTAGGGGCAAGTAACAGGTACTCGTGGGTATTGTAAACCTCGTGAGGGAAGGAAGAAAGGAAGAGCTAGAGGGAGAGATCATCTTCCCTGCATATCCGGTGAGTACGCCACTTCTTCCTTATCCTCAGTCTTATGCCCTCACTAAATATTCACGATTTCAAACGGTATCAATAACAGGTCCTGCTACTTGGCCAGAACCTAAGACAGAGACTTGACCGGTTTATGGGGCGTAGGTCACCTATGTTCTTTGGAGTCTTGATAAGCTGATTGGGCCTCGATAACCCGTTGTTATTACCGAGTCCCTCGTGTGCTTGAGGCGTGGAGTTGTCTTGACATGTTTATTATTTGTGCTATTAAGTCTTTAGGAACCTAAAAAAACAAAAGGGGGTTATTATGCCAGGGAGCGTTTACGTTGTCAACGAGATTGTGGGTACGAGTGAAAAATCATGGGAAGACGCAGCTAAGTCAGCCGTAGAAACAGCCGCAAAGACCGTCAAGGATCTCCGTATTGCTGAAGTGGTAAAACAGGATGTCACGATAGACAAGGGGAAGGTGACTCACTACCGGGTAAGGCTCAACATTTCGTTCAAGTATAATCCAAAGAAATAGCCTTGTCTGGAGAAGGCTGACGACTGGCAAACGGAATGTCGGTCTGCCTGTTCATCGGGCTTGAGTTCAAGGCAGGGTAAAAAAAATGCCCTGCCTTATGTTTTGTCCATGCTTCAGCTCACAATCTTTGTTTTAAATCGAAGGTCTGTCCAGAATATCGGCTTCTTTCTGAAAGCGACCGTTTTGATCTCCCTGAGCACCTGACGGCTAATTCTAACCGATTGATCCTTCCGAATCGACGAGTTTAGATGACAAGATAATTAGGGTGCCAAATATAGCGGTGAAAAGTGTACCACCCTAGTAGTGAAAATATGGTAACACTCTCTGTGAAGGAGGGTTGCCAGTGATTACAAGGGAGGTATTTATGACATTAAAGCGATGAATCGGAATGGACTGAGTATCAGGAGAATTGCGAAGGTTAACGGTCTTCACCGGAAGACAGTGAAACGTATCTGGAAGGGGGTTCTCTTCCTGAGTATCACAAGACGAAAAGGAAAGGGAGCATTCTGGATCCGTACCGGCCGATGATCGATGCCTATCTCGAAGAGGATGACTACAGTACAAGCTCTTCGGGATGGTAACCAACATGGACTGAGAGGGAGAAAAACTGATCCCTTGGCAGCATGAACGCTCAGGCAAATCCGAAGAGGCTCACTTGGCTATGAAGGAAGACTTGGCAAGGGGGCAAGCTCCCCTCGGGAGACTTCTCAAAGAATGCGGCCTGGTGGTTAATCATGGTCCTTGCCCATAACCTGAATACGGCCATGAAGAACCTTATCCTCAAGGGTTTTTGGGTGACGAGAAGAATGAAGGCAATCCGGTTTCATCTTATTCACCTTCCGGAACGCGTTATGGAGAGATCACGACAACTTCTCATACGGCTTGCCGCAGATCATCCCTCATTTGAGATAGTGGTCTCTGCACGACAAAGAATCATGGAGCTTAGCTTGTATCGTCAGGATAAGATTAAGGCCGGTCTGACAGTGAAATCGCATTCTTTAATGTGGCAAAGGAGAGCCCTGTCTAAAATTCGCCTTCAGAGAGGTTCTGTGATGTCTGGATAGCATAAGAGAGGGCAGGGGGTCACCCTATGGTTCCATTTTTTGGGTAGTTTTTCAGAAAACCGTCCTATCTGGAACAGCAACGGGGGTCATGGGAAAAGAGGTGGTGGATTTAGGACAAACGAACCGCTTGAAATCTTCACAGTTTTGGAGAGCTTGCCGGGTCAAGAAGCACCTGTCAAACATAAAAAAAACCGAGCACTTCCTTTTCCGGTAGACAATCTCATTTGGGTAGGAAGCCTTCAAGATATAGACAATGGGTTTTTTTAGATGGCATTTAGGAGACTCTTTACGTCGTTCAGATCTATGGTTAAAATGTGGTTAGGAGAGCGATAAGAGATCCGTGACAAAAACGAAAACAGGAGTAAAACGTGATAGAAGAAAGGATGCTAAATTTGTATCAGAAAATGTGTACCGTACCATCTTTGAAAATACCGGGACCGCAACCATTATCAGCGAGAAGGATACAACCATATCTCTTGCGAATACACAATTTGAGAAGCTTTCCGGTTATAAAAAAGAGGAAATTGAGGACAGAAAAAGCTGGGCAGAATTTATCGTAAAGGATGACCTGGAAAAGATGCTGCAATATCATACATTGCGCAGACTTCATCCTAAGGCTGCGCCTAAGAATTACGAGTTCACATTTATCAACAGGCAGGGGGAATTGAGGAACATCTACATAACGGTGGATGTCATACCGGGGACAAAGAAGAGCGTACTATCCTTTATGGATATTACGGAGCTTAAGAGGGCCGAGCAGGAAATCCGTAGGTTGAATGAGGAACTCGAGAAACGTGTGAAGGAACGTACAGCGCAGCTTGAGGCTGCTAATAAAGAACTGGAAGCATTTTCGTACTCTATCTCCCATGACCTCCGTACTCCCCTTATTTCCATTGATGGTTTTTCCCGCATCCTTTTGAGAAAGTGTGCAGCGCAGCTCGATGATAAAACACTACACTTTTTAAACGCTATTCACGGGTGCGCCAAAGAGATGCAACAGCTTATCAATGACCTTTTGGTCCTGTCTCGCCTGAAGCGC
>CAVWHH010000016.1:0-22324 GCA_963754785.1 uncultured delta proteobacterium | reverse complement strand
TCTGGGAACTTTGCCTTTGGACCTTTCATTGACGGGAGTTTGTATGGTAATTACGCAGGTGTTGCCAAGAACCAATGGGACACGAACATAGGGGTCTCCGCTCAGTATAAGATACGCTCTGTGACGCTCTATGGCGGGCCTTTTGGATACTGGCGTCAGGCGGACAGCGAGATGGCGCTCAATCCGTCCGTGTCTCAGGATGATATGAAGGAAAGACACAATCTTGGAGGGTTCCTTGGAGTGCAGGTTCCGGTTGTGCAGCAGAAGGTCTTCCTGACCGCAGAGGTTCAAATGAAGGACAGGCCTGGAGCAGGCGCATCCGTCAGTTACAAGTTTTAGCTGCCAGCATCTATGAGGGTTTGATCATAATGATTTCTCGTCTGATGGAGCAGATAGCCCGGTTCACTCAATGGCCACCCCCACTCGCATTGAGCCCGCACTTCTGCTCCGCTGCTGGTTCGAACAGATTGAGATCCTTTTGTAATCTTTCTTTAGAATCGAGTTGTTCGGCTCATAAGGATCAGGGAGCTTTCCTAAACGGCATTCCAAGAGAAGGTGGGGCAGAGTCGAAACAAGATCCGGGTTCAAGATGATAGTTGTCGTTGTACTGGATCTTGTTATTTTATTTCTCCTTTGTTGCGAGGCGATAAGATAAGGTATGAGGGTATGCACGTGACAATGCGAAACAAATTCTACCTAAGTCTCATTGTTTCTTTCATGGTCGTGAGCGGCTCCCTCAATTACATGTCGACTTCAGCCTGATCCCTGCAAAGCATTGTCGCGGACCTTTTCTATTTTCAGGCTCTTCTTGTGGCTCTGGTATCAGGTTTGCGCGACGCCACCCTAATATGCCAGGGGGCTTCCTTTATCTGTCCCACAGTTTCGTTGTCGGGTATTTTAGGCCAACTTTTATGCTGAACATGGCCCGGATGGATGCAGGACAAACTCACGATCTAAACACGACAGCATTGTCGTAACAAAAGAGAGAGTCGTGATATCAGTTTCGTTAGGGAAGACCCGCAACGTGAGGTGTGCAATTCAGAGAAGTATTAACGTGCGTCTGAATGGAATCGTCCTTTCATACCCAACGTTCTGGTTGGTGCATAATTTCTATTCATAAACTACAGTTGCCTTTTGGGTCTTTTCATGAGGGCTTCAATGCTTTTAGACGCCTCATTCAAAAGATATTCCCGAAAACCACCAAACCGTGGACCGAACGGTTTACTGTGGGTCGTGGCACATATGGCGAGCCCTTGATCTTGCATTGGGGCGAACCTGCAGCGCTCACAGTAGGATCTTTCTGTTCTATCGCTGAAGGTGTCACAATATTTCTCGGCGGCAACCATCGAACCGATTGGATCACAATGTATCCATTCTCTGATTTCAGAGATAGCGCCAAGGCTATTGTAGGACATCCCACTACGAGGGGCAACGTTATTATCGGACACGACGTCTGGATCGGTGTTAACGCAACCATTTTGTCGGGAGTCCGCATAGGTAACGGCGCGGTAATCGGAGCCTGTTCTGTGGTCACAAGAGACGTTCCGTCTTATGGTATAGTCGCAGGCAATCCAGCAAAGCTGATTCGTTTACGCTTCAAAGAAGATGAGATTACTTGCCTTGAAGAGCTTGCCTGGTGGAATTGGTCGGACTCTAAAGTCGACGCTGCAATGCCACTCTTATTGTCTGGTGATGTACCAGGACTTCGTGCTTTCGCCCTTACCAACAATTCTGACCGAACGAAGAGATAGGTATTATATTATTCTGGACCGATGAGTATCGCTTTGTTCCTTTAATCTTTGCCTCTTGGTCAGATAATCAAAGACAAGAATTGGCAGGCGTAGAGTTTATCTCGTACCCACGGGCAAATTGGCAGACACAGACAGTGAAAAGACCTCCATGGCTTTAGTCGAGAGGGAGATGGGTTGACCAGTATGGCCTTGAAACGACGGAAGGAGGGCGCAACCCAACCGGCTATCTTCATCCGGCTACGAAAACGAAATGAGATTGGTGATAGGCACCTGCTCCTCGTCCGGATCCCTAAGGTGATGGCGGCGGCCCTGGAGGGGGAGCCGGTTCGGGCGAACCGGATGGTACCTGCACCCTATGTTCTGGCACCCAGATGCCATTCACGGACTGACCCGGGACCGTAACCCACGATCCTGCAGTGTTTCCTGGCGGTGGTGGAGGTGGCCCATAGGTTCGAGCCGGCATGCGCACGACACCGGGGACCTGGTTTCCCTTCGCATACATGCATTGTTGATAAGCGATGTCGTAGCGCCTCTGGAGCTGATACTCGGAATCAGAGGCCGCGTTACTTCCCATTGCGGTCCCGCCGAGGAGACCGGCCCCGGCACCAATCAGGGCACCAGCCCCTGCTTGGCCCGAGGTAGAGCCGATCGCCGCACCGAGCCCGGCGCCTATCGCCGTTCCCACTACCGCTCCGGTGACGAGGTTCTGATTTGCAGTTTGACTTGGAGAGGCTCCGCCTATCTGCTGCAGCGCCCATTGCCTGCACGCGTAATCGTCTGCCTGGAATACCTCAAAGGGCTTTCCCGGACCCGGCATCACCGAGACGGTCGGGCCGGTGGGCATGGTTGCGCATCCGGCGAGTACCACAAGCGCCAATAATATGAGAAAATTTCTTGTCCAGTTCATTTTACCATCTCCTATTCTTCTCCCGGCTGCGGGGGAGTGGGAACCACTCTCAACCACCCGCCCGGGCAGCTTGTAACATACGGATAATAAGCTTGCGAACCATTGCAGTAGTACCAGTACTCCTGCTGCGGTTCGGCATAGACCTGAGGCTGGGCATAGGTATAGGGGTAAGGATATGCATAGGGGTAAGGATAGTAATAAGGGTAGTACCCGTACGGATAGTAGTAAGGGAACCCGAAGTATCCGTGGATGAACATATGCGGACCTCCGAAGTGACCTCCCCTCGGAGCGCAAAAAGCGCTTGGAGAGGCACCGAGAAAGAGAAGAAGACCAATAACCATTATGATGATAATTCTTTTCATCGCTTCATCTCAGTTGGATTCTAAGTTTGTAAAGACTATTTGTCAATATATCCTTTTGAAATGGCTCGTCAGTTGGACGGGGATAAGCCGGGCTGGATCGCTCACCCGTTTTCCTTGTATCCTAGACGCCGGCCCCTTTCTCGCTTGTAACAGAGCTATGGCCGGCAGCACGCAGTGGAGAAAACCATCCAACACCCCGAAGAACCAGGCGCTCAGTGGTCGGTTTACCAAACTCTCTCTCGGTTGCCTTTGCAGTATGATATTGACCCGGGATCTGCTTGCCCATTCTTAGTGTTGCCGTGTGACATCATTAGCGTCGTCCAGCATGTGGCCCTGCTCCCCGGTGCTCACAGTTTCACCCAGTAATCATTGGCATGTTCAGACTTACGTACGGGAAGACAAATTGAGTTGAATAAAACAATCCATTCCAGTTAGACCAAACAGAACCTACGGTCGGAATTTTACGACAAATAAACGGTATTGTAGCCGGATTTTTCCGACTAATGTGCAGCATATACCCTACCGACTTTTGCTATTCTGTGTATTTATAAACTGTTATGCTTATGGCACCATTTATGCTTGTTAAATAGTCATGCAATTCAATAAAATTCTCAAGGAGGAGTTACAGTATGAAAAGGTTTTTGATGATCGCATTAGCAGTTCTTATGGGTATCTCTTTGGTGACAACCGTGTTTGCACAGACAACAGCAGCACCGGCACCTGCTCCCGAGAAAAAGGCAGCCCCAAAGGTAAAAGTCAAACGGTACTGGGGCGAAGTGACCACGATGGACTCGGCCGCCAAGACCCTGACGGTCAAAGGTAAAAAGGATGAGAAGACCTTCGACGTGACCGATGCCAAGATGAAGGCAGAGCCCAAGGCTGGTGACAAAGTCATGGTGAGGTACACGGAGACAGATGGCAAGATGGTTGCCAAGTTTGTGGCTCCCGTAAAGGCCCACAAGAAGGCAGCTAAGAAAGCAGCAGCGCCTGCCGAGACGCCAGCAGCCGCGCCGGCACCTGCGCCCACAAAGTAATTAATCGGACAAGCAGTACCTATGAGCATCAAAGCGGACTGAACCGGAGAGAGCACATCTTTCCGGTTCTTGCCCTATCGGATATCCGTACCCTGGCACTCAATAGAAAGAAGGAGGACTGAACTGATGGAACGTTTCAGGTATTCAGTATCGTTAATGATTGTCTTTGCACTGGTCTTTGTTTTTGTCGGTTGTGCAAAGCCCCCCGATGCGGAGAAGTCGGCTGCTAAGGCCGCAATGGACGCCGCCGTGTCCGCAGGCGCTGACAAGTATGCCGCCACCGATTTCGGGACCGCCAAGGGCCTCTGGGACACCGCAGAATCTCAAATGATGGACAAAAGATACAAGGAAGCCAAGCAGAACTATATCGATGCCAAGTCGGGCTTTGAGTTTGCTGCAGGCGGAGTTGAAGCCGGCAAGAAGGTTATGACCGATGCCGTGAACGCTGCGCTATTCAGCCTTCAGAATGATTGGGGAAACCTTGAAGCCACGGCCAAGAAGGCTGGGAAGAGCATGAAGGACAGGAAGGCAGACTGGACCGCCGACGAGAAAACGTTCACGGACGGCCTGCAGGCAACCAAAGACATGATCGCCACCAATCCGGCCGGTGCCCAGGCGAAAGTCGATGAGCTTAAGTCCATTATCGACAAGTGGGACAACGCTTTTAAGGAAATGGCCGCGGCCCCTGCAAAGACTGACAGACCGAAAAAGAAGTGAGATTCATCCCGTTCTTCCGTACTTTCTATGCCTACGGGACGACTCTCTTTTGCACCTACGAAAGAGCTACGGCTTTATGGTAGCAAGAAGTGATGACTTGCGATCAAAATATGGTCAGCCCGCGTAAGTGGAGTATGTGACGCCGGGAGTTGCGCGTAGGCAGCAATGGAATACGTATGTGTCAGGATGCCATAACAGAAGCGCGTGGTGCTAAGTACCACAGAGCGCATTGATACATTAGTGCCGACTTTCCGGAGGACACAGGTGCCCGCTGTGACTTGGAAAGTAAATCGATAGGACAAGGTGACCCTGCCTTCCCAAATGTCCCTTGCATCTTGCATTTTCTTCAAATTCAAAGAAGGGTGCTGGGCCTAAATCCACCACCTCTTTCCCCATGACCCATGTTGCTGCTCCGGATGGGCCGGTTTTCAGAAAAACTACCCGAAAAATGGAATCATAGGATGACTCCTTGCCCTCTATTATGCTATCCAGACATCATGGAACCTCTTGAAGGCTAATTTTGGACAGGGCTCTCCTTTGCCCCCTTAAAGAATGCGATTTCATTGTCAGAGCGGCTTTAATCTTATCCTGAAGGCGCATAGCCAAGCTCCATGATTCTTTGTCGTGCAGAGAGTACTATCTCAAACGAGGGGTGATCTGCGGCAAGCCGTATGAGAAGCTGTCGTGATCTCTCCATAACGCGTCCCGGCAGGTTAATGAGATGGAAACGGATAGCCTTCATCCTTTTTGTAACCCAGGAACCTTTGAGGATAAGGTTCTTCATGGCGGTATTCAGATTATGGGCAAGGACCATGATTAACCACCATGCCGCATTCTCTGAAAAGGACCCCGAGGGGAGCTTCCCCCCTGCCAAGTCTTCCTTCATCACGGAATGAGCTTCTTCGGATTTGCCACAGCGCTCATGCTGCCAGTGGATAAGGTTGTCACCTTTCCAGTCCATATTGGTTACCATCCCGAAGAGCTTGTACTGGGTACTCTTAACGGTGATGGTCTGAAAGGGAAGCATATCGGGAAGGCTTGGTTGCTTTAACAACTCCCGAATGGCTATATAACGGTAGGGTTCTGTCTTCTTTGTTGTGGCACTTTTATTGGGGACAAAGCAGACCTCCGCATATTCTCCGGAGATTGATCCCTTTGTATCGGTAAGGGGATGCCACTCTTTCGCCTCATGGACCGCTTTTTTGAACTCCGGAGTGACATCGCAGCCTATGGCGAATTCAATTCTGCCGAAGCGGGGGTGCTTCTTTTCGTCATTACAGTATGTGATTAGATCATGCTGATATCCTGCCGTATCGGAGCGGAGTCTCACCGTTTTTACTCCTTCGGGCAAAAGAGAGAGGGCTCTTTTCAATACCCTCAACTGTTCGTATCCCGCCGGAACATTACCGTCTCTGAACTCTGTATGAAGCATAAGCCCCAGCTCTGCCCAGTAGGTATTTAAGGGCTGGTAAGCTTTGTATCCCTTATACGAGAAGAGGGCTTCTTTCTTCATGGTTTCTATGAGGGTGGCATCCATATCGAGGGTGGCACACTGAACGGGATTCTTCGTATAGATCGCCCTGACGAGATCGCCCTGGACCTGCTCAAGGGCAGAGAGCATCTCAGTGAGAGGAGGGATCACTGCCTTGCCCTCGGTGCGAACATAGTCTTCGTGGAAAGCAGAAAGATACCGGAAGACCGCTGAGGCCGAGGGAACTGACCGGTGCTTTTCCTTACGCCATCGTCTCTGTGTCTGTCGTCGTTCCTTCCTGGGAAGACCCTTAAGTTCAATCCGTTGGAGTATGCGGCAGAATCCTTCATCGGCTTCGAGGATACGAAGGTCATCGACACATTCTCCACCGGCGAGGTTTAAAAGGATAAGGGAGAGAATGATTTGTTCATCTGTCCATCCCTGCACCTTTGTATGCAGATGCGACGAGATGCTTTCCCCCAGATTGAGAACAGAGGCCAGGTCCAGATAGATGGGAAGGCCTGCAAGAGAGGTCATGCCGCTTGCACTTTTTTCTTTTTCATACTTGTAAGGAAGGAGTCCTTGTGCCATAATATTTTCACCTCGTTGATGATAGATTTTGTTCGCTAACATTACTCTATCACCTTGATACTCAAGGATCAACGAGGTTTTTCATTATTTTTGATGGTGGATCATGGTGGGGATTGGATAATAAAAGCCCCAATTGTTTATCCGTCAGCTGTTAGATATCTTGGGGCAATCTCCGGTAATCCCGGACAAAGGTTTTAGTAAAAAGGATCTTCATATCTTGCTTGTTTTCAGAGCCTTCAAGGCACCCTTCACATTGTCAAAGGGACCGATCACATTGCCCTCGGCAATATTTTTGTCGGCTTCTCTCTCACCAGCCTGCCACTCCCTAGTGTGGAAATAGGCTTTACCCGGATGAACTATTTTAACCGGCTTGAGTACGAATTCGTTGTTGTGCTCCTCGATCTCTAAGGACTAGCGTCATAATAACTTGACTATATTCCGGGTTTGTGGTATGAAAGGTTATGCAGGACGAGACTGCGCGGCGACAGATCGAAGCGAAGTACCGATCGTTGGCCCCGTTAATGGATGAACGGATGCGTCGGCAGTGGGCGGCCCGGTTCGTGCCGTGAGCGGAGCGACGGGCATGTCGCCGAACACCGTTCGCAGAGGCTGGGCGGAGTTAGAAGCACGGGAAGAGAATCCCGGGGCACCGGTAGATGCGCACGTGCGTCGCAAAGGTGGGGGACGGAAACAAAGGACTGAAGCGGACCCTGAGTTGCGGGGTGCGCTGGAGGAATTGGTGGAACCGCTGACGCGAGGCGATCCCGAGTCGCCCCTGCGTTGGACCTGCAAGAGCACGAGTCATCTGGCGGAGGAATTGACGCAGCAGGGGCATACCGTCAGCCCCCGGACGGTGGGGCGGCTCTTGAACGCGGACGGTTACAGTTTGCAGAGCAATCGCAAGACGAAGGAGGGAGAGTCTCACCCGGATCGCAATGCTCAGTTCGAGCATATCAACCTGACGGTGAAGCAGTTTCAGCAGCGGGGCCAGCCGGTGATATCGGTGGACGCGAAGAAGAAGGAGCTTGTGGGTGCCTTCCAGAACCGGGGGCGAGAGTGGCAGCCCAAAGGTGAGCCGGAAGAGGTACAGGTCCATGACTTCCTGGATCCGGCCTTGGGCAAAGCCATCCCCTACGGTGTGTACGACGTGAGCGAGAATCAAGGCTGGGTGAGCGCAGGCATCGACCACGACACGGTGCGCTTCGCCGCCGAAGCGGTGCGCCGCTGGTGGAAGAAGATGGGGTCGAAGCGCTATCGCGATGCCCGGGAGCTGTTGATCACGGCCGATGGTGGTGGCAGCAACGGCAGCCGGTGTCGTTTGTGGAAGGTTGCCCTGCAAGACTTGGCTGTTCGCTTGGAGATGCCGATTCACGTGTGCCACTTCCCGCCGGGAACAAGCAAATGGAACAAAATTGAGCATCGCATGTTCTGCCACATTACCCAGAACTGGCGGGGGCGGCCGTTGGTGAGTCACGAAGTCATCATCCAGCTGATTGCCAACACAAAAACCCAGACCGGTTTGAAAATTCGTGCCGAACTGGATGCCGGACGCTATCCCACCGGCATTAAGGTTACAGACGCCGAACTGGCCGTCCTGAATCTGCATCGGGCCGACTTTCACGGTGAGTGGAATTACACACTCCTGCCGACACGAAAGAATAAATAATCACCTTATTTTGACGCTAGTCCTAAGTAATCGCCTTCGGCAATTTTAAACTTTCTCCTAATGTTATTAGGGATCGTTATTCGGGAATTGCTTTTTACTTTGACCAAAGACATATTCTTTACCTCCTGTATGCACATATTGTAACGGATATTCCTTCGGAGCGGATGTGCTTCCTTTCATGGCGGACGAGCTTCTTCCTGATCTCCAGAAAAGGGTAGGGCTCATCGCATTCATCGGACTCGAAACAAATCCATATCAGTTATCCCCAGGTACTTGCCGGTACAACCAACGATGAATATAGTTGGAGAATAAATACATTAAGAGGAGGAGGTTATATATGAAAAGATCGGTAGTAATATTGTTCGTCCTCGTGATCACATCGTTTCTGATGGTCAGTATTTTAGCTGCACAGGAAAAAGGCAAAATGGAGACTGCAACCGGCAAGGTCACCTCCATTGACCCCGAGGGTAAGGCAATTACGATTTCCGCCAAGACCGGTGGCGAGATGATGGATGTAGGGACAATCGTGAATGCCGATACCAAGGTCACGGTCAAAGGCAAGCCTGCATCCCTTAATGACATCAAAGAGGGGGATAGCGTTACAATCCGTTATCTCAAGTCCGATGATCTCTACGCAAAAGAGATAACAAAGAAATAGCGGCATCCATTGTCGGTAGAGATATGGCGGGTCCTTTCCCATGTCTTCGTACAACCCAAAGTTGGACACCGGCTGACCTATCGCTGGACCAACCGCAGCCTCCATGTCAGAGGCTACGTGGAAGAGGGCACGATTATAACGGCCTTTGATCTGAGGGTGCAAAACAAACTGGACCGGTTCCACTTGGTCCAGGACGTGGTTGATCGGCTACCGCATCTGGGCGCTAAGGGGGCCTACCTGAAACAGATGGTCCAGGACTAGCTCATCGAGCACACGCAGCTCATCGACAAGCACGGCCAGGATATGCCGGAGATTCGCAACTGGAAGTGGAGTCGTGGTGGAATAATTAATCAAGGCAGGATGGACGCAGAACGCTCATAGAGGTATTATGAGGACATGCGCTGAAATTAAACCGGAGGACAATTATGGAAGATGTTAAGCGAATTCTTGTTATGAGCAGATCCACGAAAGACTGCAAAAAGGCTGTCCATTACGGTATTTCTCTTGCGAGAACTTACGGAGCTCAGCTTTCGATACTCCATGTCATGTATGACCCCTTTTTCCTGAGAGGCAGTTCTCTCCCCATCCCCTTTTTCCGGGCCTTGGAGGAAGAGTATCGGGCCATGATGCAAGAAGTAAAGAGCGACCTCGCCACGATGATACAAAAGGAAAGGGCCGAAGGGATGGACATCAAAGAGATGGTGAAGGACGCCGAACCCGTCCATGAAATCGTGAAGACAGTGGAGACGGAAAAAATA
Source organism: uncultured delta proteobacterium (assembly GCA_963754785.1). Classification (GTDB taxonomy): domain Bacteria; phylum Desulfobacterota; class Syntrophorhabdia; order Syntrophorhabdales; family Syntrophorhabdaceae; genus PNOF01. Next base: position 12,409 of record CAVWHH010000016.1, on the reverse strand, counting down.
GATCTACTCATCATGGCCGCCCATAATGAAACCAGGGTAGAGCACATTGTCTACGGCCGGATCAATCACGATATTGTGAGAAGACTGCCCTGCTCCGTCTTCCTTGTAAAGGGAGAATGAAAAAAGAAGCACGTAGGATGTTGTGCGATGCGGTGGGACCGTCGGGGTTCCGGCCATCCACGGGCTCGGGTAACACGGTCATTCCTTACAGATGTGAAAAGTGAAGGTAACGCATTGCCCTTTCGTAAGCCGAACACTCATTCAGCGTGTCTCGAACAGGAGGATGACACCATGCAAACAAACCAAAGCAAGTCCAGGATGGAAAACGATCTGAAATCCCTACCCATGCCGGAACCGCAGGCAAAGCTGGTATCGTCACCGGACGGCCTGAGTCAGGCCGAGGTTAAGCGCCGGCTCGTGCAATACGGATACAATGAGATCTCCGAAAAAAGATCAATCCGCTTATTAAGTTTCTCGGCTATTTTTGGGGTCCCATTCCCTGGATGATCGAAGCGGCGGTAATTCTGTCGGCGATTGTCCGGCATTGCCGGGTAAACCCCCGATGATGGGATACAATACGCCAAGCTAAGCGACAATTATTATCTGGCACACATGGATTTGGCCATGACAGGGGAATGGACCGTTATTCTCGGTGTGACCCGGACAGCGAAAACCGAGACCATGAAGGTCTCCTTTTTTTGTGAAATAGCGTCGGTCACCGCGAAGGACGTGATGAATTTGTCTGTTTTTCCTTCGTTGCCCCGGCAATCCATCTCATCACTCGCATGTGCGATGACGGTACTGCTCTGCCGCTAATCCCTTGTAGTTATTCCTGCAACACCACAAAACAAAAAATAATGTCTTGACAATGTTCCGGGAATTTCTTATATTTCATTCGTATACAAATTGTTTGTGTTCAAAAGAGATATAAGGAAAACAGATGGCCCATAGTGTGGGTACGGACATAGCAATCTCTGAGACAATGCAGTCACTTCGCCGTATAGTCAAAGCCATAGAGGATTATTCCCACGAGGTATCCGGCAGATTCGGTGTGACCGGCCCCCAGCTCTGGGCGCTCAAGACAATTTCACGGGAGGGTAGCCTGCCCCTGGGCGAACTGAGCAAGAAGATGTACTTAGACCCCAGCACGGTCACTGGGGTCATCGATCGCCTGGAGGGCAAGGGCTATGTGGTACGAGACAGAAGCCACGAGGATCGAAGGGTTGTGAACGTACGGCTCACCCCTTTAGGCGAATCATTGGTTAAAAAAGCGCCGAACCCCGCCCAGGGAAAGTTGATCCACGGCCTCCGCAGGTTGAGCGAAGACGAGTTGAGCACCATCTACCATTCCGTTGAAAAACTTGTCGAAATCATGGAGGCCCAGAATCTGCAGGTGACGTTCTTCTTCGATGAGAAAAATACTGGTTCCAAAAAGCACGAAAAGAAACCGGAAAAGAAGAGAAGCAGATGACCGGTATGGACGTATGCACCATGCCGGCCCATAGTGTGCGATGAGGAAAAAACACGCAACGGCAAAACTACTCAACAAAACCATAAATAGAGGAGGTATTATGAAAACGAAGGTGTATGGGTTACTGATTCTGGTTCTAGTGACAGGTCTTATTCTGATTCTGGGTGGGTGCGGATGCTTTCAGCAGCAGATGAAAGGGGAGAAGGCCCCGCCCAGTCCTTCGGAGGCGAAGGTCACGGCTCCCGAAGCGAAGGAAGCAATTCCCGTGACAAAGGGCGCTGAAGTGGCAACACCGGCGTCAGTCGTTGAACTGAAAGACATTAATTTTGATTTCGACAAATATAATATACGAGAGAAAGACGCTGCAATCCTCAACGCAGATACCGCATGGTTTAAAACCAACACAGGGAAACAGGTGAGGATCGAAGGAAACTGTGACGAGAGGGGAACCGTAGAGTACAACCTTGCCTTGGGGCAGAGAAGGGCCGATGCCACGAAGAATTTTCTCGTGAACCTCGGTGTGGACGGGAAGCTGATGCAGACCGTGAGCTACGGCAAGGAGAAACCGCTCTGTCAGGAACATAACGAGGAGTGCTGGGCCAAAAACAGGAGAGCGCACTTTGCACCGATCCAGTAAACAAGACAGCGGGCGATGTGGTTGGGAGGAAGGGATTGTGAGACGACCATGTGTGACTTTTATAATAGTCTTCATCAGTCTCGTGTTCGTCACTAATGCCCTGGCACAGACTGCTCCGGCAATGGGACCAAAGGCAGAGAGAAAGCGCGTTTTCGGGACGGTTGTTGCCGTGGATACCGCCTCAAAGACGCTCGTTGTGAAGGATTGGCGAGGTGAAACAACCTTCGATACAGACGGTGCGAAGCTCGTTCGCGGTGCCAATCTGGAAGACATCAGGCCGGGTGACAGGGTAGTGCTGAGCTACGCCGAAGAAGGTGGCCGGAAGACCGCCAAAATCGTCATAGCAACCCCGGCCACACCTCAACAGGAAAACAAGGCAGAAGCACTGAAGGGACCACGGTTGTTGAACGATGAGTCCGTCAAGAAATAGCTCCTGTCTTGAAGAACATATGTGGGCATGGTAGTATGCGCTGGTGCCGGTATCTGCCCGCCGGGAGCGCCCGGGGAAGATGTACCCTTCCACACATCCCCGGGCGTGGTTTTTGGCCCTACGGAGTGGGCTGGTAGCGCAATTTGCCTGTTTCAGAAAAGAACGTTGAGGAGGACGGAGTTGAAAAACCTTATCGTCATCGTGTTTGCCTTGTTGCTTGTGTCGTGTGCCGCAGGGCCGGTATATGTTGCAAAAACAGAGTCAGAGGGCATAAAGGATTCGTACGACGATGTTCAATTGAGAACCATGTACGAGAGAAACCGGCCCTTGCTTCATGAAGTATACACCAGATTGACATCGTCTCACATACACGTCTACCCTGAGGGGCTTGGCTTCGTAACGGTTCAAGATAGTGCCGGCGGCACACATACCTACCTCATGGTCAATATGAGGCCTCAAGAAATAGTCTTCGACATGATCACCACCAAGGCCGATCAGCGGGTTTCCACGGTTCTGAAAGAATACCTGGAGAAATACCTCACGTACGTGAAGGTAAGCGATATTCAATTGAGCGGAGCCGAAGGTCTCTCTTTGGGTGTGTACTGGCCTGTCCGGGACTACTTGCAGTGCCATGAAAACGGGGGTTTCATCGAATATGTAACGGTGTCTCTGTCCAAAGACGATCTCACTAATATCTTTGGAGGTAAAACAACCTTGAAGAACCTTCTATCGACCAGAGAGATCGTCGCCAGTCTTGATCTGAAGGAACCGGTTCACATGAAACCTGCATACCAATAATTGGTTCGGCCTGAGAATCAGTGTCCGGATTTAAAGGGAAGAGTATCAGCATCAATGAAAAGCCCCGACAACCACGCAAGTAACGGAACTGTGTCTGTACCATGATGTCAAAGATTTTTGCAAAAATCCCTGGGTCCTTCACTCCGCGCCGCCTAAGGCGTATCTGGCGCGGTACGCTTCTTGGCATTGTGGTTGGTACGGTATCAGGCCTTGGCGCTATCGTCTTTAATTTCCTGCTGCGAGTGGGGACGCGGTTCTTTACCGAAGACGTGATCCTCTACCTCTCGCCTGGCCGTAATCCTGGCCGCACCATTTTCGATGTTCCTGTCGGGCGATGGATGATGCTGTGGATTCCGGCCTTGGGCGGACTCATATCCGGGCTTCTTGTCTTTCATTTTGCACCCGAGGCAGAGGGACACGGCACCGACGCCATGATCGACAGCTTTCACAGAAAAAAAGGTATTGTGCGAAGACGGGTGCCCATAATCAAGACGTTAGCGTCGGCGATCACCATAGGCTCGGGTGGGTCTGCAGGAAGGGAAGGGCCCATTGCCCAGATCGGGTCGGGATTTGCTTCCTTTCTGGCGTCCTTCTTGAAACTGAACGATAGCGAACGACGCATTATGTTGCTGGCCGGAGCCGCAGGGGGGATAGGCGCCATATTCAAGGCCCCCCTGGGAGCGGCGCTCTTCGCCACCGAAGTCCTCTACAGTAAGGAGGACTTCGAATTCGAAGCGATCATTCCGTGCATCCTTTCCTCGATCGTGGCCTTTATGGTTTTCACATTTTATGATGGAACAGGGACGGTTTTTCACATCCCCTCCCTTACGCTGGCAACCCCCTTGCAACTGCCTTTTTACGGCGTCTTCGGTCTTTTCTGCGCTGTTGTGGGCCATCTGTACGTCCGGTGTTTTTATGGCATGAGAGATCATTTCTTCAAAAGGCTTTCTATCCCGAGATCCCTGAAACCGGCAGTGGGCGGGCTCATGCTGGGTATCCTCGCTTTTTTTCTTCCTCAGGTGTTGGGTGGCGGTTACAACTGGATACAGGCCGCCATTGATGGGCGACTCGCTCTGGGGCTCATGGCATGGCTCATTTTTGCGAAGATAGTCGCCACCTCATGCACGATTAGTTCGGGCGGCAGCGGGGGTGTATTTGCACCGTCCCTCTTCATAGGCTCCATGCTGGGCGGTGTCTATGGAGACATATGCGGGAAGCTGTTTCCGCACATTGTGACTGAGCCAGCAGCTTTCGTCCTCGTCGGCATGGGAGGCTTCTTTGCCGGAGTGGCCAAGGTGCCGATCGCGGCACTCATCATGGTTGCTGAAATGACCGGTGGTTACAGCCTTATTGTCCCGATGATGATCGTCTCATCCCTGGCTTACCTGTTGTTGGGACGTACCTCTCTTTACGATAAACAGGTGGCCACACGCATCGATTCCCCCGCTCACATCGGAGATTACGCCGTGGATATCATGGACCGTCTGACCGTGAAAGACGCCCTGGCAAAGGGAAGAACCGTGGAGACCATACCGGAGCGCATGCGTTTTGAGGATATAATGCAGCTCATGATGAATTCAAGCCAGCAGGATTTTCCCGTCGTGGACCACGCGGGAAACCTGACGGGTATTCTCTCCATGACCGATCTCCGCCAGGCCATGGCAGATAGAGAATTACACGGTCTTTTGGTGGCCAAGGATATTGCCTTGCCGAGCGTCACGACGGTGACCATGGATGATTCCCTGAACAGCGCATTAAAACTTATGGCAAATGCCGATCTGAGAGAGTTGCCGGTAGTCGGCAAGGAAGAACCGAGAAAGGTCATCGCTATCGTAAGCAGAAAAGATATTACCGGGACTTACCATGAAGAGATAGAGCGGATAAGAAAGCCCCGATCTGCAAAACCTCAATAGGCCAAATGGAGGAGTGTTTCGAGAGGACACTATGATTTTACAGGGGTCAAAATGATATGTGTGGGCGTTAAGGAACTGAAGGCAAAACTCATCGGATACGTGAACAGGCTTACGGGAAGCAAGAGAACCCTCACCAAGGATCCCGCCGAAGAGGTGGCGGTTGTTGCGCCCCTTTCCAGTGCGTACCGGACCATGCAACAGCTTGTGAAACTGGGTAAGGCACAATGGGCTTTTGGCAAACCGGAAGGCTTGTCTCCAAAGGTTACCCTGCAAGGGGGCGCTTTATCTTCAACCGTTCTTAAGGAGCGAGAATGATTCTCTATCTCGGTTCAAGCAGTCTCGTAAAACTGTATATTGAGGAACCCTTCTCTGATGTCGTTGCTGATTGGGTAGCGGTATCTGAAATAGTTGCCACCTGCCGTGTCGCGTACACTGAAGTTATGTCGGCCTTGGATATACGGTTTCGAAAGGGCGATTTGGTAAGAGAAGATTATGACAGGGCGCTGAAGGGATTGGCTGAGGATTGGCCGAGGATTGCCAGGGTTGATTTTGACGATCTTGAAGCCGGAAACCTTATAGGGAAGTATAGCCTTACCCGCTTTGGTGCACTCCATCTCTCCTCGGCAAAACTCATTCTTCATGAGTACCTTCAGTTACAGGGCGTTGAAGGGACGAACAACGATCATTCAGGCAAGACCCTTTTTTTCTCGTCTACAGACTTGGACCTCTGCACGGCAGCAGAAGCGGAAGGCTTAAGAGTCCTCCCGCTCGTCTGATTTGGTTATCTTTGGGAGGCATATCATGACAGATTTTTATCAAACAGGCGTTGTATCGATAGTGCACAGCCTCTGTAAGTCGGTCTCGATGAGACTGAAACAAGACTGACTTCAGTGCGCGCGAAGGATCTCATCAATCTAAAAAGGACGCCTTTCACACCGTGACAGGACGGAAGAAAAATAATCAATAAATGGGAGGATCATCATGAAACATGTTTTTATTCTCATTATTGTCAGTATCTTTGTGTTGGCCGGTTGTGCTCCAAGGGTGGTTCAGCCAACACAACAACCTGTAACCTCTTCCATTGTACAGAGACCCTCCGCAGAAGAAGATATGACAGCAAAAGGGAAGAAAGAAGGCATCAGTGAGGAAGACCTGGCAGGAGCGAAAGATGATCGGGCAAATCGGGCAGACCGGGTTCAGGAAGCCATCCTGCAGGATATCGGCTTCGATTATGATAGCTACGCCATCAGACAATCGGAACTGCCGAAGATCGAACGTGTCGGGATGTGGATGAAACGGGAAGGGACCACAAAAATCATTGTGGAAGGCCACTGCGACGAGAGGGGTACCGTGGAGTATAACCTCGCCTTGGGGCAGAAGCGGGCTGAAGCAGTGAAGAACTATCTAGCCAAAGTGGGCGTTGAAGCTGGCCGGGTTAGAGTCGTATCCTTCGGAAAAGAAGTGCCCCTTGATCCGGGCCACACCGAGGAAGCATGGGCCAGGAACAGACGTGCCCATTTCAAAATTGACCAGAAAGAGTAATGTTATGAAGATTACGAAATCAAAAGAGCGGAAGGCTCATCCGTTCACCTTTTCACCTCCTCACTTTCTTCGTGGTGCTTGCTGCACTGCTTACAGGTTGCGCCACAACGGAAGAAACAGCACAACTGCAGAACTCCGTTGTATCTAACCAGAGGGAACTCCAGGAGTTTCGACAGGAAGTGGATGCGAAGTTGGCCAATATGGCAAAGGAAAACGAGACCTTAAGCAAACAGGTCGTCGACGCATATTCTGCCATGGAAAACAGGGATGAAAAAATCAAGGACCTCATGGGTAAAATCGATGAACTGGAGCATCAGCTGGGGACGTATTGGGCGGAAACAAAGAACATGATCGATGTTGCCCAGCTCAAAAAGCAGAACAACACGATACCCACTCAGCAAACACCGCCCGATACGTCCGATCAGCAGACAACTGCAAAATATGAAGACACATATAAGGACGCCTTCGAGGCCTTTCAGAAAGGAGAGTATGAGGAGGCTATCAAGCGGTTTTCCTCATTTATCGAGTCATACAGCGGGGCGCCTCTCATCTCGAACGCCTGTTACTGGATGGGCGAAAGTTATCTGAGTCTCAATAAAATTCCACACCTGTTTTCCACGGTTTACGTCAGTCAAACATTGGCCCATGCTTCATATTAGGGGGTGCACCGTAGCCAATGGCAGAAACAAAGTCAAGGGGTCACTGGCTATCTCAAGAAAGCCATGGTGTCGATAAAAGTTAGCAGCTGTATTGTCCTTTGCATCCACAATCAGTGCATAGGCTGCAATCTCGGAGCGAATCACACGGGTGAGCGAATCGGCCAGCAACACGCCGCCGAGCCCCCGACCCTTGAATGCTTTATCGACGGCAAGACGCTCCATGCGCACCGCAGGAATGGAAGGGTAGCGTGGCAGTTTTTTGATGAGTTTTGGCGGCAGGTCGCCGAGAAACATGCTTGCCGAAGCTAACGTATAATAACCCGCAATACGGCCATCGCTCGAAAGTGCAACAAAACAGGCCGTAACCCTACGCCGGATATCCTGTGTGACTCGTTCCCTGAAGTAGGAATCAAGCGATTCGGAGCCGCTATTAAACATGCTTCGATCATGAGCTTGGTCGATTGGGACCACTCGGAACAGCCTGTGGCTCATTCAGCGCTCACCAGTTTGCGATGACGGGCAAAAGCGCGCTTTAAAGCAGGCGTGGCTTTGGGTGGTGACAGTAGCGCCTTGACGAAGTGTTCCTGGTCGGCCAGTGACAGCCTGAGAGCTTCCGTTTGCTTGATGGCGTTTTGGGCCGCTTCCTGAACGGCAGAGATGATGAAGTCGGTCATAGTGCGGTTTTGTATCTCAGCAGCGCGTTTGAGAGTAGCGTGTAGTTCTTTGCTAATACGCGCTTCGAGGCGCGCGGTTGATGTAGTGCTTGAGCGCATTGTGCACCTCCTCATGACATTATACGGCGACAAGCCGTACATGTCAAGCAAGAAGTTCTCGACGTCTGCTACAATTCTGCAACATTTGATGAGAAAGTTTTGACAGCGGATGGGAGAATCCTTTAATATTAAGCATGCGAGAGTGGCGGAACTGGCAGACGCACTGGACTTAGGATCCAGCGGCTTAAACCGTAGGGGTTCAAATCCCCTCTCTCGCATTACTATTTATTCTAAGTACTTACAATCTATCACAATCTATCCCCTATGAGAAGAAATAGAGATTATGCCTGAATTAAGCCCGTTTTGCGCCTGAGCAATTACTTCTTTGTGCTGTTCAAACTGCATGGCGAGCTTCTCACTCGCATCTTTCAAATTATCCTCGTTGACAATGTTGTAACGGTCAAAAACTGTTCTTGTCTTATGGCCTGAAATCCTCATCGCTGTCTTTTCTGGTATGCCTGCATTAACCATGTTTCTTACTGCCGTCCTTCTGAGATCGTGGAATAGCTTTCTTTCTAATCCCGCCGTCCTAAAAGCATTATCCCATGATTCTCGAAAATCCTTGATCCTGTGACCCCTGAAGAAAAACACATAGGTACATTCAGGGTATTCTGATATCCCGGAGTTTCTTTCTGCTTCAAGTATCGTTTCATAAAGTTCCCCTGTGAGATAGATAATCCTCTGTTCATCGTTCTTTGTGGTGCCTGCATCGAGCGTGATTTTCCTGTCAAAGATGTTTACCTGTTTCCAGGTCAAAGACAAGATTTCTTCTTTCCTCATACCCGTATGGTATCCCATGACAAGAACGGGTTTCAGATAGTCAGGCAGAGGCATATTGTTGATAGTCAACGGTTTATGGATTTCTACTAACATCTTAATTGTACTTCCTAAGTGGTATTGTGCCCGTAAATGTGCCCAATGTGCCCGTGATATCCTCACATAATCCAACATAATCCAAAGATAAAAATAAAGGTATCTTTCGGAAATCCTTGATAATGGCCATTTTGCGTGTTTTGGTGGTTTTGACTTAAAAACCGACGGCTTCTAAAACCTTTAAAAGAAGGTAACTATGTGGCCATTGTGGAGCACGAGAGCCATGAAACCTTCATGGCTATGTACAGAGCCCTGAGCATGGTGAGGCGGGTAAGCGGGTAGCGCCCTTGTTTGACGGCAATCCAACTCGCGAATTCTCAGAAGTGCTCATACAATAAAGCCAGGTGTTTGTCACGGTTTTGTTTTAATATAGGCGTTTAACCCGATGGTCACCGGCTTACCGTCGACGTGGGCAGAGGTAACTACGTTCCCCCGGGTGCTCGCTACAACCAGGGATTTACCCGATGAAGACGGTTTTGGCTCTCCAAATCGATTTCAATGATGAGCTTGTTTCCTTTGATCTCCACGTTCATGGCCATGCCTTCTCTCCTCTTATCGGTCTTCGTATCTCTGCCTATGAGGATAATCACCCTTAAAGAGCGTGTCAACGAAAAACACACACCATAGAATGCCTCACAATCGGTTTTTCCGACCTGCCCTGGGTCTTTGCTGGGCCATACCGTTAAAGCACCTGGGCACGGTATGAGATTTTCCCCATGGGAATCGAAATTTTATATCAATATTATGTTGGACACAACAGTAGACTATGCATATATTGAAGGAGAGATGCCTTGGAGAAGGAATAAAAAAGGAAAGAGTAACACAGTGGCTGTTTCTCAGCCAAGCCCTCAACCCTCAGTTCCCGCACCTGATTCTTCTGCCCCTCCCCCCATCTCTGCCGGCGTCTATCATGAAACCAAGACCCCTTCCATTCTGACCGATGCGTTAAAGACCACCATCGAGAAAGCAGCCGACAGGTTGCGAAGTAAACTGGCTTCTGAGGGAGAGATCAAAGCCGATGGCGTTTTTCGTGCATCCAGACGGTACGATAAAAACAGTATCTCTCCCACTCAGGGACGGTTATTGGAAGGAAGCGCTCATTGGAAGGATAAGGGAGAAGGCGTTAGCAGAGAATATTTCCACCGTTATCATACTGACTGAAATGGACGATGACCATGGGGTGGTTCTCTCGGGAGTCAGCCCAGGCATGAGGGGTTCCGCTCGCGTGGACTACAGTTTTGATAACAAAACGAAGACCGTCACTTCATGGAAGATAAGCTGGCTCAACCAGCCTGTTCAGAATGTCTTCCTTGACGGTATTTTCGACAAGACTGGGTAGCGGATTTGTTGCAGTAAATTCTGTTGCTTCCTTCCTTATTTATTCAAGTCAAGTCTTTTTTACCTCTCTTAGGCGTTTGGGATTTTGTTTTGTAGGCGGTTATTCCCCATTGTAATTACGACATCCAACCCAACCCTTATAACACATCTTACCTCGGCTATATCCGTAACAATCTGAATTGATTTGTTTTAGGTTATTTTTGTGCAGATAATGTAGTCACTAATAATAACCATAATATGGGGTATTTTTATTTTACAAGTAGGTTATTATGCGGTATATATGTAGGTATGCATATCGTGGAGAACAGATCAAAGCAGGGGAAAAAGATTTACCACTCCGTGCTGCTGAGAGAATCCTACCGGGTGGGTAAAAAGGTAAGGAAGCGGACCATCGCGAACCTTTCTTCGTGCAAGCCCGAAGAGATCGCCGCCATCAAGCTGGCCCTTTCGCACAAGGATAACCTCTCGGAAGTGGGATCCCTGAAAGAGAGCGTTGACCTTAAAGAAGGTCTTGCGATAGGGGCCGCCTGGGCCGTCTACCAGCTTGCCAAGAGGACCGGGATTGAACGGGCCTTGGGCAACGAGTTTACCGGAAAGCTGGCCCTCTGGCAGGTGATCGCCCGGGTCCTTGACCAGGGTTCCCGTCTTTCAGCCGTGCGTCTCGCGAAAATCCATGCCATAGGTGACGTGCTCGCCCTCACACGGGGCTTTGACGAAAACGATCTCTATGAGAACCTCAGGTGGCTTACCGACCACCAGGCGCGTATAGAGAAGACGCTCTTTTCTGCCCGGCACACGGATGCCCCGAGAGGCCCTTTTCTCTATGACGTCACGAGTAGCTATTTGGAAGGAGAGAAGAACTTCTTCGGCGCCTACGGCTACAATCGGGACGGCAAGCGGGGCAAGAAGCAGATCGTGATCGGCCTGCTCTGCGATACGCACGGCGAACCGGTCTTAACCGAGGTCTTTGCCGGCAACACGCGCGACACCGAGACCTTTGACTCCCAGGTGGCCAAAGCCGCCCAGCGCTTCGGCTGTCATCGGGTGCACGCTCGCGGGGGACCGGGGCATGATCAAGATGCCACAGATAGAAAACCTGCCCCGCAAGGGTTTCACTACATCACCGCCATCACCAAGCCTCAGATCAGGACACTCCTTGCAAGGGGAGTGATCCAGCTTGGCCTCTTTGATCGGGATATCGCTGAAGTGGCACATAAGGGCATCCGCTATATCCTGAGGCGTAACCCCGTTCGTGCTGAGGAGATCAGGACAAACCGGATGGCGAAGCTTGCGAGCATTGAAACCCTGGTGCGAGAGAAGAACGACTATCTGGGGGAACATGCCAAAGCCAGGGTAGAGACAGCCTTGAGGGATGTGGAAAAGAAGATGAGCAAGCTCAAGCCTACCCCATGGTTACACCTGAGCGTATCGGAACGGACGCTGTACCTTACGATCGATGAAGAGGCGCTCAAACAAGCCTCCCTCCTTGATGGCTGCTACGTCATCAAGACAGACCTTCCCCGGGAGGCAGCGGACACACAGGTCATCCACGACCGGGATAGAGACCTCCAACGGTTGAGCAGGCATTTCGCTCGTGCAAGACCGACTTTCTCGAAGTGAGGCCCGTGTATGTCCAGAGAGAGAAGAGCACCCGGGGACACGTCCTGGTGGTGATGCTTGCCTACATGATTGTCCGGGTGCTTCAATAGGTCCTGCCCCCGCTCAATGTCACAGTCGAAGAAGGCTTGAGGCACTTGTCGACGCTCTGCTCGATAGAGATGACCGTGAAGAACCATCCACCGTGCCTCAAGATCCCCCGGCCACGGGAAACTTCACGACAATTATTGAAAGCCCTCAAGGTGAGCATGCCCCTCGCCCTTCCTCACCGGGAGGTTCCTGTAGTCACCAGAAAAAAACTGACTGAAAACAGAAATCTCCCTTGAAGTCCACTACGTTATCGATACCGGGAGCACGT